>CALMEE010000112.1 GCA_937862885.1 uncultured Planctomycetaceae bacterium
CATCTCAATAACTTCAGCGTCCTTCAGCGTATTCTGCGGCTCCATAATAGCGTCTCCGGTTGATTATGTAATTGGAGATTATTGATTGGCCGCGGAAATCGCAGAAGCGCGTAGAAAGTGTTAGGCGTTGTCGGCATGACGTTGCCATCATTTCAAATCTGATTAGTGACGGACGAAGAACGAGATGATCTGTCGTACCATCTCAATAACTTCAGCGTCCTTCAGCGTATTCTGCGGCTCCATTATAGCGTCTTTGATTTGGGGAAGTTCAACAGCAGATCGCATTAGTACTCGTGCTGTTTCCGGGACGAAATTTCCCGAAGCAAATCGACGGCATGCGCAGGTGGCCATTTACTTTTCGTTGTTATCGTCATAGACTGAGTCGTTCAACGGGACTTGGGCTCGCGCATTCACCAAGAAATAGGGCGTTGCGCTCTGGGACATCGATCAGACGGATCGAGCTATTTCGTAGTTGCGTCCTTACTCAACTTTTTGATTCAATAACAGGCAAATGATCGTCGGATACTCATTCTACCTAATTGGACTGGTCTGCATTGTGCTTGGCTTGATTTGGCTAGTGACAGGCAAGACTCGCGTATTCTACGGCTGGAGGACGGAAGGAGCGATTGGAAGGATCTTAGCCATCGTCGTAATCGTGATCGGAATCGCGCTCTTGTGTTTCGCACATTTTGTGCTACCACGACTACTTCCCAGCGACATTTTTGACGTCTTGTGAGTGGCGTACTGAGCAAGTCTTGTGCTACAGCAGATGTCTGGCCTTGACTTCGAGATAGCGATTGATCAACGGAGCCGTAAGTTGGTCAGGGAAAACGTCGACGCACAACACGCCGGCGCGGCTGAGTTGCACTAAGATCTCGTGTCGCCAGGTTAGAATTTCAGCCGCCGCCGCACCCAAAAAGATCTTTGATCGGTCGCGCTCATAATCTTCCAGAGCCTGCCACATTTGATAATCTCGCATGAGCACGCCGATGGGCAGGTGTCTTCCAACAATCGAGCCCAGATAACGCTGCACTTGGTTGGCATTCACTTCGTCGATCACATTCGTCATCAACACGACAAGCGAGCGTTTTTGGCATCGTGTTCGCAGATAAACGAACGCCTCATCGTAGCGCGATTCTACGTAATGCGCTTGCTGATCAAAGGCGATGTGCAATAGTTGGTTCATCTGTGCTTTGCCACCTCTGGGTGGAACAAACGCATGAATTTTATTACTGAAGAACAGCATGCCCACCGCATCACCGCGCATCAAGGCGACATGGCTCAACATCAATGCGCTATTCAGCGCATGATCGAGCAAATTCAAGTTTTCGTTTTGGTTCGTCATCATCCGCCCGCAGTCAATCATGAAAATGACGCGTTGGCTCTGATTTGCTTGAAAATCACGTACCGTTAGTTTTTGCCGCCGCGCGGTCGTGCGCCAGTCAATGAACTTGAAATTGTCATCGAGGTTGTAATCTCGCAAGCGTTCGAAGTCGTTATCCTGTCCGATCTTCCGAGTGCGTCGCACGCCGAATTGGCTCAAGCGATTGGTGCGGGCCAGGATGGAGTACTCCTGCAACTGTTTGAAATCAGGATAAACGTGTATTTCTGAGTCGCAGGGTAATTTGTAGTTTCCTTTCCAGAGTCCCAACGGGCTATTCACTCGCAAAAAAACGGTTTTCAAAACGAAACGTCCTCGCTCAATCGCTTTCAACGCGTATTTGTAAGTGGCAACCGTAGCCGGACGCATCGACTGAAAAAATTCCACGGGTGTCGCTTCACAGCCTTCAGGAATATCATCAACGACAATCACGTTAACCTTTTTTCGTGACAGATTCGAGATGAAGAGCCGAACCAAGTGTGGCTTGTTAATGGAGGCAACTTTCAATAATTCACGCGTCGCCGTGAAACTGCGTTGATGAGGGAGCAAAATGCAATCGATGATGGCAAGGCATACAAGCGCGAAATCAACGACTAGAATTGGCCAGCGTAAAGCTGGAACAGCTACCAACATCAGTGTGGCGAAAGCCGGAATTCCAAACAGAAATAACATGCGCCGGCTTGGATATGCCCGTTTGGTCTTGGCAATGAACCAAAGGGGCAAGATCATCAACAACACGAACATAACCATGTTGTCGACTAACCACTGACCGATTGCCGAGAGCGTATTCAGCAACATGAACAACACCTCAACGCAACCGCGGGACTTCGACCGAGCGAATCAATTCAGTCAACAATTGATCGACGTTTTGACCTTCAACTTCTGCTTCTGCTGTTAAGACAACGCGGTGCCGCAATGTGGGTAGCGCGATTTGTACCACGTCATCCGGCACAACAAAGTCTCGGCCGTAAAAGGCAGCCAACGTGCGGGAGGCTTGCATCAGTCCAATGCCTGCTCGGGGTGACGCGCCCATGTAAAATTGGGGCCATTTTCTCGTGAGCCTAACGAGATTGTTGATGTAGTCGACCAATTTCGTGTCGACGCGAACTTTATCGGTCTCCTCCGTAACTTTGCGAATTTCAGCTGAAGTCGTCACTGCTTCGAGTTGATTCTCTAAGTCGACGCTCTTTTTGGCTTGCAAGCTGTGTAACGTCAATATGTTGGCTTCCTCGCTGGCGCTGGGATAATCGGCAATCAACTTGAACATGAATCGGTCGAGTTGCGCTTCTGGAAGGTTGTAAGTTCCCTCCGATTCCAACGGGTTTTGCGTTGCTAAAACGATAAATGGCAATTCGAGCCGATGCGAAACACCGTCGATCGTTACACGGTGTTCCTGCATAATCTCCAATAACGCGGCGTGTGTTTTCGCGGGGGCGCGATTGATTTCATCCGCCAGCAACAGTTGCGTGAAGACGGGACCCGGTCGAAACTCGAATTCCTGGGTCTTCATGTTAAATATTGGAGCCCCAGTTATATCCGAAGGCATCAAATCGGCCGTGAATTGAATCCGTCCAAATTTGCAGCCCAAGATCTTACCGAGCGTGCGGACAAACAACGTTTTGCCCAAGCCAGGGACGCTCTCGATCAGCACGTGCCCACCTGAAAATAGTGCAACCAAGGTTCCCATCACCAACTCGTCTTGGCCAACGTAAACTTTGGACACTTCCTTACGAATTCGTTCGTAAAGTCGCCGTGTGGGTGTCTCGGCCCCTATCTCCGGCGCACTGGGTGCAAAGCCGGGGCTCACCGTTTGTCCGCTGGTTGCGACGGGAACTGCCGAAGATCTGACATCGCTGTTCGGCACAACTGCAGATCCAGCTTGCGGCGGGAACGAGACGGCAGGACCCGGCGGTGGCGTGCGCGGCGGTGACACTTGCTCACCGCTTGGCCAATTGGGACCTCCACTGGAATTTCGATTCATGTTCGGTGACGTCATTGGTGGCACCTGCGGCTGGGAAGGACTCAGTCGACTTCCCTGAGGCACCGTTTGAACTGATTTGCAAGCAGGGCACTGCACTTGGGCATTGACATGCTGAGTGGCGACAGCCAGCCGTTGACCGCAATGCGTGCAGTTGAATTCGATTTTGTCTGGCGAAGAAGTTGAAGAGTTCATTGATTTGTTCTGTAGATTAAAGGGATCCAGTTGCGACCATCGATTGAACGTTCGTGCATTCAAGAACCAGCCGCTATGCGCGCTTCATTATCTTCGCAACCACGCATTCAACCAATATGGTGTTGTTGAGAGATTGATCGATAGTGGTCTATCGCGCCTTTCGCGTAACGTTTGTCTTTGGTTGTCTCCAATAATATAGCGACAGCTTCAATGTGCGATTTAAACTCCGACACGTTTTCCGGGGGCAATTCTCGCGGCCTCCGGAAAATCGGAAAGTAACAAAAACAATACAAAATACCAAAAAAAATCATGTGCGGGATGATCCAATTCAAGGGTGGAACTCGCACCCAATTCAACGGATTTTCAAAAGGATTTTCGTTGTTGCTAGTCTCGGATACCTCTTGGCCGGTCGAGCCCAAGATCGCAACCCGCTGCGGTTCCAATTGATCGATCAGGTTCTGTACGATCTTGCGATTCTCGTGGTTGACCAACGAGACGTTGAGCAAAAGTGAACCGTTTGCGATAACCAATACATCGGCCTGGTGATACTTATGCCGTGGCAACCAAAACACAAAAGGCTCGCCATCTGCCAGAAGCAGGACATCACCATCGTAGAGGTCGGGCATATGAAATTGACCCGTCAATACCATATTCGTGTTGGATACATCGACACCTTCCGCCAACGTGCCCCTGAGCGTCGATACAGGTTGCCAACGATCAGTGCTGTGGTAGGTAAACCAATCGTTTTGGAACCCGCCATTAGTATTTCTGCGTCGAGTCCATTGTTCCCGAAGTTCCGTAAGATATTCCGCCGCTCGCGATTGTTGTTCGGGGGGAAGCTGACTGAGAATTTGTTGCCAGTAACTAATCGCGCCATCATAATCTCTTCCAATGAACAATATTGGCGGCAATGCATCTTCCCTGTAGCGGCGATTAAATTCGTTGATCTCTGCGGGTGTCGGTGCGTTGAACCGATCTGGAATCCATACCAATAGATCCGCTGTGCTCATTGACTCCGAAAGTGTCCGGTAGAAATCAACCTCGACGTTGTTCTGCCGCAACATTTGGGTAAACACGCTTAATCCGTTCATGCTTTGGGCAGCGTGACCGCGAACTTCTCCGTAACGTTGATCGACCTCCTGCCCGACCAGTTTGTCTGCGCAGACCGCAATGACCAAGACAAGGATCAGTTTTCCGAAATATTTCATTCCCGAAACTTTGACCGCTACAGCATTAGCGAACAGCCGACCAGCATGCGTCTTTAGAGCCGATGTCATCAGGAGTTTCTCTCAAACAAGTTGCGGTCTTACGGGAAGATGATTCGTCGTTGGGGGAGGTCCCATTTGCACGGATTGTTCAAATTGCGGTAATGCTTGCCAACAGGCTTCAAACTGGTTCTGCATAATCTGTTGATCGCCAAAAAAAGTTGCCTCAAACAAGATCATGAGTCGCTCATAGAACTGTTTCAATCCATAATTGTCTTTCAGCTCAGCCAAGTATTGTCGATTTGTTTTGCTGCGGGTTAACCGCAGCCATCGATGTCGATCAAGGATCAAAAGCGTATGACTAAACAGATAAATGGTTGCCAAACGGAAATCCCGCTTGCGGTAAGCTTGTTCAGCGGCAGATCGAAAATCGCTAATCGTGGGATCGATCTCAAACGGAAGCTTATCGGCAGGTGTTAGCGGTGCCTGTTCAACCTCAATCGCTTCTTCGGCTTCTTCCTCATTAGAGCGATCCAGCTTGAGAATGGCCCAAATGATTCCCACGATGACGGCGACGATTAATATTGCCACAACGATCCATGCAATGACATTGATTACGGCAGATAATCCTTCAAAAGCGGCTGTGGGGGCAGCGGGAATGTCGAATGAACTCGGGCTTCCCTCCGACCCGCTGCTGGCTCCGTTTCCCGATCCATCGCCGGTTCCGCTTCCCGCGCCATTTCCGCTACTCCCTTGCTTCCCTGAGGAGTTTGTTTGTGGGGAGTTCGTCACGCGCCGCGGGGGCGGAGGGAGTGGCTTTAGCGAATCGGTTTTCGTGTCGTACCAAGACCATTGCCCTTGGTCGCTGAACGCCCTCTGCCCTTGCTTCACTGGATCTCGTTCGATAATTGGTGGTTGGGCATAAAGCGAAGCCGGAGTATTGACGAACAACATGAACAGCACGCAGCGCAACAACAACCATTGCAGCGGCGTAATCTGCCGGTTCGTCGAAAAACGTTGACTGAATTGAAAAGGCTGTTTCATTGGTAACATGCCGCATTTTGAGTTTAAATACTGTCTATTATTTTTTGTCCTTCGGCCCGTAATTTCAGTTCGACATCCCAGCCTTCCTGTTGAATTCTGAGGTTGATATAACACAAAAATCTTACGACCGTGGCAAATCCCGCGGCAATCCATAGCGCCAGTTGATCGAACAGGAGAACGGAGTACATCGGGTTATTGGCTATGCCTAGCACAAAGTTGCGATTCTCGAATAGGCCGCCGATGCACAAACTTAACAATCCCACAAAAAAAGCAAAAGCAATCGCTTGACTCACTAGCTCGGCAACACCGGACATGTGCAAATATCGACTGCGAACCGCAAAAGATGATTCGTTTGTTTGTCTCGCCCATTGAGGTTTTTCCAGCAAAACAACCTCCGTAACATAAGGCCGGAACACTCTCACAAGCAGCGCCAAGAACAATACGGGTACCAACACGAAGATCGAATACGCCACGGTGCCGTCCTCGTTCCATTCCGGAGACAAAACAGCAAATGAAATGCTCCCAGGCAAACCTAGTCGCAACAGTCCGTGCAAATAAAAGAGCTTAAGGAAATTTGCAAAGCCGTTGCGCACGGATTTATTGATACTTGCCCTTTTCAAGAACATAATTGAGCCAAGATAATCAGTTATCAAGGCCGTGGCGAAGGGGGCCTGGAGCAAAACCAGGCACAGCAAAATTAGCCGTGCCGCAGGATAGTTTTCGTGGGTTATCCAGCGATAAAGCACCAATCCGTTCAACAACGCAAATGGGAGTGCGCCTAGAAACAACAGCCCCAGAAGACGACTTCCATGATCGCGCATCACTTGCGTCGCCAGGTCAAATGTCTCCAGGGTGCCGCGCCGGCGGACGGCTACGTAAGTGCGATCTAGTTTCACACTCATGCGTAGCCTCTCGTGCTTTCATAAGCGACGTCGTCTGCGGCCCAATGTCTTAACTGCGGTTTTCGCTTGGATTTTCTCACAACGCCCCTCAATCAATTTCCAAGTCGATATCTTGGTCATCCTCGATTCCAGGATAACCCAAGACGATAAAATAAAACATGAGTAGCCCGCTACAGATTACGCTGATGCTCCCTTTGACGAACCACGGAATGGTATTCCTGGAAAAAGGTGAAACAAAACCTTCGAGCATCGCCGCTAACACAAACAACAGGACTGCTACAAACGCAATCGGTAGCGCGCGGCGACCGGCCAGAATGAGTGCACTCATTCTTGACCATTCCCGGGTCGTCAGCCAGGAGACTCCCAATCTCAAGCCCGCGCCAAACGACAAGATGATCGCTGTGATCTCAAACGGTCCATGCACGGTCACAAAATCTTTGAAGTTGGCCCCGGCGATTCCCAATTCAGGACGAAACATGTAGCCAAAAGACGCCCCAATCTGCACGGCGTTTACCGCGAACAGAAAAAAGCCGGGCACGATCAGGATTCCCGTGGCAAAACACCGCAAGCCAATGCCGGCATTGTTCCAAATATAGAAACCAGCCATAAGAAAATTCTGTCCCCAGGAACGAGTGACATAGGCTCGAAAATCGTTTTCCATTTGCAGCATGGTCGACGTACCGAGGACTTGTTCAGCGAATCCGGGCCATAAACGGTCATCGTAGGCGAGCACTGCAGCAATCGTGGACAAGAACAACCAAACAAACAGTGCAAGGTGAACGCAACGGTCGGAAAATATCAATTTGGGCGTCACGTAAAAAATCAAGTGGAACCACCGCGCGATTTGAAAGCCCTGATTTTGATACAACGTATTGTGGGCGCGGGCGACCAGCGATTGCAGGTATTCGATCTTTTCCGGCGGCAACTGATACGCTTCGGCTAATGCCAAATCCGCACATGCCGCGCGATACAGAGACGAAAACCGCGAAACCAACGCGGGATTTCGATTGCGTCCGCTAATCCTCAAACGCGCGCAGAGACTTTCCAGTTCTGCCCAATTGGCCTCGCGGTTCTGCAGTAATTTTACCGGCTTCATGTTTTCATTTGTTCTCGAACGATCGCGGATTCAAAAAACGTCACGCTCCGACAAACCAACCATCAGCGAAGAACTCCGGCACCTGAATAGAATGCCATGTTCTCCGCAGGCTGATTTGGTACCACCCATTGGATTTCTTTCTTCTGTTCATTTAACAAGAACGTACGGTAGTAGAGCGCGCACAAGAGCAGATCATAGCTCGTATCACTGGGTAGCCCAAATTTTTCGAGGAGTGGGACCGCCAAACTAGCGGCTATTTCTCGTCGACGCTCAACCGAGAAATCTTCGCGTCGTTGCACATACATGGATAATGCGCCCACCAATTCATTCGAAACTATAAACGACGGCGGGAGATACTCAGCGAGTTGCGCGACACGGGGATCTTGAAATTGTTCAATCGACCGATGATACTTGCGACGTTCGATAATCACCATCGTTCCCGCGACCATGTCACCCAGTCGCCGAAAGCGGCGGTTGCTCGACATCACGACCAATCCCACGGCCATGGTCGGCACAATGGTCAGAAAATAGGGGAACAGATCGGCCAAGCGTAGCAAATTCCGTGTGGCGGCCTGCACTACGTTTATCGGTCGACCATCGACGGTCAAGACACGCAAACCCAAGATCCATTTGCCCAGCGTACGACCGTTCCACCAGGTCTCAAGCACCGTGCCATAAAACCACCAGAAAAAAAACAAAAACGCCAGAAACAACCCGACGGCCACCATGCCGAGATCGCCCACGAAAGCACCAATCGTCGAGGAAACCATAATCAACAAGATCGACGCCAAAAGAATAACCAAGCCCATCAGCAGCATGTCGATCATCCAAGCAAGAAAACGTGTGAAGGGGCCAGCAACGTCATACCGAAACGCAATATTCTCTGGAGTCGCAACCGGAGCCTTGTTATCTAGTGTGTCGGTGCCCAGCAACCGTTCTAGCGACGCGGTCGAGTGGAAAACTCTATGTGTCTTCTTGTTGGACATGATCGCTGTACACTTGCAAAATGGATGATCGACGTTTCGGTTTCATGGCAACACACGCTTCTCGTCAGACCTTAGTTTACTTGATTCATACAGAAAAGAAACGATGTCAGGACAGTTTCGATTAATCCGTTCAACCTTCCGACAAGGTTTTCTCAGACTGAGGAAAAAGAACCAGAAAATGCTAAAATTCACGGAGGCCGATTTCGCACGCCCGTTGACACGAAACGAAGTACTGGCAGCCAAGGTCGAGGAAATGTTCGACGGAAAGAATCCGGTTCGAACCATCGAGGTCAGCAAGATAATGGGACGCGATTACGGGACTGTCAAATCTCAGCTGCACATTGCCTGAAAACGTGGGCTTCTCAAATGCGTTTCTCGCAAAGGCTGGCTGCCCATTCGTTGCGAGATAGGAAGCAACCATTCAATTTCAAATCCCACGAAGCCCTGTCTATGCATCGCTGCGTAGCCAGGGTTCCTTCTTGGACACAGAGTTTACCGGCATGGACAAGCAAAACCCAAAAGTATTCCGATGTCGTCGCTGCGGTGGCGGTCGAAACCGAGCCCGAGCCGGAAGAGGTTGATCGCATCCTGGCGCGAGCCAACAAGTCCGTTGGCAACCTGAAGGCCGACACCGAAGCGATGCTGGCCGAACGCGAAGTCAACATCGGCGACCGCGAGCATCGCCGCGAGAAATCCACCTCGCACAGCAAGCAAGCCGAATC
>CALMEE010000113.1 GCA_937862885.1 uncultured Planctomycetaceae bacterium
GCCACAACAGCAGGTGGAAATGGTTTGTCATCAGACAAAATCCAGTCAGCCGCATTGGTATCTTTTCGTAAGCCACCCGCATCAAGTTCACAAACGCGGCGAAGTCATCATCCTGATAAAAGATATTGCTGCGGCCATTGCCCCGGTTCAGGACGTGGTAAACAAACCCACCTCGTGATGCTCTTCATGTGCGTGGCATTGCAGCATTCTAACGGAACGAAATCCGCAGGTAAAGTAGAATGTCCCCTTTGCTCTCGCAATTGCAGTATAGATAGCGGCATCCAGCACTTCTAGGGTGCAATTGTCCGAGATTTTTCCACGACCAGCATATTTTGTTGCCACCTTTTCTATGGCGGTGCCGCTCTATCTCTCAAAGCAAGTGTGTTCTACTCGAAACCAGGCCTACTTCATTGGTATCGCTTGGTAAGCCCGCTAGAATGCCTTTGCTGCAAGTTGTGCCCAGGTTCTTCGCAGTGGGAGAACACGACAATGGCGTATTGTATGAACCATATCCATCGTGGAAACATAAAAATTGCGGTTTTATCGGCCCTCATCGCGTTGATTTTTGCCGCCAAGGTTGCGACTCTTGGGACGTCGGGTGTCGGCGATGAGCAAAGATCGCAGTTGCGGGGAACCTGGCAAGTGATCGAATTCATTGACCACAGTGAAAAAGCCGCACCACCGGAAGAGATCGAGGGGTTCACGTTCGAGTTTCAGAAGAGCGCTATGACGATACGACGAGACAAAGACGATACGGGCGTGCCTGCCGAGTTTACAATCGATGCGACAAAGCAGCCCATGTGGATCGACCTCGATACAGGGATCTCCTCGGTACTTGAGGGAATCTTTCAGTTGAAAGACGATCGTTTGACCATTTGTATAATTGCCGGAGGGCGAAATGGCCGCACCTCTCAACGTCCGACAGAGTTCAAGGCTAGTAACCAGAAAAAGCATTCGCTTTTCATTCTCCAGCGAATCAACCCATAGAACGTAGCAAATCAAGGCGAGCGGCGGAGATGATGCCCAAAGCCAGCGATCAATACAAATGAATTAACAGAATGAGGATAGCAATGAAGTTCACGAATTTACTTCGAGCCCTTGAGTTTGCTGCCATCAAACATTGCCTGCAGCGACGAAAAAGTGGTTCTGACGTACCCTACATCAACCATCCAATCAAGGTGGCAAGACTGCTGGCCGAAGTTGCTGGCGTAGAGGACGAGACAGTACTGCTTGCAGCCATTTTGCATGACACGTTGGAAGATACGGACACGACAGCTCAGGAACTGGAGGCCGAATTCGGTTCTTGCGTGCGAGCAATGGTGGAAGAAGTCACTGATGACAAACAATTGCCCAGGGCGCAACGCAAGCAGCTACAGATCGAGCATGCTCCGCACCTCTCGACCGGCGCGGCCTTGATCAAGCTTGCCGACAAGATTTGCAACGTGACAGACCTTAGTTTGTCACCACCGCCTGAGTGGACGACGGAACGCCGTCGACAATACTTAATTTGGGCCGAAATGGTGGTACAAGCTTTGCCACCTGTCAACGAGGCGCTTGAAACAAAGTTCTACGAAGAACTCCACGCGGGTCGCCAGTGCCTGGCAAACTAGGAAAATATTCGCTTTGTTCAGACAACATCATTTCGAGGGTTTTGAGGCATGATTTCGTTGGACGCCATTTTTCTGGGCAATGACCTTACAAGGATATCGGAGATACCGGCGAGTCGTTCGAAAAACCCGGCCGTTTGCCACTTTCATCCGGGTTACTTTGCCTTGTCCACGTTGTGTCAACTGCTGATCAACGAACCAGGATACGGGCAGGACGGATGGGAGCTCATCGATGGCCCGGTCGCTGAGCACGAGGAGGGACATCGTCTGTATCGACTGGGTGATGTTGTAGTGCAGCAAGTACGCCAATTAAGTCAAGTAGCCATGACTGAACTGATACCGCGCTGGGAACAACGGCTTCACATTCCAATAATTCCAGAACCGCCAAGCTCTACCGAGCTAATGAATGCACTTCATGAGTTGTCTCAGTTTGCAAAACGGGCTGAGATGTTGAACCGCGATATTTATTTTGCCGTGCTGCACCATTAGCGTTTGTTGAAATTAATCGAGACAGTTGACGAAAATCGTTCAGTAAAGACCGCATATCGGCAAGCAGCCCCTTGGAGAATCGTATGCACGAATTAACTCTGCCTATCCCGGATGACAATCGCATCCTCTTTTTCAATCGCGACCGGGAGAGTTTTGGCTTTTTGTCGAATTATCATGAAGCTTCCATCGAGATCGAGGGTGTGAACTATCGTTCGACCGAGTTCTACTATCAGGCGCAGAAGTCGCATGATCCCGAGTTCAAGGAAGCGATCCAAAATGCAAAGAATGCGGACCATGCCAAAGGCATTGGCGCCGACCCACAGCGGTCTCGCAAGGCTCGCAAGCGATCCTGGTTCCACGGTCGACTGGAAGCCATGAGGCCAGACTGGAACGATGTTAAACTGACGGTCATGGAAGTAGCAGTGCGCGCCAAGTTCAAGCAGAACCCAGAGTTGGCGGAAATGCTGCTGGCGACCGGTGACGCAATCATTGTCGAGGATTCGAAGCATGACCCGTTTTGGGGTATCGGTCGCGACGGTATGGGTACCAACTGGATGGGACGTTTGCTCATGCAAGTGCGAGAGGAGCTGCGCGAGTCCCGAGCCTCGACCGGTATCCAGGAAGATGTTTGATCATGCCGCTAAATCTCATCATCGAACTTTGGAGCCAGGTTGCCCGCTATCACGCCGCGCAGGCGGAGGTTCTTCTCGCCGTTCGTGAAGAACCTCAATCGGCGGAATTATACTACGACATGTTAAACCAGATCGGTAATGAGACTCGCCGCAATTTTCACAGGATCGTTCGCCAGCTGATTCAGGCCGGACGTGACGCAATCCGCTTGCTAACCTTACGATTGCAAGAATTGGAACGCGGTGGAGCACTGGCCACCGCTGAACTCATTCCGGGGCACTGGAGTACCGTCATCACTTGGGAGGAACTGACTCGTCGGACCAACGCCATGTTCATCCCAATCGCGCAAGCGGTTCTGGAACGGCTCCGTCGCGACGACTCCCCTGGCGAAGATGAAATCGAGAGTTTCGGAATACCCATTTACCTGAACTGAAACGGTGGGCCAGTTTTCGGAGATTTTGAAATTTCTGGTTCTTACTGTGAGAAACGGCCAGTGGTATAGTAAAGGCTAACGCGCGTTCTGGCGGCGGTTTCAGAGCAACTCAATGGCGCCTGATCAACACGCGCTAAATAGGGCTCGGATCGATTCAACGGTTCCATTAAAGCGACGTCCACCATATTTGTTGGAGTAACATTTGCTTGTGACGAGGTGCGAATGAGCGAATATTCGATTACCGTTCAGCTTCAGGTGCTTCTCGATCGTTTCAATGAGGGAGAAGTGGCGGCGAAAGAGCAATTGATTGAGATTGCCTACCAACGGTTGCTGACGGTGGCGCGCAGACTCCTCAATGGCTTTCCCGCCGTGCGCATCGATGAAGAGACCGCCGGTGTGCTCAGTGATGCCTATCCATCGCTCTCCAAGTCCATTGAAGAGTTGAAGCCGCGTAGCGTTGGCCAATTCATGGCACTGGCTTCATTAGAAATTCGTCGTTCGCTTTTGGATCGCATGCGGAAGTTGCGCGGACGAGGCAAGGTTGCTCGCAGACGTCCAACCAGCCTCTCGGCAGGCAAAGATGCCGAGACGACTGCACCGGCCGATATTGACGTGCCGGATACCGACGGGCAAAACGACCGGAGCTCGTTGGCCATGGATATGTTGGACGCGATCGATACGTTACCCGAGGATGAACGGGAAGTTGTCGACTTACTCTACTTCCATGGGTTGACGCAGATCGAAGTCGCCGAAGTTGTTGGGGTTTCCAAAGATACCATCAAACGGCGATGGAGCCGAGCCCGTATACGGCTTGCCGAATATCTCGCCGAGTTCGCCGAGCCTGTGGATTAAATCGTGCATTGTCAGCGTCATTGGAAATCGACCATTGGTTCGGCGGCAACGAAATCGTCGAGTTCGAAGGTGTAAAACCGCCAAAGTTCATGCCGGGATGGAACATGCCAGTCTCTGTGTTGATTCGAGTCGGCTTTAGATTTTGCAAATCGACTTTGTGCTGATCCAACACGTAATTCTTCGTGATGTGAAAGGCGGACAACGTGGCGATCAGGAACAGCAAATGGGCCGCAATCTCTTGGAATCTTTTCATCGATATTCTCGCTTTTTGTTGGGGTTCTTCAAACAGTCGTGAACAATTACATCGGACTAGACCACTGAGCGACACATCGTGAAGGAAGAGTGCAGCCGTTTTACCCGTTTCAGCAGAATTGCGTTCCTGATCGTAAATTTTCAGGCAAAATCGCCGGTTTGAGGCGGAATTGTGGGCAAGACAGCAATTCCCCCTTTCCAGACCTTTATTGCTCACCGCGCGCCAACCGTTCCAGTTCAGCCAGCCATGCGTTTTCCTGAACGTCCAGACTCCCACCACTGCCGCGTAAGCCAATCAGTGCAGCGATTGCCGGGGCAAAAAGCTTTGCCAACTCGTGTTGAGGTATCGGTGACTGCGCACGCTGGCGCTCGGCGGTCATCAACGTAGCTCGCACCAGGGAATGCGTCGCCCCTCGCTGGAATGGTAAGATTTGGGTTAGCTCGATCTCCTGCTTCAATGCAGCCGCCAATCGAAAGACGTCAGCCGCTGCCGACTGAATCTTATCCATCGGGGGCGGGTCCTCTCCGGACAGTCTGTCGGTGGAGAAGGCAGCGATCTGCATCGCGAGATGTTTGAATTCCGTTGGTGCTTCGGGCTGATCGATCCGTTCTCTTAGTGACTCGGCTTCCTGCAAGTGATTCAAGGCGTCCACCGGATTCGTCTCGACGAGAAACAGCAGTCGGTGCGCATTACAAAGCAAGTAGTGAACGGTTGGAGAACTCGTTGCGTTAGACCGATGCGGTTCTAACCAGGCGATGACCGGAGCGGATAAACTGGCAACTCTTGGGTGCAAAGAGCTGTCAAATGCATAAACATCCGCCAAATCCAAGCGGAAACGTATGATCTTCAGGGCGATTTCGTCCGGCATCTCTGCGGGGAGCCCCAAGATGTTGAGTTGCTGCTCGGCACGCTGCATCGCCGAAGCGTTATCGATGCCGATTTCCTGCTCGACCGCGGCTAAGGCCATCAGATTTTCCGTCAGCATCAAACGATAGAGGAAACTTCCCGCTCCGTCAGTTGGAAGAGGCATTCGTTCTGGCTGTTGCCCGACGGACTGCCACGCCTGCGTGAGGGTTGACCATTCGGCGTCGGTTCGATTCACGAGCCTTTCCTGCTGATCACAGACATCCACGAGAATGGGGTGAGCTTCGTTCAGTTGCCCCGCTTGAATGAGGAAACCGGCTTGCACGGCACGAATGTCTTGTAGCACCCAAGCGGCAAGGAAGTCGTTCGGTTTAATTTCGCTCATGCACCGAGCGGCCAAAATTGCCCGCCCGCTGCGTTCCTGGGCCGCGACCAGATTTGACTCGTTTGCAGCGGCATCAATCATCGCTTGTCGCCACATTTGATAACGGACCGTCTCGATGAGATACCGTTCGTCGTCATCTTTACTGGTCACAAGAATTGCCAGATGATCATCGAGCCATTTCCAGCGGTCTTTGTCATCACCGATTCGATGCGGTAGCAATATGACGGCCTTTGCCAGTAAGACAGCAGGCGCATAACGGACTCCAAAGGGAGTGAAGATAGAATCAGCGGCATACTGGTCTACCAATGGAAGCAACTCGTCGATCACTTGTTCATAGATGCGTACGCCAGCCGGATCACCT
This sequence comes from uncultured Planctomycetaceae bacterium, assembly GCA_937862885.1. Taxonomy (GTDB): domain Bacteria; phylum Planctomycetota; class Planctomycetia; order Pirellulales; family Pirellulaceae; genus CALMEE01. The sequence goes on from CALMEE010000113.1 coordinate 5,875, forward strand.
GTAGCGAACGTTTCTGCGAGCATGAAACGGACTAAGGCACGGGCATGTCGCATCTCGGCGGAACCTTCTTCGTTGGGTTCGTCGCATAACAGCAGGGCTTCGGCGAGAATTTGCCGGGCTTCAGCATATTTACCGACCATACGCTGAGTGTCAGCCAGGCAAGCTGCGAGCGCGGCGGATTCGATTCGCACGTTCATGTCGTCTGGATTGCGAGCCAATAACGCGCGGGCATTTTCCATCGCTCGCTCTAACACTGCTTCGCGCACCGGAAAGAGTGCCGCGTTGTTCGCCAACGCTGAATCCCGGACGATGACTTCCACCATATTCTGCAGAGCATTGCGTGACTGAGTATAGTTGGCTTCGGCCCTGGTTTTGGCGAGGTCGAGTTGGCGATTCTTCCGATCCAAAACCAGGTTGAATACCCCAGACGCAAAGAAAACTGCAGCAGCCACGGCCGTCATCGCCACGGCCAGTGTGCGATGCCGTGACAGCCAGCGTCGGGTTTGCACATACCACGGATCCTGATAAACCGTGACTGGTTCGTCGGCCAACCAGTGTTCGATGTCGTCGGCCAGCGCTCGGGCATCGGAATAGCGATCCACCGGTTTGTGCGACATGGCCTTGAGGCAGACCGCCTCCAACGCTCGCGGTACATCGGATCGAATCGCTCTCGGTGGTGGAAAGTCTCCCTGTTTGACTTTTGCCAACACTTCGCCAAGGGAGTTTCCTCGACAGGGTGCTTGCCCGCACAAAAGCAGGTACAGCGTGGCTCCCAGACCATAGATATCGGTGGCGGGTCTGATTTCGGATAAATCGCCGGTTGCCTGTTCTGGAGACATATAAGCGGGAGTACCCAGGACCGATCCATGAAACGATTTGCTGTCCTGTCCTGAACTCGCTGTCGAGCAAGAGTCCGTTTGCAGAGGAAATTCGTTCGCGACCGCCTGCTCCGTTTCTTGCGAGTTGGTTTGTTTTGCCAAGCCCCAATCGAGGACTACGGTTTCATCAAAGGGGCCTATCCGTATATTCGCGGGCTTAAGATCACGGTGAATGACGCCGCGTGCATGGGCATAGGCGATCGTGGTGCAGACGGAAACAAAGTGTTTTAATAGTCGGCGAAACTCCAGGTTATACCGTTCCTGCGAAGCTTCCTGTTTCTCATAGAAAGCTCGTGCCAACTCGCCTAGATTCACTCCCTGAACCATTCGCATGGCATAGTAGGGCTGACCGTTTTCATCGTGTCCCAATCCATAAATCGGAACGATTCCCGGGTGATCAAGCCGTGCCATGATCTCGGCTTCGCGGATGAACCGGTGGCGTTGCGTCGGGTCGATCGCCGACAGCGCTGGCATCCATTTCAGCGCCACCGTTCGCTTCAATTCCAGATCCTCTGCGGCAAAGATCACCGACTGCCCGCCGCGATCATGAAAACAATGAATGCGATAGCGTCCGCCATCCGCCGGCCCGATGAAATCATCTGTCTCAGCGAGACTTGCTGAGCCACTAAAGAATGCGTTTACAGAACCGAGCTTCGTCAACAATGCACGAAAATCATCTAACAATTCCGGTGTGTCCTGGCAAAGCTCCTCGGGCGTGACCGGCAAACCCGCCTGGACTGCGTCCTCCCAGCGTTCCAGTAGTTCAACCATTAAGTCTTCGTTGGTTGCCATGATCTTCCTTTAGCTTGCACAGTTTGATCCCCTGAGTACGAGGATGCGGCAATGAACATTGACGGCGAACGGACGTGACATCACGGATTCCTGTCGGACGGCCCCACCCACGACTGAGCGATCTCGTCTCGAATCTGACGCAGTATGTTCAGATGAGGATTCTCATGCGAGATGGATTCCTCAGTCTGGGTTTCCGCATGCTGCGACGATTCACTCATTGAACTCCATGGCGATGGGTGAAAACGTTCAGCTTCTTCGGCTTCGGAATTCACCACGTTTCTCTGTTCCTCTGTCAGTTGCGGTGCCGAATCGATTTGGGTTGACGCGGTCGATCTCTGCTGTTTCGAGTCGTCTCTGTCGGGCCAAGAAAACCGAGAACCGATCACAAAACCGACTACGCAAATCGCGACTGATATCCCCAGTTCCACAACCCGCCCTTTGCTGAAAGGATTCGAATCTTTCGAGTTCGCGGAAATCATTTTTGTCGACATCCCAATCATGAATTGTCCGTTATCGAAATTGGTTTCAGCGCGACTTAAACTGGCTGGCGGTACTTTTCCATCGCCTGCCAGTGCTTCGCCTGCATCCTCCGCGTGGTTTGCAGAGGTTACATCCGTTGGCCCCGGGGGGGCCTGTCGATCATCGCTTGGCGACGGTCCAAACGGTGGTTCATGAACGTGTAATAGCTGGTTGAGCCAATCGCCTGCCGGTGTTTCATTCTGGGTTTTCATTGCTTTCTCCGATAGTAGTATGGGTGTTTCCTGACAGTTTGATAAGCGGGAGTGACTATTCTTGAAGCGTCACAATGGTCGTGTGCGAGTGCAAAAAAATTGGGTTGCCGAGCAGCGGGCGAGCATCGTGGAGCATTTCGCTTCGGCAATTCAATGTCTGGTAAATAAAGTGTCGACCACATTTCCCAGTTGGTTTCTTTCAACGGCACCGGTGGCCGTCCCCTCTAAATCGGCGATGGAAGTTTGATCCAGTGCAAAACCGGGGGTCGCCAGTTTTCCATGGAACTGCTCGAACATCGAGCGCGAGGCTGCCTCGACATCACCATCATTGATCTCGACAGTCAGGGAAACGTATCGCGCATCGGTCGATCGCAGCATGTCCAGTCGCAATTCGCCGTCCTTGGTGCTCAGTCGAATCGGAAATCCGTCGGATACTTGAGACAGCCGAATGGATCGATTCAGCAATTGAGCCAGCTTGGCCGCCGCTGGGCTGCCATCGTCTTGAATCATCACAGGGAACGCAATACCCAGCCGCCGAAACACGCCAGGATCAAGGTCGAGAATCGGATCAATTGGCGCTGGAACAGGTGTCGAAGCCCCCAATCGCCGCGCGGCCATCGCAGCAATCACGCTCGTTCGGCAGAACAGACCTTTTTCAGCCTCAGTCGGCAGAGCGGCCAAAGCCGAGCCAGCAAGCTGGAGGCATTTCTGATCGTCGCCAGTCAGAAAGGCCATTTCAGCTTCGAAGGCGTCGTAATACGCGGCAGCCTGATGACGCTCATCAGCCGAACGCGCTAACGCCAGTACCTCACTGGCAACTCCGTACGGTAGAATCCTCAAGAAATCTCCGACGATGTCGGGACCGAGCGCTCGTTCATCTCGCGGCGTGACAAGAATGGTGAGAAAATCGCCGTCGATACCCTGCAGAAGCCGGCGTCGAAGCACCCAACACTCCGCTTCCAGCGAGGCTCTGGCAATCCGCAATTGGGTGGCGTTGTCGCTTGCTACTTCCAATTCCTGCAACTCCGCGATTCGCGATACTAGTATTCTGTACAACAGGAAACCGGAGTGAAGCTGGCGCTGTTGATCGTTATCCGAGCTTATGCCGAGTTGATCAGGGCGTTCGTAAGCTCGCCTGGCGATTCGCTCGGCGTCCGCCAGGTGATTGGAAATCGCCAGCAGGGATGCCAATACCAAGTCGGTCTTGCCTTGTTCATGACGCCAGGTCCAAGGCGCGCGATGGGCGCGATTCTTCGCCGCCATCTGTACGGCTTCGGCTGATTCCTGGAGTCGTCGCTGCTCAAGATAGAGTTGAGCCACGTTGAGAAAGTAGGAACGAGCCGATAGTCTACTTGTGCGTTTGGCTGCTTCCAGCCAATGCTTTTCGGCCTCAGCGAATTGGAACATCGCCAGTGCTGCTCCCGCGTAATTCGACCATGCCACGGCGGATTCCGAGTCCAGCATCATATGTTGGCGGAAAGATTCTAAAGACTCAGCATATTGTCTCTTGCAAAGAAACAAGGCACCACGATCGTTAAGCGCTGTTTTAGCGAATCCGCCATGTTCCTGCGTCGCCCGAATCGTCTCGGAGGCTTCGTCGTACCGCTTGAGGCGGATGAGCGACCACGTTTTGAGCCAGGGTAGCGGCCCATAAACTTGTTCCATTCGTGTCACACAGAGCAGCGCCTCGTCGTCGCGCGCGAGCTGCCGGAGCACTCCGCTTTCGGCTTCCAAAACGTGGAGATACCACGCACACGCGTGTTCGTCGCCGGGAACCTCGCGGCCGCGTTTTTCCAGCAGTCGCCGACAGAACCGCAATTCATGCAGTGCGGCGGCCGCATTGCCGTCCGCTTTGTTCATCGACACACCGCGAACAAATCTGGCCGAAATCGATTGAGGGTTGGAGCGCAGGATTGCCTCTGCCAATTCCCGAGCCTGGATATACTTCTCGGCATCGAGTGCGTCCAATGCGGCACTTTCTTCGCTGGTTGTGTCGCGCTTCAGGCGATTCAGCGCTTCGCGTTCCCTTGCGTTATGTTCCTGCCATCCAGCGGTATCCAGTCTTCCGGGATAGTCCTGGGTCTGGAGACAGGTCGGATAGCCCATCGGCAAGGGCAAAAAAGGACTGGGCGGGTAAGCCCCATCCTTCGGGTTTGGAAAAAGCTGGTGAATTCCCCCGGCTAACGCCAGGAGCATCATGATGATGGTGACCGAAAGGAGAGGTTTACAGATGCTCATCATTGGTTTCCTGAACATTGCTATTAGAGTACTGAACAGTTCTTAGAGGACGATGTCGATGATTAACCTGCGATCGAACGACGCGTGACATCCTCCACGACCGCTGAGGTGCAGCGCATGACGATGGCGTCGGCGTCCGTACCGGCTGCGGGTTCGATGCGATGTCCAAACAGTGGTACGCAAAGGGCTTGTAAGTCACGAGGGCTCACAAAATCGCGTCCATGGAGCATGGCCCACACTTGCAGGGCGGGAATGGCGGACACCAAAGCCCGTGTTGAAACGCCCAGCCTGACATTAGAGTCGCGCCGCAGGGCCTCGGCTGTATCCGTCAAACACTCCAAGACGATTTGTGGAACCTGCACTTGTTCACGCACAACTCGCCGGGCCCCAAGAATCGCATGGGGTGCCACGCAAAAATCCGCTGGCTTGGTACGGTCCACGTTCCAGCGGCATAGCACGGCCAGTTCTGCATCGCGAGTCAGATGCGTCATCTTGATTTTGAACAGGAACCGATCCAGTTGGGCGCGGGGCAGAGGATAGGTGCCCGCCAGGTCCAACGGGTTTTGTGTTGCCAGGACGAAGAACAAATCTTCGAGCCGATGCGTCTCGTTATCGACGGTTACCTGCTTTTCAGCCATCACTTCCAATAGCGCCGACTGCACTTTTGGGCTGGATCGATTGATTTCATCTCCCAGTACGATATTGGCGAACACGGGACCGCGCCGAAAATCGAACTTTCGGGACTGCGGATCGAACAACGTCACACCCGTGATATCCGACGGGAGCAGGTCGGGCGTGAACTGAATACGACGAAAGGCCGCGATCGCGCTGTCGGCAGGTCGTTCGACCACGTTTCCAAGCGATTTGGCCAGCGTTGTCTTACCGCTGCCGGGATGGTCTTCCAACAGCACATGTCCGTCAGCGAACAGCGCCGTCAGAACCAGCGCGATCACCTCATCGCGCCCCTGCACGGCCGTGCGGCAAACGTCGCCCATAGCACGAAAAAGGTGACGTGATTGATTCACTGTCTCGATATGGTGGTTCTGCAAATCCTGCAACAAGGATGGTCCGCGAGCTGCGTGGTGCTCCAGGTGGCCAGCAGAGGGGGTAACACAAGCGATCATCTCGATACTCCGGGTTGTTGAATGACCAAGTCAAAAGTCAAGGGGACCTGAGGCCCCGCATTAACCAACTGAGCGACAGAACGTCGGTTCGCAGGGCATTGATTACCAAAATTACGGAAATTGCTAAATCACTTTGAGCCAGCTCAGCGGATCCAATCGCCCTCTCAAGCGGTGAGAAGACGAATACGTCGTCCGAATTCGGGCGGAGACGCCTCGAAGTGCCATGATCCACTCTTCACGGGAACAGATATTTTCTCCGGTCACGGCCTGGCGCACATGCATTGCCGTGAGTCGATAGAACTCGGGCACCGTCTCGAGGATGCGTTCAGCAAACTCTTCCCGAGTCTCCCCTGAGCGTCGATAGAGTCCGACTTCAGCCAGTCGATCCGCAGCAGCGCGATAGCATGTGCGGTACAAATGATCTCGTTGCCACAAGTAAGGCGTCACCAGACGATAAAATTTAAGGGCATACACACATAACAAGCTGATCGATAGCAACACGATGACCGCAGAAAGCGACCGCGATAAGGTCCCGGCATACGCACCGACTTGAGCCCTCTTTTCGGACAGTCGGTTGCGCTGGCCATAGAACTGCTGCAAGGCCGAATCCACCGGCGGCGGTGGCGGCGACTCGGAGCGTTCCAGGGACGCATCGATCGGTTGCCAGCCGAGACCATCGATGTAGATCTCGCACCAAGCGTGTAAGTCGGTGGAAACCAGTAAAATTGCCGACCCTTTGCCAGATCGCCCAGCGTCTGTCGTGTATCCCGATGCTACTCGGGACGGTATTCCGATCGAACGGAGCAAATAGGTCATGGCGTAGGCGACATGTACGCAGTAGCCTCGACGATCCCCAAAAAGAAACGACGCAACCGGGTCGCTCTGTCGAGAATGATCCGCGTTCAGGTAATACACCATGTTCCGCTCAATCCAGCGACGGATGCACACCGCTTTGACAACATCCGACTCCCGATACGGCTCTGAAATTTTCGTAAAGTCGACTTCGCCGAGAATCAATTCAGCCAAATGTCGATAACGAGGATCGTCCGGACCCTCCAGATAGTACTGGCGTTGATCCGCAGACCAGCGCGTATCCCCGGTTTGCCGTGCCAGAAACTCGTGTGACAGCAACGAGTGCGGAATCACAACGGATTCGGTTTCGTAGGTTCGCTCGAACGAAGTCGGGTCCAAATTCACTTGCGGTCTGAGCGCCGTCGGATTAGTCAGTGCAAAAGGTCGGACGTGCGGCCGGATCAGCGAGATCATTGCGGGAACGCGATGCCATTGGATCTGGTCATCGAGGTTTGAGCCCTGCAGCAAAATGTCATGGACAGGAAACAGTCGCGGTACGTCGTTGTCGAGTTCGACGCCGACCGATCGCACCAGCGTTCGCCCGTTGAACTGGCTGAACGCTTGCTGGCGAAAGTACAACTGCGACCTCATGCCCGGCGGGAGATCATCCCGCAGTGTCACGATCGCCATTGGCGTGGCGAAATTTGGCCACTCTTGCGGCGCGAACGACATCTCATCGCGATCTTGTTGACCATCGATGATCGATCCAGGGGATGCTGTCTTACCAGCCGAAAACTCGGATTGTGGCGGATTTAGATCGCCTTTTTTCCCCAATTCCGACGGCGATTGACTGACATTCGAGGCGGTGCCGCCAGTCGGTTGCCGGTCGGGCACCAACACCAATGAAGCCTGAAATGCCACAAAAATGACCACCACCAGAATTGCGATCGACGTCCAGGCTTGTTTGTGATTTCGGGTGCGAATCAGTAGCAACAGCGCTGTGGCCGAGAATCCAGAGCCGATGACACGCAACACCCATCGAGGATCCAGACCATTGCTCACGGCCCATTCCGCGAACTGTCGTGGCTGACCGATGTTGCCGTGTCGGTGACCGGCGAAAGCGATTACGACAATCATCCCCAACAAGGCAATTTCGAGAATTGCGAACACTCGCCCCCGGAGCGTCAGAGACTGAAGAACTAGAACCACTCCAAATGTCATCAGCCCAAGGGAAACCGCATCCGTGACGCATAGTAACAGGATTGGTCCGATCAGGCGAGCGAGTGAGGATGAGCCACCGATCCAGTTGTTGGCAGCGAATCCGACCGCCAACGACAGCAACGCTACAGAAAGAATGGCAATCGTTCGTAGTCGATATTGAATGCCAATGTGAGCGATCGCCACCCCCAGGGGAACAGCGAGCACGGCAGCGATGACACCCGCTGATGTCGCGAACGAGGGAAACAGCAGCACAATAACGGCACAGTAGGCACTCGTTCTTATTAACGTCTGCGAACGCGGGAGTTGAGTTGTCATGGCTTTGGAATTCATTCATGGCCTTCGATTCATGGTTTTGGCTACAGTGAGAAAACCCAGTCCACTTCCTAAGCGACTCTGGTGGCAGGCAGGGGGCAACGAGCAGTGGCTTTGGCCTGGTGGCAGCCTACTCAAGGGGCCAACTCCAACCCTGATCGACGATCGAATACGGATACGTTCTGCCCGCGTCTGGCCAGGGCATGAGCGGCTGTTTTCCAGTCCGCGGACGAATTCGCCGAAATCGCGATATTCGTTTGTATGAACAAATTCCAGGGCATTTTGACCGACTTGGAGGGCTTGGACGACTCGATGGGTTCCGGCGTGGCGTCTGCTCCCATGACGACCTGAATTTTCCCCGGAAACTTCTCTGCGGCCGCTGCCACAACGTCGATCCATCTGCCCGGAGACGGCGGGACAAACAGAATGCAGGTTGTCAGGCCCTGAGCCGTTCCGACTTGCAGGAATCGCGTTAACTGACTTTCGTCAACCGCTGCGGAATTGCCCGAACGAACGATTTGATCGATTGCCTCACATGGTGTTTGGACAGTTGAATTGGCACCGTCGCATTGAAACAGCAGGGACGAGCCCAAGCCCGCCGATTCCAGCAAACGGCAGGCGACAGCAGCCGTCGCGTCATCATGGTCGCCGGTCACAAAATAGGCCATCAATCTTGACTGCGGTGCTGAAGTTCGTTCCGGACTACGAATGAGCATCTGGCCGGACCGGGCATAGACTTTCCAAAGAACGAGTCGCAGCGGATCTCCCGTTTCATACCGACGAGATTCCAAAAGGTCACCGTGCGGCTGGCCACTCGGATCTGCGGCGACGTCCGCTGGAACAATTCCTTGAGTCTTGATGGCAATGTCGGAGCAAGAGGCGGGTCGAATAAAGAACTCGGTGTTTGAGGGACGTGGCGCGCCGCGCCGCGCCGAGCCGGACGGGTCGGCAAAGGCAGAGGGGGCCACCAAGCGAGTCGCAACGC
>CALMEE010000114.1 GCA_937862885.1 uncultured Planctomycetaceae bacterium
TTGACATGGCGAGTCCACTGAGCGGGCTTCAGGATCGGTCCGTCGCACAGCAACCTTTCAGGGCCGCTTCGTACTGTCGGTTTCAGGCTGGACCGCTCCCAGTCCTGACTTCGCTCGACCATGTTCGCCCGCAGCGGATTCCGCTCCACATAACGCAACACCGTCAGATAGTGTTCATCGGACTGGACGGGAAACACTTTGAATCGCCCCTGCCAGCCATGGCCGCTCCCCTTGTAGTGCCGATGATAACGGCGAACGTAAGACGTCATCAGCCATTGCATCCAGCGGTTCAAGTCTCCTTCTTCATGCGGTCACAACAGCAGGTGGAAATCGTATGTCATCAAACAAAATCCAGTCAGCCGCATCGGTACCTTTTCATGAGCCTCCCGCATCAGGTTCACAAACGCGGCGAAGTCACCACCTTTATGAAAGGCATTGCTGCGGCCATTTCCCCAGTTCAGGACATGGTAAACAAAACCACCTCGTGACGCTCTTGATGTGCGTGGCCTTGCAGCATTCTAACTGAACGAAGTCCGCAGAAAAAGTAGAATGTCCCCTTGTGGTTCCCCCCTTGTGGTTCCCCCTCAGATTGGCTGATTGAGTTTGCATTGAGCAATTTTTGTGTGCGACCAAGGTCAGCTTCCGTCTTAGCGAAGGTCGACTTGGCCTGTGCAATCTCAGCACGAAAACGACCCAAGGTAGCTTCTGAAGAGCTGATGCCGGCAGTAGCCATCCGTACTTGTTGAGCCAGATCGTCATCGTCAAGGCGGACTAGTAGCTGCCCCGCTTTGACCACCGAGCCTTGGTCGACGAGTACTTCCGCGATGCGGCCTTGAATCTTGGGGCTGATTGTGGTGCGAATGCGTGCTTCCAGCGTTCCGGTCCCCATCACAGTGTGAACAACAGGACCAGTCCAGACGGTGTGGCTGACGACGGGTATTGGCTGGCTACGAACGTACCAGACTACGCCTGCGATGATTGCAACTACCAGCGGATACTTGAATGTCCGTAATGCACGGGTCAATTTATTGACAAGTGAAGTTTGCCTCATGATGCGTCCGTTTTCGTTCGCCGACTATTGTCTGGATTGAATGAACTGAGAATGAGTCAGTCTGCTTAGTGCCTGTAGGCCAGTGGGAGGCTCGATCTGCCAAGGAATGATGGCCACGCGGTGGGCCTGAACTTCTTTGACTTCGCGTAAGTACTTTTGCTCATGCGATTGACGCTGCTTCATCAGCGGATCGGTAATGGGCAGCGGACTGAGCACTTGATTGATGACCCACGCATAGGGCTCGATCTCAGCGCGTCGTAGGTCGCGCTGTAACGCAGCCGCTTCATGGACCGGAGTCGCTTCTGGAAGCGTGACGATCAACACGCGAGTAAAGTTTGGATCACGCAAGCGTGGTAACAGGTTCTCAACTGCTTCGGGCATTTCGCTCGACTGGCGTGTGACCTCGCGGTGGTAAGCAAGCGCCGAATCGAGTAGGAGAACGGTGTGGCCAGTGGGTGCCGTATCGAGCACAACGAATTTGTTCGTGCCGGAGGCGACTGCGTCGGCGAACGCTCGAAAGACGGCGATCTCTTCGGTGCACGGCGATCGCAGATCTTCTTCCAGAAGTGCTTTACCTTGCGCGTCGAGATTCTTGCCAGCCTTGCCGAGGACTTCTTCGGAATACTTCGCGGTTTCGGCTGCGGGATCGATACGACTGACCGACAAGTTCGGTAAACTTTCATCGTTCATCGCTGCAGTGATATGCGCCGCTGGGTCGGTAGTGGATAGATGCACTTCGTATCCACGCTCGGCGATGGCAACAGCGATAGCCGCAGCAACAGTGGTCTTACCAACGCCACCTTTGCCCATCGCCAAAATCACGCCGTGACCGAGTGCGACCAAATCGTCGATCAACTCGGCAAGCATTGGCAAACCATCGACTCGCTGAGCGTTATCCTCGGTTGCACTGTAGGCCGCTGAAGCATCAACCTTACCGAGACGCCGAAGCGAATCGATTCCAAGGACTCCGTCGGGACTAAGCGGAACAATGGTTTGCGGAAAAGTCTTTAGACCCTCTGGAATCGCAGCCAGTGCAACGACTCCTCGTTGCTCAAGTGCTACCGCGTAAGGATCGTTTGCATCGACCGCTTGAAACACTCCGTTGACGACAAGGTGTTGATTCTTCACGCCCAGCTCCGCCAACTCACCGCTGGTTCGAGCGGCTTCACGCAGTGCACTCGCTTCAGCACGCGCGACTAACACCAGAGTTGTTACAGCCGGATCGCCAAGAGCTTTTACCGATTCTTGATAGAGCTTCTGTTGGTCCTGCAGGCCGGCTAAAGGGCCGAGGCAACTAGTGCCCGTCGTGTTCTGTTCCATGAAGCCATCCCATGCGGAAGGGAGTGTGAGCAATCGCAACGTGTGTCCTGTTGGTGCTGTGTCGAAGATCACATGATCGAACTCAGCGGTGGCTTTGGGATCGCCAAGTAAACGCGAGAACTCATCGAAGGCTGCGATCTCAAGCGTGCACGAACCAGAGAATTGTTCCTCCATGCTCTTAACGGCTGCCTCAGGTAGTAGGCCACGATAAGGGCCGACCATCCGTTCGCGATACTCGGCCGCTGACTTCTCGGGATCAAGATTCATTGCGAACAAAGTTGCAATCCCTGGGATCGCGGTGGGATGGTTTCCGAGCGTGACACCCAGCACTTCATCAAGATTGGATGCGGGGTCAGTCGAGACAAGCAGGACTTTCTTCCCCGCATCGGCCAGTCGAACAGCGGTCGCGCAGGCAACCGATGTCTTGCCGACTCCGCCCTTGCCTGTGAAGAACAGGTTGCGGGTTGGGGCATCTAAAAATTTCATGAGTTATCTTCTTTTGTGAGAACGTGTCGTTGATCTTCAAGCAGAGCAAGGGAACATCGATAGATAGGATGCACAGGATGTTTCTCAGTGTCTGAGGGAGTCACTTCTGTCTGGTGAATCGCTTATATTCGAGCTTCGGATTACCAAAGTTAATCAATAGACCAACTTCGATTCCGGTTGCTTTGAGATAATTAATTGTTTGAGCCTGGTGCTCGGGAGCGATTGCCTTTACAGCCTTAAGTTCGACGATAACTTTCTCTTCGACGAAAAGGTCGGCAAAGAACTCACCAACAATCAACTGCCGGAAGTGAACATGGATCGGAAATTGGCATTGCACAAGTAGTCCTCTATCCCGCAAAGCAATTGCCATTGCTTTCTCATAAACGGATTCAAGAAACCCGGCTCCAAGCTCATTGATGACTTCGAATGCACAACCGATGATCTTCTCAGTAATTCCCCCAAACTGAAAGTCAGCTTGATGAGTATCCTGTAAATCTTGTCTATCCATGTTCACTTCTCCGATTTTAACAACAGCCGCTGGTGCCGCAGCATCCGCCAGCATTACTAACAGGCAGAAGTTTCTTTGCTGGTGCACCAGCGACCCAGGCTGCTAGATCTTCACGCGATGGATAAACGGTTTGGCTGACGATCTCACCATCAACCACGACGACTGGCAGGCAGTCGGTACCCCCAGTGCTCAGCAGATGGTGAATCGCTTTGTTTTCGATAAAGGCTTGTGGCTGCTGTGCGAGGTTGTATCGCTCGACGTTATGGCCTTGGTTTTTAAGCCAGTCGAGATCGGCTGCGAACTTTGGCAACACGGGATCAACGTCTGGACCACAGACGCCGGTCGAGCAGCACATGGGTTTGTCATAAACCTGGATAGTCTTCATGGTTGTCTCCTTGGACGTTGGTTGAAGATTCAAAACGGGAATAGTGTTTACGTTGTTGGTCGAAGATTGCTTCAGCGCGTGGACTCGTACGCTGGCGGCGAAGGCGTTGGCGTCGAACGATTGCATGACTGACGCGAGCCCATCGTGCAAAGACTTGTCATCCGACCCGCACGACCCTCCGCCACAACATCCGCCGTCGCTAGCCATCGCGTACGCGTTGAGATCGGATCCGGTGTCCGTTACGACCACGGAAGTGAATCCAGCTTGTTGCAGTAGGCTGCGATATTCGTCGATGAGAATCGCGCCAGAGATGCAACCGACATACGCTTCGACGCTTTGTTTGACTTCGCTTGGCAGTTCTTGCTTGAGAGCGATGTCACTCAATGCCACCCGTCCCCCTGGTTTCAATACTCGCAGAATTTCGCGAAACACAGCCATCTTGTCTGGTACCAGATTAATCACGCAGTTGCTGATCACGCAGTCGACCGAGTTGTCAGGCAGTGGCAACTTATCGATGGTTGCTTGATGGAACTCGACGTTCGTCAGTCCGAGCTTTTGTTGGCCTGCGCGAGCCCGATCGAGCATCTCGGTCGTCATGTCGATGCCGATGACTCGCCCTGACTCGCCCACTTTGCGGGCAGCGAGAAACACATCCATGCCACCGCCGCATCCAAGATCGACGACAACCTCGCCTTCGCGAATGCCGGCTAGCGCCAAGGGGTTGCCGCACGACAAGCCCATGTTGGCTTCGGCTGGCAACTGATTGAGTTCGTCCTCAGAATATCCAAACGCCGACGCGATGGATCTGACCGCAGTCGACTCGTTTGAGAGCGTACCCTTGGCCACGCCAGCGTATTGGTCTCGCACATCATCGATCATCATTCGCTCGCTCATTGTGTGCTCCTTTGCATGTTATCGCCTATCGCCGAATGACGATAGGCATGGGTAAAATTTTTTGTTGTTACTAACGAGCACCTGACGGCACTCAATTCCTGTCCTTACAAGTTCGCGATCAACTTCTTCAATTTGGCCATCGCCTCTTTGTTGATGCAGTAGCAAACTCGAGGCCCGTCGATCTCGCCCTGCACCAACCCGGTTTCCTTCAAGATCTTCAGGTGCTGGGAGACTGTCGATTGAGCCAACGGCATTTCCTCGACGATCTCACCGCACATGCACGAGGTTCGGTTGAGCAACAGACGCACGATACGTACCCGGGCCGGATGAGCCAGGGCCCACGTCAGTTTCGCCATGTCTTCCGCCCATGCGACATCTGGCAACGCCAGTTTCTCACTGGTGGTGCAGCATTTCTGGGCTTCTGCCTTGGTTCGAACCATCGATCGATCGCCTTTTGGATTAACTTGCTGATCGCAACTAAATTGTCTATCGTCGATTTACGATACGCTTCTGCATGCTTTCTGTCAATGCTGATCCCCGAAAATGGCGGAAGAGACATGAAATCCACGCAAATTCCACGCTTTAATTCAGAAATTATTTGTGAGCCGGAGATAGACGCCAGCTACTATTCCGTCCCCTTTGGAACGTTCTTGCGGCTTGTAATCGCACTTACTTGGTGGTCCCAAGTCGCAATTATTCCACTGGTTAATGGAACTCGGTTCGGCCATTTTGCATAGATATATCTGGGAGGGATGCAGTTTCGGCTCCCTCGAAGTTCTTTCTATGGAGGCCGAATCATTGACGTTTATTCTCTGAACTCTTTTCCCGCTGACGACGACCAGCCGAACGATCCGGCGTCGGTTCGCTTTCGATCGATCGCGGAAATCCTGCTTCGCGGTATCCAACGGTGTGTCGCTGCAAACCGTGATTTCGGTGACGATTTAAGCGAGGGGGGCATTAAGGGGACATTCTACTTTTATTATTTCTTTGGCCTGTCTCGAGGTCGCAGCGAGGATTGAAGACCGAGTTTTGCAGCAGTTTTTGTCTGCCAATGAGTATCACCGAATGGAGTGCCGCGAGCAACGCTGTGTCGCAGGGCCTGGAGTTCGGCTTCTGTTTCCACTCCGTTGACATGGCGAGTCCACTGAGCGGGCTTCAGGATCGGTCCGTCGCACAGCAATCCGTACGGGCCGCTTCGAACCGTCGGTTTCAGGCTGGGCCACTCCCAGTCCTGACTTCGCTCGACCATGTTCGCCCGCAGCGGATTCCGCTCCACATAACGCAACACCGTCAGATAGTGTTCATCGGACTGGACGGGAAACACTTTGAATCGCCCCTGCCAGCCATGGCCGCTCCCCTTGTAGTGCCGATGATAACGGCGAACGTAAGACGTCATCAGCCATTGCATCCAGCGGTTCAAGTCTCCTTCTTCATGCGGTCACAACAGCAGGTGGAAATCGTATGTCATCAAACAAAATCCAGTCAGCCGCATCGGTACCTTTTCATGAGCCTCCCGCATCAGGTTCACAAACGCGGCGAAGTCATCATCCTGATGAAAGACATCATTGCCGCCATTGCCCAGGTTCAGGACGTGGTAAACAAACTCACCACGTGACGCTCTTGATGTGCGTGGCCTTGCAGCATTCTAACTGAACAACGTCCCCAGATAAAGTAGAATGTCCCCTTTTCCTCAATTAGATCATGCGGCTGCGGGCCATCGCCATTTCAGCCTTCTGAATGTACATGGGATCGCGAGATAGCTCGAATGCTCGTTGATAGGCAATACTGAGCGCTGAATAGTTGAACGAATCGTTGGGCTCCAACTCACACACACGCTCCGCATGCGACACGGAATTTTCGTAATCCTTCACGTTGTAGTAAAGCACCGAAAGCGCCAAATGGGCACGCACGAACGAGTCGTCAATCGCCAGCAATTCACGCAGTTTCGCAATCGATCCATGCAGATCACCGGCTTCTTTAAGGGCGGACGCCTCTTTTTCGAGTTGTAGCAATTCTCCAGACATTTCTCTTACCGGAAAAACTTAGCGGCGGCAAAGCCAGCGGGATGCTGTGCTTCGCCCGTTCATTCATATTTAGTAAAGCAGCACATCCGAATTTCGGGCTGGACCGAACTGCATCTGTGCATCTATCGCTTTGCTCGCAAAGCTGCTTGAGCTGCAGCCAACCGAGCGATTGGGACGCGGAAGGGTGAACAACTCACATAGTCTAAGCCGACGCGATGACAGAAGTCCACCGAACTGGGATCTCCGCCATGTTCTCCGCAAATGCCTATTTTCAGATTCGGCTTAACTTTGCGACCTTTCACAACGCCCATTTCGACGAGTTGGCCAACTCCCACTTGATCCAAAGAGACAAAAGGATCGCACGGCAAAATTTCTTGCTGCAAATAATCAGGCAGAAATGTTCCGATATCATCTCGGCTGAAACCAAATGCCATTTGCGTCAAGTCGTTTGTGCCGAAACTGAAAAACTCAGCATGCTCGGCAATTTCATCGGCCGTCAAACATGCCCGCGGAATCTCGATCATCGTTCCAATGATGATGTCCAACTTGCCACGATGCTGCTTGGCACTCGCCACTGTTTTCAGAGTTTGTTCCGCCTTTTCACGCAACACCTGTAGTTCCGAAGCTGTGCCGACCAACGGAATCATGATCTCGGCTTTGGCGTCAATTCCTTTGTTCACACAATTGATCACTGCTTCGACAATTGCAGTCACTTGCATTTCCAAAATCTCTGGATAGGTAATGCTGAGTCGACAACCACGGTGACCCAACATCGGATTCAGCTCATGCAACATCGTTACGCGCCGAGCAATCTCCTTGGGGTTCACATTCAGTTCGCTCGCCAGTGCCGCCTGGCTATTCTTATCATTCGGCAGGAACTCGTGCAGAGGCGGATCCAACAAGCGAATGGTCACTGGCAACCCGCTCATGGCTTTGAAAATACCTTCAAAGTCTTTGCGTTGGTGAGGCAGCAATTTCGCCAACGCTTTGCGGCGCGCCTCTTCCTTGTCCGCCAAGATCATTTCGCGCATCGAGGCGATGCGGTCTTCCTCGAAGAACATATGCTCAGTGCGACATAAACCGATTCCTTCGGCTCCAAATTCGCGAGCCCGTTTTGCATCTGCTGGGTTGTCGGCATTCGTTCGCACTTTCAATTGGCGGTATTTGTCAGCCCACCCCATGACGGTCAAAAAATCCCCAGAAATCTTCTTGGGAACCGACGTCGGAATTTCACCGGCCAGCACTTCTCCAGTTGATCCATCGATGGAAAGGACATCGTTGTGGTTGAATGTCTGACCGTCAACTGTGATCTTGCGTGATTTTTCGTTGATCTCAATCTTTCCCGCGCCAGCTACACAGCAGCGTCCCCATCCGCGAGCAACTACCGCAGCATGGCTGGTCATCCCGCCGGTGCTGGTAAGGATCCCCGCTGCACAATGCATGCCGTCGATATCTTCCGGGCTGGTCTCTCGACGCACGAGCAAAACCTGCTCTCCGGCCTGAGTGCGTTCGACCGCTTCAGCCGCAGTGAAAGCCAATTTCCCAACGGCAGCACCCGGAGACGCTGGCAAACCAACCGTCAATACCTTGGCACGTTTCTTGTCAGCTGCATTAAAGCTTGGCAGCAACAGTTGGATAAGATCGTTTGCAGGAAGTCGCAGAACGGCTGTTTTCTCATCGATCAAGTTCTCATTCACCATATCGACGGCAATTTTTACAGCAGCGGCCCCGGTCCGTTTGCCGGTTCGTGTCTGCAGCATAAACAAGACGCCTCGCTCAATCGTGAACTCGATGTCCTGCATATCGCGATAATGGTTCTCCAAAATGTGCTTGATCTCAATCAGTTGATCGTACACCTTTTTGTTCCACTTTGGCATTTCCTGGACGGGTTGAGGCGTGCGAATCCCGGCCACCACGTCTTCACCTTGTGCATTCACCAGGAATTCGCCGTAGAACTTGTTCTCGCCAGTGGAAGGATTGCGAGTGAAGGCGACTCCAGTGCCTGAGTCGAGTCCCATATTGCCGTACACCATCGACTGCACATTCACGGCTGTCCCCAATAAGCCGCGTATTCCCTCTTTGTCTCGATAACTGATGGCGCGCGGGGCCATCCAGCTTTTGAATACCGCTTCGACCGCCAACATCAGTTGCTTCATCGGCTCTTGGGGAAACGACTGGCCGGTCGCCTTTTTGTAAATTGATTTATACTCTTCGCACAACTCGATCATGCCTTCAACAGGTACGTCCGTATCGTTGGTTACTCCGTACTTGCTCTTGATAGCGCTGAAGGCGTGCTCAAAATGTTCGTGGTCGACGTCCATCACGACGTTACCGTACATATTGATTAAACGTCGATAAGCATCGTAAGCAAACCGAGGATTTTCGGTCGCAGCGGCCAGCCCTTTCACCGACACATCGTTCAATCCAAGGTTCAAAACCGTATCCATCATGCCAGGCATCGAGACAGCAGCACCGCTGCGCACCGACACGAGCAGTGGATTTCCTGAATCACCAAAACGTTTCCCCAACTCTTTTTCCAAAGTCGCGATGTTGGCCTTGACGTGATCAATCAAATCTTTGGGCACTCGCTTTCCGTCCTTGTAGTAAGCGGCACATACTTCGGTAGTGATCGTAAACCCAGGAGGCACCGGCAAACCGATACTTGTCATGTCAGCCAAGTTTCTTCCTTTGCCGCCAAGGATATCCTTACCTAAGTTCTTGCCTTCGGTGCGGCTCTTGCCAAAGTAATAAATTGGCTTGTGCGATGCCACCGTTGCTGACTTTCCGTTCGACGCGGAATTTGTTTTTGCACTTGATTTCGAGATGGTCTTTCCCATTGTTCTGATCAACTTAAGTTTGGACTACCGGGCGATTTAACTTGCGAACAGCCAAAGCTGGTTCAAGTACGATTAGCGTGTACAGTTTGCTTCGATTAACGCTCTATGCTGAGCCAATGAAATTGTGGTTGCAACTACCAACCAAAAAGAATCAAGCAGCCATATCGGTGGATTGCAAATTGTAGATTCGCGGACCTGATGTTACCGACGCAGCGCAGCTTCCATCGTGAAGTAGACTCCATGAAATGCTTGATATGGTTCCACGATATCAGAGCCTTGCAAGCTTGTCAATTAAAGTCGACCTTGCATAGCGAAAGCGCATCTCTTGATTTTAGAGACGGTGATCGCATCAGACTCAATATCAAGAATGTGAGGCCAACATCGTGGTTGTTCGCCAAGTGAGCAAGCATTCCGCAAAGCGATTACAGTGGATTAGAATCGCCCCTTGTCGTCTCAAAAGTGAATGCTTTGCGTAATCCGATTGCACGTGATCCGAAGCAGGAAATGTGTTGCTGGAAACGGCAATCAAAAATGAACGTCTAAAAATATTTTCCGTATGCTAATCGCTGCCGCAAAAAATCGTTAAGTTTTCACAATTTGATTCCGTGCCACAGCCGGTACACCTAGTCGCGTACCCAAAGCAAATGCAAGAGATACAGCCTTTCGCTTGCTGCAAGATGATTCGCGGCCTAGCGGTCTGAATTTGGGCCTGGTTCACGGTTAAAGGGTTTAACCTTGCGAACGAATACCCAAGTCTTGTTTTTCAAATAGGATCATGCGAACCGCAAAAGAAACGTTCACAGCCGAACAAGTTGAGTCAGCCGTGAACGTCGCTGTTATTGATCAATTGCTGTAATCGTCAGTTGCGAATCCAAATCGATGAGGAATCTTCAAACGTCACCTCGACGTCGATAGGCACCCATTTGCTACCATCTTTTCGCAGTTTGCCACTGACGTCTGCACTGCCATTCGGTCCTTTAACAGTGATTTCAACATCGGCTTCGTTATTGGAGATGTTCGAATTAAATTTCCCCTGGTCGAATACGGAGATCTGCGTGATGGGAGAGCCGAGTTTTGCTTTGACTTCGTCGTTTTGGTTCAAATTTTCAACAAGGTCATTTATCGGCGCCATGACGACATTCATACCGGCTTGGAAACTGAAATAGCAGAATCCAACGCAGCCCAGCAGCAACACAACCAGAATAACCAGAACGATCAAAATCCACTTCATGGCTCCTCCGCCAGATTTGGCCGGTGGCGCGCCAAAGTCACTGCCAAATCTAGGTGATTGGGTATTGGGATCAAAACTCATTTGTTCATTGTCTCCTGATTAGTATTCAACTTTAGTATAACGACATCGCGGATTTTGATTTGTGCGTGTCCTCGCGGTACCATTGCAATCTCGGGTATGGTTGATCCTTCAATTTCACACCGATGCCTTGGCGGAAACAAGTCTCGACATCTTTCGGCAAGTGAGAACCCCTACCCGGTCATTGCGCTGCCCCTCGATCTTGTAATTTGCCGACTGACGATCAGAGAGAACGCGACTTCTATATCAGAACCTGCCAACCTGAGTTAAGCAAGTACCGATAGTTTCACAGTGACCATGGGTTTGGGCATGGTCACCTCAAGAAACCGTTCAATCAGTTGCAATGTAGCTGCCAAATTTCGTAGCACATTTACATTCACGTTACGCGGACATTAGGCCGGTCGCGATCATAGACTGCGCGCTTCGCGGCAACGTCCTCTCGCCCCTACCTGCCCAAAACAAGCATAAGCTATTCGCACATTACGGAAATATATTTGGAGAACGCTGGTCCTTCGTCGAACGGATTCTGTGCAAAATTTATTTTCAATGAAAGCGGGGAAAGCGTGTCGAATTTGCTCGATGCTTAAACCCAATTTGGATTCGCTATTGAAGCGCGAATTCTTGCATTGACTTCACTGGTCTGAAACAAACCGGATTTGCCTCGCAGTTCGGCGTCGCAAGTAAAAGATTTCGTATCGCGACCTTCCCCATATAAGGGCTCATCATCATAAATTTGATGATGGCACCATTCCGCCGGAGTCCTTGGCTTTTGGACGAACCACGATCAAGGGCATTTTGTTGGCCAGCGTTCTACTAAACTCACTATGATCCTCCCACGAGACCGCCAAATGTGTTGCTATAGAACGAATTCGAAATTTCTTCGCAAATTTTCTTCGACTTTTTTTTGCAAAATTGGCGCTCCGTATGATTGCCTGCATATTTCAAAATAGGTAATTTAGGCTGTTTAAAACGTTTTCTTAATTTACACGGAGCCACAATTATGAAATCCAACTCTCGAATGGAATTTGCCCAATCTCGCGTATGGTCGGCTGTTCTCAAGCAGGGTGTTATCGCTTGTGCGGTTGCGATGATGTCGCTGGCATTTATTTCGCAGGCGGAAGCTGAGACAAGGACTTGGACAGACCGATCCGGAAAATTTTCAAGATCGGCCGAAATGGTTTTTTGCACTGAAACGAATGTCGTGCTCAGAGACTCACACGGAAAACTCATCACCGTAAATATCGACAAGTTGGCGGATGAGGACCAGGCTTTTGTACGTTCACAAGGAACGTCGTTTTCGACAGATGCTTCGCCTCGAGTTTGGCATGAGGCGAACAGTAAACGAACCATCAAGGCGACACTGGTTGGTGTCGACGCCGATATTGCTATTTTGGAAGATGCTAAGGGCAATATAAAATTCGTAGATCTCCCCACTTTAGCATCTGAAGATGCTGACTTCGCGAGGCAAACGCTGCACGGCACAATCGAGGGCGACGTGATGGTCGCGACGAATGACGAGGTGCAACTTATCGCTCCAATTCTCGACTCAACCATCGTGCATGTTGAAAAGTCGTTAGACGTGAATCCGGTTTCTTTTGCGATAGTGCGTGAACCGGTTCAGCAAGATGATGGCGTAGTTATCGATCTATCCGCAAGTCCTGATTCCGATGTTGAACATGGTGAGGCTGCGGCCCACAATGACACCGAACACGACTCAGAAGGTGAAATGCCGGTACCGTCTCAACACGTTAAAGTCGACGACGCGAAACCTGAAAGCGGCAACGTTTGCTACGGTCACAACTGCTACGGTCACAACTGCTACGGTCACAACTGCTACGGTCACAACTGCTACACGTCTAATTGGGGTAGCCCTTGCACACCATGTTTCGCCCCGCAGTTGCATTGTAACCGTTACCATTACACCCCATGTTGTACGCAGTATTATCCAACTTGCCCCTGCGCGTGCTATTCAAGTTCGATTAGTCACTCGTATGGTTACAGCGATACAATCGCTCAGAATCAGGACAATGTGCCTCCAGATCCTTCGACAGAAGGAAACTCGACTACTGCTGAGCAGAACGCGGGATATGATTGTTGCTATACAGACGTGGCACCATGTCGGAGTGGTTATGACGATTGCTGCGACGTACGTCACTGCGGAATTTCAATGCGAACTCCGCACACGTGTGGTCCACAATTATTCCAACCATTTACTCCATGTGGTGGACGTCAATGGGGTCGCGGACAAGTCTTCCGAGGTGGGTTGTTCAGATAAGACAACTAGTTCAACCGTTCATTAAGACTCTTAGATTCTCGAAGTAAATTTAGTAAAGTTGGCATGGAATCGTGCCTTGTTTCGCACAATTGCCAGGTACTTCTTGGTGAATGCGAATGGCGCGCTGATGTCCGGTTTTGGCGAAGTATTAAGAATCTGATTGAGTTCCCAGCTACCGAGTGGCAAGTGCGCCTCGGTAGCTTTTTTGTTGCATCGGTGCTACACAATGTTACTCTTCGCAATAGATCTTCAGTGAGTCTTTGGCGTTCTTCTCGAATTCTCAAAGGAGGAGTTCCCTAAGGTATCCGAATATACGCAGCGTGTCGTCGAGAATGGGTTTTACTCGCGTAATGTCTAACTCTCGATCCTCAAATAAAAAAGTAAAAAACTTTTACCTTTTGCAGCGCACAGAGCAATATTTCTTGTGGTATCTGTTTTCGCAATTCAGTTAAGCTTGTAGAGACATTTGCGGTTCCCAAAACGTTTGTCAATCTTAATAATTACGTTAATCCCAAGCTGAATTCACGTAAGAGAAGAATCCTCGACCAATGCAACACCAAGATTTGCGCGAGAATCTGGACTCCGCTAAAGCCGCTGACCAGGTCGTACTCGAAGTTGCGCCACGCGGAGCGTTGGATACGTTGCGCCGTTGGATCCTCGCCTTCGCAGGGATTTTTTGCGTAGGATTGGGAGCGATCGGTGCAATTCTCCCAGGTATGCCCACCACGATCTTTTTGATCATGGCCTGTTATTTATTTGCTCGCAGTTGCCCTGTGCTCGAAAAAATTCTCGTGCGGAATCGCTTTTTCGCCGCATTCCATCAATACCTGGATGGGTCTGCCGAAATGCCGCTTCGCGCCAAGGTATCAACCTTGGTCGTGATGTGGACTTTCATCTGCATTAGTACAGTGACGCTTTACTATCGCGAAGAGGTTCACAATCTCGTGGCGGTTTCTGTTCCTTTAGCAGGTCTTGTGGGTTCTTTCTTCGTCCTTCGCCATGGACGCAAATCCATTTAGCCGACATGCTTACATCTAAAGAGTTGCCTAAGCGCAGGCACGTTTTATACGTTGGGCTTGTGTCTCAATTTCGCGCGCGTTGCATTAGTATGCAACACAATAGAAAACCTACCGCTTCGCCGTACACATCGCCGTTCGCCATTATGACATTTGGCGTTGTTGAGCAGTTCAACCGCGTTAAAATTGAAAGCGATGGTTGATCACAGGCCGTCAGTCGCGAAATAGACTAGATATGTGCTCATTCCGCTGAAGTCGTTGCAGCGATTGGCGTATGAACATTTGTCGGCGCAGTGTGTCAAGATCGGCTGCCTGAATCGTCGCGCACCATACTCGCTCGTCGCAACCCAGATGATCTCAATCGAATAACTCTTTTCAAAGTAACGCACTTTTACGGATTGCCTCAGCCATCCAGGATCAACGAAAGGTTTCATGGCCAACACGCTTAATGCACCCAAGCGCATCTTCAAGAAATTTAAACGAGTGGCAATTCTGTTTGCCGGAGGCCCTGCACCGGCCGCGAATGCTGTGATTTCTGCGGCGGCGGCTTCATTTCTGCGTTCTGATATGGAGGTCGTCGGGATCAGATATGGCTATACGAATTTGGTCAATTACGACCCAGCATCGCCGCTCATCGAGGGGGAGCATTTTGTACAAATTTCCCACAAATACTTGGCGCGATCGAGAAACACGCAAGGCATTTTGATTGGTACGTCGCGGACCAATCCAGGCAAGTACATCGCTAATGTGAGTGATTTGGATGATCCCGAAAAAGTAATTCCATTGCACAACGTGTATCAAGCCCTGCGTTCGATTGGCGTGGAAGCGCTGATTTCGATTGGCGGCGACGACACATTGAAAACCGCGAATAAACTGAAGCTCTATCAAGAAAAGCATGTCAAGGGCGACCAGCGGATTCGAATCGTACATTTACCAAAAACGATTGACAACGATTATCACGGAATCGATTTTACGTTCGGCTATTTCACGGCCGTCGAATTCCTGGGCACGGAAATTCGCAACCTGATTCATGACGCGGAGTCCTGTCAAGCTTACTTCATCGTTGAGTTGATGGGGCGCAGCGCCGGCTGGTTGGCTTACGGTGCAGCGATTGCAGGCGAGGCCAGTCTCGTGATTAGTGTCGAGGATATCACCGACAGCTATCGCACGACGGAGACGTTCACTGCCGAAAGTGGTGAGGAAAAAGAACGGACGGTTATGGACATCGATCGCTTAGTGCGTCGCATTGTGAAGACCATGCTTGCCCGTGAGGCCGAAGGGAAACAATTTGGCGTCGTCGCTTTAGCAGAGGGACTTGCAGCCATGTTACCTTGGCGACTTATCGAGAATGTCTCACGCGACGATCATGGTCACATCGCCATCGGTCAAATGAAATTGGCTGACATGTTCGCCACACTAGTCGACCGCGAGTACACCAAACAAACCGGCCGAAAAAGAAGTGTCAAAGCGACTCAACTTGGTTATGAATCTCGCTGTGCGAAACCGCATGCTTTCGATGTGATGTTGGGGAGTCAACTGGGTGTCGGCGCCTATCGGGCCTTAGCCGAGGAGCAAAAAGATGGTGTCATGGTTTCAGTCGTTGGGCAATTAGAGTTGCACTACGAGCCATTCGAAAGTTTGGTCGACCCAGAGACTTTGGTCACAAAGGTGCGGCTTATTGAACCAAACAGCGACTTTCATCGTTTGGCCAGATTCCTGGAAACCGACGTCAATGACTGAACCGGTTGTCCAATGATCCGATTGAAATGGGTTTGTGAACAGCTTAAGATAATGCCCGGTGGGATCCGCTTCGATCGCCAATTCATTTTGTTATCTGAATCAATTAGTCAATACATTGCCAAAGGCTCACGCAACGACCATGCAGACGATTCGCAAACTTAAATCTAAACCCGGGCTGTGGTTCTGTGATAATGTCGACGTCCCAACGATTGGCAATCGTGATGTTTTGGTGGCGGTAACCCATGCCGGGATTTGTGGAACGGATCGACACATTTATGAGTGGGATCGCTGGAGCCAAAGTCGTGTTAAAGTTGGCATCACCACTGGCCACGAATTTGTGGGGCGAATCGTAAAGTTAGGTAACGACGTCGAACGCTTGCGCGTCGGTCAACGAGTCAGCGCCGAGGGCCATATCTATTGTGGCCAATGCCGATCCTGCCGTAGCGGTAACGCTCACATTTGTGCTCAAGTACAAATTCTTGGCATCGATCGTGATGGTTGTTTTGCGCAATTCGTGTCGATCCCCGAACAAAATATTTGGCCAGTTGACGACCGCATTCCCAACGAAATTGCGGCGATTTTCGATCCGCTGGGGAATGCCGTACATACGGTGATGGAAGCGGATGTCAGCGGCAAGACCGTTTTGATTACAGGAGTTGGCATAATCGGGTTGATGGCAGTTACGGTTGCCAAAGCTGCTGGCGCTGGAAAGATCCTTGTCTCCGATGTTGACCCTCATCGCTTGGAAGTCGCGCGAGAGTTGGGCGCCGATGTCTGCTATCTTGCTTCTGACAAAGACTGGCCAGAACAAGCCCGTGCGGCAACCGATGGCCATGGTCCAGAAGTGTTGCTGGAAATGAGCGGGAGTCCATTTGCCATTCGGCAAGGATTTGCGGCCTTGGCGGATGGCGGCACTGCTGCCTTGCTCGGCATTCCCGGTGACGAGGTTTCGATCAACTTCGCCAACGATATCATTTTCAAGGGCGCAAAGGTGCTGGGGATCAACGGACGGCGGATTTTCAAGACTTGGTTCCAAATGGAGACGTTTTTGTTGTCGGGCCGTTTGAATCTGGAACCGATCATTACGCATGTCATTGAGATGGAAAATTTCGAAGACGGATTTCGCATGATGCAATCGGGCGAAGCCATCAAAGTCGTACTAAAAATACCCCAAAAGGAGCCAATCGCATGCCCAACCGCCAGTTTGACCAGCGGTGCCAAGACCTAATCAATTCCCTCTCCGATTCAGGTCAACTGAAGCCGTTTTACAATATCACGTCTCCGATGCGTCCGATCGTTACGATTGAGGGGCGAGGCGAGGTGCTCGTGCTTTGCGCGAACAACTATCTCGGACTAGCTGACCACCCAGAAGTGATCGAGGCAGGTATTCAGGGGCTCAGGGACTATGGCGCTGGAACGGCATCGGTTCGATTCATCTGTGGAACTTTATCATGTCACCGCGCGTTAGAGCGACGTATTGCCGAGTTCATCGGAACCGAGTCTGCACTGACTTATGTCAGTTGCTGGAATGCGAATGAAGCGACCTTTCCCACGCTCGTCGGACCTGAAGACGCCATCATGTCGGACGAACTGAATCACGCATCGATCATCGACGGGCTCAGGCTGATGGCCAAGAGCGTCACCAAAAAGGTTTATCGCCATAGTGATCTCGAACATCTTGAACAATGCTTGCGGGAAACCAGCGGAGCCAAGTGCCGTTGGGTCGTGACGGATGGCGTCTTCAGTATGGAAGGCGATGTCGCCAAGCTGCCGGAGATCGTCAAACTATGCAAGGCCTACGATGCCATGTTGATTGTCGATGATTCGCATGGAGTTGGCGTGCTGGGTGAAACTGGAAAGGGAACGCATGAACATTTCGACTTGTTAGGTCAAGTCGATGTTTTCACCGGAACGTTAGGCAAAGCTTTGGGTGGAGCAGCTGGTGGCTATGTCGCGGCGTCCGCGCCAGCCATCCAGGTGCTGGAACAAAGGGCACGCCCCAGCTTGTTTTCTAACGCCCTACCGGCAACCGTGGCCTACAGTGCCAGCAAAGCCATCGAAATCTTGCAAAATGACCCCAGTATCGTAAAGCGTTTACACCACAACGTGGCATACATGCGACAAGGGTTTGCTAAACTCGGATTCGACTGCGCTCCTTCGCCGACTGCTATTATCCCCATCATGATCGGCGATGAAGCGGAAGCGATTAAGAAGTCCAAACGGCTGTTTGAATTGGGGGTGATGGTGATCGGGTTCGGCTTCCCTGTAGTGCCGAAAGGGGAGGCGCGTTTGCGTGTTCAGGTATCGGCTGCTCTGACTGATGAACACATGGATCGTGCCCTCGATGCATTCAGCAAGTTGTAATCCCCGAGCGCAACGAGAACGTTACGTGGCCTCGGTTCCTTTTGTCGCTGCACCTATTTAGGCGACTTCCATTACTTATAACGCGTAAGACGTCATCAATGATCGACCTGAGAAGTGATACGCTGACCCGCCCGACTCCAGCCATGCGACAAGCCATGGCTAATGCTGAAGTGCATGATGACGTCATCGATATAGATCCCACTGTCGACCGGTTGCAAAAAACGATTGCGGAGATGCTGGGTAAAGAGGCGGCTATGTTCATGCCGTCTGGCACGATGACGAACCAAGTCGCGATCAAATACCATTGTCTTCCCGGCGATGAAATTCTGTGTGAAGCCGGTTGTCATATCTTGAATTACGAACAAGGTGGTTATGCACAGTTGTCCGGCGCTACAGTAAACCCTGTTCGAGGTACCGATAGCCAACTCTCTGTTGAGCAACTCCAGTACCTGATAAAACCCAACAATGAACACGCGGTCAGAACGCGGTTGGTGGCGCTGGAAAACACGCACAATAAAGGGGGCGGTGTAATCCTGCCGCTGGAAAACATTGAGGCCGTGTGTCAATGGGCGAAACAGAATCAATTGCGCACGCATTTGGATGGTGCGCGGCTCTTCAATGCCGTTGTCGCCACCGGAATTTCCGCTGAACGCTGGTGCCGTCACTTCGATACCGTGAGTGTTTGTTTCAGCAAGGGTCTGGGTGCTCCAGTCGGCTCCGCGCTGGTGGGTCCCCGTGAAATGATCCCCGCCATTAGGCGTCACCGAAAACTTTTTGGTGGTGGCATGCGTCAGTCGGGAATTATTGCGGCAGGTGCCCTTTACGCGTTGGAGCACCATATCCCTCGGTTGGCCGAGGATCACGCTGCCGCGCAGATTCTTGCGGAGGCAATCCAGCGAACACACGGTCTCACTTTGGAACCAAATCACGTGGATACCAATATCGTGATATTCCGCATTGATAGTCAGTTGGGCGATGCAGCCAAGTTCTGTTCGTTATTGCAGAAAAACGGCGTTTGGATGTATCCCTTCAGTCATTGCCACGTTCGCGCGGTCACGCACTTAGATATCAGCGTCACCGATTGCCAAAAAGCGGGCGCCATTATTTCGCGAGTTGCCGAAGAACTTGCCTGCGCTTAAGACAATCAACATTGGCGCGGCCTCAAGTAGTCTGCGACCATTTCATCCTTGTAAGACACTCGGAACGATTCTCTTAACAGCCGAGACGTTATTTCGCCGCACGTGTACATTGCCAGAGTTAATGACAAAACTTACAGGCCCAAGTGCGCATTCGCACAGTCGATACACAGCGACGAAAACGGCAACGCTTCCAATCGCTGCTTTGAGATCTTTCGATTGCAATCGCTGCAAACTCCGTAGGTGCCAGCTTCGATTTTGTTTAAGGCAAGGCGGATCTCTTGAATATCATGGCCTGTCAAATCGGTTAGGGCGTTGAGCACCTCATCATTCGCGTGCAGGACGGCGTTCTCTTCCCAGTCTGGGTTCCCTGGATCACTTAATCGGCTTTCAATTCGCTCCGCTCGGTTTTCCAGTTCAGCCAATTGTCGTTCAAGTTGCAACTTGATCTCAAGAAATTCATCGCTCGCCATAAAACCATCTCCGTAAAAACGATGCGTAAGCTTAACATGAAAATACCATGCGACAGGTTTTGCTGCAGCATGACAATGGACTTGGCGTGAGCCGCACGCTGACAATCAAACCTTGTTTACACGCGTGTCGAATCGCAACCGAGCCTCAGCGCGAGTCGTTCGACGTAATCAAGGGTATTAATCAATTGGACAAAGTCAATATTGTCTGGAATATCGCTGGGTAAATGATAATTGTGGGGCGTTTTCAAGTGAAAATCTATACGCCCGATGCCGATGGCCGCGAAGCCATGCGCGAGAAATGCAATGGCATCGGTTGATCCTGCGGGAAGTCGAAATACACGAACATTCCCAGAGGTAGTCATCTCTCCTGCAACTTCAATAGCGGTTGCCTTGAGTCGTTCGGGGATGCGCCATGGTATAATCTCGCCTTCCTGAAAAAGACACAACTCCCCCTTGCCGATGCAGTCGAGAACGATCACATCCGTGTTTTCACGGTTCCATTCATGCCGCAGTTCCTTCGCCAGCTCATAGGCACCCCCCGTTCCTGTCTCCTCGCAGCCAGTCACTATCACAATGAGTTCCACGTCCCTATCCAACCGTTGACGTAGCCGCTTTGCCAAGATCGGAAGCGCAACGCATCCAGAGAGATTATCATTTGCTCCCGGCACAGTCTGTTTGCCCCACCAAGTCTGCAGGTTCAATGTCGCCAAGATACTGAAATAGAGTGTGATGCAAAGGTATAAAATCTCGACTCCGAACCAAACCTTGAGGTTCGTGGCGGCCACAAGGTCGACGATCGCTGTGAATATTAGGCCGATTAACGCCACGAGCAAAGGGCGTCCCAATCTGCGAGTCTTATCGACGGGTGTCAAACCCCATTGTCGAAACATCCAGCCTGTGGGGGCAGCATCCGCATGTGCAGTGATGACAATTCGGCGCCGTATTCGCTCGGCTGCCGGATACGTAACCAGCAAATTTCTGGATCGAACTTTAGGCAGCAAGCGTCGCAACAAATAAAAATGCCGATTACTGTCCCCCCAATAGGAAATCGCGACGAACGCATGCAACAACGCCGCAACAATGGGCTGAACCAGATAGGCGATCGAAGCGAACGTCGCCAAAGCAAAATGGACACCAAGCGTCAAATAGAGGCTATCACTGAAACAAAAGCGTCTCATACTGGGCTTACCTCCAAAACGTTCCAGCTGCCGTCGGAGGAGTATTTGCGCCCGAAATTCATCGCGGCTTCCGGGTGACCGCTTCGGACATCGTTCGATGATATCCCGCATCAAGCTTTCGGCGAACTTGCGATCAGATTCGTGAATTTCAAATTGGGCATTATCTGGCAGCATCTGAATATTGCGGAGATCTACCAATACCCTGTCTCGAATTCCGTGTCACATACGACGTATCGCGGAACCCATGGTCGCCGTGCACTATAAACTTCATTTGATGAACGACCTTTCTCTTCGTTCCCACCTAACAACACACTCCGCAAATCTCAATATGGCGATTCCGCAAATGACCAGCGAATCTGGTCACCATTTTCTAGAATGTATGAGTTGCAACCAACTTTCGATAGCTCATCGTTTACATAAAAAAGCCAATAACGGCCTTGCTGTTGTGAATTACTTTGACCGTTGATCGATTTGATAAAAACTTGCCCAAGGGTTTCGCTAAAATCGTCCAAGGTGATCAACTTCTTTTGCGCAGCGATTTGCATCAACTGAAAAACCGTCGATCCAGTTGGCACAGAAAGGTCGGTTGCATCGAGTTCTCGCGCTGAGCCCGTAATCGACAAGACCACGGTGATTTGCGTCGGCGTCGTTGTTGTTTCAGAGTTGCTCCGGTTACGACATCCAGCTGAAAACTGTAGAATAAGGACGACAAGGGCAATCGCCACGCTAGATTGGATTTTCGCACGCATGAGGTGGAATTCGGTACGGTGACAGGACATTGAATCGTTGTTTTTTTAGTCGAGAATATGAATGATCGACGCAAATTGTCGCCGGAGTACCTTGCTTCGTCAATCCAGTGCAACCAAAACAGGTGCCACTGCATCCAACGCAATCATTTAGCGTTACTGGCTAAAGAACTCGCTGAATACTCGCAAAGAATGGTCATTGAACATGGTAGTTGAAATTAACTCGACGTCGGCGATCCAACGAAGCGAGGTTGCGCCAGGAATTGCATTGCTCACCTTCGACATGCCCGGCAAGAGTGCAAATGTCTTGACGCAAGAGATGTTTGCCGAACTGGCACAACAACTTGACCAGCTGGAAAAAGAGCAAGCGTCGCTACGTGGCTGCATTTTGATTTCTGCCAAGCCAAAAATCTTCTTTGCGGGCGCTGATTTGAATCTGATTTGGAATAGCTTGGATTGGCCGGACGACGACATTCGCGACTTCTGTCGGCGCGGCCAACGCATTTTTTCGCGATTGGGGAGCTTCCCTTTTCCGACCGTAGCCGCCATCCACGGAATTTGTGTGGGGGGAGGCTTGGAATTAACCTTGGCATGTGACTTTCGAGTTTGCAGCGATGCGCGGAACACCTTGCTGGGATTGCCGGAAGTCAAACTCGGCTTGATCCCCGGATGGTGCGGCACCGTCCGCACGCCTAGACTCGTCGGTTTGACCGAAGGGATCGAATTGGTGGTCTCCGGACGGCTGATCAACGCCGATGAAGCTGACGCGTTGTTACTGATTGACGAAATTGTGCCCGAGAGCGACTTGATTGCGGCTGCGGTCAATCTGATCGAAAAATGCGACCAGAAAAAGCTCCACGCACGACGGCGTCTGGTGAACGAACCGATCATTTCCAGCCAAATCAAACAGAATCGGCTTGATGATTGGGAGACAAGAATTCACGCGAATCGGGCAATTCACGAATTTGCGCTGCTAACCGTCGTTGAGCACATGATTCGTTCGGCTGAGTTGCCCTTACACCAAGCCGGAGAAAGCGAAGGTATCGCCATGTCCAAAGTTTGGGGGAGCGAATCGAGTCGCGGGCTACTAAACATGTTTTTTGTCGATGAGTGGATCAAGAAGCATGTGCACCGTGCGCTTGACGATTATCCAAACCAGGATTCGCCGGAACAGCCCAAAGCGATCGAGACAATTGGCATTGTGGGTGTGGGGCAAATGGGGACTCAAGTCGCTCAAGCGTTGGCCGCCAAGCAATTCCACTTGTGGTTATACGACGCCAACCCAGAGGTCGCGGCCAAGTTGGCGAGCCGCCTGGCATTGCCCAATGGCAAAGTGAACATTGCGACTAGCATCAATGATTTGGCAACCTGCGATTTTATATTCGAATCGATCGTCGAGAATCGGCAAGTGAAAATCGACGTGCTGTCAAGAATCGAAAAGGTGGTTCGCCCCGATACAGTATTCGCTTCAAATACCTCCGCGATCCCAATTCAGGAAATCCGCAGAGGCCTACAACGCCCGCAAAATGTGATTGGGTTGCACGTTTTCCATCCTTACACAGAACGGCGGCTGTGCGAAATCATCTTGTCCAAGCGAAACGCTTCCGCAGACACGCCCCTACCCAATTCGGCAAGTACCGTACGCACAGCAATAGAAATTGCGAAATCGCTCGGAAAGACAGCAATTTTGGTCGAGGATTCACCTGGGTTCCTCGTGAATCGCATATTGGCACCCATGTTAGATCAGGCCATGAATCTTATTTCCGCTGGAGTTGCAATCGAAGCCGTTGAACGCGCGGCACATGACTTTGGTTTTGAACTCGGCCCATGCCAGATGATCGACGAAATTGGCGTGGACACGATCTTCTACGTGGGGGTCGTGTTTGCTGAAAGAATACCGGCCCTTTTGGGACGTTCGCGAATTTTGCCGCAACTGATAAAAGCGAATCGGTTGGGCGCGAAAACAAGCGCAGGTTTTTATGATTACGAAAATGGAAAGCGCGGTGATCAACCTAGTGCGCAACTTGAGCAATTGCTGGAGCGCGCCATCGACGGGAAGACGACTCTGCAATTGTCGAGTGAGCAGATCCAGTTGAATCTGCTGATTCCGATGATTGTAGAAGGGATCATCGCGTTGGAGGAAGGAATTGTTCGCGATGTGCGTGAGATCGACTTTGCCGCCGTCCACGGCGCTGGGTTTCCAGCGTATCGCGGTGGTCCAGTGTTCTGTGGCGACCGAATGGGCTTGCGCACGTTAGTTCAGCACGTCCACGAAATTGCCGCTTTGAGACCAGGACTCCAGGTCCCGCGATCTCTACAGCGTATGGTTGAAAGTGATCGTCGATTTTATGACTGAGGATACCTTGAGACCGGCAAGAACCGTTTGCGACCTATTCATTTCGCGCGTTCACGAATCGGCTGATTCCGCCGCACTGTTCTGGTTTGATCTATCGACCGATTGTTGGCGGAGTTGGACGTGGAACGAATTAGCTGAACACGTTGGCGTTTATGCTGAGTACCTGTTGAGCAATGGCGTGCAAGCGGGATCGCGCGTCATGCTGTTGTCCGAGAATTGCCGCGAATGGATCGTGGCCGATTTGGCGATATTGTCTCTCGGCGCAGTCAACGTTCCGCTGCATTCTGAGTTGACTACATTTCAAGTGCAGCGATTGATTGAGCACTGTGAACCATGCTTGATCTTGGCTTCGTCTGATAAACACCGAGAAAAGACTCGCGGCACTGTGTGGAATCCAACGTGCGCGACATTTGCGCAAATCGAGGCAGCTTGTTTGACGCGGTCCAACCGGATCAACGATTCAGGCTTGGCAAACTCTTTCGGCGATGGCCTGCGATTTGATGCCTTGAGTAGAATTGCCGAACATGTGCGCACCGACGATCTGTTGACGATTTTGTACACATCGGGAACAACCGGTGAACCGAAAGGAGTCATGTTAAGTCACCGTAACGTCTGTGCAAACGTCGCGTCCAAACTGGCGACCTTGCCCTTGCGACAAGAGGATGTGAGACTTTGTATTTTGCCGATGAGTCACATCTTTGCCCGCGTTTGCGACTTGTACACTTGGTTGATGGCTGGATGCCAACTGCATTTAACCCGAGGCTGGCCGTTACTTTTCGACGATTTGCGAGAAGTTCGACCCACCTACATTAATGGCGTTCCTTATTTTTACGAAAAGTGTTATCGCGAGTTGGAAGACCAAGGCCGATTGGATGAACCAAACGCGTTACGCGAGTTGTTGGGAGGTCGGCCACACGTATTGAATTGCGGTGGTGCCACTTTAGCCGAACATGTGTACCACTACTTCGCAAGCCACGACGTCGGCTTTGTGGCTGGCTACGGACTCACGGAGGCATCGCCAGTTCTCACCTCCAATCGTATTGATCAATACCGCATTGGCTCAGTCGGCCAAGTCGTGCCGGGAGTTGAAATTCGCTTAAGCGAAGACAACGAGATTTTGGCTCGTGGTGACAATATCATGCTGGGCTACTTCAAAGATCCCGTTGCCACGGCGGCCACGATCGTGGATGGATGGCTGCAGACCGGTGATATTGGCGAAATCGATCGAGACGGGTTCTTGTATATTGTGGGCCGCAAGAAAGAGTTGATCGTGACGACTGGCGCAAAGAAAATTGCGCCGCTCCCGATCGAAAACAAATTGTCGGAGCATCCCGCGATTGAACAGTGCTTAGTTTACGGCGAGGGGAGAGATTTTCTGGTCGCGCTGATTGTCCCGGACCTGAATTGGTTAAATCGCTCGTCGGAACCCGTCGACCAACAGTTGCGCATCATCATCGATACATTATTACGGGATTACTCCAAATACGAACAGATCGGTCGCTTTGCGATTGTGCAGGAGGCATTCTCGATTGAGAATGACCTACTGACCGCCAAACGCAGCAAACGGCGGGACAAAATCATCGCTCGATATCGCGCTGTGATCGATGGGCTTTAC
This sequence comes from uncultured Planctomycetaceae bacterium, assembly GCA_937862885.1. Classification (GTDB taxonomy): domain Bacteria; phylum Planctomycetota; class Planctomycetia; order Pirellulales; family Pirellulaceae; genus CALMEE01. The sequence goes on from CALMEE010000114.1 coordinate 25,714, forward strand.
GAAAGCGAATCGCCGCTGGTCAAAACGTAAGCGACATGTTCTGCCACGAACCGACCAATAGGATATTCGCCGCAGCTGGCTGAATTGCACCTTGCTGAATTAACGCGACCGTGTACGGAAGGCGAACTCCAACTCGCGCGGATCGCGCAGTCCGTCACCCAACCGTTTTAATGCTTCGGTTTCGATTTGACGTACCCGTTCCCTCGTCAAACCAAGCTTCTCACCGATTTCCTTAAGCGTATGCGGTTCGCTATCGTCCAGACCGAACCGCATTTTCAAGACTGTCGATTCCCGTTCGTCCAACTCCTGCAAAAGTTGCAGAGCTTGCGTCATAATATCGTTCTCCACCAACTCTTCGTCAGGCGACCGCATGCGTTCGTCCATAACCATGTCGCCTAACGTCCAACCTGTTTCCACTTGATCCGTTTGGGACGATGATTGGTAGATCTGAATTGCCTTCTTGATGATCGGCAATTTTCGTTTCGGCAAACCCAAGATCCGCGCGACCTCTTCTGGAGTCGGGCTGCGTTTTAGGTCATCGGAGAGTCTAGTGGAAGCGCGTCGCCATTTCGAAAGCAATTCAACCATGTAAGCCGGGATGCGAATCGTTTTCCCGGAATTGATTAATGCTCGTTTAATCGACTGTTTGATCCAGTAACTAGCATAAGTACTGAATCGTGTTCCGATTGCCGGGTCGAATCCTTCAACGGCTCTCATCAGACCGAGGTTGCCTTCCTCGATCAGATCTTGCAGCCCAAGCCCTTTACCGGTGTAACCTCGTGCGATGTTAACCACCAGTCGCAAGTTGGCTCGAACCATTCGGTCACGCGCTTCCACGTCGCCTGTGGCAATTCGTTGAGCAAGCTCGATTTCTTCTCTCGCGGACAACAGACTAGTTTCATTGATCTCTCGAAGATACGTTTCCAGCGGCGTTTGCACACCGGAACGCAATGAGCCGCTTCGCTTGCGCCCCACTCTTTTCAGCTCAATGATATCGTGATCTGAGTTGTCAAAATCGCCTATCGTTTCAAATCGCGTCATGCCTTTGTCCATCGTTAGTCGGGAGGTTTCACAATTTGCGCCAAGACTCGTCGACTAGCTAACGCAATTAGCCGCTGCTCGCCGCAATGCCAATGCGTATGATGCAACGATCAGGGCACCACCAATGGAATCTGCGGGCTCCACACATCAAGCGATTGGCTGAGTCATTTTGCATGGACGAACAGCAATCGCGCGGTCGGACTTTGTATCCCGCGAATTGGATCTTGGAACGGCTCTGAGGGTGACGCTTAACTTTAGTCTTCAGTTCTTTGTGACACTGAAAGCATATATCGACCCAGTGCTAGCTGCCCTGAAGAATGCGAGAAAGACTAGCAATAGAAACGAATTTGCGGCTTGAGCTAGTCGATTGTGCGGGAGATAACGAAGTTACATTAAAGTTCCATTGCATGGAATATTCATCGAACGTCTATTCGAGAAAGGCTGCTCGAGACGCTTCTGCGGACTTGCCATCCATTGGCAAAACGAATTATTGTCCGCAAATACGATCCCAAGGCAGCAGCGGCACCGCAGCTTAACAGCGTGATGGATTATCGATTCGCTTCATCCATCGGAGCTTGAAACATATTGACAATTTTCAGTTCTTCTCGACTGATTTCAAAGACCCGGCCGAGTGTGGTCGTTGCGAACAACCGTTTTCCGTCAGGATGAAATCGGATAAACGAAAGTTGTTCATCCGAGACTAATTCCGGGACCAAAACTTCCGGCTCAATCGTCGGGTTCTCAACTTGAAAGATGGCCATCGTTTTTTCGTCGATGGCCACAACTTGCTTTCCATCGTGAGACGTGTCGACGCAGACGACCGAGTTATGAAGTTTCGCGAACTCATTGATCTTGTAACCCATGCGGGCGTTCCAAATTTGGACCGTACCTTCATACCCGCCCGAAACGATGTTTGGCGTCCCCGGAATATACCGCACTGTAATACAATCCCTCGCATGTACGGCGAGTTCGTGCATCAGCGTGAGGTCACGCAGATCAAACACGCGAATTTTTCCGTCACGTGCTGAGGTCACCAGAAACTGATTGTCGGGCGAAATGGCCATAGCAGGGATTTGCCGCGGATGCTGGAACATGCTCACTACGGACTCGTCCGGATCTTCCCCTCCAATGATGGCTTCCAAGTTCCACGACAACGGAACCATGTCATCGCCGGCGCTGAACAAACGTTTCTCGTCTCCATTCAACACGATCGCGTGAACGTCTCCCTGGTGTTTGGCGAGAACGTTTTTCGGTTCTTCTGGGTTTGACAAATCCCATATTTTGATCAAGTTATCCCCCCCACCCGTGATCAACCGGCTTCCATCGCTCATAAACTGAATGGTGAAAGTCCATTTTTCATGAGCCACGATGTCGTGAACCAATTCCTTCTTCTCCAAGTCCCAAATGAATACGCGCCCGGTTCCCTGCCCAGCAGCCAAGAACTTGCCAGTCGGATCGAAGGAAAGATTATGCAAGGCCTGTTTGTAAATCGGCCCATCGTCAACCGGGTTCAAACGCGTTGCCTCGCGATCGATTTCCAAAGTCGATGCCTTTTGGGCTGACAGCGTACCGCAATCGGTGAAAATACTGCAAATGAGCAGGAGTGAACCAGCAATTGTCGTATTTTGTCTACGCATTCGAATTCCCGTTCGATGTATTCCTTGTTTGAACTTACATTTTGTCGCAATAAAACGATGGCCAAAAGGGGGCCAACAGGGGACATTCTACTTTTGTTGTTTCTTTGGCCTGCCTCGAGGTCGCAATGAGGATTCAAGACCGAGTATTGCAGCAGTTTTTGTCTGCCAATGAGTATCACCGAATGGAGTGCCGCGA
>CALMEE010000115.1 GCA_937862885.1 uncultured Planctomycetaceae bacterium
CTCTACACTAATTCTAACACGGCCGCTGTCTCACTGTCATTGGCACAGAGGGGTTCGCGACAGCAAAATGTATCAGAGCGACGCTTCCCGGCAAACCACAGCTTAACATGGAATCCGTCTAGAATGTCGGAAAATGTATCAGAGCGACGCTTCCCGGCAAACCACAGCTAGAAATCGTTTGGTTCGTTGTCGAGTGTTAATGTATCAGAGCGACGCTTCCCGGCAAACCCCCGCCCGTCCCCGCGTTGCCCCGCCCGCCCGTACAATGTACCAGAGCGACGCTCCCCGGCAACCCACAGCGCCCTGGCGTCAAGGGCGGCCACGCGCGAAATGTATCAGAGCGACGCTTCCCGGCAAACCACAGCTCTGGGTTTCACCTGCCAGCAACCGGCGTGAATGTATCAGAGCGACGCTTCCCGGCAAACCACAGCGCGTATCAACTGCTATTGCGCGAGCACAACAATGTATCAGAGCGACGCTTCCCGGCAAACCACAGCCGTGATCGAGCTCGTCCAGCATGTGGAATAATGTATCAGAGCGACGCTTCCCGGCAAACCACAGCGCGCTGGTGGGACATGCGGCTGAATTTGTCAATGTATCAGAGCGACGCTTCCCGGCAAACCACAGCAAGTGACTGTTGTGTTTGTCACGGCCAAGCAATGTATCAGAGCGACGCTTCCCGGCAAACCACAGCTGTTGCCGGACCGTTATGCGAGGATTGCTAAATGTATCAGAGCGACGCTTCCCGGCAAACCACAGCCACGCGGTCATAATGGAGGGCAGCGTCGAAAATGTATCAGAGCGACGCTTCCCGGCAAACCACAGCTGTTGCCGGACCGTTATGCGAGGATTGCTAAATGTATCAGAGCGACGCTTCCCGGCAAACCACAGCCACGCGGTCATAATGGAGGGCAGCGTCGAAAATGTATCAGAGCGACGCTTCCCGGCAAACCACAGCCCAACCCAATGGATTAGCCCATTTTCAGAAATGTATCAGAGCGACGCTTCCCGGCAAACCACAGCAGTTACTTATCGTACAGCGTCAGGGCTCGTAATGTATCAGAGCGACGCTTCCCGGCAAACCACAGCCTCTTCATTGCGTTTCGGGAGCACGCAACAAATGTATCAGAGCGACGCTTCCCGGCAAACCACAGCGTTGATGCTGATCAATTGTTCAAGATTCGGAATGTATCAGAGCGACGCTTCCCGGCAAACCACAGCACAGCGTTAAAAGCAATGGCCGCTGGTGGTAATGTATCAGAGCGACGCTTCCCGGCAAACCACAGCCGAAAGGAAAACCATGAGCCAATCAATCGAAATGTATCAGAGCGACGCTTCCCGGCAAACCACAGCGCCGTCACAGGCTTCGATCGCCGCAACCAGAATGTATCAGAGCGACGCTTCCCGGCAAACCACAGCTAGGCGTGGTTGATAGAGAGAAACAGGCTAATGTATCAGAGCGACGCTTCCCGGCAAACCACAGCAAACGTTTGTTACTCTTGACATGGCTTTATAATGTATCAGAGCGACGCTTCCCGGCAAACCACAGCCGATACCTGCATACGCTCCCGGTGCGCCAAAGTGTATCAGAGCGACGCTTCCCGGCGAACCACAGCACCAGGTGGATGACGTTAGCGCCGAGGGCTTAGTGTATCAGAGCGACGCTTCCCGGCGAACCACAGCATCCATCAGGCGCTCGCGTGCGCGATGCGAGTGTATCAGAGCGACGCTTCCCGGCAAACCCGACCAGAGGGTTTGCGAGTAGCTGTTCACGGCCCTGTCGATACGATCGATGAAGGTTTGTGCGGTAGACCGTTTCGATCCGCGATGGGCTTAGCGGTGCGCGACCTGCGCCAATTTTATTTTCGATCCGTTCCCGAAATTCTTTTGGTGTCGGGCCGTCCTTGATCAGGTTCGCCAATTCGTCGCGAACATCCTCGATTGCTGAATGCGTTAGATCGCCCGTGATTGTAAAAGCCCGTTTTTTGGCTTCACGAGTTGCTGCATCAAACTCTGCACGAGTCAGAATGTTCTTTTGAAGCAAAGACTTGGCGGCTTCCTCGATCAGCGTGAAGCGGATTCCAAAAGGCCCGCTACCGAAGCCGGTTAGCAGCGCACCTGGTGGGAGAGGCGGCCGGCCGCGCTTGCGTACATTGTCTTTGGCGAGCTGGTTCTTGAGCCAGTCTGGTAAGTCCTGCACTTGCCAGTCGTAAGATGACAGCCAAGCAGACATATCCGACCCTAGATGATGCTCGGCCCAGATATCCAGGAATTCGCTTTCTAGTTCACGCAGAGATTGGATGATCGATTCAAGTGGCTCGCCTTGTTGCCAGCGTTCTGTGATGCGATTCAGCATCTCTTGCCGCAAGTCGCTGACGATGGTTTCGCCAATGATCAGATTGTGACCAACTAGCGAATTCCAATAGGGAGGATAGGGGTAGTTCACCGGGCCTACTCCTTAAGCCCGATACCGATAATTAACGGTCGGTTGAACGCATGTCTCTGGCTGTCCCATTCGCCAAGACCCAATCGGCGAGGTTCTTTGTCTTTGTAACGTTTACGATTTGGCCACCTTTGCTCGTACTCTCGGATAAGTTGTTCGTAGATGTCGCGGGCTTCCCGGCGTGATTGATTTGATTCGACACCGATGAATTCTCCAGTTCCGTTGATTTCTTCGATCTTGACATTATATGCCTCTGCAACCTTTCTGGTGCCATCCCTGTATTTAGATTCTAGATCAACAATATAGACGCGAATCTTGTCATTTTCGACTCTCTCCAAGCTTCGTTCTTTTACGCCATGCTTTTCCAGCGTCTCCCGAACATTTTCAATTTTATCATCGACATCGAACTGGTAAATGCTTTGACGCCCATTTTCTTGTTGTTCAAACAACAAAACCGAGTATTGTTTCGCGATTAGCCCCTTCCAGGCCATGACATACCGCAATTCGTCGTAATCTTGATAGTCGGTGTATAGCGTCAAAACTCTATCTTTTGCTGAATTTCCCCAGTCGCCGATGATGCTAAATGACTTGAATGTAACACCTACTGAGCTATCAACTTCATCGGATTTTCTGCGATACCATTTATGGCGTTCGCCGCTGAGGCTCTTCATCGCCTGTTCAAAAGACTGGTTCTCCAAAACGTTCGGGCTGGAGAATCCGACAGCTTGGCTCTTGCTTACCCCTCCCGGCCTGCCTTCCACATACCGAACCTCGCCTGTTGTGGTATTTTGCCAACCACGTCCGCCGCGTGAACCGGAATACGGCACCCAGGACATGCGCGTAGGGCTTGCAAGTTCCACCTCCTGAGAGTCTGCACCAGGCAAAGAAATGACGGCTTTAGACAGGCGCAACGATCGTGCCTGGAGTGTGCCAGAGCGACGCTTCCCGGCAAACCACAGCCTTGAGCGATTTGGAACGAATTGATGATAAAGTGTGCCAGAGCGACGTTTCCCGGCAAACCACAGCGCCAGAGTAGCAGTTGTATCCGCAGTTGCGAGTGTATCAGAGCGACGCTTCCCGGCAAACCACAGCTCACCAATTCACATTTTCATCACCGATCGCTTGTCGCTTGTACTCAAACTCTGTCATCTTCCGTTTTTGTGTTCCAAGAACCACTGATACAGTTCTTCATTCGTGTAGGTTTCTGACCAAGAGTCGTGGCCGACTCCTTCGTAGATCGTGAACTTGACCTTGCCGCCCGCGCGTTTGAGTGCCTGCACCATATTTTCGGAACGCGAAAGTGGGACTACTTCGTCTTTGTCGCCGTGAAACACCCAGGTCGGCAAATGATTGTAGAGCCGCGTCGTGATTGGCTCGCCACCGCCGCATATCGGTGCGATCGCTGCAAAGCGCTGGGGTTGATGTGCGGCTAATGACCACGTTCCAAACCCTCCCATACTCAAACCCGTCACATAAATTCGCTGTTTGTCGACGTTATACTTTTCCTCAATCTCATCTAACAGAGCCGCCAATTCATACGCTTCCCACCAACGACCGGCCGCGCATTGGGGTGCAACAACGATAAAAGGAAATGACTTCCCCGCAGCAATCAGCTTGGGCGGGCCATGCATCTTGACCAGATCCAAGTTGCTACCACGCTCTCCAGCTCCATGCAAAAACAGCAACAGCGGCCATGAATCCTGCTGGTCGTAGTCCTCCGGCAAGTACAATAAATAATTGAGCTTGACCGAAATGTTCCGTTCAAATTCTTTACCAACCAGGCCATTTGTCGCCGCATCTTGCGCACTGATCGACGCGACTGACAACCAAAGGCCCGCATTCACAAACACGCTAATCGTCAAATGTTTTTTCATCTCAATGACCTTTGATTTATAAGGAACGAATGACCAGTTCTGCCGCGTAACCAAGTCAGCATGTGGAATCCACATAGATTCTGCCGGCTTGCCCAGCAATTAACCGTGCCCTATTAAAATACTTCTCCTTGATCAAAAAATCTACGGCACAACGCAGCGATACTCGACTGCAAGAGTTGTGAATGTGCATTTCATTCGAATCAGATTGCCAATGTCGCCACATCGTCAATGTCCAGAAATTAGTTCTCGTCCTCAAGCTGAAGATTGAATTTTAAAACATTATGCATTACTCGCGGCGGGAAAACGTACACGCTGATGTGATTTGGGAAACGTTCGGCGAGGGCAGGTTGATCTGCAATCAACATTCATAACATAATTATGGTATGAAACGCGAAATACAATTTGGGTACGTGCAAACAACAATTGGCAACATCAATCCACAATTGATGCTAGTCAATTTATTGTTGTTGTTGATCATCATTGTGACATTGATTTACCAGAATATTGGGTATCTCGAACCCAGCATGGCGACGCAGCCAAAGGCCGATGCGGCTTTGCCAACGTCGAATGCCTTTACTCATAACGTCAACCCAGCGTTGATGCTTCAGGACGAGTCTACTGCCGAATCAAGCCAGGATGCATATTCGCCCTTGATTTCGGAACGGCCCGAGTCGTCTGGAAAGGCGATCTACGAAGCGCACTGCGCCCAATGTCATGGTGAGCGAGGACAGGGAACATCCAAATACCGTGATTCATTCCATGAGGACTTGGCATTCGACGAATTGCAAAGCTACATCGATGCGACGATGCCTGAAGATGATCCTGCGGCGGTCACGGGGGACGACGCGCGGCTTGTCGCAGAATATATTTTTGAGGAACTCTATTCGCCGGAATCCCGCCAACAGCTAACAGTCGCGCGGCTTGCGTTTTCTCGCTTGACAGTCCGGCAGTTTCAAGAATCGTTGGCCGATTTATTTGCTGCTTTCGCGGACCCACCATGGCACAGCGAAGAGCGCGGGCTGAAAGCCCACTATTTTGCGGCGCGGAATTGGACCCAAGATCGTAAACTCGCTGAGCAAATCGATGCCGCACTCGACTTTGGCGATGGTGTCCCTCATTTCGATCCGAGAGGATTGTATACATCGCTTCCCGCGAAGGAGAAGCCGGATGAAAACAAGATGAACGAAGGGTTTTCTGTCTATTGGCGAGGTTCATTATTGGCCCCGCGGACGGGAATATACACGATTACGGTCGAATCGAAGAATGGATTTCAGTTGCGTTTGAACGGCGACCAGCCGTTAATTGATCGTAAGGTTCGCTCGGATGAGGTGGTTGAACACGTTGCGCAGATCTTCCTGTTGGGTGGACGTGCCTATCCTCTATCCATTGACTTCTTTTCGTATCCAGATCCTCCAGCTAGATTTCGCTTGTTGTGGAAACCTCCCATGGGCGTGACCGAAGTGATTCCCCAACGCAACTTGATGCCGCACTCGGTACCGGAATCGTTGGCCGTCGCGTCCCAGTTTCCTGCCGATGATGCCAGCCATGGCTACGCGCGTGGCATTTCGATTTCGCAGGAATGGAATGAGTCAGTAACGTCTGCCGCAATTGAGGCCGCCACTTGGGCGAGTGACCGCGTGTGGCGATTGGCGAAAACGGAGTTTAAAGATGAACACCATCTGGAAAAGGTGAAGTCTTTCTGTCGGCGATTCGTTGAATTGGCTTTTGCGAGGCCAATAACGGATGAGGAGGGGAGGTTTTTTGTTGACCAGCATTTTGAGAACGAGTTATCCATCCCCGATCAAGTCGCTCGCGTCGTTCTGTTGACCGTGACCTCACCACGTTTTTTGTATCCTGCGTTGGAAGAGCGGACTGCAGCATATAATGTGGCTAAGCAATTGGCGTTGACGGTATGGGACTCGGTCCCTGACAAGCAATTGATGGAGCAAGCCGCCCAAGGGAAGTTGTCGGAAATCGAAACATTGCGAAGCGAGATCGGACGGATGATGCAAGACCCCCGAGCACGCGCCAAGATCAATGAGTTCTTTAAGGACTGGTTACGCTTGGACCGCGCTTCGCAGGCCTCCAAAGATCACGAACTTTTTGCAGGATTTGATGAGCGTCTGTTGCATGAATTGCGATTGAGTTTGGAAACCTATTTGAGTGCGGTTTTTTGGAGCAATGACTCCAATTTTCGCGAGTTGATCTTGGCGGACTATCTGTTCGCTACGCGTCGCTTGGCAGAATTTTACAACCTAACGTGGGCGGATGCGAATCAGGACAGCGGTGTCGACGGATTTGTGAAGCTGAGTGCAACGTCGCAAAAGCGAGCCGGTATTGTGACGCATCCGTTTATGATGGCTGGCTTGGCTTACCATCGAACGAGTTCGCCCATTCATCGCGGAGTCTTTGTCGCTCGCAATTTGTTAGGCGTGAGACTAAAGCAGCCGAATGAGAATTTTGAACCGCTGGCGGAAGACTTTGACCCGAACATGACGACTCGTCAACGCGTCGAGTTCCAGACGAAAGATGCGGCATGTATGGGCTGCCACGTGGTCATCAATCCACTGGGGTTCAGCTTAGAAGAATTTGACGCGGTAGGTCGATATCGAACGACTGAGCGAGATAAACCCATTGATGCCGCCGCCATGTATGAGGCCGGTGATGGCTCAAGCGTGTCATTCCAAAGCGGTAGGGATTTGGCCGAGTATGTTGCGGCAAGCGAGGACGCGCAGAAAACATTTGTGCGACAGTTGTTCCAATTGTATGTCAGGCAACCGATTGATGCCTATGGACAAGATCAGCTGGAATTACTGTATCACACTTTTGTCAAGAATGGTTACAATATGCGAGAGTTGCTAACCGACATCGCTTTGCTGTCGGCGACTCGTTCCAGCGAATAGTTTTTCCCGAAGGGATCCGTCGATGATTGGAAAGCCCATTGTTCGCCGCGATTTTTTGTTGAGTTCCGCCGGTACGTTGTTGACGATTCCGGGTTGGCGCGGCCTTCCTTGGTGTCTGCCGAGCGATGCAGGTTCGAGAACAGCCAAGAAGCGATTGATTATTGTCTTTTCACCCAATGGGATGGTGACCGAAGGATTCTGGCCCACGACGGAAGGCCCGGAATTCGAAATGGATTGCGTGCTGAAGCCGCTAGAAAATTTCCGTGACAAGACGCTGGTCGTCAAAGGGATTTGCAACAAAGTCCGCGGTGACGGTGATAATCATATGCGAGGTATGAGTTGCCTGCTCACCGGCAATGAATTATTCCCAGGCAACATCCAAGGGGGGAGCGACACGCCAGCGGGTTGGGCGAAGGGGATTTCTATCGATCAAGAAATCAAGAACTACTTGCAAGCCAACGATCATTCGAGGACGCGATTCGGTTCGTTGGAGTACGGCGTACTCGTACACAATGAGGCCAACCCGTGGACTCGGATGGTCTATGCCGGTCCAAACCAGCCAATCCCACCGATCAGCGACCCGTATCGCATGTACGACAAGCTGCATGGCTCGATCAAAGACCGCGAGAAGCTGATGGAAGTGTTAGATCTGGTCAAGCACGACTATGATCGCCTCGCTCTAAGTGATCGGGAATTGCTACGTCGCCTGGATGCCGTTGAGTTGTTGTCGCGCAATCGACAATACGTGGATGACATGCATGAGGATTTGCGAACTGCATTGCAATCATCGGGGACGATGGTGCCGATACAACTTCCGGTGAATGTGCCATTGACCAGCGAAAAGATGCCCGAAATTGCCAAGATGCAGATAGACTTGTTGGTGAATGGGTTCGTTAATGATCTCAATCGCGTGGCGACCCTCCAGTTCACACAATCGGTTGGGGACGTGCGGATGCGCTGGTTGGAAGTCGATGAAGGGCACCATCATTTATCGCACGAGCCAGATGCTAACGAATCGGCCCAAGAGAAACTACGCAGGATCAACACTTGGTATTGCGAGCAGATTGCTTATCTGGCTGAACAACTTGAAAAGGCCAAGGAGCCCGGTTCGAATCAGTCGCTGTTGGACAACACCTTGATCGTGTGGACGAACGAATTGGGGCATGGCGGCTCGCATACGCTGGCCAATCTTCCCATGGTGATGGTGGGTGGCGGGTTCGGCTTTGAGATGGGGCGATACACCATCGTGGATCGCGTTTCTACGACAAGGCTTTGGCTAGCGATTGCGCACGCGATGGGGCATGAAATCGATTCGTTCGGCCTTGCCGAGTTGTGCAAAGACGGCCCAGTCGTCCTCTAAGTAGCGGCCTTATATTTCGCGCACAATTCCCGGTCGCTTAACGCGCCCAAAGTTGCGGTTTTGTTTCACTGAGATGTTCGAGAATGGCACCTCGATCAGCGACACTGAGGTGAGAGAACTTTTCGCTGGAGTCGGTACCGGTGAGAATTTCCGACAAGCGACGCGCAATATATGTTAATGCTCGTTGCGGTAAAGCGTCGAAGGCGGCGGAGTGGATCAGAAAACTGCACGGGTACTTGAACATTCGTTGGTGCATATCTAAGTCACGCAACGACCTGCCTTTCGAGTCTCGTATGCCCTGTTGCTGGAAAGTTTCTGCGAACGGAGAACTGCCCTTAAGCGGACCCTGCAAATCAGCCTCGTCGCAAAACAGCAGATATTCAATGAGTTGTTCGCATGCCGAGGCGATACGGCGTTCCGCGCTTTCCGAGAGCGTTCCCGCAGGCCGCTCGAAAATTTCGTTCATGCTTTCTTCATAGTGAATCGCAAGTCGTGTTTCGTAAGAGGCACGGGTAATGTAATTGTGCATTTGCGATTGGTGTTCCAGGACCATCAAAGCGACCAAATCGCTGTTCTCAGCTAGATAGCGTGACACGTCTACCAAATCAGGTAACTGGGGGCGATTGGCTCCCTCGTCTCGATCGAGCGGGTCGTTTGCATCATTCCGCGCGAAGACGTTTCCGCGATGTCGCATCAGTCCATGCTCGCCGGTAACGTACCAGCCGCCGAAACGGTCCTCGAACGCGGTCGTGTGGTCAGTGGTTGTTGTACCCAAGGCATAATGCGGATGACCGTTCTTTCCTGCGAACACGCTGCGGACAAGGTAGCCGGGAACATTTTGTGTGTTGCCGGTGGCATGGCAGGAAAGACAGCGCGAATTGTCCCGTTGGATTCGTGGTTGGCTATCGAACTCGGTCTTCAGGGAATAGAAAATGGCTCCCTGAACCGGGTCGACGGCCGACAGTTCGATCAAATCACCACCCGGAACCCAGCCGAGGTACACGTCATCGTTGAAATACAAGGCCCGGGGATTTCGAGGATTGATCGCGTGGATTTGCAGGCTGGTTTTAGAAAATACCAGCGTCTGAGAATCTGTTGGTATATCAAGTGCATTCAGCAGCGATGGGAGCCATCCATATTTTTGATCCCAGGCCAACTGATGTTCGCCATTCTCCAATTTACGAGCAAGCAATTGCACGCGATCATGGACGGCTGCGTCAACATAGCGGATGGGTGCATCGTTAAAGCGTTCTTGTGCTGAGCAGATAATCGCGGGGACCCACCACAGAAATCCGCAAACCACATAAGTGACCCTACGCCGGCGAACACAGGTCACAAAGTTGAGGTAACGCAATTTCAACGCATCGAACATTTCGGTAGACTCCGCTTACGGTCGGAGAAACTTGCTTACTGACGTTGTAGATAATGATAAGTTGCAGGAGAATCATGTTTCTTGTTCACTATCGCCACTATTATAGTAACTTCCAGCAGTACACATGTTTGTATCAAGTCACTCCACCTTGGAAAAACCATGTTGGCGTTCCTGTTTCCATCGCGAATTCCGGCCGCGTTTTCGCGATCCGCGACAATTTGTATCAGTTCACGTTGTTCGCCACTTGGCAACAGCCAACTTCTGCGCGGGACAACGTGAAGAATATTCAAGGTGCGACCAGTGATTCATGAAAATGCCTCTCCACAGTCGTCAGGTTTTGCAGCGCACCTTTTTCAGGTCGCGAGGCTGGTTCGGCTGCCGAACGTGATGACGCTAATCTCCAACGTTCTGGCTGCTCAACTTGTGTTTAGCGGATCTTGGAATTGGACGTTGTTATTTGTGCTGCCGATGTCCATCGCTTTTTACTTTGCGGGAATGGTCGGTAATGACGTCAACGATTTTGAGCACGACCGCGCAACTCGATCCGATCGTGTTTTGCCTTCTGGCCAGCTAACACTTGAATTTGCCGTAAGGTTGCGTTGGTTGTTCAACGTACTTGGCCTTGCGATTGCAATTCTTTTTTCAGCGTTGATTGGCTCAATATATCCGTTGGCTCTGGCCTTTGTACTTTTGGCAGCGATCGAGGTCTACAATCGGTGGGCGAAACGGTACTGGTTTGGCGCGCTGGTCATGGGCTTCTGCCGCACAGCGAACTTATACTTGGTGGCCAGTCACTGGATTTTTGTGATGGCCGCCAATGCATCGAATGAATGGCAACACATTTATGCGTGGAGCATGGGATTGTATGTTTGTGGTATCACAGGATTCGCGAGAAATGAAGAGAAAGTCAGCGTCCGCTGGAGCCTGATCTTGGCCGCCTTTATAGCGGCATTGGGTATCGTCGGCATCGGCATCGGCATCAGCGCCATTAACCATCCCAACGCACCGGCGGCAGATTGGTTCACCATCTCGATTTTGTTCGTCTTAATCCTGTTGCCATTGATACGGACGGCGGCTCGTGCAATGATAGACCCATCTTCGCGAAATGTGCAACGGACGATTGGTGTGGGCTTGAGGTCGATCATCATCTTGGATGCGTTTGTCTGTTTGCTGGTCGCGAGCGATCAGCGTTGGATGGCGATTTTCGTCGCATGTCTTTTGGTGCCGAGCTATCTGCTGAGCCGAAAGATTCCACAAACCTAACAAAGATTGCCCCGGTAATAGATTTGTTGAGCGTTCGATTTCTAAGTGACAACGAATAGATGATTCTCGGATACAACACGAATGGATTTTCCTCGCATGATCCGTTGCAGGCCATCAAAGTCTTAGGTGAACTTGGCTATCGATGCTTAGCGATTACAGTTGACCATCAATGGCTCAACCCGTTTTCTGCCGATTGGCGTGAGCAGCTTGGACGGATTCAAGAGGCATTGAAGACCTATCAAATGACCTCGGTGATCGAAAGCGGAGCCCGTTTTTTGTTGGATCCTCGCAAGAAGCATTTCCCAACGTTGCTGTCACAGAATGCCGCAGATCGCGAACGTCGAGTCGACTTTCTGCTGCATTGTTTGCAGGTTGCCGATGCATTGGGGAGTCAGTGCGTATCACTTTGGTCTGGTTCCAGCGATGAACTCTTGGACAACCAGAAAGGATTAGACAGGCTGGCTCATTCCTTGGATCCAGTGCTAAAGCGGGCGGAAGAGTTGCAAATTCCTTTAGCGTTTGAACCTGAGCCTGGGATGTTTATCGCTACGACTGCCGACTACGAACGCATGAAACGCTGGATCGACTCGAAGTTCCTGCGTTTAACGATGGATATCGGCCACCTGTTTTGTTTGGGCGAAGTTCCGATTGCTGATCGAATATATCGCTATCGTGACGAAATGGTAAACGTGCACATTGAGGACATGAATGCGGGGATACACGATCACCTGATGTTCGGAGACGGACAGATCAGCTTTCCGCCGATTCTTGCGGCCCTAAAGGAAATCGATTACCGTGGTCCCATCAATGTTGAGTTGAGTCGCCACAGTCATAACGCTTATGAAATTGCAAAAGGTTCTTATTTATTCTTAAACTCGATCATGCGAACGCGTTAGCGGCGAGTTGCGTTGACATGCGAGCGTTGATCGATTGGCTTTAACAAGTTGCGAGGAAAACAACATCTGTGAGCACAATCGTATTTTCGATACCCGGTCTGCGCGAATCTGATCTGCAGCTGATGCCTCGGCTGGCACAGCTTTTTGTTGAGGGAGCAAGTGCACGAATTGAACACACGTTTCCTGCCGTTACCTGGCCATCTCAAGCTACCGTGTTGACAGGGCTACCACCCAGTGAGCATGGTGTGATTGCCAACGGATTCTATTGGCGAGAAAAACAACAAGTCGAGATGTGGACCGCTTGGAACCCGGTGATTCAAGCACCTCAAGTCTGGGACCTGTTGAAAAAGCGGGATGCGGATATAAGGACAGCCGCCTGGTTTCCGATGTTGTCCAAAGGGTGTAATGCCGACTTTGTGTGTATGCCTGCGCCGATTCACAAACCCGATGGGAGCGAAGACTTGTGGTGTTACACGAAACCACAAGATTTTTACGGCGAGTTGCTAGAACAATTGGGCCACTTTCCACTCAAACATTTTTGGGGGCCGCTGGCGAACATCGAATCGAGCCGCTGGATCTTGAAATCGGCTGCCGTCGCCGCGAGTCGCTTTTCCCCTGATTTCTGGTACATCTACCTGCCGCACCTCGATTACGCGGCACAGAAAGATGGACCAAACAGCCCGGCAGCACTGCAAGCATGCGCGGATCTAGACAAAGAAATTGGAATTTTCATCGACGCAATCGACGAACAACGCGGGCAGCACGTATGGATGACGATCAGCGAATACGTGATCGGTGACGTGAATCATGTCACGTATCCGAACCGGATTTTGCGGCGTGCTGGTTTGCTGCAGGTGCGCGAAGAAAATGGACTGGAATATTTGGACTTCGAAAATAGCGATGCGTGGGCGCTGGTCGACCACCAGTTTTCCCATGTCTTCGTGAAAGATCGCGACCTCAACACCGTGCAACAGGTTGTGCAATTGTTCGACGATGAAGACGGGATTCAAATGGTGTTGAGCGAGGGGCAGCTCGAATATTTGCAAATCAATCATGAACGAAGTGGCGACGTCGTTTTGATCTCCGAACCCAATTCGTGGCAAGCCTATTATTGGTGGTTCGACGACTTGCGAGCTCCGGAATTTGCCAGAACCGTCGACATCCATCGCAAACCCGGTTACGATCCAGTCGAACTATTCATCGATCGGGCAACCATGTCAATTCCTTTGGATGCATCGTTGGTAAAAGGGTCTCATGGTGCCCCTGCCGTGAGTGAAGCACAACGGGGCGTCTTTTTGAGTTCGGTCGCAGATTGCGTGGCGGCTGACAAAATTCAAGACACGGAGATCTTGCAAATCATGCTCGACCACACCAGGCCGGCGTAGTATTGAATCAGCTGACGTTGAGCAATTCTGCACAATGCTCGCGGTGAAGAGCGAACTCGACCAAATGCGTGATAATGTGGTTCACGCGAATCGTGAGAACTTAGGGCACGTTGACCTGGCAGGTCGTATTGTGAAATGTGTATACTTGTAAATGGCAAACATTGAAAAACAAAGGCTGCGACATCAAGCACTTGACCGAAGGACGGGGCAGCCGGAAAAAGATCGCGTCAGTTCATTAATTCATGAACAATTGCATCGCATCCCTGGAATCGCTGAGCGACAAAACTGGATGATCTATGTCAGTGTTCGCACAGAAGTGCGTACGTGGCAGCTGATTGAATCGCGATTGGTCAATGGTCAACCGGTTTTCGTCCCGTATTGTCGGGGCCAACAACTCTCGATTTTCCATTTGAAAGATGCCACACATCTGCAACGCGGTAGTTTTGGTCTGCTTGAGCCAGCTCCTCAATTCCGCAAGCAAGCGGAGCTGCATGCCGACATCACGGAAATGGATGTCATCATTGTCCCTGGCGTGGCCTTTGACCGGCATACCTGCCACCGAATTGGCTACGGCAAAGGCTATTTCGACCGCTTTTTGGCAGCGGCGCCCGCCAGCGTTTTGAAGGTTGGAGTTGCCTTTGAATGTCAGCTTTTTGAGTCAATTCCGACTGATGAGCACGATGTACCGGTTGACGTTGTTGTAACGGAGCAGTCGCTGATTGTGCCGACAAGATAGCTTCTCTAAACTCCAGAATTCGTGTATAGTTTAGTGCATAGCGTCGATGGAAGACATGATTAAGTAATACTTCTTCGAGCCAGCAAGCCCGCGGAAAACCTTGCGATGTTAAATGCCGCTCGTCTATGGCGGGGCTTGCCACCTGATGATAGGTGCAAAAATAACGAATCCACGCGAATGTACGCTGCTGGCGCTCGCCATCACAATCACTCGTCAGCGATGACCCTTACAGCGGTTTTCAACGTGGCTGAATTTCATGGCCGAAGCCATACCTCTGAATGAGACCTGAATATGACCGATCGAAAGAAAAACGAAGACAAACCTAAAGGACTGCTAAGGAGCCTAAGCGGTGACTTGTTGAGCCTGTTTGGTTCCAAGTCGGAACCCGTAGTTCCGCCATTGGGATACCTTGCGGAAGAATTTAAAGGGGTCGACCCCAATGCCTTATTGCCTGATGTTGACGACGACGAACTCGATGGTAGCAGCGTAGACGCCGATGCTTCGCGAGCGGAGCCAAACGAAGCGACGACGGATCTAACCGCTGTTTCTGCTGAAGTCCATCAGCCGCCGTCGTCGGAATTTCCGAACGTCGAATCGACATCGCCACCGCAACCGCAGACGACAACGCCGGTGGCAAAGAACGAAATTGATAGTTGGTCGTTCTTGGTAAGCACGTTGGGAGTGGAAACGCAATCGAAGGCAGCGGGCGGCGACAATGAACCCAAGACAGCGAGTTCACCGCCAGTTACCAAACAGCACGCCGCTTCTTCCCGCAAACCCGAAAAAGCGCCAGGTGACGCTAGTTCGCGTCCCCCAGCGAGCGAAAAAGAAACGTCGGCGCCAAGTCGAGAAAAATTGGGATCGATTTTTGGCGGATTCCTAGCTGAAGAATTTGAAGACAAGGCGGGCGGTGACGAAGCTCGTATCGAGTCGGTGCTCAGTGACATTTTTAAACCGAGTTTGCCACCGGACGAGCCGAGTGCCTCGAAACGCATGATCGACGACACGTTCGATCCAATCGACGAGATTTCGGAAATCGACGATGTATTTGAACGGGAAACGTTCGAAGATGAGTTCGACGACTCAGATGAGTATCTCGAATACGAGGTCGAAGACCTGTACAGCGATGAAGGCGAGGCTAAAAATGAAAGACGAACTCCTATCAAAGGCCGAGATCGATCCGAAGAGGCATCTCATCAGTCGCAGCGGCATCGATCGCGGCATGATCGCAATGATCGCCACGAGCGGTCGCGCCCGCAAACCAAGTCGGACGTAAAGAGACATGATTTCGACGAAGTCAACTCGGTGGAAGAGGTTGTAGTTCGCGAAGCCGACGGAGATCGAGTTCAGGAGAGTGATGAGGCGACAACAGTATCCCCTGGAAAAAAATCCAGACGTGGCCGGCGCAAAAGGAAACGTGCCAAGTCCGACCAAATGCAGGACGCTCCAGTCGATCGACGGGACGATGATAACGAGATGGAAGCTGATGAAGATGAACGTGGCCCGCGATCTGCAGGAAATGGTCCCGATAGGGAACAAAAATTTCCGACGTGGAATGAAGCCATCGCGATCATTGTGAATTCGAACCTAGCGCAACGCAAGAAAACGAAGGCTGGTAAGCGGCGTCGTGATTGAATGACGGGGCTTAAGTATCTCGCCACGACAAAGACCCTACTACGCTATTCTTGGCAAATGTGGTACGTTCTTGAATTCGTGACTGCTCCTCATGCACGGGTGACGTTTTGATTGGGTCCACAGTCGGTTTCCGAGTTCCAGCGTCATGCTGCACGCAGTTGGCGTTAGCCGTTATGTTGTTGTGGTTCTGATGAGTGTCGATACACTGTTTTGTCGGGACGAAGCGTCGAGGTAAACCGCTTGCGAGTCCTTGGCAGCTCTTTGAAATTAAATAGTCGTCGTTAATTGAAACAAATCAAGTGAAATACGCAGCCCTAGGTCCGATTTCAGTCTATTTGCCGGAGTATAGCGAAACAAACGACGACCTAATGGCCGAGCATCCGGAATGGAATCTGGACGCCATTTACGAAAAGACTGGTATTTGGACGCGGCATATCGCGGCCGAAAACGAAACTTCGGTTGATATGGCCGTGACCGTCGCGAAGAAGTTGTTTGCCGAGCACAATATTGATCCGGCGTCTATTGACTACTTGCTGTTCTGCACGCAGACTCCCGATTATTTTTTGCCGACGTCGGCGTGTTTGATACAAGATCGAATTGGGTTACGCACAACTACGGGAGCCCTGGACTTCAATCTCGGCTGCTCTGGATTTGTTTATGGCCTTTCGCTGGCTGATGGCTTGATCCGCACGGGGGACGTGGGGCGAGTTCTGCTAATTACGTCCGAGACGTATTCGAAGTTCATCGATAAAAACGACCGCAGTCTACGGACCATATTTGGCGATGGAGCCGCAGCCACCCTGATTGAACCCGCGGACTCACGTTCGCTGCATTCGTTCATGTTTGGCACCGATGGGAAAGGAGCCGATACGCTGCTTGTGCGAACTGGGGCATTTCGGCCTGAACCTGATGCAATTCGCCCGCGGAACAAACATCGTTGGAAAAGTGCCTTGTATATGGATGGACCCAGCCTGATAGGTTTTGGCATCACCGTAATTCCAGAAATTGTCGAGCGTATTCTCAACAAAGCGCAAATGCGGCTTGAACAAGTCGATTATTTTCTGATGCATCAAGCTACATTGAAAATGATTGAACAAATGATCGAGCACATGAAGTTGCCGGCCGAAAAGGTACCGGTTTTTCTACGTGATCTGGGAAATACGGTATCGGCGACGCTACCGTTCCTCATCCACCACTTGCGAAATGAAGGCCGACTCACCCCAGAGCATCGCAACATGTTAATTGGATTCGGAGTTGGCTGGTCCTGGGCAGGTTGCGTATGGCAAGATATTTTAGAGGGGCGTTGCCTCTAAATTCAGTTGCCGCCATCGGCATTCGCACGTTTCGACCGATCGCCGACGGTTTCAGCATCAGAATGCGTGCGATGCAGTTCGTTACGGCGACGGCAAGAGCACGCCCTTAATCAATCCATCGACGACGAGGACCTTCTCGACGAAAATTTGGAAATGGCTGATGAACAATTGACCCGGGCGGAACTTCTTGCGGCTAATCATCAGAACTAATTGATCGCCGGGGACAATCCTTCCGCGAAACTTGACTATGTCCAGGGATCCCAATCCCAAGATACCATCAACCATCTTGAATCGCGAAGCATGGTACGCGGATAGTTGGGCAGCACACTCGCACGCCACCACTCCGGGCATCACCGGCATCTGTGGAAAATGTCCGGCCACCCAGAACTCATTGTCCTGAACATTCTTAATACCCACCGACCGATTGCTGTCTCCACACTCAAACAAGATTCCATCCAAGAAGGACATCTCACCACGATGCGGAATGTACGTTTCAATCGTCGCTTTATCTGCTATAAGTCGGTTTACATCAAAGTCGGCAAAATCGACAATAGGGTCTTTTAAGAGTTGCAAGGTTTTCCCCTTCGGTAACGAAACTAACTAAGTCACGATTTTATCACGGAACTGCAGGTTTGAAAACCAATCGGTCCAACTCCGGCAATTGAGCAACGAACACCGTGCAATGAATTAATCTAATGAACCAAGGCGAGCATGGTGTCCTGCCACCGACGGATCGCCGAGCTGCACGTTCTAACGCATGACGGCTATCCTTATCGTCATCGGCTATGCAAACTTCAGTTTAAAGAAATATTTGGCAATTAGCGGATTTACTTCCACGATTGCTGATCGCGTCGCGCTCAGCCCTCGACAGGAAACGGAAAATTACGTCAAATAGGGTGTAAATTGCCTATGTGTCAAGGGGAAGTTTCTTGATAGACCGCCGTTTTTTTATTAAATGTCTTACTGCGACAGGAATCGGAAGTTCTGTCTTGCACCGTGCGTTAGTGTCGCAATTTCAGGACGGTGATGAACTCGTAATCACTCCTCAAATGGTTAAAAATGCGGAGTGGATTGCTGGGACTGAGCTGTCCGATGAGCAACGGGACGAGTTAGCCAAAGCAGCCAATCGCACTGCCAAGTCGCTGCAAGAGTTGAGAAACGTTTCCATCACGTTCGAGCACCTTCCTGCTGTCCATTTCGTTCCGCTCGTCAATGCCAACGACCAAACACCGGCTCGCCGTGTCAGCGAACTAAGCGATTCAACGCCGGTAGACCTACCGACGTCGGATGATGAGTTGGCTTTCCTACCCGTCGCGAAATTGGCCAAGTTGATTAAAGCTGGGCAATTGACTTCACGTAAATTGACGAGTCTCTACTTGGATCGATTGAAGCGTTACGATCCAGTCCTAAAGTGTGTCGTTTCGCTCACGGAAGAACTTGCGCTACGCCAAGCGGCTCGAGCCGATGAAGAAATTGCGGCAGGCCGATATCGTGGCCCCTTGCATGGTATACCGTGGGGCGCCAAAGATTTGATGGCCGTGCCAGGCTATCCTACAACCTGGGGGATACCACAATTCAAAGATCGCATCATCGATGAAACGGCAACCGTCGCTCAACGCCTGGAGGAAGCGGGAGCAGTCTTGGTGGCCAAATTGTCGCTCGGAGCGATTGCGATGGGTGATCAGTGGTTTGGCGGCATGACCCGCAATCCCTGGAACCCGGGGGTGGGTTCAAGCGGATCCTCGGCCGGAAGTGCATGCGCCGCAGCCGCTGGTCTCGTCGGGTTCACGATCGGTACCGAAACTTTGGGGAGTATTCTTTCACCTTGCCGCAGGTGTGGTACGACAGGCTTGCGTCCTACGTTTGGTCGTGTGTCCCGAGCGGGCTGCATGCCGCTGACGTGGACGATGGACAAAGTCGGTCCCATCGTTCGACACGTCGAAGATGCGGCCATTGTTTTCCAAGCGATTTACGGCAGCGATGGCCTTGATCCGACGGTTATCGATAAACCGTTCACTTGGCCAACGAAGCTTGATTTATCGAAAGTACGTGTTGGCTACGTTAAGTCACGTCGGGACAATGCTGCACGCCCCGACTTAGAGCGTTTACAGAAACTGGGTGTCGAATTGGTTGAGATCGAATTGCCGAGTGTTCCATCGATCACGACATTGACCGACATCATCGGCATCGAGGGAGCCTCAGTGTTCGAGGAAATGCTGGTAAAGAATGATACGGAGGGTTGGAACACTTGGCCAGGTACATTCCGCAAGGCGCAATTTGTCTCCGCCTTAGACTATTTGCGTTTTATGCGGATCAGACGCCAGCTCATGTTCGCGATGGAAGAGTTGATGCAGTCGGTTGATGTTCTGGTCAATGCCAACGATATCTTTGTAACCAATTTGACCGGGCACCCTTCGGTAGTTCTCCCTCGCGAATTTAATGAACAGGGAGGTTGGCAAGTTCCGATTTCTGATGTGTTCACTGGATCGTTGTTTGGTGAATCGACGTTGCTATCGCTTGCCCTGGCTTATCAAAACGAGTGCACTGGACATTTGGTGAATCCGCCGCTGGACGAAATCATTGCCAAGTACCAACAACAAGAACTAGATCGGCAAAAGAACAATTCACCTTCCGACAAAAAGTAATCTAAAGGGACAGCCATGAGAGAACTGCAACTTAATTCACTTCGTCACATTCCCGCGACATTGCTAAGGTCAACCAGAGTATTAGCGGCTGCTCTGTTGATTGGCTTGTTTGTTCACGCGCACAGCGATGCCCAGACCGTTCCTAAAGTTGAGCCATTGACGCTTGGAGAAACGGTCAATGTCAGCCAGTGTGGCAATATCATCATGGCCGGACAGGTTTGCCTTGAAGATATCCGTCTGCTCAAGCGACATCAAATCAAGCGAGTGATTAATCTCCGCAAGGACGGCGAGATCGATTGGGACGAAGAACGAGAAGTGGAATCGCTTGGAATTGAGTATTTCAGCCTTCCTTATGATGACGTCTCAGAACTGAGTGACGAGCTTTTTGACCGTTTTCGCGAATTGATCAAGGCTGACGATAGTACAACGCTGGTCCATTGTGGGTCGGCAAACCGAGTCGCATCCCTCTGGGTTCCTTATCGTGTTTTGGACCAGGGCATCGAACTGGAAGAAGCGCTGGCTGAAGCGAAGCAGGTCGGTCTGAGAAAGCCAGAATACGCGGCTCGCGCGGTCGAGTACATTCAAGAACGACGACAAGACGATGAGTCCCAAGGGCATACTGAGCCGAAGAAAAGCGTTCGACCAGGAATCAATGACGATTTCTTAGATCCAAAACTCCAAGTTGACCAATACATCAACCGGTTTGAGGTCGAGAGTCGGGAAATTTACACATCGCGTTTCGAAATCCTGAAAGCCTGTGGAATCAAAAGTGGTGACCGGGTCGCCGATATCGGTGCCGGAACAGGATTATTCACGCGAATTTTTTCGGCGGCGGTCGCCCCCAGCGGTTGGGTTTACGCCGTCGAAATTTCACCGCGATTCGTCGAGCACATCAATCAAGAAGCGGTCAAATATGGCTTAAAAAATCTTTCGCCGGTGCTGTGCCAAGAGGATTCGGTCAATTTGCCTCCTGGATCCGTTGATGTCGTCTTCATTTGCGACACCTATCATCACTTCGAATACCCTGAGGCGACCATGAAGTCGATACATCGAGCGCTTAAGGACACCGGCTATGTCTGCATCATTGACTTCGAACGCATTCCTGGAAAGAGTCGAGAGTGGGTCTTGAATCATGTTCGAGCGGGAAAACAGGAAGTAATTAAGGAATTGGAATCATTCGGATTTGAACTGATTGAAGAGGTAAAGGTCGGCGGATTGGTCGAAAACTATTTCCTCAGGTTGAAGCGGAAATCGGAAACTGACTCAGCTCAAGATCGAAACTAGCTAACAGTTTGCATTTTGCGAATACCTGCGAAGTTGCGAAATCAAATTGAAGCGTTCACACATTTCAAGACGGCGAAAGGAATTTAAGCTTTGAATGGTTCGGAACACCAAGGGGGCAGTCAGACCACCGATGGCGCACGCCGCTTGCCGTTTGGACTGATTTCCGCATGCGCGTTAGTCGTAGCGAATATGATCGGGGCGGGAGTTTTTACCACTAGCGGATTTTCGCTGTTGGATTTGACGCGACCGGTCGTCATGGTGGCTTGGGTAATCGCCGGTTTGATTGCGTTGTGCGGTGCCTATAGCTACGGCTTGTTGGCGGCGCGTATCGGCGAATCTGGTGGCGAGTATCTGTTTCTCAGCCGCACGATTCATCCGGGCGTGGGGTTTATCGCGGGGTGGGTCTCCCTCTTAGCTGGATTCACGGGAGCGATCGCTTTTGCCGCTGTCACCTTCGAAACGTATGCGTTTCCCGAGTCGCTACGCCCGACTTGGTATCTTTCGGGCATGTTACCGGTCGCAGCGATTCTGTTGTTTGCAATTTTGCATTCCTGGGTCCTGCGGATGGGCGTCGTTGCCCAGAACTTGGTTGTGCTGGTCAAACTGATTTTGATCGCGGCATTCTTGCTCTATGCGTTTGCTTTTCTGCCCGTGGGGGGATGGCGAGGACTGGTTAGCGTTGAAGTCGAGAAGCCGTTTTCAATTCTCGCCTTCGCGACTTCGCTAGTTTACATCTCGCTCAGCTACAGCGGATTCAATGCCGCCGTGTATATCAGCGAGGAGATTCGCGACAGCAAACGCAATGTCCCGCGAGCGATGCTGCTCGCAACCTTGGTCGTCATGGCCCTGTACTTGCTTTTCAATTTCATTTTCATTTACGGCCCCGAAACCTCCAAGATCACTGGCCAACCCGATATTGCCGCGGTCGCTGCGGATGCGATCGGCGGTCCTATAATGCAGGCGATTGTACGCACGATCATTTGCTTGGCTTTGCTCAGTTCCGTGTCTTCGATGATTATCGCTGGTCCGCGCGTCTATGCGAAAATGGCCGAAGATGGTGTATTCCCACGATGGTTCAATTTCGTCGATGTTGGACAGGAGCGAGTGCCAAAAGCCTCGATTTGGTTCCAAGCATTGCTCGCCTCCTTGGTCGTCGTGGCGTCTACTTTGCAACAACTTCTGAGTTACCTAGCGTTCACGCTCTCGATCAGTGCGGCGCTAACGGTGGCCTGCGTTTATTTTCCTGGGCGCGATTCGCACAAGCTACGTTTTTCGACGCTGTTGCTTTTGCCATCGATCTACATTTGCGTGACACTTTGCCTGGCAGCCATGCTAGTGATCAACGAATTCAAAACGTCCGGCAGCTTGCTGGAATGCAGGACATTGATCGGGTTTGTGGCGACAATTGCCAGCGGTTTGATTCTCTACGCAATCAGCAAGTTGTGGGGCAACGCGAAAACTCGCGCTAACTAGCGGAAGCTGACTGGACGACGCCTTTGGCGAATCAACTTTGGAGCAAAGGATTACGACTGGTGAACGCATGGCAGAGTGCAATCGAAAGCGCGTCTGCAACATCATGCGGTGTTGGAGGAGTGTCCCAGCCAAAGAAGTTTGCGACGGCCAGCTGCATTTGAACTTTGGATGCATGGCCATTACCGGTCATGATTTGCTTAACTTGATTCGGTGCATAACTTCGCACCTCGATGCCTATCTGAGCAGCAGCCAAGTTGATCACTCCGCGAGCATGTCCCATCAGAATGGCTGTCTTCGGGCGTTCATAATGAGAGAACACCTCTTCCAAGGCCATGACTTCAGGCGCCAGCGATTCCATCACCTCGCAGATACCCCCGTGCAGCTCCAGCAAACGCTCCGCCAGCGGACGAGTACGCTGGGATCGCACGACACCAGCTTCGACCAAGACGAACTCATTGTCAACGACGTCAATCACACCGTATCCAGTGCAATTTAGTCCAGGATCAATTCCTAATATGCGTGTAGCCAATGGACCATCTACTGCAGAATATGTGGCGGGAGCTACTCGGAGGCTGAGCTACAGGCCCCAGACGTGCATGTCGAAGGATTGCCGCTGCATCCGGCAGCGCTGTTCTGCGAACTCTTCGCCGTATCACTGCTCGCGTTCGCTGATTCAGCCCCCTTCTTGTACGATTCGCTTCGGTAGTCCGTCTTATAAAAACCAGAACCCTTGAAAACGATCGCGGCACCTGTGCCGAACAGTCGACGCAACTTGGATTTACCACACTCAGGGCACTTTTTTAACGGCTTGTCGTTAATTCCTTGAAAATGTTCAAAGGAATGTTGGCAACCGTCGCATTGATAATCATAGGTTGGCATAACTTCTCCTGTGTTGAATCTACTTGTTCTCGGCGACAAAAACTTTGGCCGGTCGAACCACGCGCTCGTGCAGTTGATAACCCGGTTGAACTTCTTCCGCAATCAAGCCCGGTGCAAATTCGGCGGACGGGATGAACCGAAGAGACTCATGGAAATTAGGGTCGAAGGCTTGCCCAACCGTATCCATTTTTTTCACACCGCGTTCGCTCAGCACCGCCTGCAACTGATCGGCAACTAACTTGACTCCCTGCAACAATCCACTGTCCTTTTCTTGATCGGCAGACTCGACCGCTCGGTTCAAATTGTCGAGGACGTCCAACAAGTCCCGCACTAACGGTACTATCGCATATTTGACCTGATCCTCCATCTCACGTCGTGTACGCTTCCGATAGTTGTCGAAGTCTGCCTGTAGACGCAAATACTGGTCTTGCGAGTGCGCCAATTCTTCTTTCAACTGTTCGATTGTGGCTTGGGCATCGTCGCCGTCGTCCAATAGGATCGCTTCAGGCGGAACCGCCGCATCGGAAGCTCCTGAATCGTTGGCCATTACATCCTCATGCTCGATATTCTGATTATCACTATTGTGTTTTTTTGACATGGCTGTCCGTCAAATATTCACTGAAAAGTATTAATTTCGGTTCGATTCGGAACCATCACCCAATTCTAGGTACTTGATGACTTTGAGTCAGTAAAAACAAAGTAATTTTTGATCTTGTCTAAAAAGGATTTTCGCTGCGGAGACACATTCGTGTGCTCTAATTCCGCCAGTTCACGCAACAACGTCTCCTGCCGCTCGGTGACTTTTTTTGGTGTTTCGATATGGACGCTTACGAGCAAGTCTCCCGTGCGGCGGCCATGGGGATCCGGCATGCCACGCCCAGCAATGCGAAAAACCTCGCCAGATTGGGTCCCACGGGGTATCGTCAACGTCTCCATTCCTTGTAACGAAGGGACCTGAATCTCGGCACCCAGAACTGCCTGCGTATAGGCAATCGGAATTTCCACGATTAGGTTCCCCCCCTCTCGATGGAAGATAGCGTGCTGCTTAACTTGGATGAAGCAATAGCAATCGCCAGGCGGACCATTGTCGGGACTGGGCTCACCTTCGCCACGAATTCGCATCCGCGTGCCGTCGTCAACTCCAGGTGGAATTGCAACCTCGATTTCAACCTTTTGCGCGATGTAACCGTTACCTCGACAATCGCTGCACGGAGCAATCACGATATAGCAACGACCCTGACATTGTGGGCACGTCGATTGAATCCGCAAAATGCCTGACGCGTGCAGAACTTGACCGCGTCCATGGCATGTCGGACACGTTTCTGGCTGAGTTCCCCGTTCGGCTCCGGAGCCATCGCACGACGAGCACTTTTCGCTGCGGCGAAAGCTCACATTCTTGGAAACTCCCCGCGCTGCTTCTTCAAGCGTCAGAACGACATCAACTCGAACATCATTGCCTTTACGAACGCGATGACCATTGCGGCCACCAAACAGGTCACCAAACGCACCACCGCCGAACAATTCGGAGAACGCACTAAAAATATCTTCGGGAGAACTGAAGCCAGACCCCATCCCCTCGACACCTGCGTGGCCGAACTGATCGTAGCGCGCTCGCTTGCCATCGTCGCTCAGTATTTCGTAAGCTTCGGCTGCTTCCTTAAATTTGAAACTGGCGTCCTCGTCACCAGGATTGGTGTCTGGATGGTATCGCGCTGCAAGCTTGCGGTACGACTTCGCGATGTCGGACTTAGCCGCATTGCGAGCAACTCCCAAGACTTCGTAATAGTCGCGTTTTTTTCCCATAGGTACTTCTTCGACACGTTAAAAAAAGGCCACCCGAATTCGGGCGGCCCGCTAATATAGTAACTGTGCCGAACTGGGTCGACATCAGGTTAGGCTTTTTGTCCAGCTGCGAGGCTCCAAAGTTTCGATCTAAAAATCTACGTCCGAAACAGTGATTTTGGCCGCATTTTACCGCCATTTCACGGAGGACTAAGAAACCACGCCTTCAACCGGGGCCTTTTTCTTGTCATCATCGTCAAAGTTGGACACCATGGCATCCGTTGTGAGCAGCAAACCAGCAATACTGGCCGCGTTCACGATAGCCGTTCGCACCACCTTAACTGGATCGATCACACCAGCTTTGTACATGTCAATGTACTCACCGCGATTCGCATCAAAGCCAACGTTAACTGGCTTGTTCGAAACTTCGTCAGCCACCACCGAACCGTCGATTCCGCCGTTATCCGCAATCTGGCGAATCGGAGCGTCCAACACGTTCAAGATGATGTCCACACCAATCTTTTCATCGCCCTTGACCGAGTTGCGACAAGTTTCAACAGCTTCGCGGCAGCGGAGCAAAGCCACGCCACCACCCGGCAAAATACCTTCTTCGACGGCGGCTCGAGTCGCATGCAACGCATCTTCAACGCGCGCCTTTTTCTGCTTCATGTCGGCTTCCGTTTCGGCGCCAACTTTGACCACGGCCACGCCACCGGTCAACTTCGCCAATCGCTCTTGTAGTTTCTCGCGATCGTAATCACTATCGGACTGGTCGATTTGCTTGCGAATGACGTCGATGCGAGCATTAACGTCGTTGCGCTTTCCGCCACCGCCTACGATCGTTGTCGCATTCTTATCCACGACAACCTTAGTGGCCTTGCCCAAGTGGCTCAACTCCAGGTTCTCCATGCTGATGCCCAACTCTTCGCTGATCATCGTGCCACCCGTGAGCACAGCGATATCACCCAGCATCGCCTTGCGACGATCGCCGAAACCAGGAGCCTTCACTGCACATACATTGAGCGTACCCCGCAGCTTATTGACTACGAGCAGCGTCAACGCCTCTTGATCAACGTCTTCGGCAATGATCACCAGCGGCTTGCCTGACGAACCAACTTTTTCCAGAATGGGGACTAAGTCGCGAATATTGCTGATCTTCTTGTCATAAATCAGCAAGTACGCATTCTGCATCTCACAAGTCATGTTGCTTGGATTGTTGATGAAGTACGGAGAAATGTAGCCCTTGTCGAACTGCATCCCGTCAACATATTCAACCTCAGTGGTCCGCGAGCGACCTTCCTCGACCGTAATAACTCCATCCTTGCCGACGCGGTCCAACGCTTCTGCCAACAGGTTGCCAATCTCCATGTCGTTGTTCGCACTGATAGCGCCGACATTCGCGATTTCTTCCTTCTTGGAGACAGCCTTCGACATTTCACCTAACTTTGTGGCAACTGCCTTCACGGCTTTGTCGATCCCACGACGAATGGCCATGGGGTTACTGCCAGCCACAATATTGCGGATCCCTTCGCGGAAAATCGCCCGCGCGAGAACCGTTGCCGTTGTCGTTCCATCTCCTGCCAAGTCAGAGGTCTTTTGAGCAACTTCAGCTACCAACTTCGCTCCCATGTTCTCGAAGCGATCCTCTAATTCGATTTCCTTTGCAACGCTCACACCATCTTTTGTCACAGTCGGTCCCCCGAAGGACTTGTTGATGATGACGTTCCGACCGGTTGGGCCCATCGTGATAGCCACTGCATCGGCCAGCTTGTCAATCCCTCTCAGCATTCGCTGGCGGGCGTGATCCTCAAAAAGCAATTGTTTTGCCACGGTTATTCTCCACTGAAGGCAGCGGCACATTGATGCCGGCCGCCATTTAAAAATCTAATGTTAGGTTAATTGTTGGTCAACTTTCGATATCTGCTCCCAGAAGTCTGGTCGCGTGGCCTTAAACAACTTTGGCCAAGATATCACTCTCACGCAAAATTTTGATTTCAAGGCCATCGATTTCCAACTCAGTACCACCGTACTTGCCGAAGATCACTTCGTCGCCAACGGCCACAGCCAATTGCCCGCGGTCACCATTCTCTAACAATTTGCCAGGACCTACCGCCAATACTTTGCCCCGTTGTTGTTTCTCCCGAGCCGAATCGGGCAACACGATTCCACCCGCAGTGGTTTGCTCGCTTTCAAGTGGTTCAACAACAACACGGTCATCTAGCGGATTGATTTTTAGTTTAGCCATGATTATTTCCTTTTACGTAATATCTGAAAAACGACTGTATATATCTGATTCGCGTAGGCGATTTAAAAACACCAGCACCCATCGATGCGAGGCCATGTTGGAATAGGTAGCGATCTGATGTGACCCGCTGAGTCACCTCACAGCACTTGCCCACCACAATTTAGGTGAGCACCTGCAAAGTGACGCAAAACAGGACTACATCATTCCCATGCCGCCCATGCCACCCATGCCGCCCATGCCGCCCATGCCGCCCATGCCACCCATGCCGTGGTCGTGGCCGTGGTCATGACCGTGGTCGTCTTTTTCGACAGGGATTTCAGTGATCAGTGATTCTGTCGTCAATAACATACAAGCCACACTCGCGGCATTCTGCAAAGCAACTCGAACAACTTTCGCTGGGTCGACAACCCCGTCGGCAACCAAGTCACCGTATTCACCGGTGTGGGCATTGAACCCTTCGGTGGCACCCTTCATTTGACGAACGCGATTAACGACCACCGCACCGTCGAAGCCAGCGTTTTCGGCGATCGCGCGTAATGGGTAATCCAAAACCTTGGAGATAATCGCGACACCTTGTGCTTGGTCCCCTTCCAGGTTGAGCTTGGACAGAGCTTTCGCCGAGCGAATCAAGGCAACGCCGCCGCCGGGGACAACTCCCTCTTCCAGAGCAGCAGCTGTCGCACTCTTGGCATCTACCAGCAAATCTTTTCGCTCTTTCATTTCCGTTTCGGTTGCTGCACCCACATTGATCTGTGCAACACCGCCGGCCAATTTTGCCAAGCGCTCCTGTAATTTTTCACGATCGTAATCGCTGTCGGTCTCGCTGATCTCTTTGCGAATGCGGTCAGCGCGTGCTTGAATCGCATCTTTCTTGCCCGCACCACCGATGATCAGCGTATTCTCGGAAGTTACGCGAATCCGCTTAGCCCGACCCAAATCCGACAATTGAACGCTCTCCAATTCGATTCCCAAGTCTTTGAAGATCGGCTGTGCGCCGGTCAAAATCGCGATGTCTTCCATGATGGCTTTGCGGCGGTCACCATAGCCTGGTGCTTTGACGGCCACAACTTGCAAGATGCCGCGCAGCTTGTTGACCACGAGCGTCGCCAATGCTTCACCATCCACGTCCTCAGCAATGATCATCAGCGGCTTCTTCGCCTTGCTGACTGCTTCCAACAACGGAATCAGCGGTTTATTGGACGAAATTTTTTCCTCGAAAATCAAAACCAAGCAGTCGTTCATCTCGACGGATACATCTTCCTGGTTGTTGACGAAGTGCGGCGATAGGAAACCGCGGTCGAACTGCATCCCCTCGACAACTTCCACGGTTGTTTCGTTGCTGCGTCCTTCTTCAACAGTAATTACACCATCCTTACCGACTTTCATGAACGCATCCGCCAAAACAGCACCGATCGATGGATCATTGTTACCCGCGATCGTGGCGATCTGTTGAATTTCTTTCTTGCTCTTGGCATCAACCGGAGCAGCGATCTTTTGAATATGATTTGCCACAGCGTCGACCGCCTTAGCAATACCACGCGTCAGCGCCATCGGATCGTAACCAGCCGCTACCATTTTCAAACCTTCACGGAAAATTGCTTCCGCGAGAACAGTAGCCGTTGTCGTACCGTCTCCGGCAACTTCGTTGGTTTTGCTGGCCGCTTCCTTAACCAATTGCACACCCAAGTTTTCGTTAGGATCATCGAGTTCAATATCTTCCGCAACGGTCACACCATCTTTCGTGACCTTTGGAGAACCCCAACCTTTGTCCAAGATCGCATTTCGACCTCGTGGCCCCAGCGTGCTGCGAACGGCACGAGCCAACTTGGACACTCCCGAGATCAACGGCGTACGGGCCGCTTCATCAAACACCATTTTCTTTGCCACTTCAGAAACCTCCATCAAGTGTTTAGGTTGTAAAATGCAGCCCGCTATTTTCTCAGGCCAAATTATTTCGAATTGTTTTGCTTATGTTCAAGCTAATGATCCGTCCATGAACGCA
>CALMEE010000116.1 GCA_937862885.1 uncultured Planctomycetaceae bacterium
AAACGAACCGCAAAAATTTACTCAAACCTATTGACACGATGACTCAGGTGTCTCCCGTTCACCGCTTTGTTCTGCCCCCTGTTCGTGTTTGCTTCGCGTCAGGAGAACGCCTCACCGCCGCTGGGGCTCATTGGAGAACTGTCTGTATTTCCAACTTCGGCCAAAAACGCTTCGATTCCGGCCATTATGGTCTGGCGAGCTCGAGTTTTTCCTTTGCACTTCTCTGCCCACGGTCGTCCTGGATGAATCACATCCCACTCCGAACGAGCTTGCTCAAAGCGACCTTTTCCGGGAGTATGGTTGCCGAAGCCATCAAGGAAACTGTTCCACAAAGGCCGTTTCCACTTGATAATTGACGCTTCCAAGGTCCCAATCATGTCAGAGCTCGCGCCTTCAAAAATCATAAAGCGACACGAAAAGTCATCAATGGAAAGATTCTTCGCTGCGGCTATGCTTCGAGCGTGTTCCCGTAGTCTCGAATAAAGTTCTGTTGATTGTTGTGCGGACATATCAGCTTGGCGCGATTGGCGCCAGCCTTTAGGTACAGCCTTGCCAACATAGATCGGAAAGTCATACGCAAGTCGATTCAACTCACTATATTTTCCGTAGGGCATCGACCGGCCGGTGTAGTAGATGGCGTAAACTCCAGTGCCGTGAAACCGTTCGGGTGGCGGCAGTGCATGAACTGGTGTGCCGTTGAAGAAGCGAATCGCATCCTTGACCAGTTCAACGAAAGCAGTGTTGGTGTAAACATGCTTTGAGCGATCAAACGGTTCCGTTTGGTGACAGCGTGTCGTTGCCTTTCCGGTGCGTTTCTTAGCCATGCACAACCGATCCGGCTGATGTCAATTGTTGCATGAGCTGATTCGCCACCACTTCGCACATCTTGACCGGCACTGCGTTTCCCAGTTGCCTCATCGATTCTGTCCATGAACCCTCAAAAACCCAGTCGTCGGGGAACGTTTGTAATCGAGCACATTCTCGAACACTAAAGTAACGGACCGTGTCGTCGTCGAAACGAAGAGTATTCTCGCCTCCAGGAACCCCGTGATCGCCCGCCTTTAAAGCTTTGGCAGGCTCGTCGTATGGGCTGCCCGTGTGGCCCGGATAGGATCGCGCGCCTGGGTTGCAAAAATGATTCGCAAACGTCGCACAGGACGCCCCAGGCGCTATTTCCGGCAAGTCGGAAATTGCATCGCGAACCGTTTTCCATGCAGGCAACATCATTCCCGGAAGCAATGAACGCAAATTTGAGATGCGACGCTTTGAACCTGGTGGCGCTAACGGTCGCTTATTCTTAGGGATGTTGTGCCGATCCCAATATTCACCTGTTACCCATTTGTCGAACAGAAGTCCGTCTTGCTCGTGGGTCGATTGTGGGAACGAAAACTGAACTCCAATATCCGATCGGATACCAACGATTAAAACACGTTGCCGCTGCTGCGGCACTCCAAAATCAGCGGCATTCATCAGCTGATAAATAACGTTGTACTTCAGGCCTGCCTTGGATCCTTTGGTAAATGCCTTTTCGAGTCGAGACGCATGGTCGCCCCATTCCTCGCCCGGTCTCCGCTGCATTTCGGGATACGTCAATTGATGGATTATGTATTGGTAGTAATTTGAGAAACTCTCTCGTAACAGACCTTTTACGTTCTCAAACAGAAACGCTTTTGGGGCGATCTCCCTCACGGCGCGTATCGCATGAGGAAACATGTTGCGGCGGTCGTCCATTCCAACATGCATTCCCCGCAATTTTAAAAATAAGTTTTTTTTTTATCCTTTTTATTAATTTGTTATTTTATACGAGATTTAACGTAAAATATTTAAATTGAGGAAATAACGTAATTTTTTCTAAATTTTTTATTTTATTTGAAACGGAAGAGGAGTTAGGCGCTATTGATGAT
>CALMEE010000117.1 GCA_937862885.1 uncultured Planctomycetaceae bacterium
ATTCGGAAATTTGTAATTGAAAAGGTGATTAAACCTGTATTGCCGGCCAA
The DNA here is from genome assembly GCA_937862885.1 of uncultured Planctomycetaceae bacterium. Classification (GTDB taxonomy): domain Bacteria; phylum Planctomycetota; class Planctomycetia; order Pirellulales; family Pirellulaceae; genus CALMEE01. Next base: position 51 of record CALMEE010000117.1, read on the forward strand.
CCTAATTGATGGCGATATCACGTATCACATCAATCCGACGGGGCGATTTGTCATCGGTGGCCCTCACGGTGACTGTGGATTGACTGGACGAAAGATCATTGTCGATACGTATGGCGGGGGGGGACGGCACGGCGGCGGTGCGTTTAGCGGGAAGGATCCAACGAAAGTTGACCGAAGCGCTGCGTACATGGCACGTTACATTGCAAAAAATATCGTCGCCAGTGGACTGGCCGACCGGTGCGAAGTGCAACTCGCGTATGCAATCGGTGTTTCTGAACCAGTCAGCATTCACGTCGATACCTTTGAAACCGGGAAAGTCGATGATCAGCGATTATGCGAATTGATCAAAGAGCATTTCCCGCTCAACCCCAGTGGCATCATCAATCATTTGAAATTGCGTCGGCCGATTTACCGTAAGACAGCTGCAGGGGGACATTTTGGTCGAAATGAACCCGAGTTTACGTGGGAAAAAACGGATGTCGCGAGCAAGTTAGCTCAGTACGCTGGTGCCGAGGCGACAGTCTGACGCCAATGAAAAATTGCGAAATTGCAGGTGCCAGATGCGATAACGTCATCAAGTGCCGCTGGCGTTGCATGATCTAAAGAACATGTTGAGTTGATCCTTCGATCGCTTCGATTCTTGGGTCACGATCAAAGTGATGGAATCGGAGGTCGACTTCGTGTCGGTTCGAAGCTGATTGCAAGACAATTCCTCATGGTTTATCAGCCAAAAGCAAAAGTGCATGGGAGTTGCGGATTCTTCTGGCATTGAAATTCTCCAAATCGGTTGACTTGGATTTTTGATTTTGACCGGATTGATCGGTGAAATCCACATCCAATTTCGGAATCTCATGGGTATTGCCGGTCTAGGCTTAGTTGGGAATGCTGTTTTGACGATCAAGAATGAAGTCCTGGGACCCATTCTTGTGAGGCGAATCCATGAACCGCATTTACGTCATGACCTTCGGTTTGTTCTTGATCTTGTTGAGTCTGCAGAATTTCATCATCAAAGCCTATATATTGACACCGGACGCGTCACGATTTGTGGCGGAGCGATTTGAAGCTCCCGACGTTTCAACTGGCGGGGCTTACAATAATGCGTCCCCGTTTTACCAGGCAAGCTATCGGCAACCCACCTTTTTCCAAACTTCAGCCATGGGCGCGTCGACTAACTATCAGCAACGGAGTATAGCGCCTCCAGGCTGGTTGAGTTGGCCTCTATTCTTTTTCGGCACTGTTGTGTTCTTGCACGGTTTGGCTTTGCCTGAACGACCCTAATGTTCGGGAAAACTGTGCATTCATTCGCGCGGTACCTGCTTTTCACCAGGGACATTTGACAGTTTTGCACTTGTCCGATTATCATTGTCAGTGCGAGTTAGTAAAACATTGGCTCGGCTACAATGTAATGGTGAAGGGTAGATGCAATGTCAGAGTTTGAATGCATCGATGTTCGCGATGCAAGCGAAGTGTCGATTGTCCGCCTAGTTGACGAAAAGGTGATGGATCCCCAGCGTGTACAGAAACTGGGCGAGGAACTCTTGACCCTGCCCAAGATCAAACCTGGCCGCATTCTAATTAATATGTCGAACGTGAAGTTTTTGTCTTCGGCGGCCATCAATAAGTTGCTGATCTTGGAAAAACGATTGTCGAAGCAAGGTGGGCGGATAAAATTCAGTAATCTGCGCCCCGAAGTCCAAGAGGTATTTAATATCACTAACTTAAATTCAGTGTTCGATATTTGTGAAGCTGAAGAAGACGCGATCGAGGAGTTGCGCTCGAATACCTGATGCCAAACCGGGATCTCACTTTGCCTCATTTGCCAATGAACGATCGGATCGCTCGCGAACTAGACCATCAATGGTCGAAAGTTTGGGATCTCGCCATTCCCAGCGATCCTTTTATTGGCACCGAGTTCATCAAGAACGTTCTTGATGAACTGGAGTTATTGAATTGGCCCGACCGTGATCGTTTTGCAATACACATGTCGCTGGAAGAGGCGATCATGAATGCCATCAAACATGGGAACTGCCAACAAACAGACAAGCAAGTCTTGATTGATGCTCGTATATCCGCCGCGAAGTTCTATATTCGCGTTACGGACGAAGGGCCTGGATTCAACCCGCATGATGTGCCAGACCCAACGCTCGAAGAAAATTTAACCAAAACTTCTGGCCGTGGACTGAAGTTGATGCGGATTTATATGAATTTCGTCGTTTACAATTCGGTTGGGAATCAGGTTGAGTTGCTAAAAATCCGGCAGGATTAAAAACTACCCGCATTGGTGGTTTACTTTTCGACGAGCGTTTCCAACAAATCGATGCAAGGCAGGGCCAAAGGTTGGAACTGTCGTGCGTCGACGCAAACATTGAGGAGCAGTTTCGTCAGCCTTTGCTGGTGGTGGATCACGACTGCTGAAAAAGGAAAGCGAAGTTGCCTTCAATGCTCCGACGGTTCGACTTTTCTTTCCGATTGCGGTTGAAGTTTCTTCAACTTTGGGCGTCGAATTTTTCTGGTCTTCTCCGGAATAAGATGCTTTAGTGTCTCCAGTTTTCCGAAACACAACAGCCGGTCACCAGGTTCCAGCACACGTTTTAGCCGCGGATTTGGCACGACGGTTGTCCCCCGATAAAGCGTGAGGACGTTGATATCCTTGTCGGAAAGGCCAGACTCGTCGATGGTCTTGCCAATCAACTCTGAGCCATCCGGGATGAAGATTTCTGCAATGCCGTAGCCTGAACTCACAGCCAGTCTTTGACGGATATCGATTTCCGGAAAGTTAATCTGGGCAGCAATGTAATCGATGATCGCACCCGCAATATCAAGTTTCGTGCAAGTTTCAATTCCTTCCAAACCTGGAGATGAATTGACCTCCATTACCAGCGGTCCTTGATTGCTCTCCAACATGTCGACACCAGCAATCTTCAGCCCCATGATTTGCGCGCAGCGCACGGCAGTTTCGCAGTATTCATGATCCAACATCACAAACTCCGTGCGACCACCCCGATGCACGTTGCTGCGAAACTCTTGGCCTTGGGCCACGCGCCTCATCGCGGCAACCACTCGGTCGCCGATCACAAATGCTCGGATATCGCGACCACGGCTCTCGGCTATGAATTCTTGAACAAGGACGTTTTGGCGAGTGCTGTGCAGGGTTTCGATGATGGCCTCGGCCACCTTGACGGTTTCAGCCAGAATCACGCCAATCCCCTGCGTGCCTTCGAGCAGCTTGATTACGACCGGAGCTCCGCCGATGCGATCAATTGCCGGCAATACATCTTGCTTGTCGCGAACAAACGTCGTGCGGGGAATGCCAATTTTGTGACGGCTCAGTACCTGCATACAACGCAACTTGTCACGTGAGTTGAGAATGCCTGCTGACGAATTGGCGCTAAACACGTCCATTTGCTCGAATTGTCTTACGACAGCAGTTCCAAAATACGTGATCGATGCACCGATCCGGGGGAGAATCGCGTCGTAATCCGGGAGCAATTTAGAGCGATAGTAGAGGTTGGGTTCGGCCTGTTTTAAGTCGATCGAAAACTTCAACGTATCAAGGACGCGCACGCTATGTTTTCGTTGGCGGGCAGCCTCAACAATACGGCGGGTACTATAACAGTTGCGGCTGCATGATAGCACGGCAAGATTCATCGTAGTTTTGGTTTCTAGCAAAAAGGGTTATCTGAATGTTTACATGTCAAGGTCAGTGTTTCTTCTTCTTTGAAAGCCGACCGCCCACGTAACTAAGATTTGGATCGATTAAGAAGCGTCCGCGCAATGCCTCTCGACCAATCAGCATGCGAAATCCCATTTGCTCGCGACCCACCAAAGTAATTTCCAAATTCCACGCCTGATTCAAAAAATGAATTTGCGTGTCAATTACCGGGCGATTCGACTCATGGCCACTTGAACTCTTGACAATTCGATGCTCAACAACACGTGCAACTGACTCGGCAAACACGTTATCGTTATTTTGCAAGTAATGTACCTTAAAGCGGACGAACTCTTCTCCGCGATCGAAATAGGTTTCGATATCATACGCGTGTAACGTCGACGTTCGCGCGCCCGAATCAACTTTGGCCTTGATTCGCGCGATCCCTAAACTGGGAAGCGATACCCATTCTCGCCATCCAACTATTTCAAGGCCCATGTTGAGGTCCCAAAACCAACTCAAATTCGTTTTGCCACCCGTTTCGTCGCCACAATCATAACGACCCGATGATCAACCGTCTATTGCCGGTTAACATTTTCGACATGGGTCTGAAAAAAGAACGGGTGATTCGGCACGCGGCGCGATACGGCCTCTATTGGGCAGGGCTCACTGGATATGGAGGATTGATCGTGACGATGTTAGTGTTCGAATTGGCACGGCGAAGCTGCCCGCATGCTGCATTGATTTGGTCCCCCTTGCGCTTGCGAAACTTGATGCGAACGCGATACTTTTTCTCTAGCACGGACTGGAAATTCTGAATCGCACGGTTTGACGGTGTTTTGTAAGGAAGGTCGGCTACAGGATTGTATGGAATTACATTCAACAGTATATTCCGTTTGGCAATCAGCTTTCCCAACTCTTCGGCATGTTCTGTCTGGTCATTGATGCCCGCTAACAAGACGTACTCGAACGTCAGCCTGCGACCCGAAGCCTCGAAATAATCGTCGGCCGCGGCCAAGATTGCTTCAATGCCGATTTTTCGATTGACGGGCACAATTTCATTTCTTAGGATGTCGTTCGGAGCATGCAATGAGACTGCCAAATGGTACCGACAATCCTTTTCCGCCAATTTTTTTATGGCCGCCGGCAGTCCGACAGTTGAAATCGTGATGCGACGTGGGCTGATGCCTAACCCATCGGGGTGCGATGCCCAAAACAGCGCTTTGAGGACATTCTCCAAATTCGCCAACGGTTCTCCCATGCCCATCATCACAATGTGTGTCAAACGCTCTTCTGTGGGTAGGAGTTGCGAAAGCCGCAACATCTGCTCCAAAATTTCGCCCGATGTAAGGTTCCGTTCGACACCATCTAAACCGCTTGCGCAGAACACACATCCCATCGCACAACCAACTTGGCTACTGACACAGATTGTGCGACGAATGCCTTCGCGCAGCAGAACCGATTCGATCCCGTTGCCATCGCTCAAGCGGGTCAAGAGTTTCTCGGTATGATCTGAGCTCGTCTGATGCGCGGCCGTGGTACCCGAAAAAATGTGGAACTCGTTATCGAGTTCGTCGCGCAACTTCAGTGGGAGCGTCGTCATTTTGTGAAAGCTATCGACGCGGGATTGAAACAACCAATGTCTGATTTGGCCAGCGCGAAATTGAGGGTAACCTCGTTCGGTTAGCCAGTTTGGAAGATCGTCGAGTTGATCTAATAAATGTTGCGTTGGCAATGATAATCCTACCTGGGAATACGATCGATGTCGTGGAGCAAGCGCGAGAACGGTTGGTCGCTTCAGTCGTGACTATTCTAGACGAACGACCTCCGGGAATCGAGTAGATTTTGCATTCTTTCACGACGATTGCGGGGATTAAATGTCCGATGGTGCAAGTTACAAGTGGCAACGAGTCTTGGCAAGTGCTTTCAAGTCATGCTCACACGTCCGTTGAAAAGCCGGTCAATTTTTTCTGATGTGCTTGCCCGCAATACAATTCGCCAGTATCGTAAACGGACAGAACTTGGATTTCACTTATTGGACGCGGAATTGACTTTGAAACAAGCTTTTTTTGTCGCTGGATTGCGGACTCCATTCGGACGGGCCGGTAAGGGTGCCTTTCGTGATTATCGCCCTGATGACTTGATGGTCGAACTTTTGAGCGGCCACCGACTACGCTTTCCACAGATTTGGAAAAACGCCTTCAATGATTTTGTCTTGGGATGTGCATATCCGGAAGGCGAACAAGGGTACAACGTGGCGCGGATGATCGCATTAGGCGCTGATCTTTCGCTACCAGGAACGACAATTAACCGACTGTGTGCGAGTTCGATCGAGGCGGTTGCGAATGCTGCAGCACGTGTACGCAGTGATTGGGGGAACTTGTATCTCGTCGGAGGGCTCGAATCGATGAGTCGAGTTCCTCGGCGCGGTGCTAACTTCTCTGAATCTGATCGCATTAAACAGCTTTGCTCGATGGCCTATACACCCAATGGTGAGACTGCCGAAAGAGTGGCTCAACAGTACCCTCAGCTTGATCGGTTGGCACAGGAAGACTTCGCTGCACGAAGCCATGAACTTGCTGATGCGGCTTATGCGAATGGCTCATACGCTGATCAGTTATTCCCGGTCTTCATCGATCGTGATGAGTTCATTCGAGTTCCCGTTGATCGAGATAAAATGGCGAGTTTGCCGCCAGCCTTCTCAGAATCAGGTGTCGTGACAGCGGCGACCAGTTCTCCGTTGACTGACGGTGCTTGCTGTGGTGTCGTTTGCGATCTCGCCACTGCCCAACAAATGGGCGTCAAATCGGCTTTGGAAATAATCGACGTAACGGTGTCCCATGTAGCTCCCGAGGTGATGGGACTAGGTCCGGTTCCTTCAACCACGGCCATTTTTGCGCGCAACAATATTACAGCGAGAGATTTGGCGGCTGTTGAAATCAACGAGGCGTTTGCGATTCAAGTACTCGCCAGTCTTGCAGAACTGCAGATCCCACTGGACATCGTAAACAATTGGGGGGGCGCGATTGCTTTGGGCCATCCATTGGGCGCCAGCGGCCTGAGACTCGTTATGACGTTGCATCATCGGCTGGAACGATCTGGTCAGGCCGACGCATTAGGATTGGTAACGCTGTGCGTGGGTGGGGGCCAAGGCATGTCGCTGCTGGCACGATTGGTCTCGTTTAATTAATGCTTGAATCATGGGTTTACTTGCGTGTTGCGGTTTGCTCATTCATCAGCCAGCATGACGTCACGATCTGGTCTCGCAAATTGCTGAACGGGGTTTACAGCAGTCAGAACCGTTCTGAAAAGCTGGAGCGTTTAGGCGATTCTGGACTTTATTTGAGCGTCTCGATTTCGATGACAGCAAGATGGCAACTGTTCCCCCGTGACACCGTGAATTGCGAGTAATCGAACGATCCGCTTGCGATTGTTGTTTCAGTGCACGGGTACGCTAAGACTGGAATCGGCTTGAAATTCAGCCTTTACTCGATTCGCGGCACCGTCTTTCAATCGATATGACTGAAATAACTGAACTTGTTTCGCTATCTTGCCGAAACCTATGAAAGAGTGGAACCGCCTCCGTGGCGGAATGCTAGCTTAGTTGTGAGCGTATTGGGAACGGATTCTCTAAAATGCCGACGATGATTTTGCCCTTGATGACCGGTCTGATACTTTTCTTTTCAGGAATCGTAATCGGCTACTTGTTCACTTATCGCGACCGCAGTGGCGAGGATGAATTGCGTGATAAGCTGATTGAGGAGAATGAACGGCTAAAGCAAGAGACCTTTGAGCAGCGGTGTGTGAACGACGAACTCGAGGATCAGTTGCGCGAGCGGCAATCCAAGATCACACTCTTGCAACAAGTGTGCGACGAGTTGGAAAGTGAACAACACACCTACGAAAAACGATATCAAAAACTCGAATCTGAGTTGTCCAGTGCACAATTGCTGACGAATGAGGTTCGCAAATTACTGGCCGATGAATCGCGTTATCGCAACGAAGCTAATGACTTGTTGCATGATCAACAACAAAAGCACTTGCAAGAGTTGGCCAATGTGGAAAACCAGTGGCGTGAAAAAATTTCCCGTAGCGAGGCTTTGATTGTTCAGCGGGATCAAGAGCTTTCGCAACTGAAAGTGACTAACGCGCGTATTTCTGAACAATTGAATCTGGCTGAAACTGAAAATGCGAAGCTCGATTCTGAACTGCGCAACCATAGGGCGATTATCGAGACAGCGAAGCAAAATGCAAATGGACTTGAGCGAGAGTATGTTTCGCTCGAATCATCGATGCAAACATATACTGAGTTGCTAAACGAAGCTCGAGGCAAGGTTGCTGCGGCCGAGTTAGCAAGAAACTTAGCACAAGAGGCGTTGGAGGATCTGCGCGGGCAATATCGCGCGCAACTTGATCGAATCACGAAGTTGGAACAGCAAAGCAGCGATTTAAGTGCCACAAAGTTGCGTTGCTCCGTTTTGGAACAATCCTTGGAGAACGCCAATCAGCGCATGACGCAAATTATCGCGGAACGTGATGCCGCATTGGAGGCTGAAAAGAAAGCTCTAATACTCATTGGTGGTTTGCAGAAGCGCACCGAAAATCAAGAGATCACTTTGCGAAGTGTTCGGGAGCAGATTGTTGATCGGGACAACAAGATTAGTGATTTGCTTGCACGTGCAGAGCATTTTCAGACCGCGTTGGAGCAGGCTCGGCAAGTGCATCTAATCAGCGTTGAAGCCCATGCCGATACGCAGCGGGAGATGTCACTCGGTCAGGTGCGCGTGCAGGAATTAGAGGCGCGAATCCAAGGCATGGAAGCGGCGCAGGAAGAATGGCAAACGCGCGCGAGTCATCTCGTTGCTCAACGAGATCAAGCGTTTCATGAATCGTTGAGATTGCGTGGGCAAATCGATCAAATTTCAGCCGAAATTAAAGAACACAAGCAGACCATCCTCTCATTGCGGGACGAGCGTGATCGAGCCATCGCAGACCTGCAGAAGGCACAATTGTTCCCCCGAATTTCTCATTCATTGGCCAACAATCTAGTCGCCCTACAAAAAGGGACGCGACTTGATCCAGTTCGTGGCGTCATCTACACGGAACCACCGAGTGATTGCGATGACTTGAAGCAGATTTCAGGAATCGCGGAAGTGCTGGAGAAACGGCTGAACAATTACGGAATTTACACGTTCAAGCAAATCATGGATTGGGATCAAACCGCAATTGATGAATTTTCAATCCTATTGGCGTTTAAAGATCGAATCCGTCGCGATGACTGGAAGGGTCAAGCTGCCAGACTTTATCACGCAAAAGTGAGCGGGCGCGATCAAGGCCGAGCGGCTTAACTTAGAGCCGAAAGATTCTGTTGTCCGTTTCATCAATACTGAACGCTCGTGAATGTCAACGAATTGTTCACGAGCATGTGCTGTCCGCCGAACAGCTGCACGAGCCATAAATGGCGGGATCGTGACAAGCTTGACTAAAGTCGCAGTTACCTGCCCAAAAAAGTTCTTGGGACGTACATCAACAGGGCGATCAAACCATGGCCCACCGTTTGCGAAGGATCCATTCCACGGCAAGCAGGCCCACAAACACAAGCAAATAACTGAGACTGTCTTGCCAAGTGTCTCCGAGCCGCCACCGTTTGGGAGTAAGGATTTTGTTCGACGGAGCAAGTTTGCGCAATTCGTCGAGTAACAAGGAAAAATCTTCGGGATCAACAAGTCGCCCACCCCATTCTGTCGTCTGGTAGGCGAGGCGTGCGAGTAACTCAGGATCAGCACCGCTGGTACTTTTTTCGCGATCATCGTCAACGATCACAAATTGCGCTTCTGCTTGCCCGAGTTCCCTGCCATCCAGTCGCCCGGCGACTTGAAGTGTGTACAGTCCAGGCGTTGATATTTGCTGACGCCCGGCGACTCCGGTGAAATATTCTCCACTGGGTCTTACGTCTAGCGAAATCTGAGTTCCGTCCGCGTGCACTAGCGTTACGTCAAGTTCACTGTTGATCGCCGCTTCACCCGTTAGCGACGTGATTCCAGCTTGAAAGGTGACCTCTTGTCCAAGATTAAAACGACGTTGTTGCATTGCTATCCAGACATCATCACCAATCATTTCATCTTGACCGGCGAGCCATAAAATAATTTGCCGCCAAAACCGGGCATGGATTTCGTTTGAATACTGGGTTCGCCAGCGCCAAGTACTATCGGCCGCGAATGCTAGAACGCGCCCACCAACTGTGGTCGCCACTAACAAAGGATCATCTGCTTCGGTCGACAATAATACGATGGCTGTGCTTTTTGGTTTAATTCTGTTAGCAATGTCGAGGGAGGGCAGTTCTTCCCAGACGTCACCACCTTGTTTGCCCTGACCAAGCCTAGTCGTGAAATGAGAGCGTTTTGGTTTTGCACGCAAAGGGCCCTGAAGGTGCAAATCCATTCTCGTCGGTTCATCCATGTCCTGTACCTCATGACTTTCCATCACGATGGGTAGATAATCTGCTAAGGGAGTTCGATGATAAAGACCTGCCCCAAAGCTGTGCTTGCCTCCCAACATCAAGAATCCTTTCCCCCGCGAAATCATTTCCGTAATCGTGGCCAAGTTTTGAGCTTGAAACTGCTCATTGTAGATCGAACGCGAGTCGACATCACCAAGAATGACGACGTCATATTCTCTTGAATTCAACACGGTCGAAAGATCCAGGGGCCAATTTCGACGCAAGCGATGATCAATGGCGAAGGAGTCGATCGAAATAACACTGTCGCTGCTTAAGGCAGCACGCAAGAATTTCTGTTCCCAGGACAAGTTGCCGTGAAGGTACAGCACGCTGACGCCACGATCTTCCACGGTAAGAAAGGATGGCAATTCGTTGTTCGCCAAAGCAGTTTCATTTGGTTGGGGCGGGGCTCGCACGATCATTTGATACTGCCCTGCCCTGTCTGGCGTATAGCTCAGTTGAATCGGCCGCTGTTCAAAGCCCTGCGAAAGTGAGATACGTTGCGTATCGACAACTTGTTCGTTTCCTGCGCGATCAATGATGATTAGTTGGACCGGAATCTGTTGGCCGGCGAAGCCTCGCGCTGTAAGGGTGGCCGTCACCCGCATAGTATTGTTGGCGCGGACCGAATATTGATCGGCCAGGTTTTCGATTGCCAAATCAGCCAATTGTTCGGACTGGTCCGCTTGACCAAACGGTATCGTAAACAAAGGAACTTGAAGTTCGCTTAAAGAGCGCACCGCATCGTACAATCCGATTGGTGGATCGATGGCGTTCTGGTTACCGTCACTGGCAAGCACACTGGCCAATAGCCTTTGGTTGCGCACCAGCTGCAGGCCAGCAAACAGCGAGGTTCCGATATCCGTTTCGTCACCATTGGCTTCCGGCGGTAGTTGTAACTGGCCGGACTGCATGTCAATTTCTTCGATTTCCGTGTCAAATGCAAACCAGCGTACTTTGATGTGGCTGTCGTCGAGTTGCCTAAGCTTGTCGGCATTCTTGGAGATCATTGTCTTCAATGCTTCATAGCGACTTTCTTGACTTGGGCCATGTGGGAGTTGCATAGATCGCGTTGTATCGACAAAAATTTGAACGACGCCGGTTTGAACTTGTTCTACTTGAGTCACGCATCCTGGCCTAATTACGCACAAAAATGCCAACGCGATGATTGCCATGCGAATCGTTACGAGAGCGCGTATTTTGGCCGGATTGAGGCTTACGAAGTTCGGTTTGAGAAACAGCAACGCGCACAGAACTGCGGCAAAAACCGCAATTACAAGTGGGCCGGCGATGGGTTCAAAGGTCCACTGATTCATGGGGCGAGACGCTTCTCAAAACTGGGAACGGTGGATTGGTAGTAGAAGTGGTTGGCGAGCAGCAACTCTGCAGCCAACAGGATTAACATCAGCAAGATCAAGTAGGGATAGAACTCGCGTCCCACTCGAACTACACCTTGTTCGCGCGCTACCTCCTGTTGATTCCGTGCATATTGAAGCCGATTTTCGCCAAACCACTGGTCGAATTGACGCAAGTCGACTCGCGCTAAATCAGTTTCCCCCTCATCAAGGTTACAACTGAATCCTCGCAATACCACACCCTGGAGGCTGCCTTTCAGCCGGTAATGCCCGGGAAGATCGGTCAAGCGATAGCGAATTTGACCCTGATCGGCCGAGATTCGCAATGGTTCTTCATTGCGAGGCGTAAAGATTCGATACTCTGTTGGGTAAAGTGATCGATCATTATTTAAGATGGCCGCCTCACCTAATGCCAAATTCAATTTTGATTCTCGGGACGCAACGAGGTAGTCAGCCGCTTGTTTAACTAATAAGAATGCTGGCCAGCATTGTCCAAGATCGTAAAACAGATCATTCCAGCGGGAGTCCACATTCGGCTCGGAGATGGGAGTCAGCGTTAACAAAACTGTTCCCAGACCCAAACGACGTTCAATTAAGGCCGGCCGCGCGTTAGAAAAACGAAACAGAATTTCGACAGAAGCCGTGTCGTCGTTGTCGATCGAGTTCCATCCCCAATGTTGATGGATGGGCAACAGATCCCAACGTGCGCGGGAGGCAATCTGCATAAACGGGCGCAGAATCGGATGCGAGGCCGAAGCTGGCACCAAGAATATTGCCGACTCTTGACTTCTTGGTGCGCGAAAAATCTGAGAGATTTGGCCTGGCAGCAGCCGTCTCGCGCTGGCGGAGTTAAAGGATTCGGCAATCTGCCCATCCAGGGCAGCATTCCTACCAAGAAACAACGCAACCCCACCTCCCTGCTCGGCAAAGTTCGCCAATAGATTCCAATTCCCGTCCGACAGTGGCCGCGGGTCCAGTAAAAAAACCGCTTTGTATTGCTTGATTTCGACTTCACTGATGCGACTCAGCTGCTCCTGCCCGACAACCGTACACTCGTATTCGTGAATACCCTGTTCGACAAAGCTAACCGGCGAGAGAATTTGCACGAGGTTGTCCGTTTCGACTCCCCGCAGTGCCACGACGAGTACTTTCCAAACTTGGGCGGTCTGAATGGTGAAGTAACGACGGTCGTCAACGCTCAAACCATCGCCGCTCTGAAACTCCACGTGGCCGTGGTGCGTTCCTGGAGGCAGCTGATCGTTGACAACAAACCGCAGCGGAACGCGACTCCTACCCTGCGGCTGGACGATTTGCTGACGGGTGATGAATTGGTCAGGATAGAGGTTCTGTCCGTCAGCACGAATCGGACGTGCTGGGTCTGGAATTTCGATCGACAGCGTCGCTACGCCTTCGATCGCCTCGCCTTGAAACACTACTTCGGAATTGATTTCAAGCGGCGCGGTTTGCGACAATACCTCCGCAGAGAACTGAATGGTTCCCACCGCAGCGTTTCGGGGATTGTCCACGCCAACATCGATCAAATAAATTGAGATTGTGGGATATCGATCGACGAGCTGCGCCAGATTTCGATGATCACGCCATGAGCGGCGCGTGAGATCAGAGACGATGTATAATTCGCGTCGTTCGTTGGTCGATTCGGCCAGCAATTTAAGCGCCGGCCCAATCGCGGTCGGCAAGGCGTTCGCCGCAAAGTCGATGTTCAGCGTTTCCAGTCGCTTCTCCGCGGCGCTTATGTCCACCGAAAAAAACGGTTCGCTTCCATCAGGAATGGCGATGCTAACCTGACTATCTTGAGGGAACTGTTCGATTAACCAACGACTCAATTCACGCGCTTGTTCGAGCCGTGATCGGTTCTCGAAAATGAAATCCATGCGCGTGGAATTATCGATCAGGATTACGGCGGACACTGGTGCGATACGATTACCGAGTATTTGCTGCATTGGGTTCCGCAGCGTTTGGGCGGTCAGGAAACAGGCTGAAATCGCGGACACGATGAACGTAGTTCCAAAAATGATCAGCAGAAGTCGATTCAGGGGCCTGGTCCAAATCAAGATGGCGATCAAGATCAAGCCGCTCAATAGCGAGACCAGCGACGAAAGTGCGACTACGGACCAGGCACCAAATGTGGCCGACGACGTACTGATGCCGGCCAGCGCCAAGACAGCAGCGGCAATCAACAAACATCGTAACAACAATAGCAGCCAATGACGCAACTGCAATTGACGACGGTTAGTCTGTTCGCGTTGTTTCACAAACCGCAAAGCTGGAAACGTCAGCAATTTTGGCTTCGGCTGCATCAAGAGATGCAAAACGATGGGAACGCTGATTAACAACGCCCCAAATGCCAATACCAGTCCGTTTGCTAAAGCCATGAAATAAAATCAAGCCAAAAGGGTTTTACGAATTGAGTTCCGAAGTACAAATGATTTCCAACCGCTAACATCTTGCACGTCGACTCAACAAATACTCCATCAAAGCGCGGTCAAAAGGCATGCTTGTATCGAGCGGCACGAAATCGACCGAATTAGATTGGCAGCGACGTGTTAAACTTTCGCGAAACTCGCTGATCTGCTTTTTATATTCGCTTCGAAAGCCAGTGGCATCCACCTTGACGCGTTGCCTTGATTCCGGATCTTCCAGTTCGCATAGACCTTGGAACGGGAAATTGACCTCGGCTTCATCCAAGATATGGAACACGATCACGTCATGGCCGCCATGTTTTAAGCGGAAGATGGCATCCATGATCTTTTCTTCATCCTCCAAGAGGTCAGAGAAGATCATCACCAGCGTACGCGTCTTCAACATCGCACTTAATTGGACTAAACTTCCTCCTAAATCCGTCGGTCCCTCTGGCTTGAGTTGAGCCAGAAGCGACAAGATATTCCCGAGTTGGGTGCGCTTCGATCTGGGCGGAACACTGGCCTTGATTTTGTCTTTGAAAGTGATCAAACCAACTGGATCTTGCTGTGAGAGCATTAAATAAGCAAGTGCCGCGGCAAGGCAAACGGCGTAATCGAACTTAGTGAGATCTTGTTGATAGGTGTATCCCATCGATTCGCTGGCATCCATAACCAGCATTCCTACAATATTTGTCTCGGCTTCAAACTTTTTGATATAGTATTTGTCGGTTTTCGCATAGACGCGCCAGTCAATATGTGCCGGGTCATCGCCGGGTGTGTATTTACGGTGTTCGCTAAACTCGACGCTGAATCCGTGGAAAGGACTGGCATGCAGCCCCTGCAGGAAACCTTTTACCACAAACTTCGCGCGCAGGTCGAGACGCTTGATTTGATTGATGACTTCGGGTTTGAGATACTCCTGCACAGACATCGCTTTGGCTTAGCTCTTTCGATCGATGAACTTGTCGATTTCTGGTTCTGGAATCGTTGCCAATAAACGCGCGACGACTTTGTCGCTGTTCATTCCTTCGGCTTGAGCCTGAAAGTTTGTGCTCAAGCGGTGTCGCAAAACCGGTGGCGCGACCTTTTTGATGTCCTCGACCGATACCGAAAATCTGCCATCCATGGCCGCCATGGCTTTGCCACCTGCGATCAAGAATTGTCCAGCGCGTGGTCCGGCACCCCAGTCCACCAACTCACGCACGAAACTGGGGGAGTCTTTATCTGCGGGACGAGTCGCCCGCACAAGGCGTGAAACATATTTAATGATGTAAGGGCTCACGGCGACAGAATTAACAAGTTTTTGTAAATTCACGATGGCCTTGGCGGAGAGTACTTTCCGAATCTCTTGAGTTTCTCCTTTGCTGGATGCCGTGAGGATCTTTTCCTCTTCTTCGGCAGTGGGATAGTCGATCACAATATTAAACATGAATCGGTCGAGCTGCGCCTCGGGCAATGGATAGGTTCCCTCCTGTTCGATCGGGTTCTGCGTGGCAATGGTGAAAAACGGCTCCGGTAACTTGTATGTCGCGCGACCCACAGAAACCTCTCGTTCCTGCATCGCCTGTAACAAAGCTGCCTGAGTCTTGGGTGGCGTTCGATTGATTTCATCAGCCAACAAGATATTGGTAAACACAGGCCCTTCGACGAATTTGAAATTCCGGCGGCCTGTTTCGTCCTCTTCCAGAACATTGGTACCGGTAATATCGGATGGCATCAAGTCAGGAGTGAACTGAATCCGCTTGAATGCTACATCGAGGATTTGTGCCACCGTACTTACCATCAATGTCTTGGCGAGGCCGGGAACGCCTTCCAAGAGACAATGCCCGCGTGTAAATATTGCGGCGAAAAGTTGTTCGATTACAAGTTGTTGTCCGACAATGACTTTTTGCATCTCCTGTTCCATCATCTTGCGATAATTGCTGAACTCTTGGAGAACATCACCTAAACTGCGTTGCTTATTCGTCACGCTTTCCTCTTCCAATCCTTGATCAAAACTCTTTATAAAAATGAGTCGGACGATGAAGAATCGCCGACGTCGCAGTATGGTACCGTGTGCTAATGCTGAATGGCTGGATACCTTGTTTCTCAATTGACCGCGGTGCAATACGCTGCGGCACGAATCAATTTGGTATTATTTGCTGCCCCATCATTCGCGCGATAAAGCCACCGCGAGAGACCGACTAACTTCAAGTCATGAATTCACCAAAGTTGTCAGCCATTCACACGTATTCGTTCACCTAGAATTCTAGGTTGAAATGGTGAAATCAGCAACGCGAGGATAGAGTTATTACGTGACTTGCTAAAGAGCCGTTGTCCACCACCTTGCGAAAGCATACGATAGCAGACAGGGGCCAATGGATTGAATTGATTGACTATTCCCATCGACATCGACGTGCAACCGCAAATGAAATCTTGCTCAGAAAAGCCGATTCAAGAGAGCCCTTAATTGCCCGCTGGAACTAGTGTATCCGCAGCAAAGAATACATCGGGTGTGAGAAGACCAGCCCAAATTTTGATCGACGAACTACTCAATCATGAACCCGCTTAAGTCTATGTCCATGCGTACTTCGGTCACTTTGTGCTTGGTTGTGCCCTGCTTCTTGTCACTGACAATGGTTGCCGGCAAGGGACAGGACCTATCGGCAGAACAAGTGTCAATCGCGATTCGAAACGGAGTGAATTTTTTATCGCGGAAACAACAGAGCAATGGGGGGTGGCTAGACATTGTTGGGGATACTCGCCACAAGTTTGGCGTGTCGGCATTGGTTACGCTGTCGTTGTTAAGTTGTGGCGTTCCATCCGATGATCCTCGTATCACGCGTGCGCTTTCCCATTTGGAGCGAGCCAACGTACGCGAATTAAGTACCTATTCAGTATCACTAGTTGCAATGTGCTACGCGTTGGCTAATCCGGATCGCTATGCTGCGGAAATTCGTGCCTGTGTAGAACGCCTGGAAGAGACACAACTGGCCAGCGGGGGTTGGTCCTATCCAACCGTGGGCGGGACTTCCGGCGATGCCTCTAATTCGCAGTTCGCATTATTGGCGTTGCACGAGGCGCGTTTGGCTGGCGTCGATGTCAGCGAAGAAGTGTGGAGAAAGGCTTGGGGTTACTGGAGTACGCTGCGCGACGATCAAGATGGTGGCTACAATTATGGCATGGGGATGGAAGCTTCTTCTGGGAGTATGACCTCAGCCGCTATCGCATCACTCATCATCATTGATGAAAATCTAGGTGGTGAGAATTTTGTGAAGGCAGATGGCAGTATTGACTGCTGCGCGATCGATGGAACGATCATGCAAGTCGATGGTGCCGCTGCGTGGTTGGGCCAGCATTTTAAGGTCTCCGAGAATCCCGGTAAGCGATCCCACCACTTTCGCTCGGCCACGTATTATTATCTTTACGCGTTGGAACGCGCCGGGCGAATGAGTGGTAGACGCTTCCTCGGCCAGTATGATTGGTATCGCGAAGGAGCGGATTACCTTCTTGGACAACGCAGAGGAAACGGGTGGCGCGGCTCGAGTCATGGCGAACAAATTGAAGAAGTTGCCACGTCCTTCGCACTACTCTTCCTGTCCAAAGGCTTACGCCCCGTGGTGATCGGAAAGTATCAGCACAGCTCCAGTGGTGACTGGGATCGCCATCGAAAGGGAGTCCACTTTTTGACTCGTTCATTGGAACAAGACTGGAGAATGCAACTGAACTGGCAGTCCATCGATGGACGGGTGGCAACTGCCAACGACTTAATGGAGACTCCGGTACTGTTTTTCAGCGGTCGAGATTCCTTGGACTTGAATGCCGAACAGAAGAAGCATCTGAAACAATACCTCGAATACGGTCGATTTATTTTTGCGGAAGCATGTCAGGGAGATGGTTGCGCAGATGATAATCAGAACAGCGAATTCGACAAGAAATTTCGCAGTCTGATGGCGGAGTTGTTTCCAGAGAGTCCGTTAACTGAATTGCCGCCGACACATCCAATTTGGACGTCCCAGTATAAATTACAGCCTGATGCGCGGTGGCCCGTGTTGGGAATACAAACGAGTTGTCGTACGGCAGTGGTCTATGTGCCTTCTAACATGAGTTGCTATTGGCAAGCTGATCGACCAGGCGTACGCCAACGACTCAATGAACGAACAATCCGAAATGTTGATTACTGTTTGCAACTGGCGGGTAATATTATCGCCTATGCGACTGGCAGGGAAGTGCGTTCAAGACTTGATGCGCCAAAGGTTGTGGAAAGCGGAAGTGGTGGCAACACCACGTATGAAATCGTAATTCCCAAGTTAATTCATGCCGGAGGCGCAAATGACGCTCCCAACGCTTGGGAAAACATTTTGCGGCGTGCGAAGGTTGACCTGAAACAGGAATTCCGCACCGAACAAGTATTGATTCGGCCTACCAGTGAAACTTTAGCCCAATATCCCATGGTTTTCATGCACGGGCGAAACGCCTTCAGCTTCGATGAGGATGAACGCGACGCTATACGCAAGTATTTGACTGAGGATGGCTTCTTGTTCGCCGATTCCGTGTGTGCCTCGCAAGCCTTTGCTGAGTCATTTCGGCGCGAAATGGCATCGATTTTTCCAGAGGCTGAGTTCTCTCTGCAACGACTCGCGACCGATCATGTTATGTTTTCAGATCAGCTAGGAGGTTATGATCTTCGATCCGTGACAATCCGACGCCCCAGTGAGACTGGCGTTATTGCTCGATCATCGGTGCCGCAACTAGAAGGCATAACCATCCATGATCGCTTGGCAGTTGTTTTTTCCCCTTACGACCTGAGTTGTGCAATGGAAAGTGCTGCAGCCTCAACTTGCGAAGGTTACGATAAAGACGATGCTTCAAAAATTGGTGTCAACCTTTTGCTGTTCGTGTTATCGCAATAGCGAGTTGTTTTCCTTCCAGGTGTTCTTTTTGCTTAAGCAATTGCAACCCAACCGCGATTTATTTGGCTGAAACCACGCATCGGCACTACTATTTCCGGCCCGTCAATCGACGCAGTCCACGTGGTTGTTGCTAGCTGCAATTGAACGATGCACATTTAGTTGTACGTGCCCCGAAATGCTAGCTGCCCGTACAAATCTCAAGGTTTATCCAACACGGCATATCGATTGCCGATTGTGGCCAAAAAGCCGCAAATTGCGGATATTCCAAAACTGATTTCAATCGGACCTGCGCATGTTCCGATTTTGAATGATAGGTTCGAAATTGGAAGAATTCAGCGTCTTTCCTCACTCCGGCAGAAGTGCTGACGCTAACAGGGACAGTTCCTAGGCTTAGTTTCAGAACCGAAGTAGATTTCTTGCGCGGCCAGCGAAAATTAGATGGAAAACAATGCACTCAAGATCTATCTGTTTTCCGTAGCCCTAGTTCTTGCTTATCTTATTTTCGTAATGACGGGCGAAAATCGAACCCGTCTGTTGGCAACGAAGGTAAACTCGATCATTCCAGATGCCTTCGTACCTGAAAGTGATTTGCAGTACCTCGAGCCAAATCCATCTTCCATTGTTCACATCGCCATGTTGGATTGGGCGTTGCTTGACATGCAACGGCCGGCGCCCCCTAATCCTTCGGGCAGTGAACACTCATTAAAATCTCTTGACCTGAATAGTTCAGCTGATGGAATCGTGTTACGCCATGACACAAGCATAGTATTGGCCTCGGCATCTGTGGTTCAACCGATTGCCGAAGTCGAACCTACCTTAGGCGAACGTGAAGTTGCCGAAGAAGCAATACAGGAGCAGATTGCCGAATGCTCCTCACAAAATATCGACCAAGACACCGTCGAAAGTCATCAATCCTCGTTGGCTAGGCCGCAAGTTTCGGATTTTGACGCTGCGCTTTTCCGGTCAGCCAGCGTGCTTGATAACGCATCATCGCTTTTTATGCACGAGGAAGATGTGCTACAGGATTCTGGGGAGTCCATTACGGCGGCTGGGTGGGCCAATGCAGCAGAACAATACACTGACATGCCGAGTACTGGTACCTCTGCGCCAGAGCCCGAACTTATTCGAACTGAAAATCTGATGGCCAGTGCCCTGAGTGCTGACGCAAATGCAACCAAGGATGCAATTCAGATTAGCGATCAACCAATTCTTTTGCACGTACCCAAGCTGTATTGGCCACGTGCAGAGTCATTGTGCCGAGACTTGACTGAGTTGGCCGATTTTGAAATCACGCAAGAATGGGCGGTTCAGACACTCAATTTGTTGAAGATATTGGAGAGCATTGAAATTAATCCATGCAGTGGAGTTCAATCCATATTGCGGCAACTTGAAGAACAAGTTGTGTTTGGCAATAACTTGCTTCGCTCGTTCGATGCCGAGATTTTGCAGCAACCGGCATGGTACGAATTGTACGCCATCATCGTGCGAGCCAATCACGGACTTGAGCGTCGTCTGCATGTGTGGTGGTATGTCTCGTCGCTGAGTCAGTTAAATTTAGACGTGCACCCGGCACCTCATCCTCACGCCGTTTTGAATTCGTTGGACTCCGCCTACGCACGCTTGCGTCCGTATAAAAATTTGCCGGATTGGGCGGAGTATTTTGAATTTGAACGATTGTCGAAGGCTTACTCGATTGAACCATCGACACCAGCCCAACGTCAACTGGTTGCGCGCAGAGTTTATGGCCGGGTTACCTCACCGTGTTTAACCGATGCTCAACGGAAATTTTGTCGGGAGATACTTGGTGACCAACTGATCCACAAATTACAAGATGCTTGTTGCCAAAACGTTGATTTCCATCGACTCTTGTCGACGATCGAGGCATATGAGAGCGAAGCTTGCGGAGTAAATCTATTTAATCTGAACTCCGAGTTTTTGAATCTGCAATACAGTAGGCACATTGAATTCAATAGGTTTGCCCGAGTGCTGGATAACATCTATCGGAATGCCAATATACGAATATGTATCTCTCCAGAATTTGTGAATCGGACACTCCCTCGTCAGCCGGAGATTAGCGAGCCGATGACTGATCGCATGCTGGGAGCTCAGGTATTGGGTAATAATCGAATTCAAAATCGTCTCAACGTCGACTTTATTCCCCATCCAGAAGAGTTACGGCTGCGGTTAACGACTAACGGGACAGTCCTTTCCCGCACCCGCGCACTGCACAGTGGTTTCACATTTCATAATTCTGGAAATTCGCGGTTTACGGGAGTCAGTGAGATTGCGATTACGAAATCTGGACTGACATCTGACGTAGCTCAAGTCTCAGCTTCCACGTCGCAACTACTTCTCGGAATACGATCGCGATTTGATGAGTTGCCGTTGCTTGGATGGGCCGCTAGGAATCTTGCCGAACAACAACAACGCAATAGTGCATCGGTTGCGAATCGCTTAGTCGAAGAAAAATTGAAGAATATGACCAAAGCAAGATTCGAGGAAGAGGTGGGCGGACAACTTGAAGTCGCCCGCGAGTTGTTCTTGCAAAGAGTAATTACGCCACTCAATCTCCTGGAATTGGAACCAACGCCGATTGAACTGCAAACCTCACAGGATGCTGCCGTGATCCGCTACCGGATCGCGGGGCGGGACCAAATGGCGGCTTTTGAAGCGCGTCCGGACTCGGTACCCGGCAACCTGCTGAACATGCAAGTTCATCAATCAGCCATCAATAATTTATTGGGAAAGATGAACGTCAATGGACAACGGTTCACTCCGGACGAGTTTGTTGAACATTTCAAGGATCTCATGGGCTCGCACCAGCATCTCCGCTACGAAAAAAAGAGTCATGAACACGATGCTCGCTTGACATTTGCTGCAATCGAGGGAATTCATGTCGGCTTCATCAATCAACGCGTGGAGTTGACTCTAAATCTTTCTCAATTCAGTTTAGGAAAGACGCAAAGGTGGAGAAACATTTCTGTGACCGGAATTTACATTCCGCAGGTAGATGGGCTCAAAATCCATTTTGTGCAAGACCCAGAGAGGGGGTTACGCCTCAATGGACATCGCTTGGGGATTGCCGATGAACTCGCGCTTCGCACGGTTTTCAATACGGCTTTTCCCGAGAGCTTCAGCATGCCATCGCTCGACGAATTGGTCCCACCTCAAATCCCCATGGATGACCTTGTAATCAGTCAACTGGTCTTTAACAACGGCTGGGTAGGGATTTCCATAAGCAGCATTTCACAACCTGTGGGAGAACAGCACAATTCCCACTCGCGCAATCGACGACAGGAATTTCATCGGTTCAGCAATTCGGGGCTGCGCGTGCTCCGCTAAGAGCTTAGTGCCGACAGATTACAAGAGTCATTTATAAGAGTCATGGTCGGTGTTGTCCGCTGCGGACAAAGTGCAGGGCATTGTCCGCGACCATATTGCTCAGATCGAGTTCGTGCGGCGACGGTCAATATCCGCCAAGACTTCGCTATTTAGCGGGAGGGACTCCAGTCAATCGAACCGGACTTATCGCTCCCCGACCGAGTTGTGTTTGCGTCTCTTCGCACTGGTGTCTCGCGTCGCTTGGTCGATGTCCCGGTTGAATCTCCTTGTGCTGAAGTCGAGTCCAAAGGAAACGAGATTTCAAAAACTTGCAAGTCAGGCGTCGTATAACGTACGAAGGCAACCAAGCCGTCAAGGTCTCTCGATTCGATGACCGATGGCTTTGGAATATTTAAGCCCTGTTTTGATGATGGTTGATTTTGAATCCACGAAGCAACTTTCGCGCGATCGAAACTCCATAAACCTACGCGTTGTTCTTCACCGGTTGCGGTCGTGTCGATGATGCTCAGGATAATGTCGCCTGGTAATGGGATGGAGTTCCCATCGCCGTCTCGGGGCTGGACAATCAACCACGATGAATTTGCTCGACGCTGTTGACCGTCGTAGTCAACAACGACATCGACGATATCCCTTGTCAAATCATGTGACCGTGAATCGACACTTTGCTTGTATGCTTTCGCATCAGTGTCAACTTGTGAGTCTTGGTTGTGCGTCTCATTGGGAGACGGAAAAAATAGCGTAGGTTGATCGGAGTTTAGCGTTGTACGCTGAATTCCCGAGTGGTCCTGGACGGAAAAGTCGCCGCCTTCGATGATGATGTCGGGAATCTCGATATCCGCGTTGCGCGAATTTCTACCGCGTCTGGACTCACGATCTGGTCGAAGTACGGGTCGCGGTAAATTTTCAATTTCTTGCGATGAATCTGGAGACCAGTCATGTTCGATCTCGTCGTACTTTGGAGCCCCAAGGATCGGGGTTGACCTAGATTCATTCAAGTTTCTGTTCTTTCCGCCCGAGGAATAGAAGCCTTCACCACTCAGCTCTTTGTATTTCGCTTCTAGTTCGAAGTAACGGTCTTCGAGGTCGATCTTCTCGGCGCGCAGTAATGCGATGGCCCGTTCATATCGCTCATTTTGCGGCACACGGCACCCGCAAACCGTGGCGACAATTGCTAGTAGTATCAGCCCAAATCTAGAATGTTGGCCAGCCATGTATATACCTTCAAGAATTTTGCAGCGGGCTTTTAGAAAATTTGGCTAGCCAACGCAACGTCAATGCGCGGCACACGGCAACCCAGAATTTGACTCGGCAGAATCTCGAAGTACTAGCAAAGACGTCAATGTAGGCAATTGACGCAAGAGAAGGAAAGTGTATTAGAGCCACCGGAGAAAACTCAGCGCGATACTCTAACGCTGCCTGACTTGAGCCAGGGTTCTAAAGTCAGCTGAACTATCCAGGAAATGGCAAAAAAACTCTTGAGCGTTTAACTTCGCTCAAGAGTTTCGTCTATTAGGGAGAGACTTTCTTGTCGGTTGTTTGATGTTGGTCGTCGTTGTGCTTTTACGAGCCTGACGCAGGTTGCATTAATAGTTGCAGCAAACTTTGACGCGCTTGTAAACGGGGACTTTCACCGTTTTGTAGAACGTTTGCCAGACATAGTACGGAGTTCCGCACGATTTATACTTTAGCACTTGCTTTTGGTAAGGAACCTTTTCGTACTTGTAAGTCACAACGGTCTTGTATTGACAAACATGAGAAGCTCCATAGTTATTGCCGTGATTGGCCGATGCAGACTGTGGGAGTGCGGCTGTGCTGGCAAGACCGGCGACTGCGATTGCTAAGGCGATTGCGATTTTCGAGAACATTGTGAGCTCCTTTTTCTTTTCGTTAAAGTAATTTGGTTGATTTATTAGATGAAACGGTGGACAAGTGAATTTCTTCCAAGATTTTTTTAATTTGATTGAGAAATTCTTTTCTTGCTCTAAACCTTCAATTTTGGGCCATTTACCGTTGCTCTTGATCTCAAAGCGTACAGGAAATGGTGTTAGGGTCAGAGATTTTGCCAAAATGCGAAAAAAGTCGTTAACAGGACGAATTTGTTGAGAAGGACGCACATTCAAGCGGTTTTACCAAACAGTATCGGTGAGAAGCGGCCGCGTCGTGCGAATGCTTAAATGAGGAGGTTCTCCAGCGAAAATGACTATCGTCTGGGGAAAAAGTGCCGTCTGCCAAAGGCGAGCATCTTGGTTTCTTTGTCACAGGCTCATGCCACAGAATAAACATTGCTGGCGAGGCCACATGCTTTTGTTTGGCAGAACTGAATAAGAAAGGTGGCGAAATACGTAACGCGATGAGAGTTTCGTAAGCAACGAGTCCTTCAGATTTCGGTCACCGTTTATCCAAGCGGCCATGCACAATCATTCCGCCAAGAAATAAAATCGATTGGAGTCGCAATTGCTGAACTCGCGCCATTCGTCAGGCGACAGGAGGACGATCCCATTCCGGTTAGCCAAAAGCGCTGTCGCACAAAGTCCAAGCCCGGTGTTTCGAGTCGCTCTTAGTCTATTTGCATTGGTGCAAATGATCCTTTGTCCGCGTTGAATATGGAATATGTGTCCATGCATTGCAGCGGCGGGGAATAAATGTGCAACGTGATTAAGTCGTTGCCGTTGGCTTGAAGATTAGAGACTTGATGAATCTGTTCGTCTTGTGACGTGCATACAAATCCTTCATGAAAATCAACTGACCCAACTGCCTTGACTTGTCCACATGGGCTCAAAACAAATCTCGTTTCGGTAGCACAGCCATGGACGACTCTGAGTCCGCAAGTTGAGTTAGCATGATTATGGATTGGACTGCGCTGACCACTTCGCCAGCAAATACAGAGCAACTCGTACCAGCGATTTTCGGAAATCGTGTTGCGCCGGTAACAGGTTTCGCCAAAGTTTATAAAGTCAGAAAGGTCGCTTCCGCACACTGCTACCCTTTGCAGCAAGTCGTCTAGTTTTTGAATCGGTACCCGCTCCGTGAGCTGTTCCAGAAAGTTGACCAACTCCTGAAGGCATTGAGGGATCGGCAACGCGCGATCACCGTCCGCTTTACAATTATGACTATTGGCGTTCATTTCGGTACCTAATCAACTTGCCAGTAATCTGAAGTTTACACATTGCTCCGGAAGCCATGTGCTCCGCCGAAACTAAAGAGTTGTTGTCCGGCGCGTCTTGCCAAATATACACTCATCGAATTGAACCCTCAACGAGGTCCCAAATTCTCACCAAAATCACGGTGCAAGGCCTATCATAAAGAATAGGCACAGATACGTAACCTGGACACCCTTGCCTTTCAAAAAAACACAATAAACCCGGCAATTGTCGATATCTTCGGCAAGTTTAATACAGTTTATGGTAACAACCGTCAATTGATGTTGAAACGAGGGCTACTTGAGCCTGATTCGTTGGTAAAATCGAAGATGAAAATTGCGGTCTAGCTTAGGCGGTTGCTCGCCCTCGTGCCTGATCGAGAAGTTTAGCGATCTGTGGTAGGAACTGCATGGTCATCACAAATTGTTGACAATGTCCAGGGACGTTGATATTTGGCCGACCGTGTAACGAGGTTTGCTGAAAAAACACTGGACGGGGACCACCCCAAATGGCGTCTTTTGTAAAATTGCAAATTTTTGATTCGTCCAATTTTCAACAAGCGCAGTGATTGATGCGTAATGGCGGCGGTTGGCTGGACACGCCTGCTGGCTGCGGTAACGTGCCATTTGGATATAGGCGAACTGGCACCAGACAATGAACGGAGAAGAATCGATTGGTTGATTTCGCGACAAAGCACATGGCTTGGACCGTAGCATTATTTATGATGCATTGGCCTCATTTTCTTGTGGCGCAACCCCCGAAAGAGAAAGCGCCAACGGCTGTGCGCGTGCAGCGGGCTGAGATGCGAGGAAACGTCAATCGTCAGTTGTTTATTGGTACCTTAACCCCTATCAGGACCTCGACGGTTGGCAGTGCCGTAGAGGGAAGGCTGGAGGCCATGCATGTGGAGTTGGGTGATTTGGTTTCGTTTGATCGTTCGGATGATTCGCAGCCAATTGCGGATGAGTTGGGCGGTTCTGTGCGTAGCGACGACTTGGCAACGGCCTTAATTGCCAAACGACATGGTGGCCAGCGTATTGCGACGATCGATTCGGCGGCATTGCAAATCCAGATTTTGGCGGCAGAAATTGAGTTCAGCAATCGACAGCGAATTCTGGAAGAATTGAAGCTAACGATACCGGCAGAAATCGAATCCGCGATCGCTAGAAACGAACAAGCGAAAGCCGAATTGGAATTTGCGAAGCAAAATGTTGACCGGCAACAGGCGATCGTCAATCGCGGTGGTGCACTTTCCGAACGGGAAATTGCGGAAGTGCGATCGATTTATCTGTCGCGCCAACAAGCGGCAAAGTTAAATGAAGTTGACTTGCGGCGATTACAGGATACTCAAGAGATTCGTATCAAGATCGCTGAAACCGCTGTCGCCTCTCAGGCCAACGAGCTGGGGCGGCTGGCAGAAGAATTGGATCGGCACACGGTCTATGCGCCTTTCGCCGGGGCAGTTGTGGCTAAAATGACTGAGGTCGGCGATTGGGTAGCGAAAGGTGCCCCCATCGCGCAAATTGTTGAAATGGATCCGATCGAGTTGACAGTGCAAGTGCCGCAGGCAGACTTAGCCAGCTTGCAGGAGGCATACGATCAAGCTCAGGCATCTGGGGAACCCATTTCTACAAAGGTTTTGGTCGACGGAATTGATCGTGAATTGCACGGAGTTCTAACGGCGATCGTACCCCAAGCTGATTTGCGGACGCGAACATTTCCGGTTGTGATTCGCCTGCCCAACCCACAAGGGCGTTCGGGATATGCATTGAAGCCGGGCATGTTGGCGAGAACGAGCTTCGTTGTGGGATTAGAACGACAAGCTGTACTCGTCAGCAAAGACGCGTTAATCTTGAGTTCTGGGACGACGAGCGTATTTCTCGCGGTGCCTGAATCGAATGGAGACAGTTATCTTGCCAAGTCGGTTCGCGTGTCGGTTGGTCGATCCATCGGTGAATCCGTAGAGATTTTAGACGGTGTCGCTGAGGGGGACTTGGTTGTTGTTCAAGGGAGCGAGCGATTGCGCCCCGGCGAAAAAGTAAAATTGCTCAATCCCTAACCCTTGCCAAATCAAGGCAATTTGGTGAATTGAATGCGTTTGTTCGAATCCATCTTATACAATCCGGTTAAGGTTGCGGTAGCAGTCTTGTTGCTGGTTATGTTTGGTCTATTGGCCAGCGCCCGCATGCCAATGCAACTCGCTCCAGACGTCGAGCGGCCGATGATTACGATTAGGACGGCTTGGCCGGGTGCAAGTCCGATGGAGGTTGAGAAAGAGATAATCGATCGGCAAGAGGAGTTGCTTAAGGGAGTGGCCGGCGTCTTGAAAATGACGTCGGAAAGCATGAACTCAATGGGAAGTATCTCGCTTGAGTTTCAGGTTGGGACGAACATGAACGAAGCCTTGTTGCGAGTGAACAGTCAACTGCAACAGGTTCGGCAGTATCCGATCGATGCTCAAAAGCCAGTTATTTCCTTAGCATCAAGTTCGGGAAATAGCATCGCCTGGTTTATCCTCGGCGCGCGTCCGCCGACGGCTGAACAAATCGACCGGGTCCGCCGAGAACATCCCGAACTTAGCGATGAACTTGATCATGTGTTCCGTCCAAAATCGGTTGGGCTAAGTACATCGCGACTGCATGAATTCACCATGAAACATGGGGCCAAATATCCTTTGGTTGAGGAATTGGTACCGCCCAAACTGGACGTGGCCAAACTGCGTAAATTCGTGGAGGACACCATCGAAGCGGCGTTCGAACGAGTCGACGGCGTGGCTGACGCCGTTGTTCGAGGAGGTGAGCTGCAGCAACTTAACGTGATCGTTGATCCAAGCCGTTTGGCGGCGCGGGGGTTAACATTGTCTTCCGTGCGCGATGCCCTGCTTCGAGACAACCAAGATGTCTCCGCTGGCGATTTTTGGGAAGGCAACCGACGTTGGGTAGTGCGCGTCCTGGGGAGGTTCTTGGACGAAGAACATGTTGCGAATCAAATTCTCACGTCGCAAAACGGGCTGCCAGTCTATTTACGCGACGTAGCTGACGTCGAATTGGGCTATGCCAAGCCAACGGGGTATGTTCGTCGATATGGAGTTCCAAGTTTATCTGTTAGCATCGATCGAGAAACGGGTTCCAACGTATATGAAGTCATGCGGGGCCTACGGCGTACTGCCGTCCAACTCAATGAAGGGGTGCTCAAGAACCGAAATTTAGTTATTTCGCAAGTTTACGATGAAACCGAGTACATCAGCTCTGCAATCAATCTTGTGAATCAAAACATCATCGTGGGCAGTGCTTTAACCGTGATCACGTTGATGCTCTTTTTGCACATTGGAACTCGATCCTTAGTTTGGGTTCCGATGTTAGCCGCCAGCGCTGTCATGGCCGTTGCCATCAGTCCATGGTTCTTTTTGGTCACTTTGGCATTAATTCTGGCCGCCGGTTTTTGGTTTGCTCGGGGCACATTGGTCGTCGCAATTGCGATTCCGACCAGTATCATCGGGACGTTCTTGATCTTAAATTTGCAGGCGCGATCGCTGAATGTGATTAGTCTGGCGGGTTTGGCTTTCGCCGTTGGGATGTTAGTTGATAATGCCGTTGTGGTGTTAGAGAATATTTTCCGTCACCAGCAGTTGGGGCGCAAACCCTTCGATGCCGCTGTGCGGGGTGTTACCGAGGTCTGGGGAGCAGTTTTGGCTTCGACGTTGACCACGCTGGCCGTGTTCTTACCCGTTGTCTTCTTGCAGGGGGAAGCCGGACAACTGTTTGCAGATATCGCGTTGGCAATCAGCGCGGCAGTTGGTTTGTCCTTGTTAGTGAGTGTTTTGGTGATCCCCACAGCGTCGGCGCGCATCATCGATGAAACAGTCCGAGCCGACTCCAAAAAAACTCGCAAAGGCAGCGTTCAGCGATTCTTAGAGAATGCTGGAAGCTTGTTCAGTGATACGATTGTCGGCATCAACCAATGGATCCAACGCGGTTTTGTGCGACGAGTTGTGGTTGCCTTAGGCTTAGTGGCAATTGCGTTGCTTACGTCGTGGCTGCTAATGCCTAACGTTGAATATTTGCCTGGGGGCAATCGTAATCTAGTCATTTGTAATATTCTGTTGCCACCCGGTTACAATCCAGAACATTTGGGCGCGATTGGGGCGGAGGTAGAAGAAAGACTGAAACCCTTTTGGGATATTGACGCCGAACAGCTTTCAAAGCTGCCTCCCGATTATCCCGCCATCGATGATTTCTTTTATGTTGCTCGTGAAGGAACGGTGTTTCTCGGATTGCGCGCGCAAAAGCCAGAGAACGCTAGATTCCTCATCGATTTGGTCCAATCACAATTGGGGGGGCGATTTCCTGGCGCGATCGTGAACTCGTTTCAGACCAGTTTGTTTGGCCGAGGAATGTCAGGAGCACGCACAATTGATATCGAGATTTCTGGTCCGCATTTAGAAACGTTAGTGGAGATCGGCGCCGACATCATGGCCGAAGTGCGTGCGAAGTTTCCCGATGACACGCAGGCCCGCGCTTTTCCTGGCCTCGATCTGTCGAGCCCAGAAATCCACGTGACTGCGAAGTCTCAGCAAATTGGAGATTTGGGGCTCTCCAATGCGGAATTAGGATTCATCGTCAATACGTTGGTGGATGGGGCCTACATCGGTGATTATTTCATTGGTGGCGAACGGATCGATGTAGTGCTGATGGGCAGTCGCGAGTATCGGCGACACAGCCAAGAAATTGGTGAACAGTACATTGCGATTGCAGGTGAACCATTCCCAATTCGACTCAACGCGATCGCCGATATTCTCAAGGGCTCTGGTCCCGAACAGATTCAACATCGGAATCGAGAACGTGCCATCACAATCAGCGTGACTCCCTCTCCACATATCCCACTGGAAAAGGCAATTGATACGATTAACAAGCAGATTATCGCCCCGATGCGCGAAGATGGCCGCCTCGAAAGTGAATATAAAACCAACCTGAGCGGCACTGCCGACAAGTTGCAACAGACATGGGAAGCTTTGCGATGGAATTTTCTTCTGGCCTTGATGATCACTTATTTGTTGATGGCGGCTTTGTTTGAATCATGGGCTCATCCGTTTGTGATTATCCTCAGCGTGCCCATTGGTGCTGTTGGTGGGATCGTCGGGTTGCGATGTTTAGGTTTGTACTTATCAGCTCAAGGAATTCCCACGCAATCGCTAGACGTGTTGACGATGCTCGGATTCATTATTTTGATTGGGATCGTTGTCAACAATGCAATACTATTAGTGCACCAATCGCTGGTGTTCATGCGCGAGGATCAGCTAAAACCACAAGATGCCGTCATCAGTTCCATCAGAGCCAGAATACGCCCGATCTTCATGACGACCTTCACCACCGTCTTTGGTCTTTCGCCGCTTGTCTTTTTTCCAGGTGCCGGCAGCGAACTGTATCGAGGTCTAGGAAGCGTAGTCTTGGGAGGCTTGTTGGTCTCTACCTTCGTGACACTATTTCTGGTGCCGACCACATTCACCCTCATGGCCGACTTAAAAGCAACATTCGCTCGCTTGATTTCAGCCGTCAATCAAGGTCCGCGCGCCGGGAGAATTGCGGACAATGGCTCGACTCACAGCCCAAGCCCAAAACTCAAAGACATTCCATTGTCCGCTGAAAAAACAAATGGTGAAATCACCAAGAAGAGGAAACAACTTGCCGAAGAAGTTTCTGAATGATGCATCGCTTATTCGGTTTCGCAAAATTTAGCGGTTACTTTTCGTTCAAAACCGAAAACGTAGGATCGTTCGGCGTCGAACGTGATCTACAGTTTTCACAGTGAGTCTATTGCAAAACAATTTTCTTCCATTCCATATTTCATCTTCTCGCCGCGTTACGAAGACGTAAACAGTGCAGCCGTCAGTACCATTGTGGTTCCTTGAAAGATGCTTCCGCGACAGTACGACAACTGCGCGGGTTTGGGAAACCGCAGAGCATTCTCGAAGCCCAAAGTCTCCCCAGTTCTCAAGGTGTCGTTCCGTTAAACGCTCGTCGGAAAATTGTTCAGAAGCATATTCTCTGCTTGATGGAACGCCGCTTCTCCTCACGAAAATTAGAAGTCCGGAAGTCTGACTCACGAGCGGAAGCGACCGGAAACTCACTTTTGGCCGAAATTAAGGTGAATCGAAACACGCCTGTCTGAAACGTTCATCCCAAGTCAGTTTGATCCAGCGGCAAAATCGGATTTTTCTAGCTAGCTATTTCTTCATAGTAAACTAAAATTAAATTAAGGGATTTAGAGAGAAGCTGTTCACGAAACCGGAATCGTGACCAACCATTTTTTGACACCTAGATGAACTTAGATCCTCCCAATCCCACCTCAGATGATCACGAAGAACAGCAGGTCGATGACCAGGCATTGGTTGATGAACCTGAGTTCGATGAGGAGTTGATCGACGGTTACACGGATGAGTACTTAGATGAAGAAATCGTAACCGTTGAAAAGTCAAAACTCTTTTGTTGGTTTTGCAATCGGCCAGAAACGCACGTCTTCTTACCCAGCCTTAATCCCGTGCAGTTGGTTATCACTCAGGTTCTCACTATTGGTTTGATTCGTTTCGTCGGTCCGTTTCAGTGTGTCTGTTGCGGGCATCGGCGTTGGTTTCGCCATTCACGTCGAGAGCCTTCTCCATCGAGTTTCTCCAAACGGTTTGCAGTGCAAAGAGAAAGAAATATCGATTTGGAGTGGGAAC
Organism: uncultured Planctomycetaceae bacterium; assembly: GCA_937862885.1. Classification (GTDB taxonomy): domain Bacteria; phylum Planctomycetota; class Planctomycetia; order Pirellulales; family Pirellulaceae; genus CALMEE01. The sequence goes on from CALMEE010000117.1 coordinate 32,066, forward strand.
GAGAAGTCCGACGAGAAAACCGAGTACGCATCTTTCGCGGATGGTTGCGAAAAATTCGCAGGCTATTCAAGCGTCGCGATATGCACTTTTGATTTCCCGATACAGATTCGATTTCTTTTTTCGGATCTTCCCGGATCGAATTGCAACATTGATTTTTCAATAGTTGTCGATGCACTTGGACGAATTCGGGATTTGCGTTAACCTTGACCACGCCGGGTTGATACAGCATTTCTTAATATGACTTTCGCAGTTTTTGATGAGCAGAAAAGGGGTTATTAAACGACGCGAGCCTCCAACACAATACTTGAATTTTTACCTGAAAGATCACGAACTGGCGCCGATCAAGGAGACCCGCTATAGAGTTTGTAGCCGTTTTTGCGTTGTTAATACTAGGGCTGTGGATGGGGTTGACCGTGCCAAGTTTATAGAGCTTGACCACGATTCTACAAGGCTGGGTTTTCGCCAGTAAGCGGACGATCACACGCATGAGTCACTTCGATAGGCGAAACTGAGTTCTTTGGCGAGCTGTCACCTGCTCGCCGGTCTATGCGCATTCACGACGAGTTGCCATAATAAGTCCGAGCTTTGGCAGCATTGACAACAACAAATCAGAGTTTTTCGTTTGGTATCTAAATTTGCCGCATAAAACACCCCCTATCGAGTTCCTTTTTGTCTGTTGTCAAGTCGATGCGAATCAATTTGCAAAGCGAGAAGTACTTCAATGTTTCCCCCAAGCAAAATTCGCCTTTTCGCGACCTGGTTTCTTGACGTTTAAGTTCATTGAACCTCTCGCCTCGCTGAGTGGATTTGAACCCGTCTTTTCTCGCACTTGGGGGAGCATTGTGCAGCGCGGAAAAAAAGGTAATGATTTCTCAGAACAAGAGATCCAGACCGTATATCGCTTAGCCCTCGAATTAGAAGTCCATCATATCCATGTATTCGAACGAGATTCAATGAAGCCGGGAGAGCGAGGGTTTGAGCCCGGCCCGTCTTCGCTTACGAACGATATTGCGGAAAAAATTAGATCTCAAGTTAGCCGAGATGAGAATGAGAAAACATGCGACGAACTTGTTTCCGATGCCCATAAGCCGGAAGTGAACCAAATGGCAAGGTTGGGAGACCGCGTACTGGATGTGATTCTGGTGGAACCAGATTATTGGTGGGTTGGCTACCATGTTGTCGAAGCCGCTTCACAAAGATGGTCTGGAGGAGTTCCATCGCTGGCGTCTCCTGCTGACGTGATAAGCCGTGCGTACTACAAAGTCGCTGAAGCATTGGCATGGTCCATGCTCCCTATAAAATCCGGACACGTCTGCGTGGAGATCGGCAGTGCTCCTGGCGGAAGCTGCCAGTACTTATTGGAACAGGGATTTCAACTCATCGCCATTGATCCAGCCAACTTGGTCCCCAGAATCGCTCACCACCCTGCACTGCAACACATCCGCCGCCGTGCCCACGAAGTGCGGAGAAGTTGGCTTAAGCCGGCGCAATGGTTGTTTTGCGATGCGAATGTCTCGCCCCGAGAGGTTCTTACGGCAATTGAGGGCTGGCATAAAGATGGATTAATGTTTCAGGGAATGCTGATCACGCTCAAAATTGCTGATGCGGAATGGTTCGAACAACTTACCGAGCATCGCGAACGAGTTATTGGCTGGGGTTATTCAAACGTCAAGATAAGACAACTTGCCTACAATCGCCACGAAGTATGCCTCCTGGCCACGCCGTGACATTTCCTTGCCATCGATTGGCCACACAAGTTGAGTCGAAGAAACTCTTGAAGTGACGTTGGCATCCACGTTCGACTTCGAATTAATCACCAACCAGACTGGAATCAGGCATTTCATTGTTTGACAATTAACAATTGCCGTAAATGTGTCAGTCAGTTGCTTTATGCGATTGAGTCAAGGGTCTCCGATGAACGCGAACTGGTCATCGTTGATGTCAGATGATGGATGAACAAAACGTCATCGTCGATACAAGATTGAGCCAATTCGATCAAGTGTTGATGATGGGTGAAGAAGATCACTTGGGTCATTTCGGATAGACGAGCCAAGATTCTCAATGCGGCGGCGGCCCGATTGTCATCGAACATGACCAAGACATCGTCGACCACGAAAGGAATAGGTTCGTGTCGGCTGAAATGAGCCTCAAGCAGGGCGATTCGCAACGCCAAATACAATTGGTCGCGCGTGCCTTCGCTCATCCCTTCCACCGGGATTTTGGATCCCGAACGTCGACTGAGATTGCCGACACCAAACAAGCACTCCTGACCACCGTCATTAAAGTCAACTTCAAGTCCATTATATGAACCAAGCGTTAATTCGCTAAAGAGTTCGCCCGCCCGAGTCAATACGGTTCCCTGTTGTCGACTACGATAACCCTCAATCGCTTGGCTCAGCATGCGATTTGCGATGATGTGGCGAATATATTCCTCGGCATCATGCCGAATTTTCACCAGCAACGAATCGGAGTACTCTAATAATTCAGCGGTGGAAGTTTCGCCATCCATCAATTTCAATTTGGTCTCAAACTTCGCGGCCTCCTGCAAATTTTCTCGATATTCAAGTTCCTTTAACTCGATTTGCGAGCACACGGAAGAGTACTCCGCATTTAAGTCATCTTGTGGGCACTGACGAACATGCTCGATCCATGCGTTTAGGTCATGCTCACCTGCATGACTTTTCAGATGATCGCTTAAGCGTTTGAAGTTGTCCTCGCACGATCGTCGTTGTTTCACTTTCGCTTCCAGCGCGGGAAGATCCTGCGGATTGTCACATCCTGCGGAGGTGCACAATTGGGCCAATTCCGTTTCTGCCGCGAAAAGGTTTTGCTCCAACCGAGCCAGTTTTGTCTTTTCCTCCAACCTCTTGCGATCCAAGCTTGCTAACTGCAACGACAACTTTTCAGTCTCCTCAAGCAAAACAATTAGTTCAAGTGCGCTCCGATCGGAAACGAGTTCGGTCAACTCTGGCGCAAGCTGTTCGATCAAAACTCGGCATTCCTCGTCGAAATCCTTGCGACGTTGCTTTATTTCGGCAACTTGTTGCCGGAGATCTTCGAGTTGTTCTGATTTGTTGTGGAAATTTTCAAGTAAATCCAGCAAAGACAGCACGTTTTGGACAGGAAGACCCGTTTCCAAGCCCAAGTTATTGATCGCCTCGTCCCAGTCTCTATTCAAATCGTCGAATTCACGGACTGCCTGCTCATGTTCCGCCACGGCTTCGTCGAGATTCGTCGTCGCCTCTTCGATCTTTTGAGCCAGATTTTCGTAATGGCGGTGTTTACGTTCGTGGTCAGTAAGCGTACTTTCGCAAAGATCTAACATTTCTCCAAGGGATCGATCAGGCTGTGTCGCCTCCAATAGATCATGCAACTCCAACCTTGATATTTCCAACGTCAATTCTGTTCGGAAACTCTCGATGTTGCCATTGATGTCCGCCAGTTCGCTTTCGAACGCCTGTAGTTCAGAGAACTCGGCAGTCAGTTTAGTGTGTTTGGCGATCCATGCCCGCATCTCCTTCGCGGTCAGTGGAATGATTTTCAACGATTCCCAGATTCGACACCATTCCGCATGTTTGCTGTTGAGGGAATCTCTCGTTTCCTGGAGACGTTTCTCTAAACCAAGTAAATTTTGCGCTACCTCATCAAGTCCAGAAGCGAGTTGCGTTTTTTCGGCAACATGCTCAGCTTCGTGACGCAAGCGATCAGCAATATTGTCTGCTGCGGATACCGCATCTTCGTAAATCGAGGTGATCTGTTGATTCGGCTGAGGTTGTTTACCTCGTAACAAATCTGGATTTTCGGCCATCGACGCATGAACGGTCGATGATTCAGGCTTCACGCCGCTCTCCCAAGCACCACGGATGATAGACCAACCTCTGTCACGTACCTCCCTGGCCTGCTTGAGCTCAATCTCAGTTGGAACATTGCGAGTCCGAAGAATTTGCTCTAACTTCCGCCGCAATTTCGTTTGTTGGTCTACAAGTTTGTCTTGTTGGGATTCAATCTCGCTAAGTTCACGGTGCAACGTTGTCATCTCGTCGTCAAAACGATCGATGGTTTCTGGCAGCGGAATGGACATTGCCTGGAACTCATCTAAACTGCCCTGCCACAATGGCAATTTTTTCAGATCACGTTGTAGTTTCGCACGAATTTTCTTGACTTGTTGGTTGAGTTCTCCACGGCGATTTTCCAAGTCCCCTTTCCGGCGAATTCGCGTGAGCAGAGTTTTCAAACCGCTCAACTCCTGCATAACCGGCTGATCTGCTTTTTTTGCGGTTAACTGCTCCAGAGTTCTGCGTGCTTTTGCCACTGCCTCCAGTCTGAGAGTTAGTGCTTCCTGTTTCTTGTCGTAGCGCGAGGCCAGCTCGTGCAGCGATTTCTTTTGTCTCTTATTGGGAAGCGTTGGCTTAAAGTCTGCATCCATGCCGTGCATGATGGCGATGGACTCGCGCAAACCAGACACCTCGTTTTCGAGAGACCTCAACTTCGAATCCACGGCCGTCTTGGCTTTGGCGTCACTGTTAATAACGGCTAGTTTTTCGTTAAGCGCCTTAATTGCTGCTTTCTGTTGCCGGATATCGTCGCGAATATGGATCGACTCGATTTCACGCGATAGCAATTCCAAGGAATCTCTGGCATTGGCGATCTCTTTGGTCCAGTTCTCTTGATTTGCAACGGCGCGCGAACGATGTTCTGAAAAATCTTCAGCAAGTGATGGCAAGCCGGCCAACGATTGAAGTTCATACTCGAAGCTATCGCGCTCGACGATCAAAGGCCAGGATTTCTGGGCACGCTCCAATCGACTTTTTTCTTTCCGCAATCGACACAACTCATCATCAAGGTCCTGCGCCAGCTTTTCGGTCTGCTGCCTCTTGAGGTCCAGCTCTTCCCATGCCGTGGGCTTGATCGTCGAGTCCGCGATTTGCTTTCGCGTCTTTGTCAATTCGTTGATGTTTTTGTTGATGCGGGGATTTGTAGCATTGGCCGAATACTTAAAAAGTTGCTCCGCTCGATCCATTAACGACTTTTGCGTGCGGCGTAAGTTTGCCGTCAAGCCGGATCCAGCGGAAAATAGTGATTCACCAAGCTCGCCTCCAGATTCCATTAACGCGCGGCCCCCTTCACGCAAATCCTCGTGTCCAATTGCGAATCGTTTTGAGAAAACCGTCTCCGATATGTTCCCGATGAGCGCTCGCAGGCAATCTTCTGGCACGAAGACATTGGACGCTGGGTTGAGTAGCGTATTTTTAAGTCCCTTGCGGCGGATGAATTCAAGCGTTTCGCCGGAGTTGGTCTGCAGCACCGCACCGACTTTCAAATTCGGGTTCGTATGCAAAAAATTATCTGTGCAATTGCGCGGTATCCCAAAAAATAGATTGCGCAAAGCCCTCAATGAGGATGTTTTTCCGGCTTCATTTGGGCCAAACACCAAATGCAATCCATATTTGCCTTGCTCGAAGTTAAGCGATTGTTCCGTGAACGGACCGAAAGCCAATAAATCAAAACGCACAATCTTCATTTGTCGAATTCGCCTCGCAATTGAGCTAACAGTAACGCTTCGGCTTCGTCCAACCAACGTCGGACTTGGACAAGGTCGTGAACGTTAAATGAAAAATCCGCTTGCCTAAACTCATCAGGCAATCGCGATCGCAGAGGTTCGAACTCCTGGGCAAGTGATTGGAGCAATTCATCGGAATTTCGGCATGCATCGAAACACGCCATCAATTCTCCCAGCGGGCCGTCGATTTCCAAATCCGCGCGGTGATTATCGTTGCCTAACGTATTGACGATAACCTTTTCCAGCCAAATATCGCCATGCCCACGATCTAAGGCCACTCCTTTAAGTTCGTTTCGCCAGCGCGTGACTTCAGCAAGCAGACGTTCATGCATCAAGGTTCGGCCAACCAATTCAACACGGACCGCCAATGGGTAGCTCTTGTGCAAACGTCGAGTTTTTTCCAAGTTTAGCGCAAACGCCTCAAGCAGATCATCCGCATTACAAGCCGAATCAAGATCGACTCGAATTTTCTCGTAGCGAAAAACGTCGATGGCCTTGAATTCGAGGCTTGGAGTTAATTGACTGTCAACCGTAACGAGATAACAACCTTTGGCACCGGTCTCGCTGATCTTGCGTCCTTGAAGGTTACCTGGATAGACGATATATGGTTCCTGACATTTTACCTCGCGTTGATGAATATGCCCGAGAGCCCAGTAGTCGTAGCCTTTTAGTTTTAGATCGGCGATCGTGCAAGGCGCATAATTGTAATGCCCGGCGGCACCGGTAAGTGACGTATGCAACAAACCGATGTTAAACATTCCTTTGATTCTAGCAGGATAATTTAGCGCCAAGTTGTCTTCGATGCTCTCGCGCTCAAAACTTTGGCCATGGAGGGCCACGCCCAAATCATCTAGTCGCACGTGTTTGACAGTATGCGGTTGATTATGGGGCAACAACTGGACGTTTGCGGGGAGTCTTAACTTGCGCGTCATTTTGTTGGCGGCATCATGATTACCGCTGATCAAAAAAACAGGGATATCGGCTTCACGCAGTCTCGCCATTTGCGCAACGAAGTAAAAGCCGGTTCGCATCTCTTCCCACTCGCCGTCGTAAATGTCGCCAGCCAATAGCACGAAGTCAACGGCTTCCTCAATCGCCAAGTCCACTAGGTTCTTGAGGGCGCGGCGACTAGCGACTCTAATTTCCGCGACTGGCGCGTCGTCGAATCGATCGAGGCCCAATAGCGGACTATCTAAATGGATATCGGCAGCGTGAATAAACTTAAACATTTCAACTTTTTCGAATGAAATCAGCGGCGTAACTACGGACTTCCTTGCCATTCAAAACATGGACACAACGTAAACTTTGAATCGTCGAATCTCCGAATTGTGCCAATGGGACATGTATCCATGTCTTACGATATTGATTGGCCAGTTGTTTCCATGCTGGACCTGGTGGACGCGAACTCAGCAAGGCAATCCGCGGTTGTTGCGAATGCAGGCAGGCAGCTGCCAAAAGTTTCTCTTCCAAGGTCGTCGTGAACGCAAGTCGTGGATCGAGCCAAATGTCAGGGATAACCAGTGGGGGAAACAGAAACATAGCGCCCCCATAATTGGAAAGGCAAATGCCAGGTCCAACCAACTCATCTTCAAAACGCGTCGCGAAGAATGCCAATGTCGATTCGTTCTTATGTTCGGCAAACCATGTCGTGCGCCAGGGATAATCTCTCGGATCGGCCGGGGAATCGAAAAGCATCACCACCGCATCCAACGTGCCGCGATTGGCGGGAATCTCCTTGACGTAGATACTTCCTTCGTACCAGTGTCGCAGCGTATCTCGGATATCGATTCCGTCCTTAAAACTGGTCGTGAACTTCTCAGTTTTGGCTTGCTCGTGTCCCAGAAGTTTTTGAGCCTTATCGACTACAGCCGCGCGAAAATTCTCGATTAGTTCATCTTCAGGCGGCCAACTACATTGTGAATTTGGATTCCACCGCTGTTTCCATTCATCCCGCTTTTGTTGGTCCGGCTTGGGAACAAGTTGCAAATTGGACCAGACTTTTGGCGCACCCAACAAGCGGTTCTTCATGTGCATGACGTCGCCATTTGGAAAACGCCCTTGATCGATCCCCATTTTGAGCAGCGGCTCTGGTTCTGCAAACTCTTCAACGAACGGGTAAGATTTGGCGGTTTGCAGGACGTGCAATGCATATCCGTCTCCCGCCATTTGTTTCGCGGCTGTTACGACCGTAATCAGCTCGGGCGTAAATCGACCGTCAATCAACGTCAAATTGCGAATGTATTTCAAGCAGGTGCGCAGCAAGTGGGGAGTGATTTTCCTGGCTCGTTGCCGATAGTCTTGTGTATAGGCAGTGCGTGCCGAAATCAATAGCTCCTTCACACCATCGATTGCTAGATGCTCGTCGTTCAACAGAGTGGCTCGCGCCTGCTCGTACAATCCCGTGATGAAAGGCAGTTCGCTCAGCAAAAAGTAAAGTGAGTTTGCGTCAACTGAAAAAGGTTCCGTTGGTTCCACCGGATCATTCTGTGGCGAAGCAAGATTTCGATCGTTGAATGCTTGGCGAATCCATGGCCAATCCAAAATGCTGCAAACGCACAGGACGTTCTGGAAATCGATGCAGAGTTCGCGCAAATTGTAGGCCATCGCCGCAATTCTTTGTCTCCACTGAAGTTCGTCAGGGGGAGCCAACGAAGGTAAGACCGCAGCCCCAAATTGCGCGATCGACACCTTTTTTAACGCGTAAGCATCAGGCATCAACTCCGCATACGGTTCAAAAACAGAAGTCTCCAAATCGATGAAACGACAAGGAATTCGTTCCTCCATCGCAAATCGAATCGCGGCAATGACCGGCTGACAGGGGTCGATTGGCACATAGTTGGCCTGTGATTCCTCCACGAACTCGATGCTATCTTCCGAATCCGAAAATTCAGTTCGAAATTCGTCGAAGTGATCGTCGTCGAGTTCATTTTGCTCTGCGAAGTTTAAACCAACATTGGGTTCATCCAGTTCACCATCGAGATCTTCAAAGGGCATAGAATCGTCATGTGCGGGTTCTGTTTCGGTGAGACCTTCGATTGGCTGAACGGTCTCTCTTTGAACGACGATACTCGGAAATGGTAGTTTGAGTATCGCTTGCTCCACACTTGCCTGGAACGACTTAGGCAGCGGAACGGCCAAGCAATCGAATTGGTTTGCCATCATGTAATGACGTACTTGCCAGGCAAAATCAGCTGAACCGTGAACAACCGGCAATAAAGTGACACGTGAGCCTAAACGGAAAACGCCATTGTGCTCATTCATAAACAAATCAACCTAAAACGGTATTTCATCATCTTCGTCATCTATGTCGTCGTCATCGTCGAAATCGGGGCGCAAGGAGTCATGCGCGTCGAAAAAGAAATCCGCAATGCCCATCGGCAGAACTTGGCCGCCCAACGTGCGACGACGAACCTCAGCCAACTCTTCGAGATCCAGCGCCTCCGAACCTAAACAGAATTCCAATGCCTCTCGCCAAACCGCATCCACGGCCAGCGGATGACTGTTGTCTTGTGCCAACCGCTTGATGGCATACCTCAAAACATTTATTCCGTCGCGCGGTGAAAAGTCCAGTCGCAATTCATGCGATCTCTGCAAAAAATCCACAGTCATTGACAAAATTTCTTCGCTGCAAAAAGGCAAATGATATTGCAAGATCGCAATCTCGTCTTCCCGATTGGGAAAAGCGAGGTTTAGCGTGGGTTGCAACCTACTTAAGATGTAGTCTGGAATCTCATAGGTTGATTCGTCCTGATTCATGGTGACGGCACAACGGAAATCGCGATGAGCTTTGATGGTGATACCAGCAACAATTGATTCGACGTAACGGCGATGATCGAGGAGCGGCGCCAACGACGCCCATGACTTCTCATTCATCCGATTTCCCTCATCCAAAATGCATACTCCACCGTTAATCATGGCAGAGACCAATGGGGAGGCGTGATAAGCGATCTTGCCACTTTCAGCCAACACCGGTGTAACAAGCAAGTCTTCCGGCCGAGTATCGGAAGTGCACTGGTAAATGTACAGTGATCGATCGATACGCTGCGCGGCTGCCATCGCCAAAGCGGTCTTGCCAATTCCAGGTAAGCCAACAACGCGCGGCGTCAACGGCAGATCGCGTTCGTCAACGACAAGCCAACACGCCAAGACCTGCTTCAAAATCTCTGCCTGACCAATCCATTGTGCGTCATTGTCCTGCGGAGGTGACAGATTGAGCCGAACACCTTGAATGTCGATCGATTGATGCATCGTTTTTGCTTATTTCCTTACGTTGTGCCTTGTCAAAGTTATGAAGAGGGGAAAGCATCCTGCTGCGCGTGGGTAAGTCCCCGACCATGGAGAAGCGGTAGTGTGCGCTATGTCAGCGTTCAGCCCACTGATTGAACGTTGGCAAATTCCTGATCGGTTGAATTAGTTGAATGCGTTCCGCAATGAAGATCCCAACCCGCAGCGCGCAGCATGGCACCCAATCGCAACCAGTTTCTGAGGTCCAAAAGTGCGATCACCCGGGATCAATCGATTGGCGTGTCGCGTGCCAACCGATTCCGCGATTCCAAACACCCTGAAAATCAGCCCGCAGTTTTCTGAGTGTACGACGAAGGACCCTCCGATAGCGGATCGGGTTCGCGTCCAAACTCACGCTTCCCAGTTGCATCTTATGAAGAATTAGCGTGTTACTCAACCAGTGCGATTCTGGGATTCTGCCGAAATCCGTTGCGTACGCATGATCTTAGGGTTCGCTCAAGCAATTATCGGCGTTAACACGGCAACCAAGGGTTCTTTAACTGGAGATGGTGAAGCAAATGCGTGACGAATCCAGGTGATGCGACAAGTGTCGGTTGCGGTAATGAGAGATTAACGAGGCACGTAAAAGTTTGCTCCGCCAAATCTTGGTTGTCCAGGCTGAATTGGTTGTCCAGGACCGGGCATGCCTGGGGAATAGGCAAGTTGTCCTTGCAACGACGCAATTTTTTGGGCTACATCGGTCTGTAAATTGTTGGCTTGATATGAGCGGATGTAATTGTCCAATGCCAATTGGTACTGGCCAGCTTCCTCGCGAAGTTGTCCCATTTCTTTGAGGGCGCGAGCATTTTGGCTATTTAATGCCAATGCGTCGACCAGATATTGCATGGACCGATTTCGGTCCCCCGTGTCTTTGAGCAGCGAAGCGATTTCGATCAGAGGTTCCTCCGAATAGGGGTATCTGGCCTGCCAATTGCGGAGCATGTTGAACGCATCCTGTCCCCTGCCCGACTCCAACATGCGCACGGCAAGGCCACGATAGGCCGAGACATGGTTATTGTCGAAAGTGATCGCTTGTCCATACAACTGCTCAGCCTGTTGCAGGTACTGGATATTGTTTTGTTGCCGACCGAGATAGTGGTATAGTGCCGCCATGTTGTAGTACGCGTCGGCATTTCGCGGGTTCGCTTGAATGGCTTTGTTGAAGCTCTGAAACGCTTGATTGAACTGGCCCTGTTCATACAAACGACGGCCGTGAACGTTGTGACCCGTCGCTGCCATATTGCATGCAATACCTGACGGGAGAAGCAGTAACACCAACAAACCGAGTGCGCCTAGCTCGGTTGCTGTACTCTGAATCTTTGATGTTTTCATATCGTTGGCCGACGAAAAAACGAAATACTGTGCTGTCACCAACGAGACGATAAGAAAACTGAAGATTCGAAACAAGATCATTAACGAAAATAGGGCCGATTTACGGCCCTTGCTTGCGCTTGCTCGCGCAACTCTATTTCGTTTCGTTACCGAATCGAGCTGTCATTTGGCGATGGTCCCGACCAACGCTGCGTTTTGCTTGCATTCTGCCACCGATCAACATTCGGCGGCTCGCCCGTCAGTGCTATCGGCCGCCTTCGGCTGGGCAAAGATCTAGTTCGCTAATGGCGTATTCAGCTTCTGCCTTTGAATACCCTAGTGCTTTCAAGACTTCGAGAATTTCACTGCAAGTCGGGAACATCCGACCACTGCGGCGTTTGTATTCATCCAGTGCTTGCATAAACTCGACCTCATCCTGAGTGTATTCGCGTTCGCAGGTTGTTGGATCGATCTGACGCCGACGTTGCACTTTACGACGCTCCTGAGTTTGAATTCCTTCAGCCTGCGGATCGCAACGCCGTTCATTTGTTTTTCGCCGCCCGGTCTCGTTAATCTTGTTGAATTTCTTAGATACGGTCTTAGAGGAGCCAGAGTTCTTTGCCATCGATGTTGCCTTCGGTTGAAGAAATTTGGGGATTGAATTCAGTGAGACACTTTTCAACGGTTGGAACCATGAATACCCACTGCGCGCTTTCCACGCGGCAGAGTTAGTTCAGGCACGCCCACCGGTTATCGGGGTAAGTTGACTTATTTCCCATGCTTTGAATTGAGTTTTTTTGGCGGCGACTCAATCAAATGTCTCGCGGTACGAGACAAACATAGACCACGATGTTAATTTGTGACAAATAAATTGACTGGGAAATGTGGGAAAATTTTGTTGTCAGTTAAGCTGTGCCGTTTGTACCGATCGTTTGGACTCGAATCCGAAGATTGCTCACCCGACATCGCAGTTACATGCTCGTTCTTTCGGGAAAATGCGCAACATCAGAAGCATTAAAATGCCTGTCTTTTTCCGTTGCACGCGCTCCTGTCGGCTTCGTCGTCGATCAACTTGCGACGCCGTGCCAGCTCCAGAAATGGCACGCACTCTTAAACTGAACCCCTAGCGATGATAAAGTAATTTTTCCGATCGGCCTTGGCGATGCGTCCGTTTCCTTCGGCGATGTTAGCTGAGATGGAGAGCGAGGTTCAGTTGGGTTGATCGACCAGAAAACCGTAGCCGCGACGGAATTGCTCGGTTGAGGAGCATACATTGTCGGCAAAGTCGAAGGCCTTCCGATAGACCAGCAGCTTTTCGAACTGGAAGGTCAACTCACACTTTTGGAAAAACGTCGAACAAGCTGTTTGAAGAACTTCTTTCGATTCGATTTTAGAAGACGAGAAGCGAACCACGTCCGCAACTACGAAATATGCCGACGGTCGACTGCGATTG
>CALMEE010000118.1 GCA_937862885.1 uncultured Planctomycetaceae bacterium
TTGTTGTTGCAAAAAATTTTTTTTTTTTAAAAATTTTTTTTTTTATTAAAAAAAAAAAAAAATTTTTTTTTTTTTTTTTTTTTTTTTTGGGGGGGGGGGGGGGGGGGGGATAATGAACGCGCTTTCAATCAATTTGTCCGCTATCTAGCGATAACGGATTTGACCATTGAATAACGATGAGATTTAACCAAGTAGAGTTGTTGTCATTTTCGAAAGGGAGAAGTGGTATGATTCGAAATTCGATAAAATTTGTCTTTTCGGTACTGGGAATTTCGGCGATTTGTATTGTTTTTGGGCCGCAACCAATGTCCAAGCACTTGGCCGAGACTACATTTGGCGGTCTATGGTGTAACTCAGTTGAACCGGTAACCGAGTACGCATGTCGAGACAATATGCATACAACTAAGTGTCACGAAACAACGTATCCAAAGCAAAACGTGTGGTGTTTTTATTGGTCGTCAACCTGGATTGGCGATACCGGTCCTACGTGTGCCAACGTGGCCCCTTCTGGTACAGGTTCCCCATGTCCAGCTTTTGCATGGAAAGATCGGAACGACAATTGTGATCCTTATATATTATGTACGCCCATTGGGTAAGCTTACCCTAAATTCCTGGTTCGTTTTGTTTGTAGAGGCATCGTGTTATGACCCATAGCCTTTCAGCATTGACTCGTTTTTTGGTGATCGGCAGTTTGCTTTGGCCATGTTGTGTGGAGGGCCAAGAGGATTCGTCAGATCTGGCCATGCCGAATGTGGATTTGGTGATCAATGCTTTGAACGAGATTGAAAACCAGTTTTCGGGGAAATATGTCGAGATCAAGTTCGGCGAACCATCAATCAAAAATATTGGGCTCACGACTTTCCGACTTTGGATCCCCGCCGATGGGCGGCGGAGACGCTTAGAAAAAACAGTGGTCTTATCGGATCGCCTGCACATCAATCATTATTGCCAACTCTCTACTCGCAACCACTATGTGACCGTTTCTCGGCTCGTTGTCCCTGATGGTGTGAGCGCGGGTTTTAATAGTCAAAAGCCCATGATGAGGGTGCATGATGGTCTAGCGAGCCCATTTTTTCTGCCTTATGAAATTGCGTTAATTGAGCAGCGCTGCGGACTCGATGCAGCAAAACTTTCAGAAGTTATTCAATCCAATCGGAGATCGATTTCTGTCGAAAGACTTAACGATAATGATCAGCAGGAATGGAGCCTGAGATGTGATTCATCTAAATATGGTGTCTATACCATCGGCTTTGATGTCGTCGCTGATCAGGCCGTGATTCGCCAGATAGATGTCCTGAAATCGTCAGGGAATGAGATTTTGGATGAAACCATATCGGAAAAAGTTGTGGTTGAGAAAATTGGGGATGCGCTTGCTTCTCCGCGGCATGCCCAGCTTGAACTCGCCCGTATAACGATGAAGGACTTTGTATACGGACCGGATGGGCTTGAGCGATGGACGGTTGCGCGAATTGGCAAACTGGTTAACATAGCTGAGCCTTTCATGCAAGGCCTTCCGATTCGAACGGAAATCGTTAAGTGTGAACCATTGTCTGAACCATTGTCTGACTTGATCGAATTTAAATCGTTCCATGAGTCTGAGATTCAGATGGTAACGGTTCCCGGCAATGAAAGAATCGTCCATGGAATCAAGGAAGGTAAGCTGGTGAGATTAAAAGATCGTCGCGCAGAGGTGGTAGCTCAATCACGTCGAATGGGCGAGCCTATTGATCGAACGTGGTGGTATGTTTCGATGGGTTTGGGCTTGATCGCGATTTCGGGATATTTGATATGGCGGAAAGTTTCATATTCAAATTAGGTTGTTTCGGCCGCGCGCGTTTTGCGACACTGTATTTGGGTTTTTATTGTTGGTTAATCCCGCCAATTCCAGGTATCTGGGCTTGGAGTGAAGCAAATGGACAAGAATTACGCCGCGAGTTTGCGTACGATGACAATTTGCTTCTGCGGAAGTCGCCTAGTCATTGCGGTCTTTATTCCCTGTACGCTGTCGCCCATGCGCTGGGCGATACTCCAGAGATAGAAAAACTGATTGACGCAGATTTTCTTAGCTCTGAGATGGGAAGCAGTCCCATTGACCTTCAACGGGCAGCGGACATGATCGGACTGCACGCCACTCCTGTAGCAGGTTGGAGCCTATCCGCGTTGCGATCATCTGAGTGGCCTGTGTTATTGAATTTGAGTCTTTCTGAACATGGAGACTGCGCACATTGGATTGCATGGTTGGGCGAGGAAAATGGCCAGGCCTTAATTTACGATCCATTGAGTAACTTAGAAACGGTGCCGTATGGTTTATTGATCGCTCGTTGGAAGGGTGTAGCCGTTATTGTGGGCAAGGAACGCCCAGGAATTTCGAATTGGATTAAAGCAAAGGTTGCATGGTTGAGTTGGTTGTTATTTCCCCTTTGCGCGTTTTTTGTCCTATCGCAATCATGGAAACATCGCCACCGCAGTAGTTTAAACGAGCAGTCCATGAGTTTTATGGTTGCTGTCTCAATGATTTTGTTGACGTTATTCGTTTGGTTTACTTTGGACTATTTCTGCAACGACTCGAATTCATTGCGCAATTCGGCGTCAACCTTGGCTGCGAATTGTATTACATCCGCTCATAATCGAGAAATTGCTCGAATGGCTGACTACGAGTTCGATCAATTTTTGAGACAAGGCGATGGTTACTTGGTTGATTCAAGACCCGAAGGCACTTTCGAACTTGGAACAATTCAAGGCTCGATTAATATTCCAATCAACATTCCGCTGTTTGACTTTGTTTTGCGTGTGAATGAATTGGATCGAAGTTTGCCGGTTGTGGTTTTCTGTGAACGAGCAAGTTGTGAATGGGACCAGATTGTTGCGGGGAGGCTGAATTGCGTTGGATTCCGAGATGTGCGAGTTTATGAGCCTGGTATCGAGGGGTATTTAAGACGCCAGGAAAAATTACAACGGTCTTCCCTTTCAACAAGTGGCTTCATATCCAACACTAAATGAGTCGTCAACCTGGCGATTTGTTTGTTGAGACAGTTATAAAGAATCAACGATTTTGTCCGGTCTGGGAAACTCGACGTTGGACACTTTTTGGCGTCGAGAATTAAATATTGGTACGGGCTGAGCCATAGCAAACGTGGAATAGCATTGTTGTTGAGCGTTCAAAGAACGGTATTCGGGGAGCGGAGGATATGATAGACATCATTGACGGCGTAAAAATTGTCGCGACTTGGACGGTGCTTTTAGCGTTTGTGATTTCAGGGCTCGCACATTTGGGCAACCCGATACAATTTCAGCAGACAATTATCTCATATCAAATTGTTCCACTGTTTTCCGCTCCCTATTTGGCGATGCTGATTCCAATGCTACAACTGATTCTGGCGGTGGCCCTTTTGTTAACGCCATTTCGAGTTGGTGCCTTTTTTGTTTCGATGGTGTTGTTTGCAAGTTTTTTTGTCGCTCAAGCGAGTGCGTTGACGCGTGGTTTAGAAATCACATGTGGATGTTTTGGCCCATCAGACAAGCCTGTCTCAGCTCAATCCATGGCACTGACTTCAGGACTTCTTGTCATGACAATCTATTGTTTTATGCTCGAATATTTTCGGTTAAACAAACAACTGAGGATTCGCGCAAGGATCGGTAATCAGGGAGTACGGTGTCTGGCTCGTCGCCACGGACTGAGTTTGGTTGAAGTACTTTGTGTGATCGCCATTATTGGGCTATTGATTGGCATCGCTTTGCCGGCGGTTCAGGACGTTCGTGAAGCGGCGCGGCAAACGGTTTGCAAAAACAAGCTCCGCCAAATCTCGCTTGCCGCACATGCGTTTAACTCGAATTTTCGACGTTTACCACCCGGCACGCTCGGTTTCGATAAAGTGATTGAAACAGGCTTCCAACAATCTTTTGATTGGGTTGAGCCATCAAGCCCAATCTTCTATGCCCGAGCCCAACACATCTCCTCGTTGGCGCTGATTTTGCCGATGCTGGATCGTGAAGAAGACTATCGGTCACTACCTGTATCTGCAACGGCGATTGGGTCACTGTACGACGTGTTCCATGGCGGCAGCCCGCCGTATGTATGGATCGGCGATAATCCGGACGTCGCCAGGCTTGCGCGGACAGCAATTCCAATGTTCTTTTGCCCCAGCGACGAGTTGGATCGAGGTCTCGATTTGGACATTCGGCCGATGATTACAACCCAACCAGCTTATTTTACGGATAACGAATCTCCCTTCGGCCCCGGAGATGTGTTTTTGTGGAATTTCGTCGAGTCAGATGGAACGTTTCAAGGCACCAATTATGTTGGCTGCAGTGGTGCCCATTCTGGTGGCGTGCAACCATTGCCTGAGTTTAGGCCTTTTGCTGGAGTAATGTCGTGCCGCCGCCCGATTACGATGGCAAAGATCAAAGACGGGACGAATAACACAATCATGTATGGTGAAACACTGGGCTACATTTTTTCGCAGAAACGAACCGCCGTTCAGGTATGGTGTTTTGGGGGCCTGGCGCGTGGGCGCGGGGTGTGGCGATGGATGCATGGCAGCTCTGATGACTTTCCTGAATATTACCTGTTTGGCGATTCATGGTTCTCAGGGCATCCCGGTTTTGGTTCAGCTCATCCCGCGAATGTGAACGTGGCCATGGCGGGCGGTACGGTACATTCGATCTCGCGCACGATTGATTGGCGTGTTTTTTATTCTCTGTGCGGGGCGTTTGACGGCGAGATTGTCACCGATTGGTAGCACCGCCGATTCTGGACAGCGTCCACTCGTCGGCGGGTGTTCAATACGGACATAATCTTGGGAATTCAAATCTTCCTTTCAAGCGAGGATACCTTTGATCACACTGCCGTGTACGTCGGTAAGGCGATATTGTCGTCCTTGGTATCTAAACGTTAATCGTTCGTGATCGATGCCGCATAAATGCAAAAGAGTCGCTTGTATGTCATGAACATGAACAGGATTATCAGTAATGTTCCAACCGAACTCGTCGGTTGCGCCGAATATGCTACCTGGTTTTATGCCGCCGCCAGCAAGCCACCAGCTAAATGCTTTGCCGAAATGATCGCGGCCTGTCGGCGTTACTGGATCACCTTGGCCAAATGGGGTTCGGCCAAATTCGCCACCCCAAATTACTAAGGTATCATCGAGCATGCCTCGCTCTTTGAGGTCCAAGACCAACGCGGCGCTTGGCGCATCGGTATCACGACATTGCTCTTCAAGCTGGGAATAGAGGTTATTATGTTGGTCCCAGCCCGAGTGCATCAACTGCACAAATCGAACGCCGCGCTCCAACAAACGTCTGGCGATCAAACAGTTGTTGGCATACGTGCCCTGTTTCAAGACGTCAGAACCATATCGATCGAGGACATGTTGCGGCTCATTTTTGACGTCGGTCAACTCGGGTACACTCGTTTGCATACGAAATGCCATTTCATATTGTGCGATACGGGTTTCGATTTCAGGGTCGCCGTAATCGGCCAAATGCATCCTATTTAGCTCAGCAATATCATCTAGCAGTGCCCTGCGAGATTCGGTAGTCACTCCAGCAGGATTACTGACATACGGAACGAGTTCGCCTGTATTGCGAAATCGAACGCCTTGATGACGACTGGGCAGGAACCCGCTCCCCCAATAGTAATCAAAAAAGAGTTGGCCGCAGGTCTTTCCGCGATCACTCGATGTCATGACAACAAATGTGGGCAAATCGTCGGACTCATTGCCCAGGCCGTAACTTAACCAAGCACCAAAACTGGGGCGGCCTGGGATCTGCGCGCCGGTCAGGAATAGGGTCACTCCCGGAGCGTGATTAACGGCCTCGGTGTGTAGACTTCGCACAAGACAAAGATCATCTGCCAAATTGCCAATATTCGGCAGAAGTTCGCTCATTTCTATCCCGGCCTCACCAAATTTCTGGAAAGGTTTGATCGCGGGGACGCAAGGCCAGCGACTGTAGCCACTCGACATGGTTGACAATCGAGTTTCGCCTCGAATCGATGCAGGAATATCTTGGCCTACCAAATCATGCATCATTGGTTTCGGGTCGAACAGGTCGACATGCGAAGGCCCACCACCTTGCCACATCACAATAACGCGTTTGGCTCGCGGTTGATGATGGGGTAAGTCTGGCAAACCGCCGCGATCCTCTTCCTGCGAAGGATGGATGATAGGCCCCCTGAAAGGCGAAGGTGACGATCCCAATAAGTGGAGCAAGGCAGCCATGCCTACTCCAGGTGCTGCGGCGCCAAAAAACTGCCGCCGTGTTACTCGTTCTCTATTCGTTTGCAACAACTCATGCATCATCGATTCACTCACGTGTAACCGCTTCGTCCAAATTGAATATTGCCAGACATACATTTGCCAAGGCGGCCAGTTCGACTTCGTCCAGCGTGCCACATGGCTGCGAATTGCCGACGCGTACCACCGCAGTCGCGAGAGCCGGATGTTGTTGATAAATCTTGTATTGTTTCAACCAAGTGTTCTCTAAGATTGCTTGCTCAGACTCGGTTGGTATTCGGCAAAGAACACGTTCAAACGCAAGCGAGATTTGGCCTTGTAGGTTAGCAGATGCTTGCATACTGTGCTCGGCTAACACGCGCGCGGCTTCAATCCAAGTCGGGTCGTTCAACATGGTTAGCGCGTGCAGCGGAGTGTTCGAAATACTCGATCGGACTCGGCAAGCCTGCCTAGAACTCGCATCAAACATATTGGCCGGAGACACAGTACGGCGCCAAAAGGTGTACAGGCTTCGTCGGTATAAGTCGTTATCGGTAGCGGGTGGGTAAGTAAAGTCGCGTTCTTTTGTAATTGCCAGAGATTCCCATACACCTTCGGGCTGGTACGGATACACGGGTTTGCCGCCCAGCTTGGAATCGAGAAGACCTGCAGCGGCAAGCGCCCAATCGCGCAAGAGCATCGCTGGCATGCGAAAACGAGCGCCGCGTGAAAAGTAACGATTTTCGGGATCCAGTTCGAAACGTTCGCTGTCGACACGACTTGATTGTTGATATGTTGCACTTGTGACGATTAATCGGTGCATATGCTTTGTATTCCACCCCTTTTCACGAAACTCGACGGCCAACCAATCCAGCAGTTCAAGATGACTTGGATACTCGCTTTGCACGCCAAAATCCTCCGCTGTCTTGACGAGGCCTGAGCCGAAGAAATGTTGCCAGATTCGATTCACCTGCACGCGAGCCGTTAACGGATGATCTGGCGAAAAGAGCCACTGCGCGAAGCCGAGTCGGTTTCGCGGTGCATCATTAGGTAAAGGGGACAATATTTGGGGTACGTCAAACTCAACGGCTTCCAATGGTGACTCATAAATTCCACGATGTAGCACGTGAGTCGTTCGCGGTTGCGCATCACTCATGATCATGACTCGCGGAACCTGATCCTTGCGATATTGATCCAGTTGTTGTCTCAGCGCCGAAAGTTCGTTGAAGCCGACAATCTTTCCCTGAATTTGGCTTAACACGTGCTTGTCGAAATATTTTCGTAGAGCTGTTTCGAGTTCTTCGCGTTCGGCATCGGTACGATCGGCATCCTCAACGCGGAGGAGCTTTAACAACTCGTCTGGAAATTGAAAACTCGAATCGTGGTTCGCTCGATAAGTCAGGCCAATTCGCCAGGCTGCCAAGGATAGCTCGAGTTGAGGCGCGACTTGCGCCTCCAGTTCGCCAATCTGCTTAGTCAGGACCTCAATTTGTCGCGAGTTCTCATCAGAGGGAAGTTCCAGGAAAGGAGTGTCGACTCGTATACGAGCAGAAAAATACTGAGGCACACCTTGTTCAGGCACCCGATTAAAGATGTCCAAGAGTTGATAGTATTCCTTTTGTGAAAAGGGGTCATATTTATGGTCATGGCATTGGGCGCAGGCGATCGTCAAACCAAGCCAATTCGTGGCCGTCGTATCGACTCGATCAAACAATACGACAAATCGCTGTTCTTCAGGGATGGCTCCACCTTCGCCATTGAGCAAATGATTTCGGTTAAATGCGCTGGCAATCTTCTGTTCGACCGTTGCGTTTTCCAAGAGATCTCCAGCCAATTGCCAAATTGAAAAGCGATCGAATGGCATGTTGTCGTTCAAAGCTTGCACAACCCAGTCACGCCACATCCATTGCCACGTGTCACCATCCTGTTGAAAGCCATTACTGTCGGCATATCTTGCAGCATCCAACCATGCCAGCGCCATGCGTTCACCATAATGGGGACTCTGCAACAATCTATCAACCAGGCGTTGATACGCATCTGGAGCAGGGTCGTTGACAAATTCCGCGATCGCCTGCGGAGTTGGCGGAAGGCCCAGCAAATCGATGTAGAGTCGCTTAATCAAGGTCTCGCGACTCGCTGCAGGCGAAGGAGACAGCCTCACTCGATTCAATTGATCAAGGACGAAAGCATCGATCGGATTATTACACCAGGGGTCCTCAGCGTGCTCAGGAACAACAGGCCGTTTGGGCGCAATGTACGCCCAGTGCGGTGAATAACCGGCGCCTTGTTCGATCCACGTACGCAACTTCTGTTTATCACTGTCTGAAAGCTGACGATGAGAGTCAACAGGCGGCATTTGGAAAAGTGGATCGGTGCTGAACACGCGCTCGATCATTTCACTTTCGTCTGGGTCAAAAGGAACAATGGCCCTTGAGGTGATTGCGTCATCACGCTGGTCTAGTCGCAAATCAGCCGCGCGATGTTGACCATCTTGCCCATGGCAAAAGAAACAATTTTCAGACAAAATCGGGCGGATATCGCGATTGAAATCGAGTTGGTCCTGGCCCAATAAATCGATGGTTGCGACCAAAAGCGGGAATACCAGCACCAAGTTCAAGACAACAGCGCGTTGATGACAGCGAAGGCCAACTGACAGTTGCATAAACTCATCCGCCAAGTTACATCTGACTGAGGTACTCGATCCAGTATCCAAAATGTGATTGGATTCGCGCTTGGGTGCTTGCTTGACCACACGTAAGCAACTACCAACAAAAAGGTTCGGCCTCAAGATTCAAGTTGTTTTGCAAACCTAAATACTCAGTACGAAGCCGAGTCTCTGCACAAGTGCCTAAATCGTATGTCGTGTCGTTTCAAACGCGAGCCAAACAATCCGTGGCTCACGAAGAATCGCTCGTGCTGGCAAAATCACAAGCAGTTCTGAGAGACGAAAACGTGTGTTCCCATCAATGAACTCTAGTGTAGCCACCCAGCATGCAACAAGCAACTAGCAACGATTGGCTGCGCCATGTATCTCACTTTCGAGCACTGGCTAATATTTTGAAAGCAGCATTTAGTTGTTGTGCTTATCACAGAATTCATTCCAAAAATTGTGACCTGCACTAGTGCAACGTTGCTCCCATAATAGCCCAAAGTCGAATCTTCTGCGGTGTCATTTCGTGAATCGACTTATGACGTTCTCTGCGATTCTAAGATTTCGATATTAGCGTTGCGATAGGCGATCAATCCGTTTTCGATGGCGATTTGTTCTAAACGGCGAATTGCCTCACGACCGGTTTGGCCCAAATCGATGGTCCAATCATTGACATACAAGTCGACGTGAGCAAATAAGATTTCATCGTTAAGTTCCTGCGCGAAGGCTTTCATTGTGGCGACGGTTTCCTGGCGATGATTCAAAGCATATTCGATGGAATCGCGAATTGTTGTCTGAATCCGTTCGAGTAAATCGTGTCCCAGACTTTTCCTAGCCAAAATGCCCCCCAGCGGCAACGGCGACGATGTTGAATGTTCCCAAGTCGTTCCCAAATCTTCAATGAGAAACAATCCGTGGTCTTGATAGGAAAACCGGCCTTCATGAATGCAGACTCCAAAATCGCTGTCTCTAGCCTCGAGTCGCGGCATGATTTCCGAAAAGACAACCTGTTCAATCCGTCCAACTTGATGAAAGATACGATACAGCATGCTGGCAGTCGTCAACTCTCCCGGGCACAGAACAGTCGGTTCATGTGCGGCAGCCGTCATTTGTTCCGGTGAATGTTGCGATTGGTGCGACAACAATACAGGGCCGACTCCGAACCCCAAAGCCGAACCGGAGGGGAGTACCACCATTTCGTTCGTCAAGCGCAAGGCCGCATGAAAGCTGGCTTTGCCAACATCGTATCGGCCAGCCAATAACGCAAGATTCAACTCTTGAACATCTTTCAATTCGACATGAAAATCAATCCCATTCGTGTCAATTCTCTGTTGTAAGATGGCATGGAACGCAAAGGTGTCGTTGGGACATGTAGAAATTCCCAAGTGCACGCGATCAGGCATCACGAGTCTCCTTCAACAATTGATTGACTCGCTTGACACATTGCTCCATGGCCAAATCGATTTTCCATTGTGAAAAGTCTCGTACACCCGCCAAATTCGAAATGCCTCGAATGATTATGAGTTTGGTCTCAGCTAACTTACATGCCAAGGCTACCGCGTATCCCTCCATGTCCTCAACGGAGGCTGTCGGGAACCGGCGCAGGCGATTTTCGACCTGCCGCAGACTAGCAGCTGCGTTACAAACAGTTAACAAATGTACATCGCCAGATATTTCAAGCTCGATGGTATCGTCGATTGTCGAGATGTGTGTGGGCAAAGGACTCAAATTGATGTCGCCTAACGACTTGAAATCGCTCCCCTCCCCTGCTCCAATCCCATCGATTGAAACTTGGTTTGCTTGGATGACGTCGCCTAGCACTCGATTGGCATCATAGGTTCCGGCAATTCCCAGCAAGACTACCTGCCGCGGACGGAATTCCTCAAGTAATCGCGCAGTCCGAATGGCAGAGGCTATTACACCGATACCGCAAATTTCAAGTCGTTCAGCGATGCCCATTTGCAAACCTTGCGCAAGGCGATACTCAATCACACTGGGAACCAAACAAAGGGTTGAGCAGGATGTCATGGAAGAGTAGAACAGAGGGCCAATGAGTCAAACTGTGCTGTACAAAATGCCTTTCAAAATCCGATATTGCGCTGCCAATACAACGCATCGCGCCCGAGTGCAAAACTTGTCAGGGCCAATAAACCAAACATGATCCCTCCCCAAATCGGCCCGAAATAATAATAGGACTGGGGCAGTTGCAAGTAGCCCGCGATCGTGTTGTTCACTGTTCCTAACCACAAACCTGCAGCAATAAACCCAAAACAACAAGAAGCGAACAAGGCAATACATGCTGAAACCAACAGCGACGACCAATCAGCGAGTTGCCAGAGATAAACCGCGTACGAAATCAATAACAAGGACGTAAATATCAGAGCGAATGACCAACGTGGCAATGTTGTTTCCCAAGATTGCGGCGCGAACGCAGTCATGTAAACCAGTATCGGGACACAATTGACGATTGCGGTAACGACCAAGCAAGAAGCGTAAAATCGCGTCAGCCAAACCCGATCGCGATCATGGTTATCGTGATCAAGTTCGGCTATCTCAATCACCACTTGATCCGTTTGTTCAATAGGCAAACTGGTTCTATCAATGAGAAACGGAAGCACATCGTCGAGGGTTTCCACTTGCCTCTCATCCTGTTTGACTCCAAGCGATTCAATTACATACAAGGCGTTATTCTTAGCATCCTGCGATAGGAGAGAGATTGGCTCCTGCGTGTTCGGTTCCTTCTTGATTTCAGCGGCCTCTTCATGCGAAGCAATCCAGCCAGCCTTGTAAACGGTTCGTCGATGTCCATCAATGAGCCGCGATTCTCCAGTTCGCGGCACACGAATAATCGATCGACAACTAGTGCATTCGGCGAACTTACCGCGTTGATTATTGGTCAATGTAATCAAGCAACCATTCGGGCATTCAACAAATATCGACATAAGGGGTACCGGCTAAAGGAAAGTTTTGCCTTCTGCTCAAGTTTTCAGCCCTTCCTTCTGCGAGGTAGCCTCACAGAAGTCTGGTTCAGGAACTAGTTTTTCAATTGAATCGTCGCAAAACAAACGCAATAGGTATCGGATGACGTCAACGCTCAGACTATTGCCTGCAAGGCTCCAGCTTTGGGCGCGCGTAAGTTCTTCTGAAAACTTGTATGTCATCGCAAAACCTAACAAGCGGATAATCTCCAGCGGACAAAAAAAGCGAACCAACTTCTCTCGCCGCAAATACGAACCGCTATGAAGCGGTGAGCGGCCGTATGCCGACGTGAAACAAGTCGTGATGGCATCTGAGTCGTCCAAATCAATTATACTCATCGCAGAGCCAAACCGGTTTAACGTAGATTGTGGTACAAATAACGATGGGTCACTCCAGTTAGCTTCCACCAGAGCTTCGCGAATACGTCGATTGATACGCATAGTTTGGTCATTTGAGTAATGCGTTGCTCCCGCAAAGTGTTGGAGCGAGCCTAGTTCCGCAAGTTGGTTGATGACCGAAATCGATGCGGTTGCCAGGGGTGAACGCGATGCAACCAAATAATAACGGCGGCGTCGGTTGGCGATACCTAAAGCTGTTGGGCATAAAGTCCATTCGTGAAACTCATAACCTCGTTGCGTCAAAACGGTGCGTAACCGTTCTGCAGCACGCGACGTCTCAAAGGGAGGGACGTTTTCTATTGCCAAGTATTGTGGTTGGATTTCCGCTAGACAATTTGTCAGATTCAGTAAGGCGGCGCAACGCGGGTCATCGATATCACGTTGCCGCCCACGAGTTGTGAAAGGTTGGCAAGGAGGTGACATCCACCATAAGTCTGCCTGATAACTGGCTAGTTCATCTGGGCGCACCGATTCCAATGTTTTGGTGCGGATCGCATGGGGAAAATTATGGGAGTAGGTCTGAAGGCACTGCTCATTAATATCGAGTGCGTGAACGACCTGAAACGGATGGCCACATGCGGCCGCGAACCCGCCGATACCGCAAAATAATTCTAAACACTTGACCATCAGCAAACCCAATAGGAATTGTAGGCGCGATACACAGCATCATAACCAATCGATAACCCTCGAGTCGCGTCGAAACCGTTTACACTTATTTGCAGTATTCGCCATCCACGAGTCGCCAAATTCCCATGGGATTTGATTCTTTTAACTCAGCGGGTAGATTGCGATCTGGAACCCCTTGGTAGCACACCGGTCTGGCAAAGCGAAAGATCGATTGCGTCCCAATCGACGTAGCACGGCCATCGGATGTTGCCGGATAGGGACCTCCATGAATCATGGCATGACAGACTTCCACTCCAGTTGGATAGCCATTGACGATGACCCGTCCCACTTTTTGTTCGAGGTACTCGATTAGATCGCGGCGTTCCGCCAATTCTGAATCAGTTCCGTGGATCGTACCGGTCAGTTGTCCCGCCAATACTTGAATCAATTGCTGAGTTTCGATTGAGTTTCTCGTGTGGGCGATGATTGTGCTCGGTCCGAAGACTTCGTGGAGCAATGATGGCTCCGACAACAATGTCTCGGCAGATGTCTCCAGCAATGCTGGCCGACACAGAAATTCGCCAGCATCATTGCCTGGATTGACTAGCAACTTCATTCGCGAATCGCTCGCTTGTCTAGAGATCCCATGTTTATAGGCCGAACAAATACCGCTTGTGAGCATGGCGGCCTGACTCGCTGTCTGCATCAAACGAGTTAGCTCTGTAACGATGGCCGCAGGTCCGCTACCATGATTTCCGCTTGGAGTTGCGTCTGCTTCTAAGATAATTAGTCCAGGGTTAGTGCAGAACTGGCCCGCGCCTAGGGTGACAGCATTGTAGATTCCGCTGGCAATCTGTACGGCACGAGCATGGGCGGCGCCTGGCAGAACGATGACCGGATTGATGCTCCCCATTTCGGCAAAGAAGGGGATCGGTTCAGGACGTGCGGCAGCAACATTCATCAACGCGCGTCCTGCTTGAAACGAACCTGTAAAACCTACTGCTTTTACTGCCGGGTGTGCCGTTAGCGCAGTCCCGACTTGATGCCCCGCATCAAACAACAACGAAAAAACACCCTCAGGCATGCCACATTTCTCGGCAGCATGTAGTATCGCCTGAGCCATGTATTCGGAAGTACCCGGATGAGCAGGGTGCGCCTTGACGATCACAGGATTTCCTGCCGCCAAAGCCGATGCTGTATCTCCGCCAGCCGTCGAAATTGCTAAGGGAAAATTGCTGGCTCCAAAAACAAGCACAGGTCCGATGGGCCTCAACATCGAGCGGACCTCAGGCTTAGGCACGGGTTGGCGGTTTGCATCAGCGTGGTCAATGCGTGCTTGAACCCAGGAACCGTCGCCTGCTAGATCAGCAAACATTCGCATTTGGTTGACCGTGCGTGCGAACTCACCGTCGATTCTGGGCGCTGACAATGCAGTTTCCAATATCACTCTGGGTTTGATCAACGATTCTAATGCCAGAATTTCGTCAGCAATCGAGTGCAGAAACTCGCAGCGTTGCTTACCCGATGTCTTGCGATATTCAAGCGCGGCTCGTTCGGCTAAGTGCGCGGCTCGATCGATCTCATCAGCAGTTGCCGAATGGAATTCAGGTTCTATTCTGTTACTGGTCGACGGATCAAATGCACAAAAAACACGGCTACCCTCGGTTCCGAGCGATCGACCGATAAAAGATCTACCTTGTAGCTGCATTAGCTTTCCTTCCAAAATGCCTAAGGGTTATGTACAAAAGCATGTCAAACTTTGTAGCGTTTGTCAAAACGGTAGGGGGCAAGTGGCTTGACATCAATGGCCGGCTCTTCGTCGGCCAAAATCTGCTTGACGAGCAAACCGGTTACCGGGCCTAGACTTAACCCCAACATCGCATGCCCTGTTGCAACGATTACGTTTTGTAGATGAAGGAGTTTACCGATATAAGGTAAGCCGTCCGGTGAGCATGGTCTCAAGCCGGCCCATGGCTCAATCCCGACAAAGTTTTCTGGCTTGAAAGCAGAATAGTAGCGGCAAAAGGATTCGATAATTCCTTCAGTCCGTCGTTGGTTGACACGTAAGTCGTTTCCGCCAATCTCCATCGTACCTGCAACCCGCAGACAATTACCGATCGGAGTGACTGCAACCCGCGCTTCGACTAAGATCGAGCACAGAGCGGGAAGCTCAGGAACGTTCTCCATGGTGAATGAATAGCCTTTTCCCGCTTGCAAGGGAAGTCGCAGGTTAAGTTGTCGCGCTAAATCTTGGCTCCATGCCCCACCGGACAAAACAAAGCTTCTGGCAGAATACGTTTGTCCATCCTTGAGTTCGAGCGCAGCCAAGCGATTTCCTCGCACGTGTAAACGCTGGACCTCGCCTTGCACAATCTGGCCACCGTTTTTCTCAACGGCATCACGCAGCTTAGTTAAAAGCGTTTTCGAGTCCAGGTGGGCATCTTGAGGAAACCATACTCCACCGATGGCATTGATGGTTGCATTTGGGTCTAGTTCGCGCAGCCTATCCGCTATGCAGACTTCGGCCTCGATACCGAGTGAATTCGCCTGTTCTGCTGTTTGAGATTCTTTGTGAAGCGCAGCCTCAGTTTGACATAACATCAACAAACCGTGCCGCTCAAGCGGGATGCAAAGTTGTTCAGCAATCTCATCAAATAAGCGCCGACTCAAAAGACCAATATCGCGTAAAAGTGGACCGCAACGCTCAACATGTTCGCGATTTGCATGTCGGTAAAGAGTCCAGCACCAACGCCACATCTCCAAATTCAATTGTGGGCTCAACGCGAAAGGGCTCTTGCGACTGAACATCCATTTCAGCCCCAGTTTCACAACGCCTGGAGCAGCCAAGGGAATAAAATGGCTGGGCACAATCATGCCCGCATTTTTTTGAGCGCTGCTTTGACTCCAATTGGGGTCGCGGTCGATTATAACGACCTTATAGCCGGCTTTACTTAGTTCATATCCAACGCACAAACCAATAATCCCACCGCCAACGATTGAGATCGAATCGTGTGTTTCGAGATCAAAGTTCATCGATTGTTTTGTCGTGGGCTCTGGGTTCAAATCAGTCTACAATTCTGTTCCAATGCATGACTTACTTTCTCATAAGATCATGGTCCGCGCTTTGCATGCCGAACGATCAAAGGAAGTAACAACGAAAAATGACGCACTGACGAATTTCATGTTGACGGCTTGTTGACGGGATACGAAATCCTTTACCGTGTATCGTAGAACATTTTCATGGAAGGCGAAACGACGGACCGATATTTTTGATTCAAAGCGCACCGAAATACGAAATGAAGCCTCGCAATAATTCTGCTACAAACATGCGGCGACAATGTAAACTATCAAAAATTCTCAATGAAAAAATTCTCTCTCCTTGCGACTCTTACTCGCAGGTCATTGTAGCTACCCAGTTCGAAAACATTTGAATGCCGTGAAGGCATCGGCAAAAAATGGCGATCAGTACGATGTGCTCCGATTCGGCAATATATTTCAAAACAATATATTGATCCAAGCAAAACGGCCACGTCCTTGAATGGGAAGTATCGTTTTTGTCATGTCAACCTTGTGTTATAACACTACAGCGAGCTTCCGAGTGCTTGACGATCAATGGCTTATTTTGAAATAGGGTTTGACGCGTATGAAAGACACGAATTTCAATCCTTTCCGGGGTTGTGTACCAGCTTTGATGACACCATGCCGACCTGATCGCACTCCAGACTATGATGAGTTGGTCAATACGGGTAGGCGGTTGCTTGAGGTAGGTATGCACGCCGTGGTCTATTGCGGTTCGATGGGTGATTGGCCATTGCTGACTGACGAGCAACGCCAATCCGGAGTGCAACGGTTGGCCGAGGCCGGGATTCCTGTGGTTGTTGGGACGGGCGCTCAAAGCACACGCCAAGCGGCGTCCCATGCGGCACATGCCAAACAAGTTGGTGCCGTGGGATTGATGGTGATTCCACGATTGCTATCTCGTGCTACGTCGCCTTCCGCCCAAGCTGATCATTTTGAGCAAGTCCTGGAAGCGGGCGAAGGCTTGCCAGCCGTAATTTACAATAGTCCATACTACGGTTATGAAACGAAAGCCGATTTGTTTTTTGCATTGCGAGCTAAACATGTCAATCTGGTGGGCTTCAAGGAATTTGGCGGAGCCGGATCTCTCAGTTATGCTGCGGAAAAGATTACTTGTGGCGATCCAAACCTCACGCTGATGGTTGGCGTCGACACGCAAGTCTATCATGGATACGTTCGTTGCGGTGCTAGGGGGGCGATTACGGGCGTGGGAAACGCGTTGCCACGAGAGATCTTGCGGTTTGTCGAACTTTGTGAACAAGCGGCTGCAGGAAATGAAAAATCCCGCCGATGGGCATTGGAATTGGAGGAGGCATTGCGGGTGCTCTCCACGTTTGATGAAGGGCCTGATCTAGTTCTCTATTACAAAGAACTAATGGTATTGGAAGGGCACGAAGGTTTTCGATGGCACTTTAATGACCGCGATCAACTTAGTCCGAGCCAAAGACATTATCTGCACGAACAGTGGAGGCTGTTCCGATCATGGTGGCAAGAATGGCCAAATAAATAAGCAAATAACTGAGGGTGTCCGGGAATTCAAAGTATATCCAAAATGGGTTTGATTTTGGCCGAACGGTTTCCTTTTCGATGGTTGTATCGAACGAGTAATTGATAGATAAAGATGGAAGCGAGGATTTGAGTTTGATTGTTTTGCAGCCCACGATGCCATACTCGCTGATCCAATTCGAACAACGATTTGAGCCATTCGTTGAAAGGTTCGACCGTTTTACTTCTTCGTTGGTAAATCGTTCGCCCTCGGGGACTGGCGTAAAACTTTTTTCGCGACATGCGCAGCTTATGAGATTGGTTGCGAGGATTCACGTCTCCCGGCTGGTCCTTGGTCTTTTTGCTCCTTTTGTTTTCAGGACACAGAAAACGACGTCCTGTTCGTTTGCCCTGCTCGGTCCACTCGACTGCCTCGCCAACGGCATTGCGATGGTAGCCACTGTCGGCAAAGCAAATTACGGGGACATTCTACTTTTATTGTTTCTTTGGTCTGCCTCGAGGTCGCAGCGAGGAATCAAGACCGAGCTTCGCAGCAGTTATTGTCTGCCAATCAGTATCTCCGAATGGAGTGCCGCGAGCAAGACCGTGTCTCAGGGCCTGGAGTTCGGCTTTTGTTTCCACCCCGTTGACATGGCGAGTCCACTGAGCGGGCTTCAGGATCGGTCCGTCGCACAGCAATCCTTCCTGGCCGCTTCGAACCGTCGGTTTCAGGATGGACCACTCCCAGTCCAGCGGTCAATCGGTGCATGGTCAATCGGTGCATGGCACGAATGGCACTGCGGTTTTCTGCATCGGTAATCGACGTCATATTTCCGTTTTTGTCGTAGATTTGGCTGGTCACACAACCTAGCCGGTTAACTTGCCACAAAA
>CALMEE010000119.1 GCA_937862885.1 uncultured Planctomycetaceae bacterium
GAATCCGCTGCGGGCGAACATGGTCGAGCGAAGTCAGGACTGGGAGTGGTCCAGCTTGAAACCGACAGTTCGAAGCGGCCCGGAAGGATTGTTGTACGACGGACCGATCCTGAAGCCAGTTCAGTGGACTCGCCATGTCAACGGAGTGGAAACAGAGGCCGAACTCCAGGCCCTGCGACACAGCCTTGCTCGCGGCACTCCATTCGGTGATGCTCATTGGCAGACAAAAACTGCTGCAAAACTCGGTATTCAAGCCTCGTTGCGACCTCGCGGCAGGCCAAAGAAACAATAAAAGTAGAATGTCCCGCGCGCCGTTCCCGTTTCGCAAATCCGACCATGACAGTCTTTTTGACCCGCCGACATCAGCAGGACTTGTTCACGTTTGTGCATCGAGACTGAGTACCTTTCGAAAACAATCACGCCGAGCGTTCGATTCGACCGGCAGTCATCCTGCGCAAGAACAGCTATGGAAATCGAGCCGAACCAGGAGCCGATTGCCAAGCCGTCATGATGTCCGTTTTTCGAACCTTGAAACAACGCGGCCACGAACCGATCAACACTATTATTTCCGCCATCAAAGTCTATCTGGCGAATGGTAATTTGCCACCACTTCCACCAAAATCTACTTCAGTCGGCCGAAATATTACAAAAATCTTTCAACTCAATGAAGCAGTTTGTGCTTTCACGAGTTACCGCTGGCCCGTACAGTTCGGCTAATTGACAATACTCCGGCTTGTTCAGATACTGTACTGATGTATACCAATGCAGAGCCGAGCGAATATAATCGATGGCTAAAAATAAATCCACCGTTGACAACAGCCCAAATTACTGGAAGGAGTATTCAAACCTCCAGCGTATCAAGCATGAATTGATCCGCACTTATCTCAACGGGTGGTTTCCAAAGCTCGTTCTCGGTGGTAGTGGGCGCATTCTCTTCATTGATACTCACGCTGGACGTGGGCGCCACATGAAGGGAGAACTTGGTTCTCCACTCGTTGCACTAAAATCGCTGATGGTTCATTCGTTTCGAGATAAAATTCTTGCAAGGGGTAAAGTGGTCTTCAATTTCATTGAACGAGATGAAGACAACTTGACCGCATTGAAGCAAGAAATGGTTGCTTTTCATCCACTTCCGGATGGTGTACACGTTCACCCGCTTGACGGTGATAGCTTTGAGATCATTGATGACATCATTTCTCACCTCGAAAACGAGGGACACGAACTGGCCCCCAGCTTTGTTTTTTGTGATCCGTACGGTTTCTCAATTCCCGGTTCACTTTTGCGCCGATTGATGCAATTCAGAGGCGTGGAATTGTTCATCAACGTGATTTGGCGAGAACTTGATATGGCTATGGCTATGGGCCGGAACGGAACGATCACGTTGGGAATGAAAGCCAGACTCGATAGTGTCTTTGATGGTCACGATTGGATCAATGCGGTTGATGCGGATGATCTTGATGACCGTGCGCATCAGTGCGTAAACCTGTTTCAAGGCATGGTAGGCGCAAATTGGGCAACGTACATTCGCATGGTGGACAATAATCGAACACGCTACTTCTTGTTGCATCTGACAAATCACCCTGCGGGACGTGACCTTATGAAGGAATGCATTTGGTCTGCGTGTCCGGATGGTGGCTATTACGCATCCAAAGGTGATGATCCCCGACAGCAATTGCTGATCAACCCCGAGCCAGACTTAGGTCCGTTGGAAGATTGGATTCGTCTTCAGCTTCATCAAGGGCCCAAACGCTGGCAACAACTGCATGATCTCGTACGAGAAGAACTCTGGCTAAAGAAACACGTTAACGAGGTAGTGCGCAGGCTTCGCAAAAATGACGAGATCTTTGCGGATCAGTACAAGGGTCGTTGCACACCGTCGAATAACCCTCGTTTGCGACTTGCCAAATGAAATTACGAGGTATCCGATGAAATCGAAAATTGAATGGACAGAATCTACTTGGAATCCTCTGACCGGTTGTACAAAGATCAGTCCTGGTTGCAAACACTGCTACGCTGAAACAATGGCAAAGCGATTGCAAGCAATGGGACAAGAAAAATACGCCAACGGATTCAGGCTCACCCTACACGAAGATGCGCTGCAGCAACCATTAGAATGGAAAAAACCACAGATGATCTTCGTAAATTCAATGAGTGATCTGTTTCACCAGAGTGTTCCGATTGAATTTGTCGAGCGTGTGTTCGATGTGATGCGTGAAGCCCATTGGCATCAATTTCAGGTTCTTACGAAACGTTCTAGTAGACTAGCGTCTCTTTCAGATGCGATTGAATGGCCGACCAACGTATGGATGGGTGTAAGCGTAGAAAATGCTGACTACAAATTCCGTATTGATGATCTGCGGACGACCCGTGCGAAAATTCGGTTTCTGTCTCTTGAGCCATTGTTGGGACCGCTATCTGATCTCAACTTGGATGGCATTCATTGGGCGATTGTGGGTGGGGAGTCCGGTGCAGGCGCTCGCCCAGTGAAAGAAGAGTGGGTGATTGAGATCCGGGACCAGTGCTTAGCTGCGAAAGTCCCTTTCTTCTTCAAACAGTGGGGCGGGGTCAACAAGAAAAAAGCTGGCAGGAAACTCAGGGGTAAAGAATGGAACGAGATTCCGATTGAGTTGCAGCCAATGCTATTCTGAATCAGAATCACTTGGATCTTTTAAATATGACAATAAGTGGCAACCACAATTTGCATTGAATCGGTTGGAAGGCCGCGGCGATCAAACAAAGCAAAATCGATACCCATTTCGGTTCGGCCCAACGTTAACCTTCTTCATTGAAGTTAATGTTGGAACGGTCGCAATTTGATCGTGATTAAGAAATCAAATCACCTCAAACAATTGAATTTCAAGATGTCTCCAAGGACTCAATTCGGCGTTATGGTTGTGCTTTCCAGGTTTTTAATGTCGCTCAATCGGCAAATAGCAAAAGGGGATCAAAAGGGAAGGGGATAAAAAGGGGACATTTTACTTTATCTGGGGACTTCGTTCATTTAGAATGCTGCAATGCCATGCACATTAAGAGTGTCAAGAGGTGAGTTTGTTTACCATGTTCTGAACCGGGGAAATGGCCGTAGCGATGTCTTTCATTAGGATGATGACTTCGCCGCGTCCGTGAACTTGATACGGGAAGCTCACGAAAAGGTGCCGATGGGGCTGACAGGATCTTGTCTGATGACAAACCAAATGCCACCTGCTGTTGTGGCCGCATGAAGATGGAGACTTGAGCCGCTGGATGCAATGGCTGATGACGTCTCACGTTCGTCGTTATCATCGGCACTACAAGGGGAGCGGCCATGTCTGGCAGGGGCGATTCAAAGCGTTTCCCGTTCAATCCGATGAACACTACCTGACGGTGTTGCGTTATGTAGAGCGGAATCCGCTGCGGGCGAACATGGTCGAGCGAAGTCAGGACTGGGAGTGGT
>CALMEE010000120.1 GCA_937862885.1 uncultured Planctomycetaceae bacterium
GCGCGCGAACGGCTCCCACTCGCCCAATCAAACTCGGGGTGCGTTTACGATAAGCGGCGATTGGTGCGCGTATTGGAATGGATCATCGCTAATCGCCGCCCGGTGATCCTTGACGTTATGCTATGCTCCGGGCGACGAAACCTGCGGCTGAAGTTTTGAGTACAGACTGGTTGCCGGGGCGATGAAAGTTGCCGATAATGGTGATGGACGGTGGGAAACCCGGCCACTGACGAGAACGGAGTGCGCCCGCATTCACCCGCCAAGTCAACAGAAATCCGGCATAACAATGCGATGCACCCCAGTCGCCGTTCGGCCGTAAATTTGAATCATAGTTTTTTGGCGGCGACGGGGTGATCGCCGTCGTTCGCGATTGAAAGCACCGATGTGATGTTTAGAGTGATCTTGGTAGTCTTGGTTGTTGGTTACGCGGCTTGTTGCCGCTTTGCTTGCGTTGTTGCCGCACAAGAGCAAGAGTTAGCTGTTTATGACCACCACGTTCACGTACTTAGCCCGAGACTAATATCCGATTGGAAATCTATTGGTATGACCTTTAGTCGCTCTGACAACTTATACTTTGATTCCGAAAAAATTCTGAACCAAGAACAAGTTGCGGGCGCTTTTTTGATCTCCATGGCCCACCTCTATTCAAGTGACGAGTTTCGCCCGATTTGCAAAACACTTGACTTGGAACGACGACTTGTAGCTGCGGAAAATGATTACGTCGCTGTATCGGTTGCCAGATCGCCAAACCGGTTTGTCGGCTTCTTTTCGGTTAACCCCCTAAAAGAATATGCGTTCGATGAACTGCGGCGTTGTCGTGAAAACCCGAATTTGACTGGCTTGAAACTGCACCTTCCGACCTGTGGAATCGATCTTGACAACCCCAGGGATGAAGCTTGCTTGAAGAGGGTTCTCGCCTGGGCAGCGGAAAACAAAGTTCCTGTTCTGTTGCACTGGACGGCCGGAGAGGCAATTGACCTGCGTAAAGCGTTATGGTTTTGGTCCGAAGTCATTCATCCTCATGCAGAGTTGGAATTGTACCTTGCTCATCTTGGATCGGTCGGAGGATTTAACAGTTCTTCATCGAACGTACTTCGCGGATTCGCCCTGGTATCAGAAAAAAACCCGAGTTTTAAGAAAATGAAGTTGTATTTCGATCTCTCAGGGGCCATCATTGGGCCGGACTTTGCCGAGGCAAGAACGACGACAGACGAGTCTTGCAAGGAGCTTACTACATTGATCGAAATGATCGGCGTCGAGAAATTCCTGTTCGCGAGCGACTATCCGGTGTTTTCGGCTGCAAGGACGCGGGAAAATCTTGCTAAACGCCTACACTTGTCTGAGGATGACATGAAGAAACTGCTTTCAAATAAGTCACCTAGGTTTGCAGAATGAAACAGACTGTGTCCAGATTTCGCGCGAACAAAGCGATGCACCGGAGCGAAAATGGCGTTCCGGTTTTTTCATGAAATCAAGGTCATTTGCGCCATTTCCGCCCGCTGATCGCCGCCGTTATGTTGCAAGTCCATTGTGCCCTTCGCTGATTGCCGCGAACCGAGTTAGTGCTACAATATCTGTCGTGATTGGCGACACAATCACCCTGCGTCCTTAGGTGGCACTAAGATCAACGCTATGACAAATTCATGTACCGTTCTGCGTCGCAAATTCTTCGGGGCGTGCCGTCCAAAATTGCCGAAAACCTCACGTCTTCCAGAGAGCGCGGGGTTAGGAGCCATCTCCCTCAAGCAAACCTTTGCTTTAATGGATTTGGCTATGCAAACTTTACGCGAGCGACTCAATGAGATTGATGACTACTTCCGACCGGAAGACGTGGGAATGTCGATTGACACATTCAGATCTCAATTGTGGTGGTTGACAGAATACGGTGATTCAACCGACCCGTACTACTCACGTTCCGAGATGGTTGATTCGTTTCCCGACTCGTGAAATTGGTGTCGTGGATTGCCACCGCGACATTGAAATGCAAAAGAATAAAGCGATGCACACGGAGCCGCCGATCGCGCGGTTTGCCAATGGAGCGCGTACTCCGGCGGCCCGGTGATCGCCAGCGTTATGCGGTCAACGCGGACCCACTACACACAATCACGGAGGGCCTTTGCTCATGTACGTCATTCACGACACATCGTTAAACCACTTTGTTTTCACCGAGGACGACCCGCGAAACGACGACTGTTCCTATGCCGTCTCCCATGATGTCACGCTTGAACTTTCCGCCGACGTTGAATCTCTGCACGAAATGCACGCGTGGCCCTACGGTGCAGAAGCACCCGACGTCTGCCTCGGACGCGATCCGGAAAACGAATCACGATTCAAGGTCTTCCGTTACGATCACGACTGTCGCGATGCCGGATTCATCAACCTCGGTCCAAACTTTTCGGTTCACCATACGTGGTCCGATTACGAATCCATCGCAGGACGAAAACCACAATGATTGGCAAAACGATTTATCACAATGGCCAGCGTTATTCCGTCACGCAATGGAAGGCGGTCGATGGTACGATTGCCGTCGATCCAAATGATCAAGAAGTTGTTGATCTATTGCGTCACGTACTCGTCGCAAATATGCCGCTGCTGTACTATTACAATTCCAATGTGTTTGCGATAATTCATCCGAATCTACCGACGCCCCAAACGACCACATAACAATGCGATGCACCCCAGTCGCCGTTCGGCCGTAAATTTGAATCATAGTTTTTAGGCGCCGACGGGGTGATCGCTTCGTTCGGCCGTTAGAAGAGTCCCGATGCGTGACTTCATCGTTCAAGCAGATCGTATCGACTTGGTTCTCGAAGACCCCGCGGAAGTGCTGGCTCGCATCGAGGCTTTGAGCCCGGCGGATCGCGCGCAGGTTTCTCCCGCGTGGCTCGCGCAGGCGCTCGCGGCCACTGAAGCCGACCCGTGGTTGCATGGTTTCAAAATGGTCGACCGAGCTACCGGTGCTGCGGTTGGGAGTTGCGGCTTCAAAGGCCCACCGAACACTGAACGGATTGTCGAGTTGGCATATGGCGTGAATCCGGAATACCAAGGCCGCGGCTACGCCACTGAATCAGCCAATGCGTTGGTAGACTTCGCATTCCGCGATGGAATTATTCGGACCGTTTGCGCGCACACGCTGGCAGGTCACATCGCCTCGGAACGGGTGCTGGCGAAAGCCGGTTTCAAACGAATTGGCGATGTGATCGACCCCGAGGACGGTCCGGTGGTACGTTGGGAGCGCCACAATCCGAAGGCCGAACAAAGCGGTCAACCGGAGCCGCCGATCACGCGGGTTTTGAAATCATAGTTTTTTGGCGGCGACCCCGTTACCGCCGTCGTTATGCCGACGATTACCGACCACCGTTGATGCTTGATTTTTTTCGAATATCTTGTGTCCATCGAAAATCGCGATCGACCTCTGCTTTCTTTAAATCCGTTGGTCGGCTACAATGTTTGTGCAATCGATTGTGGCATTGGTAAATCCCTGGCTGGCTTGCCCGTGCTCAAACACTTGAATCGAGGGCTTCCGTCGATGACGCTACCAAATCAGCGAGTTGTTCCCGCATTTCGAATCACCAGTTACGAAAAAAGCAAAAAATATTACGTCGATATCTTGGGCTTTACCATCGAATGGGAACATCGTTTTGAACCTAATTTTCCCGTTTTCATGTCGCTTAAACGCGATAACATGTCAATCTACTTGACTGAACACTCGGGCGATTGTCAGGTCGGCGGACTGATTCATTTCGTAATTCCTGATGTCGATTCGTGGTATCGTGAATTTCGCGATCGTGGGGCGCGTATTTCTGATCCTCCGAACAATGACTTGGGCTTTATCAATATGACCGTGACTGATCCTGATGGAAACCAACTCCGCTTTATGGAACCGTCCCCAAACTCGGCATAACCAAGCGGTGAACGGAAGCCGCCGTTCGCGAGTTTCTTGAAATCAATGTGTTTTGGCGGTGGCTCGGTTACCGCTGTCGTTCTATGGCATGTGAATAGAAGCATATGGCGGAATATCGAATCAATGTGATCGGAGCGTCCGGCAGTGGCACTTCCACGCTGGGTAGATCCCTTGCCTCGGCCCTCGCTATTCCACACTTCGAAAGCGACGACTATTTCCATGCTCCCACCGACCCGCCATTTCAGAGGCAGCGAAGCGCTGAGGAGCGATATGAATTGATTTGTCGCGACTTGAGGCGAGACTCGAACTGGGTCCTCAGTGGCGGCATCGACGGTTGGGTGCCTTGTCCCAAGCTGGAGTTCTCATGCGTCGTGTTTCTCTACGTCCGAACTGCGATAAGAGTGGAACGATTGAGACTTCGGGAGCGGATGCGTTTCGGCCACCGCATTGAGAAAGGTGGTGACATGCACGAAACACATGAGGAGTTTATTGATTGGGCATCACGCTACGACACAGGAGATATTGAAGGAAAGACTCTGGCAAGACACGAGGCGTACTTGATGAACCAACAGTGCCCAGTCCTGAAATACCGTGACGCTGGATCGGTGTCGGACATCACTGCCAGCGTGTTGAAATCCATTTGTGGACTCCAAAACGCCACAGAACAAAGCGATGAACGGCAGCCGCCGACAACGCGGGTTTTCAAATCATAGTTTTTTGGCGGCGACTGGATGATTGCCGCCGTTCGTCGCAACGATAAAGTGCGGAAAGCCGAGTAGAATAGAAGTTGTTTGGTTCAGCCTTCCGATAATCAAAAATAATTGGTGACTCAAATAATCTGGAAACTACGATAGGAGATATTATGGGGAAACTTGAAGACTTGAGTATCGAGGAGTTGAATCAAAAGCTTAAGGCCACCAAAACAATTCGGCTGACAGTGGCCATGATTTTTGGAGTAGTCATTCTGGCTTCGGTCGTGCTTGGCTATTGGCACTCGAACATGCCTGTGTTCATCTCGACTATTGTGTTGGGATTATCGTCGGTCGTCGTTACCTCGGTCGCACCT
The DNA here is from genome assembly GCA_937862885.1 of uncultured Planctomycetaceae bacterium. GTDB lineage: Bacteria > Planctomycetota > Planctomycetia > Pirellulales > Pirellulaceae > CALMEE01. The sequence goes on from CALMEE010000120.1 coordinate 4,971, forward strand.
CTCAATATTGCTTCTGAGATAAAACGTCGACAGGGAAGTAATTGACTCTGGCAAATAAGTTTGAGATTCAAAAAAAACTTTGACGAACAGCGCGGTCAGCCGATGTGCTCGATGTTCCTCGAGTTGATGACAGAGTCTTTTGTTCGCACTCCGTTATCGCGGGCGTTATGCCTCAATAACAGAGTCCACACTTTGGCCACAAACGATGCTTACAGATATTGATGAACGTGGTGGAGTCCGGGAGTTGCATGACATCGACTACCGAGAGCGATTTGACCTAATGTGGAACGAGTTCACGAACGTTGAGCAGCTCGCAATTGATGCGGAGATCGAACGGCTACTCGACGCTCTAGTTCGTGATCCTGACCCCAAATGGGGCGCGATCATGAACACGTCGATCGAAGGTGGCAAAGTAAACCCATTCAATGGAAACCCCGGAGACTGGAGCGGTACCCCTTGGGATCCGATTTAGGAACGTCATGGCCGAAGTGATGAACAGGCAGCGCTCTTCTTCGGTACGCTTTGGAAGCTCCGCATCATGCAAAGACCCGAAAAATGGATTGGCATACGAAGTACTGACGAGAATCCCACATTTCCAAACCGGGGCATTAACTTATCCGGCAAGACGTACTTTCTTGCCCCAGACTAACCGTAAGTGCCTCCTTTAAAAAGAGGCAGAACAAAACGCTGAACCCGAGTTGCCGATGACGGGTTTTTGAAATGGAAGCTCTCTCGCGGCAACCGGGTTAGCGTAGTCGTTCGCCAGCAAGGTACACTCAGCTATGCCGATGGAAGTCGTCGTTGTGCCACACGATCCCAATTGGGTCAGCATGTTCAATGCCGAATCAAGATTGATCTTGGACGCGTTGGGGGGTAACGCAATAGCGGCTCATCATATCGGCAGCACAGCGATACCGGCCGTTTTGGCAAAACCCATTATAGATATGTTGATTGTAGTCGCCGATATTAGTTTAGTTGATGAATGCAACGGCAATATGCAAAAGCTTGGATATGAGGTGCTGGGTGAGTATGGAATTCCAACGCGACGATATTTCCGCAAAGACAATAGTTCTGGAACCCGCACTCACCATGCCCACGTATTTCCTCATGGTAGTTCACATGTGAACCGTCACATTGCATTCCGAGACTTCTTGAATTCACATCCAGAGTGGGCAGCCAAGTATTCCGACCTGAAATGCGAGCTGGTTGTAAAGCATGCCGATTCGTTCGAAAGATATCACTATGGCAAGAGCGAGTTCATAAAGGCAATCGATGAGTTGGCTGCAAACTGGATCAATGGCGAACCAAGCGGTGAACGGGAGACCCCTGAGTCATTGCGTCGATAGGTTTGAGTGAATTCTTGAGGCTTGTTTTGGGACGCAGTCGTCGAGGTTCTGACACGCTTTCCACTGCAAAGTTCTCAAGTAAATCGTCATGTGAAATCGAGTCTTGTGGAGGCAATCCCGCAGTGGTTGCGGTGAAAATTCGTCAGCGATGGGTTCGAAGTCATGGCTTGTCAACGGTTGACACGTTACACACAAGCTTAAATGAGGAATGCGATTCTATCCACACGAAGATAGGAAGTTGGCCTCTGCTTTGAGCCCTGCCCGGCTCCCGCTCAGGTCAACCTTGGGTTAGGATATGATTGCGGTATTCGGTGGGCCGTGCGTTATCACCATCAAAGGTTTCTGGCCGCCGCCCGGATACCTTTAACGTTATACAGTAAAGCAGTGCATGGACAAAAGCGAATTCAAACGACTGTTCCATGAATCTAGCATCGCGTGCGTGCAGTTCAGTCGCATGTTTCTTACTGTTGACCTACCGGATGCGACTCAATACGAAACGTTCCCGAACGCTTCTTACGATGGCAATCCGCTTCACGAAGATGAACGCGTCTTCCCCGAAGACCAACTTCCTTGCGATGAATTCCATTCGATGAACGCCGATCAAGTCATCGACTACTTGTGGCGTGACGGAATGGTTCCCGAGTGGATTGATCTATCAGTGGTGGCCGCAAATCAACAGTATACAATCATCGAACTCTTGTGCTGTGGGCGTTTTACCGCAAATAGTGATCTGCTGTACTATACGCACGTGGGTCGTGGGCCGTTTGGCGTGAAGGGCCCGGCCCTGCCACCAGATTACGACTTCAACAATCCAAAGCGTTTCGCCCTATTCAATCCTCGCGATCGTCGCAAAAAGTATCAGCAGTCCACCGATAACAACCCTAGCAATTTAGAGTGACGTTGCAAAAGAGCTGCATCACAAACCGTTACTCGAGCGGACTTTGAAGAGGAGCGGGGGCGGCTCCCGCCAGGGTAACTCTTAGCCAGAGGCCCTGTGTCGAATTATGCAACGTTGATTTAAGGCGGATTCTGCCGAAGTTCATCGTTGACGCGTATACAGAAAAGTAGGGAGGATGAAAGCCAGGAATTAGCTACCCCGCCCTAACTGGTATCGAGCTCCACTGAAATGCCCACTTTGGGGTTTTTGTTCCCGTCGAATTCTGCTCAAGGATTGTGCATACAAAGTAGTTTAAAGGAAAGGCGCTTTAAATTTGTGATTGGTGCCAGTCTCTGTGGAAAGCTGATGACATGCCAAGACGGCCACGTACTGAGGCTTGGCGGTGGGGATCGTTGTTTCGCTGGCTTCAGCGGAACGAACCGGAACCGAAACTATTGACAGCTTGGCCGATATCTCCTTTACCCAGTTGGGTTGAACGTGTGAACCAAGCATTGACTGAAGCAGGACTCCAGGCGCTTCGCAGTTCTGCGAAGCGTGGAAGTCCCTTTGGAGATGAAAGTTGGATAGAATCAACAGTAAAACGGTTGAACCTGGAATCATCACTGCGTCCGCGAGGTCGGCCCCGCGTCCATTTCGATCCCGAAACCGAACAAAATGAGTCCTGACCCCTTTGTTTCGCGTCGCCGCCGCCGGTAGAGTACGACGCTGAATCCCAGCGCGAGGACGGAAGCCGAAGCCGGTTCCGGAATCGCTTGGGCGTTGTAGAACAGCCGTAGCGTTGTCGAATTCCCGGATGTGACTTGACCTAGGCTGAAATAGCCGTGAGCGAAATTGGAGTCCACAAGGTTGAACGAGGCCGAGATTCCACCGTTGTCGGCCGTCAGAATATCCCACTCATGATTCGAGAGCCAAAAGGGATTATTCGGGTTGTAGGAAAAACCAAAGGAAAGATCGACCGAACCACCGAACACTCCGTCGCGCACACTTATTAAGCCCCAGTCCACGCCCGCTACGCCATTACTGTTGTCAAGAATGCCAGAAGACATTATGTCGGGCCTCCACTGGTAAATTGCGCCCGTTGACAATCCGAGACGGCCATCAATTCGCAGTTCCCCCGCATCATTCCAATGGGCGGGCGATACTAGCTCATCAATCAGTACTGTTGGCATAGTGCCACCCGGTTGCAGAATTCCATAACCCGCTAAGCTACCGCCTTCGATTTCAATATTACCTCCGGTAATTAAGGAACCATTTTGGAGGATAGTTGCGCTATACGTGCCAAGTTGTTTGTAACTTCCTGGCACGGAAATTGTTCCCGTACTGTTCGCCGAGCCGAGATAGACATTTCCTTCGTTGGTGAAACTTGAGGGACCGCTAAAGACCGCGCCTCCACTGACTCCAAATATGCCGGATGAGGCGACGCTTCCAAGTCCAGCAATTGCGCTTGAGTTGTCGCCTTTTAAAAACTGATAGTTGGGACCTAGGAGGTGCAATGAACCTCCTCCGATTCGGTGTACGTCGCCATCCGAGTATTTGAATGTTCCGCCGATAATATACGTCCCGTCAGTCAAAGATTTCGATTGCCCGTCATATTGCAGCAACGGCCCCGCAGTCGCATTGAACGTACCGCCTGCGTACACCTCAATTGAGCCCTGATTATTCAGAGTTCCATTGACATTAAATTCGCCCCCGTTTTCAATCCTAACGGCTCCATATACAAGATGTAAACTACCAGCTGTTGTAAACGTTTTGCCGTCGCCGATTCTTAGCATTCCGTTTGAGCCAATGTTTGTAACGCTATTGACTGGAGCAAAGTTGGCATTGGATCCTGAGAGCGCAACCAGGGCATAGAGGTTCGTTATATTTCCGATTCCCAAGTTAAGTTGCCCATTACCACTAACAGAATATGTGCCGTTGGTCAGCGTTCCGGCGGAATAGTTGCTTAACACGGCCCCGCCAGTCAGATTTATACTGCTTGATTGATCGACGGAAAATTGTCCATGGTTGATTACGACCGGCGAGCTGATATTGATTGTGCCGCCCGTTTCGGCATGGACGAACCCCAACCATTCGTTTTTGAATTCATTACCCGGCATGATCGCCAGTGTCCCTGACGCCGTACTGATCGTCCCTGAATTCGTAACTTTGTCGATGTTGCTACTGATCCATCCCGGACCTCGGATTGTGTGTCCATAGTTTTGGGCGAAGGTCGTACCCGAATTGATTGATGAAATCAACGCGCCGTTCAGTTCCAGCGTTCCCGTTCCGCCAAGCGTTACCGACTCGCCGTTGGCTGTCCCGACTCGAAGATGGGAACCAGAACCTACATTGATGGTGCGGTTGTTAGAAATCGTGCCTTTGAAATGCGGAGTGAAGCCGCCATGATAAATCTCCGTATTTCCCTCCAAGGTTAACGCCCCGTCGGTCAAGCCGTCGAGAACCATATATGAATTGATTAACCGGATTTTGCCGCCGTTGATGCCTGCCAGCGTGCCGCCGCGGACGATAGCGGCTGCGTTGAAATTGAGCATCGAGTTCGCACCGTCGGCTGTCATGCTGTGACCGGCATTATGATAGGTGCCCGCACCGAAATGCACTGTGCTATTCGCGTCTGCCTTGATCGTTCCCAAATTGGTGAATCCGTTTTGCCCCGGTTGTAGCGAAAGAGGACCTCCCGATGCCGTGATGGCCGCATGGTTGACGACGTCCATCCCGGATGAACCAATTTGGCCGGTGCCGGAAATGTTATTGTGATTGTTGAATGTCGTGTTGTTAAATGCCGAGTAAATAGCGGCATTATCAAGAACGACATTGCCCGTGCCGTTTAGCGTTGCCGATTCGCCGTCGGCTGTGCCGACTCGAAAATGGGAACTAGAACCTACCGTGATAGTGCCGTTGTTGGAAATCGTACCTTTGAACTGCGGAGTGAAGCCGCCCGTATAAATCTCTGTGTTTCCTTCCAGCGTCAAAGCGCCGTCGGTCAAGCCGTCGAAAACCGAATAGGAATTGATTAACCGGATTTTGCCACCGTTGATGCCTGCCAGCGTGCCGCCGCGGACGACAGCGGCTGCGTTGAAATTGAGCATCGAGTTCGCGCCGTCGGCCTTCATCGTTTGGCCAGCGTTGAGATATGTCCCCGCGCCAAAGGTAATATTTGATCCAGCGGCTGCGGTCAACGTTCCTTGATTGTCAAAGGTGCTGGTGGGGGCAATTGAGATTCCCGACGCACCTTGGGCGGTGATGGACCCTTGATTGACGAAGTTACCGGTAGAAATGTAGCCGCTGCCTGTAATCGATACGGAACTCGTCAATGAATTATTGCTGCCGATGGAGTAAAGGTACCCACCGTCGAGCGACAGCGTTCCCCCTCCAGCCAAAGTGTAATTCTGCGAGTTCCCGCTGAAGCGAATTTGACCGTTGTTGAGTGCCATCGATCCGTTAAGAGTAATCGTGCCGTCGCCCGCAAAGGACCCCGCAGCCATCGTGAGCCACCGACTGGGACCAAAATTAAGCGTATCACCGGCATCGATCGTTAACCGTCCCATGGTCACGTCTTGGTTCATCGTAACAACAGACCCTATGCCGTTTCCGTTGTCGACATAGACGTCGTACAACGCCCCATTGGGAATCACGCCAGGGTTCCAATTGCCACTAGTGGACCAAATACCGGTGCCTCCGTTCCATACAGCCGTTGTTTGCGCGTAGCCGATCGAGGCGGCGCCTGCCGATGCCAATACAATGCCCGTCGCCAATCGTCGAGCCAGCTTGTGAACTTGTGTAAAAAACATATGTAGGTCTCCGGGAAAATTGACAAATGCGGACTGGAATTCCTTACAATTCCGCCCCTCCAACTTCCACTGATGCCAGCAAATCAGCACCGTGAGGAAGAAAATAGGAAAAAATAGTTTGTTGGGTGGGGACCGATGAGTGGAGGTTGCCAGCGCGTATAATGAATCGCAGTTCACTGCAGTTCCTTGATCCCGTTGGCAAACCGGCGAACGTGTGAGAAAAAGCAGTTTTGAGGACATGTGTGGAAGTGACTCGGTATGACCACTGCATTTCCGAGGTACCTGATCAAATCTGAACGGACAGACATTTAAAACCTGTGTAAAGGAATCACTATCACGTAAAGGAATCTCTACCGCCGAAGAAACTCATCTTGATCCGCCGCGGGTCCTCGCAAAGGGTTTGTTTACCACAAGGATGTGTGGCAACTAGGTTTGTGGCTCTTCGGGCGGAGCAACTGCGTTATTCCAATTTTTCTCCCGTTACTCCTCACATTGAACATGTTGTGAATTTAAGCTTGTGTCTTCCATGCGGTGATACTCGGCTCGGCGGCTAAGTCGGGTGCGCCTCTCTTCCGCCGTTTCCATAAGAAGATCGAAAAAAATCGCAACCAACATATTGACAGCCATCTATATAGACGATAATCTATCTATATGACGCAACTCGACCAAGCTTTTGCTGCCCTTGCCGATCCCACACGACGCGGAATCGTCGTGTATCTTGCCCGTGGCGAGGCTTCGGTATCCGACCTTGTTGGCAAATTCTCGCTGACGCAACCCACGATCTCCTCGCACCTGAAGGTGCTGGAGTCGGCGGGGCTGATTTCGCGCCGCAAAGTGGCGCAGTCCCGTCCATGCAAGCTGGTGCCGGAGCGACTGAAGTCGGTTACCGACTGGCTGGAGCAGGTGCAGGAAATTTGGGAAGGCAACTATAAACGGCTCGACGCGTTGCTGGCAGAGTTAAAACAAGCTGAGAAACAGGAGCGAAAGAAATGAAACCCGCGGAAGCAAGTTTACCGTCCGATACCGAAGTGCGTGTGAAGCGTAGCTTTGATGCACCCGTGAAGCTGGTGTGGCGGGCCTACATGGAACCGGACCTGATGCGTCGTTGGTGTTCGGGCTACCCCGGTTGGTCGATGCCTGTCTGCGAAATGGATATGCGAGTTGGCGGAAAGTACCGCTGGCGGTGGTGCAGCGACGAGAACGGCCAGGAATTCGGTTTCACAGGTGAGGTCCTGGAGGTCACGCCGCATGCGAAGATCGTGCATACGCAAATCTACGATGTCGGCGACCTGGGCGGAGCAGATTCGTCAGGCGCGGTCATCCCCGATTCCATGGGGAGCGAGCCGTCGATCATCACCGTCACCTTCCAGGAGACCAACGGCATCACCGATGTGACAACCACGATCCGATTCGCCTCGCAGGTGGACCGCGACGCGGCGTTGGAAACTGGCATGTCCGACGGCATGGAGTTCAGTTACCAGCAGCTTGACCGCGTGCTGGGAGAAATGTAAATGCTGTGCATCGTGAGTGGCGTTCTTCGACAGTGACTCGGTCTTAAGGGCGGTGCCACTCCACCTGACACGCCGTTTTTAAAAATTCAACCACCTTAAGGAGCTTTCATGAGCGTGCAGAAAAAAGTGTTTTGGCGGAAGGCAGTTACACGAAGCGTGCTGACAGGCGCATTCCTATTGTTGACCCTTTTGCCCGTTAACGTGTCGGCGCAGTCAGCGCCGATGACGGGCTATGCAGCGGTCAACGGTCTCAAAATGTACTTCGAGGTCCACGGCAGCGGCGAACCTGTGGTGCTTCTCCACGGTGCATTCATGACCATCACCAACAATTGGAACGACTGGATCGACGAACTCGCCAAGACGCGGAAGGTGATTGCCATCGAAATGCAAGGCCACGGGCGCACGGCGGACATAGATCGCGACATCACCGACGAGAACCTCGCCGGCGACGTGGCGGGGCTGCTCGAGCAGCTCAAGATCCCGAGGGCGGACCTGATCGGTTACAGCATGGGAGGCGGCGTGGCGATGCAGTGCGCGATCCGCCATCCGGATAAGGTACGAAAAGTGGTCGTCATTTCGTCCGCCTTCCGCCCTGACGGCTGGGTCAATGAAGCGGTCGATGCATTCCCAAAACTCACGGCGGATGTTTTCAAAGGCTCGCCCATCGAATCGGAGTACAAAAAGCTGAGCCCGACGCCGGAAGATTTTCCAGAGTTCGTCAAACGGGTCCTGGCCGCGGCGACGGAAGGAGACACTATCAGGGCCGACCAACTTCAGGCCACGACGGCGCCGATGTTTTTCATCCATGGCGATGCCGGCCCTGTAAGAAATATTGTGTCATTAGGGTGAAATGGATTACACCTAACCTTT
>CALMEE010000121.1 GCA_937862885.1 uncultured Planctomycetaceae bacterium
TAACTCAAATATGTACCCGAACTAACTGCTGACACAGAAATATTTACAGGCCCAAATATGCAGGCTGAAATCCCGTGCCGCCCCGGCAACCTGTTGGCCATCTAATCTGGCTGCCAAAGCAACTATCGGACCTCGATTTCCAGCCAGTCGACCCCGCAACTGTCCGTCAACGACACTTCTAATCTCCAACTCAAGTTGTTCGCTGGAAATAACAACATTCTCGCCAGCAATGACTGCTGTAGTGATTTGGCGGGGCTCCCAACTCGCCTTCCATATCGGCTCCACCTCGTTTCCGTCAATCCGCCAACACTGCGCGCCAGTTTCGGCCAGCGCTACGACGATGTCACCATCTGTGTTGGTAACCAATCGGTCAACGTTTTCAAGTTCAACGGCAATAATTTCGGTAGACTCCCCTGCATCATTCCAAAGCCGCATTACGCCGTCGCTTCCCAATGTCATCCATTGTTGCCGTTGAGGGATAAAATTGAGCGCAACCAATGGTTTATCTCCGCCAGACCATTTTGAAATGAGAGTCCTGGCTTCAGTATCCCACAATTGAATTTGCGGCTCAGCCTCATACTCGGTTTGGTTCACAAAAGCTAAGCGGCGCCCCCTATCATCCAATGCAATCAAGTTAATCGGCAGGGGCGAAAGCAGTCGGGACGACAGATTTCGACTATCATCAAGGTGCCAGATCCGATTGCCATCAAATATCCTATTGGGACCAAACACTGCCACTTCAGCGTTGAATTTGCTGGCCATTACCCCCGGAGAATCCCATCGCTCCCACATGCGGATGCTCCCATCAACGTAACCAGCGACTAATCTCCGTGAATCTGCGGTCAGTGCCATGGATTGAACTCCCGGAAGTGCACCCGCAATCACAGCCAGCGACGCATCCACTCCGTCCCATAATCGAATAGTTCCATCTAACGACGCCGTAATCAAGCTCCTGCGGTGGGCCAGATCCCACGAAGCTTGTGGTGGGGTCGTAACAACGCAGGTGACAGGCGACCTGTGCATTGTAGGTTTCGAATCCACCAATCCCGTTACAAGAGAAATCCGGTTGTATCCATAGCTAGTCGGTTCGACAGCAATAATCTGTTCTCCGTCAGCAGTCATTGCGATGGAACACACAGCGTCACTTACATGCCAAACTCTTTGAGCCTCCGGCGTCTCAATTGGCGTGAGTCGGACCGAGCGATCATCACCACCACTGACCACCGCTTCACCATTCGATGTGAGCGCAACGCAACGAGCGGAAGACAAGTGCCTTGTTAGTAATCTGGGTTCAGGCATATCCTGGGTGATTTCCCCAATCCAATACACGGAGCCATCTTGGCAACATGCCGCCAACCCTTGACTATTTGCAGACCAACTCAGGTCTTGTACTGCTCCAGCGGCTAGTGGCCAAGCATGGACTGGCAGGCAGTTTTGAGGTGATATCCAGCAACCAACTTGCCAAATTTGCACCGACTCGTCGACACCTCCCGTAGCGAGCCAACTTCCATCAGGACTAAAGGCAAGACAGATCGTCTCAGTCGAGTACATTGGGAGTTGAAAGCTCTGTTTCGGATTGCCTGTTTGCCAAATCAATATCGCCTGTCCTTCACCCGCTGCTGCAATCCAATCGCCATTTGGCGAAATGGCAACTCGTCCCAGCCGTTGCAATTCGCTGTTCCATTCGTCAGTGATTTGAAAGCTGGGATAGGGACTGGTCAAACACTCCAAGGCGACACTTCTCAACTTGAACCGGTCCTGGCTCTCGATCTGGAGTTGTTCTGCGCGAGCGATCGCTGATAGTGCCTGCTGTGCCCAGCCGGTTTCTCGTGCCCGAATGCGGGCCTCCGCTTCGTTGATCAGGCTTTTGAACAGGTGATTTCGAGCCTCATTGCGTTGCAGTTCGAACCGATTTCGTTCTTCAATCACGCGGAGAAAAGCGACTCCCGCAACGCTAAAACATATCAAAAGAGCAACGAAAATGGTCGCGGCAAGCATGGGTTGGCGTCTACACCAGAGCATCGAACGGACCAAGGGGCCTTGTGGCTTGGCTGCAATAGGCCGCTTTTCCAGCCAATTCGTTAGGTCGGATGCCAAATCACCGGCCGTTGCGTAACGATGTGCTGGCTCGCGTGCCATGGCCTTGAGACAAATGATCTCCAGGTCACGCGGGATATCGGGTCGAAATCGTCTCAAAGGGGGAGGCGCGCGATTGGCGACTTGTTGTATGATGGCGATCTGCCGTCCGAAGTATGGCGGATTGCCACACAAGAGTTCATACATGACGGCGCCTAAACTATAGATATCACAACGAGCGTCAGCTAGATGAGCCTGGCCCTTCGCTAATTCTGGTGCCATATACGCGGGTGTTCCCAAGAAATCTCCTTCACGCGTCATGGGATCCGTCCTATCTGCTAGGCAGGCCAGTCCGAAATCTGTCAATACGGGAGCGCCGCTTTGATCAAGCATGATGTTGGCCGGCTTGATATCTCGATGGATGATGCCCGCGCAATGAGCCACCAATACCGCTTCACTGACTCGCGCCATCCAACACGCCACCTGCTTAAAATCAGGCTTCTGGTCCTGAATCACCCGTGCCAGTGATTTGCCTTCAATCAGTTGATACACAACGAACAATGTGCCGTCTGCTTGACCCACCTCATGTATGGGCACGATCGAGTCATGCCGAATCCGCGCCGCTAGATGAATCTCGCGCCACAACCTGCGGATAACCTCTGGGTCTGCGGCTAATTCAGCATGAGGGATCTTCAGCGCGACATGACGTTCCAATCGTGTGTCCCACGCTCGCCAAACTGTCGCGAATCCGCCTCGACCTAACTGCTCTATCAAGCGATAGTGGCCTAAGCAAACATGTGTCGATCCAACAACTGAATCGGATGCCGGTTTGGAAGAACCTGGTACTGCCGAGGGTTCGGCTAATGAGGAAATGCCGCCACACGACTCCTGGATGACTTCGGCCGAGAACCCTTGCATCGTCAATAAATCGCCAAACCGATCTCGCAATTCTTGTGGTGTCGGTGCCAAGCTATGGCAGCGGCGAACGCGACATTCATTCAGGACGAGTTGATGGCGTATAGCCTCTTCAGCAGCCAACTCCGGGTACTCGTGAAAGTATTCTTCAACCAGTACCGCCGAGCCGTTGTGCCAACGATATTCCAAATCGATGGCTGCTAACTCCGCTAACAGTGCCAGTCGATCCACAACTTCGACGTCTAACAGAAACGTCGCGAGGCTTGGCCGAGATCCACTTTGCCATGCTTGCTCGAATTGCTCGATGATTTGTTCACATGCACAAAACTGACCGCGCGTCAACCGAGGTGAATCACTCACAACGATTCCTCCTTGACGAGTTTATCCAATCCGCTCAATACACGGATCACCGTCCGCTGACTTCGCTCGACACGGTCAGCGATTGTCGCGATCGATTCCCCTGACATACGGAGGAGCACCATTTCGCGATGGATATCTGGGAGCCCTTGCAATATTCGCTCCAACAAGTCGGCCAAGATCGCAACGTGTTCAGAATTCCAATCGTCAATCGAGATCTCTGGCTCGCGCGTTTCTCCGCTGAACGTAATTTCTTGTCGCACGTCGCGCCGCTGGCGCTGGTGATAAGCAATGGCATTGCGGACCTTGTTCAACGTCATGGCTACTAGAAACCGACCCACGTCTTGAACTGAGTCGGCTTCCAATCCACTATGGTCTCTTCGCCGAAAATAACTGCGAAAAACAGATTGGACGATATCTTCGGGATCGAGCCGACGCTTGAGGCGGTTTGGCATATTGCGCCGAACCACATTGACCAAATGGTCCGCATGTTGCTGCACGATCTCGTTGGCTGGTCGTTTCGTCACAAAGATTCCGACTTCCCTAACCGTCACCGGCGCGAATGATTAAGTAAATCTTCAGCCCAGGGATTGTCGTATGTCGCGAACCATTCTCAAAGAGTTCAACGGCTTCGCAGGACTGACGACTCTTAATCTGTGTACTTTATTCTACCACAAATGCTGATGCGCATAGGTGCGGTCCAAAAGAGAAAATGCCTGATCTGCTCCCGTCTTCTGGGAAGATTGCTTTCAGAATATCTGCCCGTGTTTGGACGGCCACTTCGATTCGGACTCGCGACATCCAGCCAACACAAAATGCCGCAATATGCCTATTCATGATCGAATTTGGTTTGCGGATCGACGTGAAGTTCGTGGGCGGATTGGATAAAGCTTGCCGCGCTCCAGGCCTGGAAGGCTTTGCCCATTGGCCGACCGGTCACTCCATGGTGCCATTCATTAAACTCCCATTCGAAGCTGACGCCTAGTTCGCACAGTCGAGCGAGTTTCACCATCTCCCGCCGCGCTAGCTCGGTCATGCCCAGGCGATTCAAAAAACGAACCCATAATCCGCCAATAAACGGCCAGATCCCACCATTGTGATAGTGGTTGGGAAGATTCAACAGGTTGACCGTAAAGTAATCTCTCCACTCAGGGTCACCCGCTTGGACGGGTGGATATAGATTTCTTACCGGGCCAGGGTCGTTAACCCCGACGCCCCATAAGAACCGAAATGTTTGCATCGCCTGCTCGCGCGTGGTTAGATTATTGAGAAAGGCCAACAGGTTACCCAAAACGTCGCAACGCCACGAAAACCCAAATGGAGAAAGTTGCGCGACAAGGTAACGAGCGTCGCCCAATGCGTACTGCGCGCTAGTGAATCGCACTTCCTCGCCAGCAACGCGCATCGTAGTTGGCCAAAAGCTGCGGACAATCACATCCCTTACATGTTCTGCCCATTTGGCATAGTCACCTGCCCGATCGGCTGACCCCAACTCTGTCAGAATATGCGAATAACATACCAGAGTTCTGTGCCAGAGAACTTCATCATAAAGCACATGATAGCTTCGCGCAAACAAGTCGGTCCAATCTCCGGCTTCCGGGACTTCGATCATGCCACAATTGTTCGAATCGTGCGCACTCAACCAGTCCATCGTTCGCTGTAGCTCATGACGGTACTCCTTGATGATACTCCAATCGCTCGTGTATTTCGAATAACGCCATAGCGCGATAATTAACCACATCGGGCTGTCGATCGAGGCGATCCCGCCGACGCCTGCATATTCTGCTTCCCCAGTGTCTATTCGCACGTTAGCGGGAATTTGTCCAGTGGGAGATTGGTGACTGATCAGCGTCCGCAATGTTCGAGCAGAGCATTCGCGGACAGAATCGTCGTCCAGGTCTAGAGACCAGATAACCGTCATGGCACCGTCACGTGCCCAAATAGAACGATAGTTGACATCGGTACCATAAACTTGATTGTCCGTGAGCGAACAGGCTGAAAAACCTTTGGGGGTTATGTTCTTGTAGAGAGCCCATTTCGCGCGGTCATAGGCTTTAGCAAGCAGGGCGCGATCTTGTTCGTCCAGCTCGCGGTAATCCTCGGGATCAAATAACACTCGACGCATGGTCATGTTGTCAACTCCTTGGTTGCAATCTGTCTGTCTTCGGAGATTGTTGTAGCCAGTGCTGAAGTCCCTGTAGAACTCCTGCGGCAAATTGTTTGTCAGCTTGAAAGACATTCTGGCTGGATATTGATCTAAGTTCCGCGACCGCGTTACCCACGACAATGCCGCGAAAATGAGTGCGAAACATCGACAAATCATTCTGTGAATCGCCGGCAACAATCACGTTTTCCTGAGGATACTTCCAGAGTGCCGCAATGAACTTGGCGGAGTTTCCTTTGTTAGCCTGCGCGGGCAAAATATCCAAGTCGCGTTGCGAACTATAGATTAGCTGGCAATTGATTTCAGCTCGCGAAAGGGCACTCTCAAGTTGCCTCAATTCCTCGGCTTTTGCATTGTGAAAATAGTAACTCACTTTGAACCGCGATTGAAACTCGGCTGGCTGCAGTTCAAGTCGTGCAAATTGACGTAAGGCCTGTTGAATTTTTGCTGCTGCGAACCGCGAGTCCAATTGCTCGCTCCATCCTGCAATCGGTTGTCCATTTGCGTAATTCACAATTTCGCTGCCCACGCCACCAATTATTGCCCGTGGCTCGGGCAAGTGGTGCTCGATTACAGTTCGCCGCACACTTTCGAAGAACCTCCCAGACGAATAAACCCATACCACCTCGGCGTCCCGAGGCTGTGCGAGCCAGCAGCCGAGCTGTTGAAGCGCGGCAGCATCACCCAAGAGTGTTCCATCAACGTCACTAACGATCAGAAGTTTTCTGCGCATGCTGTCGCGGCGGTTTCGTTTGAGAAAATGTCAGGCTTGGCTTCCAAAGCGTTGTCGACGTTGGCCGCAATCTCAACATCATCAATCAAACTCAAAATTCGTTGAGCTACGCCATTCCAAGTAAACTTGGCGCGTACCTTTTGAGAACCATAACGAGACAATTGCTGTGCGATCTGCGGGTACATTAGCACGTTCGCAATCGCCATCCCGAAAGCGACCGGATCATTGGGATTGGCATAAATCGATTCTAGCCCCCATACTAATTGGTCCCATAATCCGCCTTCCGTTGTAACTATGGTTGGTGTACCGCAGCCCATCGCTTCGACTACCGTCATGCCAAACGGTTCATAGCGGCTACTTAAACAGAAAACATCCGCCGCGCGGTATGTGTCTGATAATTGTTCGTCCGCAATGTAGTCGCCAAACGTTACGCAGTCGGCAATTCCCAACTCGCTTGCCAGATTTTGCAACTCCAACAACATTCGTTGTTCAGATTCGTTGGGACTCAACGAGCCAGCGGCTAAAACCAGGCGAGCATCAGGCACTCGCTCGATCACAGTCGGTAGTGCTCGCAGCAGCAAATCATAGCCCTTGTTGCGAGCCATTCGTCCTAAAGCCAAAATCGGCTTACCTTCCCAACCCAATTCTTCCTTGATGGCCAAACGCGTCGCCTGGGAAACTGGGAAAAATCGCCGATCATCATATCCTGGGGGTATCACTGCGATGTGTGCGCGGCTGACTCCGTACTCAGCCGCCAAAAGAATATCCCTCTGTTCTGGCGTCGTCGCGATCAATTTGTCGCAACTTTGATAGATCATCCTTTCGTCCCGTATCCGTCGCCGGAAGTTGTAAATTCTCTCTAGGTATTCTGGATCGCCTTGCATGTTGTCCCGCTTCCAGCTTCCGATTGAATGGGGCGTGTGGAAATGTGGGATGCGTAATCGCTTGGCCAACAATTCACCGGCCAAGCCAGCGTCCCAGTAGTGTGAATTGATAAAGCTGTAAACCCATTTTTTTTCACGAATAAATAGCTCGGCGTTCCGCGCCCATTCCGGAATTGAGTCGCACAACGTCTCCTTGGGAATAAACTTTGTACCACCGCACCGAATTCGAATTATACGAACATTTGGAACGACGACTTCCATCGCCGATTGACCTTCGAACCGCCGCGTGAAAACATCGACGGCAAAACCAAATTGAGCTAAGCATTTTGCCAACTCAAGCACGTAAACTACTTGACCACCAGTGTCTGGTTTACCCAACTCGGGCTGACTAGAAATATAACCGTGGGTGGAGATCATCATGAGGCGAGACTTGCGCTGCCGGGGCATGGTTCGTTCCTTTCTTACATCGTTTTAGAACTTGGTTCGATTGAAACGTCTAACCCCACCTTAAGAAATATGTCCCCAACGGTCAAATACAAATTCTCAATTTGCCGTCGCCAGAATGCATCAAGACAATATTTTACACAATTGGCTAGTCAAGAGTCCTTTCATCGATCGCGAAAAACGTAGGCTGAAGTTCCGCAGCGCACTTGAACCGGCAAGAGCGATGTCAAGATCGAAGGGATTGACGGTGTATCGCGTGAAATATCAATACCGCATCCGACGATTTGCGGAATTAAGACTCTCATCAACAACTGCATGCCAACCTTCACGCTGCGACGGCCGATCTGCTGATTGTGGGCGACTTCCGCGAGGCCGTCCAAGGAAATCGAAAAATTGATATGACGCAAAACTTCTACGTCTCAGGCCTTTGGCTAGTGAACCACTTGTGTCAGATGCGACCTCCACATAAGCCCGAAGATCTTTGCACGAATATCGCTGAGGAAAGCATCTACAGTGCAATAATTTCCTTGAAACTTTGTAATATTTCATGGGTATAAGACTGGAAATCGTCATGCCGTTTGGCCATCGTTGCTTGGCCGAGAAGTTGACGTGCACATCGAAATAAGATATCCGTTTTCAGGATTGAATACTCATTCTGTGCTATAATGCCAACGGCAATAGTTAGCCGACGATTGATTGGTGCTCACTGGAGGTGCAACTTTCGGTTCATCGAATCATCGATCCATTTGCTGCTCTTGATTGACGGCGGTACCCTTGGATAGCGTTATTTTGAAGGGGTGATGGTATGGGAAGAATGCAACGACCTATTTCGTTTCGCACGCATCCGCTGATTTCGCCGCGAGGGTGGTGTTTCATCCTGTCGCTGATCACGGCGCTGATCCTTTGTACGGACAGGATCTACGGACAGCAATCTGCTGCCGTTGATGGAACTGGTCGCATCGACGCCAGCCATCTCTTTCCCCATGACACGGTGGTTTACCTGCAAGTCAATGATATTGGGGCGCTCGTCGAAAGTGCATTGAATCATCCTTTGCGCGAAAAGATCGAGTCGCTCGAACAAGTTAGAAAAGGACTCTCGTCGCCACAATTTTTGCAACTTCGATTGGGCGTGGCACTACTTGAGACACAACTTGATACAGATTGGTTGACTGCATTAAAAGCGTTAGGTGGTCAAGGGCTCTATCTCGGAGCTGAACTTTCATCTCAATCCATCGGTGTCGCTATACATGCCAATGATGAAGAATTGCTTAAACGAGCTGTGACATCAGTGCTGGGATTAATTAGGAGCCAGTCAGGAAGCGGACCGCCCCCATTTATTGTGGCCGACTATGCTAACGGCAAGACGGCCAAATTCGAAGAGAACCTGAGCATCGGCCGCTTCGGAGCCTGGCTGCTGCTTTCCAACAAGCATGAATTCTTATTGAAGATGGCGGACCGTCTGTTGCTATCGAACGAAGACGCAACGCTTGCTGACTCAAAAGAACTTGCTGCAGCAAAAATATCGTTAACTGAAGAAGCAAATGTCTGGCTCTACACTGCTTTACAACCGATTCGGGATTCGGGTCAAGCGCAGGCCTTATTTCGTGGCATGACCGATGAGCCTCCGGTAGAACTTTTGTTTGGTGGAGTCCTTGAAGCCCTTAAGTATGCCCCGTGGTTCACGGCAGACCTAGCCTTTCACGGTGAACAGATCGTGCTGAACAGCCACCTGCCCTTCGATGCCGCGCAGACGTCGATCGATCGAGGCTTCTTTTTTGGAACTCAGGGACTAGGACGTGCTCCCATGTGTCTTGACATCCCGGAAACCATGATGCAAGCAACCATTTATCGAGACTTGAGTAGCTGGTGGCTCAGCAAGGAAAACCTGTTCCCCGAAAACGTTGTCGCTCAACTCGCTCAAGGTGATAGCCAACTTTCCACTGTTTTTGGTGGCGTAGATTTCGGTGCTGACGTACTCGGATCATTGCAGCCGGGAATGCGATTTATTGTCAAACAGCAGGAATACGCCGCAGACATCGATCCTGAAACAAAACTGCCGTCCTTTGCTCTGATTGTCCGACTGCAAAATCCCGAGCAAGCCCGTCGGTTCCGCATTAGCTTTCAGAGTCTTGTCGGGTTGTTGAATCTAGCGGAAGGTGGAATGTATCGGCCTCAAATCGAGGTGATGTCGACACGCGAAGATGGAATTCAACTTACGACAGGAACTTATGTTCCAGAAGCGGGCTATGATGGCGGTCTGATCATCTTCAATTTTTCACCAACGCTCGCCTTTCAGGATGACTATATGATCATCAGCTCAACCGAACAATTGGCTCGCGAAATTGCCTTGAAGACGAAGGAACTGGATATCGAGGCTGATTCATCAGAATCAAACACCACGATTTCGGTCAACGTCCCCGAGGTTGTCCGACTCTTGAGGCTTAATCACGCTGCTTTGGTGGCAAATCAAATGCTTGAACAAGGCGTTGACAGAAAGTCAGCTGAGAGCCAAGTGAATTTGATCCTCGAAGTATTGGAGTTCGCACGGGCCGTCAATCTCGATTTCCGCGTTGATTCAAAGAGCTTGCTCCTGAAAATCGAATTACTGTTACTCGACAACCGAAATTAAATTGCTGACATCATCATCTACAAAACGGCTTATGCCGTGTAATGATGATGGGTCCTGAATGAAGCTAACATGATCGATTCCAATGATCCGTGGGTTCCTTGGGAACCGAATGAAAAAGAGCCTTGGGACTTGCTCCGTGCCGCTCATTTGGTGCGCCGCGCGGGTTTCGCCGTAACGTTCCAAGAACTAGATGCGCTGGTTGCTCAAGGATACGAACGAACCGTCGATCAGTTGTTTCAACTGGGTGGCCGGGAGGATTTTGAAATAGAAATGGCACCGATCGAGCAGACGATCGGCTCACAACAAGATCCGGCTGCCCTGGCTTCGTGGTGGCTGTTGCGAATGGTTGGCTCCCCCTGCCAACTCTTGGAAAAAATCACGTTTTTCTGGCACGGGCATTTTGCCACCAGCGCGGACAAAGTCGCGGACGCGAAGGCCATGCTCGCACAAAATCGTGTGCTTCGCGCAAATGCCTTGGGCTCGTTTGAAACATTGCTGCAACTTATTTCCCGCGATGTGGCAATGTTGACCTATTTGGATTCGACGGAAAATCGTAAAACACGACCGAACGAAAATTACGCCCGCGAACTAATGGAATTGTTTTGTCTAGGACCAGGCAATTACACGGAAGGGGACATCAAAGAACTCGCGCGGTGTTTTACAGGATGGGAAGTTCGCCAGAATCGGTTCCAATTCAACAAACACCAACATGATACTGGAATCAAGTCATTGCTTGGCCGCTCCGGCCACTTCAGCGGCGAGGAGGCGGTTCGTATTGTGCTGGAACAACCTGCCGCGGCTACGTTTATTGCCGGCAAGCTAGTGCGGTTTTTCTGCACGGATAACGAGTTGGATGCAGAGTTGTTGAAACCATTGGCAGGCAAGCTGCGGGAAAATGATTTCGCAATTGCCCCTGTTTTGAGAAAAATTTTGACGAGTCGTTACTTTTGGTCGGATCGATCGATGGGGCAAAAAGTACGCTCGCCGGTCGAATTGGCGATCGGCATGATTCGTACTCTTGGACTCTCGACGAATATGTATGAACTGCGGCGACGCTTGTCCGCATTGGGACAGTTACCAATGTTTCCACCCAACGTGAAAGGTTGGGAAGGTGGCCGGACATGGATTAACGCCGCGACATTTGTGGAACGTATCAACCTGGTTGTACAAATGGCCAATGAGGCGGCCAATCAGAGCGGTCATCGGTCAATTGCTCGCATGTTGGTGTTTTCTGCTGGTGGCCAACTTAGCCAGCAAATCGATCGACTTGTTGATCACTTCTTTGCCGTTCGTCCTCCCGAGGCAACCTTAGAGCGGCTGGTGGAATCCTTTAGGCGACAATCAGGGGGCACTAATGAACAAGTCAAAGAGTTGCTGGTCGCATTGGCTGCGATTCCTGAATTTCATTTAATTTGATAGGTTACACGGAAAACAACCCTGAGCCGTTATGTGACCGTTACACATGGCATGGTATTAGATCCGAATTTTGCACGGAGAGAGGTTCAATGGCCAACCGTCGTCAATTTATTCAGGCGTCGTTTAGCAACGCGGCACTCATCAGCCTGTCGTGGCAAGTCCCAAGTTTTCTTGTCAATGCCACCAGATCGACAACCACCAAAAATGCCGATCGTATTCTAGTCGTCATCCAACTCAGTGGTGGCAACGATGGCTTGAATACCGTGATTCCTTACGGTGATGACGCGTACTACCGAAACCGCTTCACTTTGGCGATCGACCAGCCAGCCGTCCTCAAGATTAATGACTACCTCGGATTACATCCTGCGCTCAGAGGCTTTTCGGAAATGCTTGATCTGCGGCGTTTGGCTATTGTACAAGGAGTTGGTTACCCCAACCCAAATCGGTCACACTTTGAATCGATGGACTTATGGCACACGGCGCATCGCATTGCCGAGAACCGTCAACTAGGATGGCTCGGTCGATGTCTTGAAGATCACTACGGTCTCACTCAGGAACTACCGGCCATTCATTACGGTGACGGAAAACAACCGCTAGCCCTGGCCACCCGCGGCACGCCAGCCCCTTCGATCGCGAATCTTGACCAGTTCCGGCTGAACATCGCTGATCGCAAAGGCTTCCTGAGCGGACTCCGGCAAGACATGTCAGTGCGTCGGCCCAGCGACCACAATCCATTACTCGGCTACATTCACGACAGCGCGGGCATCGCTTTGAAAACTTCTGAGAGATTGGAAAACATAATCGAAACCACTCGTGAATTGGCGGCGTACCCGGCGACGCGACTCGGCCGAAAATTGGCGGCCGTTTCCCAATTGATGGATTCGGGACTTGGGACGCGAATTTATTATGTCACTCACGATGGTTTTGATACGCATGCGAATCAAGGAACGACGCATGCGGCGCTGCTACAGGAACTGGGGGACGCGGTGTTGGCGTTCACAAATGACCTGGATAAGCGCGGGCATCTTGAACGAACCGCAATCGTGTCATTTTCCGAGTTCGGACGACGAGTACGCGAGAACGCCAGCCGCGGTACCGATCACGGAGCAGCCGCTCCCCTGTTCATTGCTGGGGGCGACGTCAACTCAGGTTTACTCAATGAGCATCCCAGCTTGACCGATTTGGACGAAGGCGATTTGAAGTTTTCGATCGACTACCGTCGCATCTACGCAACGCTGTTGGACGATTGGCTGGGAATAGATTCCGAATCTATCTTGGGCGGACGCTTTCCAGCTTTTGATCTGTTCTCGTAATGGCTCTGACACTCAGCATTGCCAAGCGTATTCGCAAAGTGTTCGGCAACTTTATGTGTGCTGCAGCAAACAGGCAAATCGGCTAATGCATGACTAGAGGGAGTACTCGCCAAAGAAGCAGCTTCAAACCAAGTGTGGGTGAGTAAATCATCATCACAGGTGCTAAGATCATGGTTTTTCGGCAGTCCAGCGGTATTGCAAGAGCACCTCTTAAAAATAACATTGATTCCTTTCTCCATTTACCCGACGTAGCACGATTTTTCGCGAACTACTGAAGTATTTCCCTTGCTGAGCGTTTTCGTCGATATCAGTCGCGACCAATTTGCCTCCCGCAGACAAATGATGCAGATATTTCGGAAAATTGAGCAGCCATTGTCGGATCGAAAATGAATCGCCAACTTTCTCTTGCGAAATGCGTCAATATGAGTCACACTAAACCGCGATTCTTTGTTGTTTAATCGATGTTTTGAAAGCCATTCCGCTGCAAAATTCGTGTTTGCAACTGGTGAAGCAAGAAATTGCAGCTCGGCGGCACCACCGAATGGCAGCAACCTCAAGGAATCAAAGAACTATTGCCCAAGTTTCTATTTTCGGTGTGAAGTGTTTTTGCGAATAACTTTTGAAATACAATTGCTGGAGTAGATTTCTAACCTTGATCATTGGACCTATTTTTCGACGTGAGGCAGCTATTGCGCCTCGCCGCGCACGTCACTTTATTTTACGTGCAATCTATGGATTCGCCCTGCTATTGTTGATTTGCACAGCATGGATGGTTGTCGCGAAAACGCAAATGATTCGCAACGTAGGCGATCTTGCTCGATTCGGTGCTATTCTGTTTCAAGTTTTAGCACCGCTGCAATTGGCATTGTTGGTCTTTTTGACTGCGGTCCGCTCGGCAACCAATGTCTCAGTCGAGAAGGATCGCAAAACCTTAATCCTGTTGTTGGTAACTCGATTATCCGACAATGAACTGGTGCTGGGAAAGCTCTTTTCCAGCCTGATCAACACGGTAGTTATGCTGCTTACGGCCTTGCCGATCTTTATGCTGATTGTGCTGTTGGGTGGTTCCTCCTTCCAACAGGTATTGGCTACGTTTGTGGTGACCGGTGTTACTGCGTTGGTGGCCGGAAGTTTAGGCACGACTTTTGGATTCTGGCGCGAAAAAACGTTTCAAACATTGGCGCTAGTCGCTTTATCGTTGGTCTTTTGGATCGGTGCATCAGAAGCATTAGTATTTTTGCCCGCTGGGCCTTTTGGCATGCAGGGAGTGGCAATGGCCGAGGCGACCAGTCCCATTCGCGCGATCATCGCTGCCAGCAGTCCAGGTGTCCTCAATATTTGGCAAACTCAAATACTCCCGTTCACGTTGTTCGCATTCATGCTGAGTGTGATATTGAACGCCATCGCAGTTTGGCGCGTGCGCATTTGGAACCCCAATCGAGATGTGCGCGTCGGGCAAATAGCCGAATTCAGCGAAGATGAGGACACGTCACTCGATACTTCTGATTCCGCCGAGTTGAGCCGCGCCGGGCATGTCGATGACCGGCGCCGATTAATTAGCCAAAAAAGTCGTGCGGTATGGGACAACCCGATATTGTGGCGAGAAACGATGACGTGGGCTCACGGCAAAAAGATCCTGTTTATTCGCTTGGCTTTCTGGATCTTGGCAGCTTGCGCGGCTTATATTTTGTGGCAAATGGTCGTCACCAAGACAGCCGTTGCCCGCAGTACCGACACCGTGGGCTACATCGCTCCATTTGTCCAGGTGTTGGTGCCGCTGATGCTCTTGAGTTTGGTGATGCTGAATGCGTTGAGCGTCTCTAGTATCACGGCGGAACGGGACCTCAAATCCATCGATTTGTTGATGGTGACCGACTTGTCCCCCAAAGAATTTTTGTTTGGAAAGTTAGGCGGAGTGCTTTGCGTGGCCTGTGACACTGTGCTGTTGCCGATTTTGTTGTGTCTATTTCTTTGGTTTAGTGGAGTGCTTTCACTGGTCAACTTGATTTACGTTTTGTTGGCATGGTCGGCTTTGGTCATCTTCGTTTCCGTTTTGGGACTGCATTGTGGCATGGTCTATCCGGGTAGTCGCCAGGCGATTGGAGTCAGCTTGAGTACCGTTTTCTTTCTGTTTTTAGGCATCGTCACGGCGATGGTGGTCATGATCTCCTTCACAGGAAATGTGGAAGTGCAATTCACTCCGTTCCTGGCTTGTATCGTAGGGGGGGGCATCGGTTTGTATGTCGCTTTGGGATCACGCAATCCATCACCGGCTATCGCGCTGGCATCGGGCGTTTTGCCATTGGCCATGTTTTACGTGATCACGAGCGTTTTCTTGGGTGAATACTTCAACGTGACTCTTGTTGTTTGTTTGGTATACGGATTTGCAACGACTGCCATGTTGATGCCGGCTTTAGGTGAATTCAATATAACGTTGGGCCGTTCTCGCTTGGATGAGATTGAATCCCTTGCTTAATTCAATTGCCCTGCGATGTTAAACGCACTTTGGGAACTGACACCTTATCTCGTCGCCATGCTGATCCTGATCGGCTGTTCAGGATTTTTTTCGGCGAGCGAGGCTTCGCTGTTCTCGCTTCGTCCACAAGATCGCCGTTCATTGGCCACAGGCAAGGCCGCAGATCGCACGGCGGCTAAGTTGCTGCGCGATCCCAATCGCCTTCTGTCAGCGGTCTTGTTTTGGAATCTGGTCGTCAACGTCACCTATTTCGCGATCGGCTCAATTTGCACGCTGAACTTGGAGCGACGAGACGATATTGGAACGGTGTCCGCTGGTCTTTTCGCTATGGTGACGTTGATCCTGTTGATCTTTTTCAGTGAACTTTTGCCCAAGACATTCGCGGTCCTGAATCCACGTGGTATGTCTCGCTTGGTTAGCGTTCCATTGTCGATTGCCGTTCGGTTGACTGACCCGATTATGCCTGTGTTGCAATCCGTGCAACGATTTTCGCGGCGTTTAATCTGGCCGGGCCTTAAGCCTGAAAAGTATTTGGAAGTTGCGGATCTGGAGAGAGCGATTTTGTTAGGAAGTCATGACGCCGCCTTTATTGAACAGGAACAGGCGGTTCTACAAAACGTCGTCCACTTATCAGATATTCGGATTGATGAGTGGATGCGCCCCCGCACGCAAATTAAAGTTCTCAAGCCGCCGATCACATTCGAAAGCCTCAATCGTGAGTTCCCTGCAAACGGATACTTGTTTATTGCCGAACCAAAAAACGAAGAAATTGCCCGCTTCATCCATGTTGATGAGTTGAGAAAACTCCCGCCCGATGCCAACCTTGACCAGTATGCTGAGCGCGTCCTGTACCTGCCTTGGAATTCGACAGTAGCCGATGCACTGGAAAAAATGGCAAAACGAGATCATCAAGTTGTGGTTGCCGTCAACGAATATGGCGATGGTGTCGGCGTGTTGACGATGGACGATTTGCTGGAATCAATTTTCGCCTTTTCCCCGGGAAGAACCACTGGGTTTCTCGAACAAGTACAACTACGCAAGATCGGGGAACACCGCTGGTTGGTTTCCGGAATGATGAGCCTGAAGCGGTTGGCCCGCAAATTGCATGTTGAGTTCCCAGAAACCTTCAGTGTTACTGTAGCAGGCATCATCGAAGAAGTAATTCAACGCGTCATGCAAGAGGGGGACGAGTGCGAATGGGGTCCACTGCATTTCAGAGTATTGCACGCCACGACGCGAGCCGAAGCCGAAATCGAGGTCAGTTTGTCTAAGCATGTGGAGCAAACTTCATGATCTGGATCGCATTAGGGTTATTGTTGATCGGGTTGTTTCTTAGCGCTTTTTTTTCGGGAAGTGAAACCGGTTTCTTCCGAGTCAGCCGCGTCAGACTCGTTATGGACACCATCGATGGTGATCCGCTGGCACGCCAACTGCTGCAT
Organism: uncultured Planctomycetaceae bacterium; assembly: GCA_937862885.1. GTDB lineage: Bacteria > Planctomycetota > Planctomycetia > Pirellulales > Pirellulaceae > CALMEE01. The sequence continues at coordinate 16,847 of CALMEE010000121.1, forward strand.
CTATCCAATCACCCACAATGGTTCGTCGCTACGGCACTGATCGGCAACAACTTGGCGAACTATTTGGTTTCGATGTCGATTATTGTTTTGTCCAGCTTGATGTTCGCTGGAATTACACAAGTCGGCGAACTCGCCATCGCCCTTGCGCTCTCCCCACTTTTGTTCGTCTATGGCGAATTGTTGCCGAAGAGTGTTTACCTCGACGCGCCGAACCGCATGTTGCGAATCAGCGCGCCACTCTTCATATTTTTTGTCGTCTTGTTCGCACCCATCTCTGCCATCTTGTGGCTCCTGGGCCAGCTTATCGAAAAATTGTTGGGTAAATCACCCGTGCGCGTTCGCGCCAATCTGGCACGAAAAGAAATACAAAAAGTGATTGAAGAAGGACACCAGACCGGAATTCTACAAGATTCACAACGCCATCTTGCACATAACTTCATTGAACATGCATCGAGAAGCGTCAGTGAAGTCATGCGATCAATGAGCCGATATCCATTGATTACCGAGCATACGACTTGTGAAAATGCCTTGCGCATCGCCAAGAGAAACAACCTGAATGAGCTCCCAGTCCGGGATTCGCGCACCCGTAAACTGACGGGCTACGTTAAGGCAACCGACCTGTTGCTTGCAGTCTCTGCGGCTGATGGCAAACATGCACCGATCAGTCCCCTATTAAAAACGCTTGTCGAGGTTTCAACAGAGGACAAATTCGGAGAAGCTCTATTCAAACTCCAAAATGCTCGCGAACCGTTGGCGCGTGTCGTCAATCTTGAAGGCGAGTCGGTCGGCTTGGTTGCTTTGGCCGCGCTGAAAGAACCTTTGCTCAGCGGCCCATTGTTGGGAATGCGTCGTGCTTAGTCGATTAGTGCTCTGCATGCGGATTCATTAAGACACGTTATTCTTTAACCTAATGAATTCAAAAGCGAAGATTTCACAGATGGAATTACCGCATAATGCACGTTCTGGAAATTCTACTTAGACCGCTCACTAACCTATCCGCTTGCTATTAACCGGTTGGATTCTTGTGGTAGCCGAGTGATTTGATAACCGACAACACTTCTTCGAATGTAATGTAACGTCGGCGATTCATCAGTTTGTACTGGTCAACTGCACGAGCAAGCTCAGCAGCATCCGGCGAGAGTTCCTGATGTGAATTTGCAAATTGCCGTCGCTCAAATCCAGTGCCGTTGGAACTGTTTGGAGCCATGCGACGATCAATGAAACCGGTAGCTAGGAAGTCGCTAGAAGTAGACATTGTCATTTCCAATCACCAATTCAATCAAAAAGTTGAAGCACCTTTTTCGGCAGTCACTTTCTACCTGTAGCGTAGGTCGGTCAAACGGGTGGTGTAAGATAAATCCTTTACCGGATAAAATCTTTATAGGGGCTCCTTCCAATAATAACAAAGATACCAATATTAACGCACAGGCTGGGACTCGGGGTCACTCAAGCGCCGAAAAGTCGCGTTGGCTGGTTATTCCTGTCACATTAATCTTACCCACAAATGTGAGCAAGTTACGTCATCGACAGTTCGTCCTTCACATGTGCGATATCGACTCCTACGCTCTTGTCCAGGAGCATTAATGACCCCGTCAGCTTTTTGGCGGCACCACCTTCTAGAGGATGTTGATGTGTTGCAGGTCCTCGATCGGTTCCGTGAAAGAACACGAACCAAAGGAAATACAAAATTCGCGGCGCGCGTGGCGAACTGCGGGGGAATCTAATTGATAATTACGCCAGCCAACAAATTCTTGGTTAATCTCGAAATGATCGGCATGCGAATCTAATAACAACTCAGTGGTGAGTTCGCGATCGATTTTGTGTTGGTCAACAAGACAAGCGGCAACAAATACATTCAAGAAACCATGCATGAGACCAATCGGCGATTCATCCGCATACGTCAATCGATACTCTGAACGAATCGGATGATGCAGGCCGGCGGTCGCCTTAAACCCAACAGCGTGACTTTTGGCTTCCCAAATAAAATTCGACACGACGTCTGCACTGGGAATCAAGTCCGTCTGTACGCCTCCCGTGCGAATCTTGGCAAAAAAGTCGCTCCGCCCTTTCTCGCGAATTCGGGCGATTTGTTCAAAGTGCGGCTGATGATCACGCCACGGCAGTTCCGCAAACACTGAAATATCAGATGGAATGTGCGATACGAGCACTTCCAAATGCTCGACCGAGGGAGTGCTAACTTCGATCGTGTCCACCAAGTAATTATGGTCCCCTCCCCTGCCCCGCTCATTAAACGATCGGATCTCTGCCAACCCTCGCGCAAAATCGGGATCTGAAACAGGAGGAAGCAGTGCACTAATCAACCACGATTTGTTCGTTCGCGGTAACTGCGTGGTCAGCAACTCAAGTTCGCGCAACTTCAAAGCAGGCACAATCAACCGCGCCAACATCCACTGCCAGTCTTCTTCCAAGTACCTCGCATAGTTGGCAACCACCTGCGGTAGCTCCAGACTCGCCGGCGGAAATAAACCAGCGTAGTCGATTAGTTGATTAAATAAGTTGCGTAAGGCTGACATTGAAGCACTCTTAACAGACATGTAAATTCTCGCATGGAGCCGACGGTATCTAAGGTTGCATTCAGCTAACTCAATACTTTCGAATAACGCCGACAACAATTCCCAAAACGTTGGCGCGGGTCGTGTAGATCGGTTTCATTCGCTTGTTGGCGGGTTGCAATCGAACGCGCTTCTTTTCCGGGAACCAATATTTGACAGTTGCCTCAAATTCATCGGTCTGGACAACAGCGATATCACCTGGATTCGCAGATTTCGACGGCCGGACCACGACGTAGTCACCATCCCGGATATGTGCGTCGATCATCGAACTACCTTGCACACGCAACAGGTAGTCACGGGAATTATTAAACAGGGCTGAAACATCGATTCGTTCATCGCCGGGAATCGCTTCCATTAGGGCACCGGCTGACACGATTCCCGCCAACGGGAATTCTGTTGGCTGTGGTCTTGCGCCATCAACTAATTGAATGCTGCGCGCCTTGTTAGCCGCACGCTGAATATATCCCTTCCGTTCGAGAACATCCAAGTGCCTGGCGATTCCATTTGGCGAACGGATGCGAAGTGACTTAGCCACCTCGCGTATGGAAGGTGCGAATCCATGCTTTTCGATATACGAATGCAAAAAATCAAACACCCGCCGTTGTGCCGGCGACAAAAGTTGTTCGGCTTCCATGATATCTGGGCTCATCCTATTTACGGTTCAACAGCAGCGACCGCAGTTCGCGACGCATCACCTTGTTCGATGCGGTTCTGGGCAACGCATCAATCGGTTCGACTCGATCTACGCGAAACAGCGGATTCAAATCCAATTTTAGCCGTTGGTTCATTTCGCGTTTCAACAAATCCAAATCCACTTCCTTTTCCAACACAACGAACACTACGAGCGAATCGGGTCCGTGCTGTTCTGCCAGTGCAACTGCAGCAGTCTCACGCACACCCTCAACTTGGTTAAGAACCCGCTCCAGCTCCGCTGAACTAACCTTGATTCCTCCCAAATTCATTGTATCATCCGTCCTTCCTCCTGCCACGAAGTAGTCTCCTGACCTGCTGAAATAGTCACCATGGCGTCGCAAGACTTCACCAGCTGGACCATTAGGCAATCCTGCATAATACGTTTCGAAATTATCTCGATTTAGCAAGACGTTGGAGAGTCCAATGGATGGAGGAACGATATAAACTTCTCCCTGTTCTGTCGTTTCAAAATTTTCATCGAGTAACAGAAAATCTAAACCGATTGCGGCCGTCGAAAACGCTGCAGCGACATTCGGTTGAACGACCGTACTGGTGACGTAGCCACCGCCGATTTCCGTACCACCGCAGTACTCGATGATCGGCTTGCCCCCGGCGAGCGATGAAAGATATCGCATATCGTCGGGATGAGATGTCTCACCTGTCGAACTAAAACAACGAATGGACGACCAATCGAATTGCTCCATGACTCGACTCTCTCGCCAACTTTTGACGATCGTCGGCACGACCCCCAACATATTGACCTTGGCCTGCTCGATAAAACGACCAAAGCCCACTCCCATCGGCACATCTTCGTACAGCCCGATCGTCGCTCGGTTCAACAGTGACGCAAATATCAGCCATGGCCCCATCATCCAACCGAGATTCGTTGGCCAAACCACCACATCGCCGGCTTGAATATTTTGGTGAACATGTCCGTCGATGCCACAGCGTAACGGCGTAAGATGGTTCCAGACAATTGCCTTGGGCTCACCCGTCGTGCCAGATGAAAACAACACGTTTATACAATCATTTGCCGATGCAACATGCGGCACGAAATGCTCGTCGTCGCTGAGAAAATCTCTCCAGTGCCGATCTTGGGAGCGCAACTCACATTTCGTCGATAGCGTATCCTTGGATTGATCAGCCGAATCATGGTTCTGCAAAACAATCACGGGCAAGTTACTGGCATCGCACACACGTTGGTACAAAGGTAATTTCTTGCCGCCGCGGTGGATCGAATCGTACGTGAAAATTCCCTTGGCCTCGGAGATCCGCAGTCGGGTGGCAATCTCGGGAGCGGCAAAACTGTCGGCGATCGAAACGATGCTGCAACCAAGTGCAATCGCACCTAAATAGATGGGAACTGCGAGGCATGTCATGGGAAGCACCACCGCCAACCGATCGCCAGGACTAAAGCCAATGGAAAACAGGGAGTTGGCAACGCGAAACGTCATGGCACGCAACTCGGCTACTGTCATGGTCTGAATTGGCGATCCAGGAATCTGCCAGACGATGGCTGCATGATCATCGGGTGCCTGAAAGCAACTATTCACAATGTTCATTTTCGCGTCGGGAAACCAAATCGCTCGCGCAGGATCATGGGCGTTGGCCAGAACTGTATCGCCAACGACATCGAAGCGAATGCCCAAACGGTGCACGACAGCCTGCCAAAATTCCTCGCGACGATTTATCGACCAATGATGCAATGCTCGATAGTCGGGAAGCCCGAGCACGTCACACCATCGCTGAATATTTGAGTTACGGATTTCCTCTTCGCTGGGTAACCAATGTGGATCGAGTTGCAACATTGATTTGGCTTCCATTGTTTCGTGCTTTCAATCTTGCTTAGCTATGAAATAGGTAAAACATTGGTCTGAACAATTGTTCCGGTTGTAGCCTCTCGACTGAGGCCCCAGTCATAAATTTTGTGGCTTGGTCATTGGTGGAGTGATGACCTTCGGCAGATCAAAACGATTGTCAGTCTTGCAATACTGCAATCCACCCATGCGGCCAATCGCACCGAATCGATCGGGTTGAATTTTACCCGAGCTATCAAGAACATCTTCCGCAAGATGAATCAATACAATTTTGCCAATCACAAGGTTGGCCGCAAATGGTCCATGTCCAATCGGCACGATCTGCAACAACTCACATTCGAACTGGATGGGCGACTCAGCAACCCGGGGTGGCGAAATTCGCATGGACGGGACGGGAGTTAACCCGACTTCTTCGAACTCGCTCACGTCTGCGGAGAATTCTGCCGAAGTCTGATGCATCTTGACGGCCTGCGTATATGACACGGCGTTCACCACAAAATGCCGCGTCGCCTCGATGTTAACCACGGTATCTTTCTTGGAACCGTCCGCTCGGTTGACGGATGAAAACGACAATGCAGCCGGCTTGGAACACACGCCATTAAAATAGCTGAACGGGGCCAAGTTCAAGTTGCCATCGTGCGAGATTGTTGACACCCAAGCGATCGGCCGCAGTACGATGGCGTGAGTCATGAGCGAGTAAACTTCACCAATCGATCGTGTTTCGGGATCAATTTGCATGGATGCAACAACCTGAAAATCTATAAGCTCTCGTTCCGTATGACGCACATTCAGCGGAAATCATCGCTGCGCAGGCAAGGATCGCTGCGCCTTGCTTGGATTGATGCGTGCAGACGACTTAATCGGTCCACCCACATTCACGATTTTCTGAACCTCATCTGTCGCGAGCAAAAAACGTCACCCCTGTTCAGCGAGCTACGCTGTTGGGTGATGCACCATTGCCACCATTTTCCATCCAGCTCAGCGGGTAATTTGGGTCGTCCACTTGCAACGCCTGCGGTGTAAGAAAGAGCGGACGGTCCGTGTCAAACATAACCGCCATTTCTTCAGTCTTCTTCACATTCATGCTGGCCATGATTGTTCCTGGATGGGGCCCATGCGGGATGCCGCCAGGATGTAGGGTCAGCGAACCCAACTCGACTCCCTTTCGCGAGCCGAATTCACCATCGACATAAAATAACACTTCGTCCGCTTCGACGTTGCTGTGAACATACGGGACCTTGATCGCTTCCGGGTGATGATCCAAGTGCCGCGGCGCAAAGGTACAAATCACGAAGCCACGCACCTCGAACGTCTGCTGGTACGGAGGAGGTAGATGCACGGTACCTGTTAACGGCTCGAAGTCCCAAGCATTAAACGTGTAGGGATAGACAAAACCATCCCAGCCAACGACGTCGAATGGGTGATGAGGCATCGTTATGCGTGTCAAATGCTCATGCGATTTCACCAAGACTGTTGTGGTAGTTTCTTGGTCGATGGTCAACAACTCATTGGGGCTATGAAAATCTCGCTCGTAGTACGGGGATCCAAGATACATTTGCCCATCCTGGTTTTGATAGCGGGCTGGTATGCGCACTGGTGCAAAACATTCCAGAATCAAGTGATCCTCGTTCTCGATCTGATCACTTACGAGTCGGTAGTTGGTCGTACGCGGGACGACAACATAATCACCTCGACGATAGGGGAGTCGTCCGAAGTGGGTCTCCAAAACCCCTGTGCCTTGATGAATGAAGATGACCTCATCAGCCGCACCGTTGCGGTAAATTTCCGTTTGCTGCCGATCGGGCTTGCAACGCCACGCGACGAGATCCTGGTTGAACAACATCGGAATTCGACCACCGATGGGGTCACCTCCTCGTCGCAAGTCTTGAGATCGAATGTGGTGGTGCCGCAACTCTTGTTCCTGCACTTTCTCAACCACGACTTTGCCCGCGGCTTCGATCTTAATATTTCTGGTGGGCGGACGCAGGTGATACATAATCGAATAGGCTCGATCGAAACCAGCCGTGGTAACAATATGTTCGTAGTAAAGCCCTTCTCCCAAGAAGCTTTCGGATTTGTCCCTGCGTAGCGCAATATGACGCTTGGGTGGCAGTAAACCAAGCGAACGATAACTGGGCATATTTTGACCTCGTGGGCAATGCTTACTAAAATTTTGGTGGTTTATTGTTGCTGCTTCCACATCACTTGCATGCGTGGCTTGGCAAGGGATACAGCTTGCAAGTAAACTAAGGACAAGCAATTCTGAGTAAGCCGAACCAGAAAGCGGCGTGTCCAGCGTATCAATCGCACACCATGACTGGAGCTTATGCAGCGTAGGAAGCTCTAAATTTCCGATCCTCGGCTCGACGTTGATCGCGGATTTCTCTTGCGGCATCCGCACGGTCGCTGGGCCAAGGCTTTCCTATTGTATTCAAAAATCGTCTGAGAGAAAACGAGATGGCAACGGCAGAAATCGGATTAACCACGACTCAAGCGCCTTTCATCGAAAAAGCTCAAGCCGAGGGTCAACTATTCATTCACCAACCCTACGAGCTTTACAGCGAAGCAAATCAAGATACTTGGCGACGGCTGTATGCACGGATTCGTCCCCTTTGGGAGAAATACGCCAATCCGATGTTCATGCAAGGGGTCGAAAACTTGATGCTGAGCCCACACCACATCCCCCGCCTGGAGGAAATCAACAAATTCTTGGAACCACTCACTCAATTCAAGGCGAAGGCGGTCGCCGGCTATATCCCGGCCTACATTTTTTTCGACTGCATTCGCACCCGGAATTTTCCTACAACCATCACGATTCGCGATGGTTCGAAACTCGATTACCTGCCTGAGCCCGATATATTTCATGACATCGCTGGCCACGTGCCCATGCACACGGAACCGCGATTTGCAGATGTGCTTGTCCGCTTTGGAGAAGTAGCTCGGCGTGCCGCCTATCGCGCACAAAATCTATCGGTTGCAAACGAAAAAGATCGACTAAGGATTGTAGAAAGTAACATCCGAGCTATGGCGCGATTCTTTTGGTTTACGGTAGAGTTCGGCTTAATGCGAGGTGGCAGCGACTTGAAGGTGTACGGTAGTGGGCTGCTCAGTTCGGCTGGCGAAATCGCGCATTGTATCGAGTCCCCAATTGTGCAACGTTATCCGATCCAGTTGGAATGGGTCATCAATCAATATTTTGAGATCGATCACTATCAAGAACTATTGTTTATCGTTGAGTCATTCGACCACCTGTTCGACTTAGTTGATCAATTGGAACCGTGGATCGAAGCAGGCAAGATGGACAATGTGGCCCTGGGCGAACCCGTTATCAGCCAAGAGGACTTGAAATCATTTCTCAACGCGGAAGTGGATGCTGCATGAGCGTTTCACCTACGCCGCCTGATCAAGCTTTGGAAAGCGCCGTTTGCTTAATCACTGGAGGGAGCAGCGGAGTTGGACTAGCAACGGCCGCCAAGTTTGTGGCAGAGGGATGCGCCGTGGCCATCTGTGCCAGAAACATCAACCGCTTGACAGCAGCCTACGAACATCTACGCGGTGTCACGGCCGACGCTGATGTTTTAGCCATCACGGCCGATCTGAATCAACCCCTGTCATTGGGAACGATCGTCCAACAAGTCATGGAACGATGGGGACGCATCGATACGCTTGTAAATAATGCTGCCGTTGCACCACTGGCTCCCTTGGACGAAACTACGGATGACGCATTTGAGCAAGTTGTGAACGTAAACATTCGAAGCGTCTTTTATTTAACTCGCGCCGTATGGACAATCATGGAGCGGCAGAAATCCGGCACCATCATCAATTTGTCTTCGTTGGCTGCCGTAGACCCATTTCCCGGGTTTAGTGTGTACGGTTCAAGTAAAGCCTGGATTGAGTTGTTTACGACAGCCTTAAGTAACGAGGGTCGCGATTGTGGCATCAATGTTTTTGCTGTTCGCGCTGGCACGATTGAAACCCCGCTGCTACGTGGACTCTTTCCCGATTTTCCGGCTGAACAAACACTGCGGCCTGAACAGGTTGCGGAAGTGATCTGGTCGCTTTCCCAACCTGCAATGGCTCCAGCAAGCGGTCAAGCGATCATGATTAAGCGATAGATGCGACTGGAGCAACCGTTCCGTTCACAGAACATTCTCGACACCAATGTAAGCAGAGAAACTTTTTGGTTCACCGATTCGATGATTGAATTGACTAGGGAAGTTCGCTTTGCCATCCCCTCGACTCGTTTCGCGCGAACAGTTGAACGTCTGGCAAATTCTTGGTCAGGCAGCGCGAGCGATAATTTGATTCGCCCGATGGTTGCCCTGCAAGTTACGGTTGCCGGCGAACTCGATTCGAAATCGAGTTATATCTGCAATATCAAACTGATTGATGATTTGGTGATGCAGAGAATCGTGAATCGCTTACAACCTCAGTCGGAATGCACTCAGCGTGCGCAAAATCTACTGGACTTCGCGGCACACGAGTTGCAACTGCATTTGCCGCCAAGTCTAACGCTTCGCAAGGTCGCCTTGCATTTAAACCCCCAAATTGTATTCGCTTGGCAACAGGGAGATACTGTCATGCTGACGTATTCAGAACAATTTGAATTTTCGGCTGCGCATCGGTTACACAATCCAAACTTAAGTGACGAGGAAAATCTGGCATTGTTTGGCAAGTGCAATCACATTAGCGGCCACGGACACAATTATGTTGTTGACGTGACCCTCGTCAAACATCAGGCGGCATCCGATTTCGATGTTCGCGCTTTTCAAACTATCGTGAGGCAACAGGTAATCGATCGCCTAGATCACAAGCACTTAAATTGCGACGTCGCCGCTTTTCGCGAGCTTAATCCTTCAGTGGAAAACATCGCCAAAACCATCTTTGATTGGCTCAAGGAGCCATTAAAACCTCAGAAATTGCACGGGGTTCGTGTTTACGAAACTCCTAAAACGTGGGCGGACTACTTCGGACAGGACAACGTAATGTAAAGGTCGCGCAAGGCACAAATCACTTCGTTGGCAACAAGTGAACCCGCTCTGGCTTGCTTATTAATTTCAAATCGTTGAACTCAGCATGCAACACGAACCTCCGGTGAGCCCGTTGGCTGATGCGTCACCAGATGGACCGGCGCGAGACCGTATTCAATTCATCTTGGCTTAGTTGCGTTGTGCCAACTTGTCTTTTGCCAATTGAAGATAATCGATCGTGATATTGAAGACTTCATCCAGGTAAGGAGTTCGTTTAATCGCTGTGTCATTACTCAACTGACTTTCGAAGGTATCCTTATCAGCTTCTTCGGCATCGAAATCCGCGCGTTGACGCTGGAACGCTTCGCGGTTCAAAGTCACGCGCTTGCTATTTTTTTGCTCCAAATACTTTTGAATTTGGGTTTGCAAACGGGAAAAATATTCACTTTCCGACACTCGCGCCGCTGAACGTTCGCCCAACTCACTGATGATCTCTGCAGACACATGATTTAGTATGGTGTACTTCGATGATGGAATCTGATGAAAATCTACTGGGTAATCCAGATCGCTTTCATTAATGTCCATGTGATCAACGATCGACGGCAACACCACATCAGAGGGAACACCTTTCAATTGAGTGCTATCCCCATTCGGACGATAGAATTGCTGGATGGTTAACTTCAAAGCACCAAATTTTTTGTCTTCGACGCGGCGGCGATAGAATTCTTCACTCAAATCCACCAAGGTTTGCACCGTTCCCTTACCATGGGTCGTCGTATCGCCGACAACGATGCCGCGATGATAGTCTTTGATGGCACCGGCCAAAATCTCACTGGCGCTGGCACTAAATCGACTCGTCAGCACTACCAATGGCCCTGTCCACGCCATGCCACGGGTGGTATCTTCCAACGCCTCGGTGTTGCCAATAAAGTCCTTGATCTGCACAACCGGACCGCGATCGATAAACAGACCCGTACAATCGATGGCTTCCCGCAAACTGCCACCGCCATTGCGGCGCAAATCCAAGACTACACAATCGACTCCTCCGCGATTAAAGCCTTCCAGAATGCGGGCCACGTCACGAGTTGTACTGCGCGATAGAGCGGTGCGGGTATCCCCCATATCTGCGTAAAAACTGGGTAAATCGATGACTCCGATCTTGTATGGTTCGCCGTTGGCTTTTTGCCCCGCGTCGAAAACCTCACCCTTGGCGGCGCTGTCCTTTAGCTCCACTTTTTCACGCGTGATATCGATCGTCTTTACCTCATTGTTGGCTGACAATACGCCGAGCCGCACGGTCGTACCCGCTTTTCCTCGGATCATTTGCACGACTTCGTCAAGCTTCCAATCCGTGATGTCAATCATCTCGCCAACCAAATTGCCAGACGCATCTACTTGGCCAACGGCAACAATCTTGTCCTCAACCTTAAGTTCTCCTTGTCTATCCGCAGCACCCTCGGCAACAATGCTCACGATCTCCGTCAGTCCATCATCTGTTGACCGTAAAGTTGCTCCAATCCCTTCCAACTCAAGTCGCATATTTATCAAGAAGCTCTCGAAGGTGGACTTTGCTAGATATGACGTGTGCGGATCAAAACTATTGGTGATCGATGTGATATAGACTTCGGCCACATCTTCATTCTTGTAGTTATGCATGCGATTAGCGTATGATTGGTACCGACGAATTAGCCTCTCTTTCGGATCTCGACCAAAAGCCTTCTCGTCATTTTCATACAACAATAAATTGTACTTGATGCGCTGTCGCCAACGATCGCGCATTTCTTCTTCGTTCGCAGCATAAGAAATCAACTTGCGATCGGTGACCAAGTATTCATCGACGGAAAAATCATGATCAGCGTTGACAATATCTGCCACTTTGGCCGCCCGCTCATCGACCCGTTGCATATAGCGCTTAAACACAACGAATGCGATATCGAGCTTTCCTTCTTTGAAGGTCTCGCCAATTCGCGGAGCCAGCTTGCCAAACTCGTCAACATCGGCCTGCATGAAATACATCTTCATTGGATCAAGGTTTTTCAAATACAGATCCATGGCCCGATGCGACATTTCATCGCTCAAGCGGCGATTGGAAAGGTGCCTAAGCAAATACGTGTTGATCATCCGAGCAGATGCGATCAACTCCTTATTAGGATTTCCCAAGTCATCGGTCTTGGCATTAACACGCAATGAAGCAGAAGCGGCCAAGCATGTCAGCAGACAATAAACGCCAAGAACTCGAAACATTGATGACAGCGGGTAATGATGCATGAATGAGCCTTTCACAAGATATTCGTAACCCCAATGAACAATAGATTACACTCACTGTGTTCGCAAGGGATTGTTGGCGGACGATGTATGAATATTAAGAGTTCAAGCTACCCACGGCAAGATGAATCTGCAAAAAGCCATTTGGAGAGATGCCGTCAACAGTGAGCTATTTGTCGGAATTCGCTATCGCAAACGTCTCGTACCGTTGATCGCAAGCTAGCCCAGTGTCCGACGAACAATGGGCTTACATTAAAATCGCCAAGTATCCACGAAGTTGGCAGATGTATGGCAATATACCTTGAACGGTGAACTTACAATATGAATGGGCACTGGAAATTCCATAATTCCAATCCAACGAACCCATCTGGCGTGAGCGGTAAAAACGTGCAAAAACCAGCACTTCAAGGACCTCTCCATAATCCCTATTGACGTGGCAGTCGCGTGAACAACGGTCAGTGGAGAATCGACCAGAAAACACAGTCGACGTCGATCTTCAACAAGGTAATCTTCCTACAGGATTGTCGATTCCTTTTCCCAGGATGGATAAGGACCATGCGAGCGGTATGACTGCCGGCACCGGAAGTCTCCCGCCGTTTTACCAGTCGCTGATCTTCACATCGCTCACTGGCGCGCCAAAACTGTAGAGTTCAAGACAATTTCGGTTGTCATGTGGACACCGGTAAACTCAAGTCGAAGCCGGAAACTCGTAGCCAATCATTTAGCCTTTTGACGCAATCGGCATTGTTGCCTTATTCAAGGCAAACCGACAATTGTTTATGGTTCGTCTTGGTCGCAGTTGATCGCTTCCATGATCTTAGTGTTCTTCTCGATGGCCAGCACAATGGTGCGCTGTTGTGAACCGTCTCGACTGAGTGCCACAACCGGTAGGACGTGTCGCCGATCCGGAAGCGCAATGGGAACCGAAAAAGATCCGTCGGGCTCAACCTTGACCGGATCGCCGGCTAAAGTAACCTTGGAACGTGGATCAACTGTCCCAAAAACGTGCACTTCGGCATTCACCTCAAACTTGAACGAACTTTGTTGTGACAAACTTGAAGCGTGTCCGACAGAGGGTGAGTGCATCGGCCTCTGCAATTGATTCTCGAAGACATCGCGAAGTTCTTCTGCCGCCCGCCCTTCTGAATAACCGCCGCTCAACGCAAAATACTTTTGGTGATTTTCGGCAATGTCGTCCCAATGCCCTTTCATCAAATCGCTTTTCCCTGGGTGGGGAGTGGAGACAATGTTGCTCTTGGCGATGTGGTAAAAGCGGCCACTAGCCGTCAAATAGCCTAACGCAACGCGGAACTCACCAGGAGGATTGGTCACATCAATGTACCAATTGCGTACCCCACCATGAATGGGAATGTCGCGTACGATATTTTCGACTCCGTGGGTTGACCCGTGATCTTGAATGGACAAGAGTCGAATAACGGGCTGCGCATAATACCATTCATCCGCTAAGGCGACTTGGCTACGTTCGATAGTTTGAGGTTGGATCGACCAGCAGGCTTGCAACCAATATGCATCACGCACGATCAGCACAATACCCTCGGATGCACATTGCCCTTCCTCAAAATCGCGAGCTAAATTTTTGACGCGCTGCCTCTCTTGGTTTTGCTCACGAATAATCTTATGCACACGCTGGTTGACAAGATGGACCGAGGTTATTTGTGGCTTTTCGCGTTTTCGAATCGCACGTTCTCGTTCGCGTATCGGATTCGTTGGGTTGGGCAACTTTACGTTTTGATGGCTTGATTTGGCTTTAGCCTTTAAAGCAACTTCTCGTTTTGCTAAACCTTTGCTCTTGGAGGCAATTGACTTGGTCGGTGCTTTGATCAGTTCCCGCACGAGTTCTTCTTTGCGGAGTGATCGCCAATTTACAATCCCTCGCTTCCTAGCCATTTCGGCCAGTTCTCTTACGCGAAGTGATCTAAGCGATTCAGGCGACATTTTTTGGTTCTCCAGGATTGCGCGGTCAACGACATGGCAAGCCAAAACGCATTTACGTTTCGCGCGGATTCATATTAGGTGCGCAGATTCATTACTGAATCTTCCGCTTCAATTCATAACACTGGCCGAAAATCCATTGGTTTACGGGGCAGCCAGCGTCATGCTGACAAAGAAAAACACCTGCTACCGCAGATGAGAATTACTGGATTGATGGGTGGAAACTGCTACCGCGATCGCGTTAAAGTGTCGCAAAAATGGCAACCGGGGCTGAAAAATCGTCCCACAGTCGCGCTCCATGAACATACCGAACATGCGGCATTTCGTCACCCATGAACTGAATGGTTACGGCTCATAAGAAGAGGCCTCGACCCATCAGTTCCGGCTAGGAACATGGACGTGGGAGTAAATTCGAATTCCACTCGTTACTCTCCATCTTAATCGAAGGTTGGCTAGCATTCAAATTTTTTAATGAAAATCCTCCCCAGCATTGCATCACAAGTCTTTTATTTCCATGACGTTACAACAACTGCCGTACTCCTCGAAATTGCCCAGTCACTTCATTCTTGTGTACGCGCCGGCTTCCCGAATCGAGCCCACCAACTCATCTCAATCTTAAAAGGACAGGCATTTGAATAGGAGATGATTTTGAGGGAGAGAACTGCAGTTTTCTCACGCGAACGCCATCCCTCTCGCCGACATTGTGAAATTTTTCCCGAAGTCGGTTGACCATGAGAAACGCCGTCGTTAGATTATTGCAGAACCACGTTCCGGAAACGAAATCGACCAGTCACGTTCGATCACAAACTCGCTTTGAACCCTGACTTGTCACAGAGGTCTTTGTGACCCATTCCAACGACGATAGATCGCCTCTTGCTAGAGCCTTTGAACAGGCAACTCACGTCACCACGATTGGAATCATGATGGTTGCCCCGGTTTTGCCCGGCTACTGGCTGGACAAATATTTGGGTACACTGCCTCTGTTTACAATTCTGGGATTGGCGTTCGGAATGTCGGCTTCCTTGTGGCAGCTGATCAAATTCGTCAATCGGCAGGAATCAAACCACAAAGACATTGACGGCAGAGGTGATTAATCAATGTCTCGTTCCTCTGGTGAATCCAAAGAATCGGGGTTGGTTGAACACAGCAACGATTTTGATGTCACTGGCGGTCGTGGTGCGGCATCCGTTTCGCGACGACTTGGCGTGCTTTGCCTTTTGTTGTCCGCATGTGTCTTCTTGGTAACTGCATTTGCGTGGTTAACTGAAGCGGTACCGATTGCACCGGTCCTTGTTGCAGGGGTCGTATGCTTGGCAACTGGAGTCTTGGCTCATTTGGTGGGTGAGTTCCCGCAAGGCGACACATTCATGATGAGCCGCTTGTTGTCCGCCTCGGTAATCCGCATCGGTGGGCCTTTAGCGTTTTTGCTGTTTTTGAAATTCTCCTCCTCGCCCTGGATGGAGAATGGAGTTGTTTTCGTCGTGGTCATTTTTTATTTGGTCATGCTTGCGGCGGATGTGGGAATTAACCTTAGTAAGTATCGTGCGGTAAGCCAACACGGTACAGCGGGGCCCATTCAGTAACCTTGTTTGTCGACTTGCAATTTCAAACTCACTCAAAAAACATAGCTATGCCAACCTCCACGTCAATGTCGATTGGTCCAGCCAACGCTGTCGGGGACAATGTCAATTCAGGATCGACCGAATTCGGTGAGTGCGAGCCTTGCAACTTGACTGGTCCGGCTTCCGACGGATCGTTCGGCGAGCAAAATGAAGGCAATGTGAACAGCGCGTTCGCGAACGAAGTGGAACAAGAAGGCGAGGAACAAGAGGGTGTTGATCAACGGGCGCAGGAATCACGCTCCGAAGCGACTGAAGGTGATCCCGGGCAACATCAAGATCCAGCGAAGTCGACGCTGGTCGAGCAGGACCTTGGGCACGATGCCCATGATTCAAGTCATAATCATCAGGCTGCTGATCATCACCACGATGACCAGCATGGCGGCACATTAATGGATCATTATTTGGGCCAAGATCATTTGATCGGCCACGTTCAAGACCAGAGCTATTTCGCGATTCCGGGCGGACTTAAGGAAAGCGACATCATCAAGGTCAAGATTCCCAAGCTCAGTCCATTCACCGATGAAAAACCGTTGGTTGCTGCACCGAAAGGACTGGAACAATACTTAGGGCCGATTACGTTTCAGCCCACGAAGTTCATCATTGTCGAATTGTTTGCTGCAATTGTGGTGGCCGCATTGTTCATCGCTTTGGCACGCCGAATTAAGTCAGGAAATCCTCCGCAAGGGAAACTGTGGAATGCGTTGGAGGCGGGTGTCGTTTTTGTCCGTGATGAAATTGCCAAGCCCAGTATCGGCTCGCACGACGCCAAGCGATTTTTGCCATTATTGCTCACCAGTTTCTTTTTCATTCTGACCATGAACTTCATGGGAATGTTTCCGTTGCTGGGCACGCCTACTGGGAACATCAGCATCACGATCTCGTTGGCTTTGGTTGTGTTCGCAGTTGTGTTGTTTTCCGGCATGAAGAAGTTGGGGATTGTTGGCTTCTGGACGGCGCAAGCGCCGCACCTGGACTTGCCCTGGCTGATGCGTGCCCCGATCACTTTAGGAATTTGGGCGATCGAGGTATTTGGTTTATTTGTGAAACATATGGTGTTGGCCGTGCGTTTGTTCGCGAACATGTTCGCGGGGCATTTGGTTTTGGCTGTGTTTGTCGGTTTTATCGGAGTGACGTGGGGGCAGTGGTTGGCGACCGGTGTTATTCCGGCTGCCATTGGTGCTTCATTGTTCATTGGTTTATTGGAAGTTCTCGTCGCTTTAATCCAGGCCTATGTGTTCACATTTTTAGCGGCATTGTTTATCGGTTCGGCATTGCATCCACACTAACAAGATTTTTTGGGAATTGGACACGTCGACGAAATCGAGCAATCGTTTTCGAGGCGTTCCAAGGTATCTCAAATCGCCAGTGGTGGATTGGTTTGCCAAGCGATTACACAAATTGAAATATCGTTACTTGAAGAATTCGATCACTTAATTAACCCACTTTTGTTTGGAGATTTACATGCTTAAGTTTTTGCCAATTGTTTTGGTCCTGTTTGGCTCAATGTTGTTCTGCGCTCCAGTATCTGCCCAGGCTCCTGTCGAAGGGATGTTGATCGCCCAAGACGCTCCCTTAATTCCTGGCTTGAAGACAGTTGGCGCTGGTCTGGCCGTGTTGGGAGCTGGTTTGGGTATCGGTCGCATCGGTTCGTCAGCTTGCGAAAGCATCGCTCGTCAACCAGAAATGGCCAACAAAATCCAAACGGCCATGATTATTGCTGCTGCTCTGATTGAAGGTGCTGCGTTTGCGGCGATTCTGCTTGGTTTGTTCGTCGGTTAGATTACGGGCGTGGCTGAAACCCGCTTTGGCTCTGAAGATACGTTGCAACTGGAGAACCGGTGGGTGGAATCCATCCAGCGTGAGTTGGACCGTTGATCGCATGACGCAGCTTGGCAATGCATGGTTTTGGCAACACTCATAAGGTACATGTTTGAGAGGACTTGTCGATGACGACATTTCTAGTTGATTCCTTCAATCTGTTGTTGGCTGCCGATGCGGCAGATCCACCGCTGCAGATCAAAATCGACACGATGATTTTCAGTTTGTTAATCTTCGTGATCTTGATACTCGTGCTTTGGAAATTTGCGTGGAATCCGATCATGGAGGGTTTGGAAAAACGCGAGAAGAGCATTGCGGACAATATTGACTCCGCACGACAGGCGAATGACCAGGCACAGGCTCTGCTGGCTCAATATGACCAGAAGTTGGCGGCGGCCAGCGAGGAAGTTGCCCGGTTGATCGCTGAAGCCAAGGAAGATGGCAATCGCCAGCGAGACCGGATTGTGGCCGAGGCCAAGGAAGCCGCTGCCAAGGAGCAACAAAAAGTTTTGGCTGAAATCGCTACTGCGAAAGACCAAGCAGTTCGCGAATTGGCTGAGCGCAGCGTTGACTCTGCGGTTTCGTTAGCGCAGAGCATGTTGGGCCGTGAACTTGATCGCAATTCACACGCTAAATTGATCGAACAGTCTTTGCAACGCTTTGCAAAGACTGACCAGTTTTCAAAGAACTAATTCGCAAACATTGACCCATGACCATGGATCCAAAAACCGAACTTCCAACTGTCTTCGACTCGGAACAACAGCATATCGGCAACGTCTATGCCAAAGCGCTGATTGGTGTCGGGCAAGCGCGCGGCAAACTCGAATCACTGTTGGAGGAATTGCATTCATTGGTCGTTGATGTTTTGCCCAAAGTTCAAAACTTGCGTTCCGTTTTGGAATCACCCCGTATTTCGTTGCCCGCAAAGTCTGCGGTGTTGGATAAGGCTTTTAGAGCCAAGGCCAGTCCAGAGTTTCTCAACTTTCTTAAGTTGCTGTGTCACAAACACCGCTTCGATTGCGTTGACGCCATCGATCGTGCAGCCAAGAAGTTGTTTAATGAAATGCGAAATCGGGATGAAGCAGTGTTGATTACGGCGTTTGAAGTCGACGACGAGATTCGCCAACGCGTGCGGCAGCAACTCGAAAAGATGCTGCAGAAAGAAGTTGAGGTACGGAGTGAAGTTGATGAAGCAATTGTGGGTGGCTTCATTGTAAAAGTCGGCGATACCGTGTTCGACGGCAGCCTTGTCAATCAACTCCAACAGGTCCGTCGTGTGGCCGTTGAAAAAACCAATCTGGAAATACGAAAATCGATCGACCGTTTTGTCACACCTTAAGCTGTGTGACGCGTCGCGGTGTGCGGCAACTTGCATCGAGTAACGCGAATGCAGCATGTGGCACGGTAAAAACCAGAAGCTTAAATTACGATAACAATTTAAATTGACCAACCAAAATAAGCATACTTCAGTATACGAGGTAATTCATGAAATTCAGTGCTGACGAAATCGCCTCTGTGATCCAGCAAGAGATTTTGCAATACGAAAGTGAAATCGATGTTCGCGAGGTCGGTACGGTGTTAGAGGTCGGCGATGGTATCGCTCGAGTCCACGGTCTCACTGGTGTCGCGGCCGGTGAAATGGTCGAGTTCCCTGGCGGGATTATTGGCCTTGCGTTCAATCTGGAAGAGAACAGCGTGGGCACCATTATTCTCGGCGACTACCTGAAGATTAACGAGGGGGACCAAGTTAAGGCCTTGAAGCAATTGCTCTCCGTCCCCGTTGGCAAAGAAGTGATCGGCCGGGTGATCGATCCTTTAGGAAATCCACTGGATGGAAAAGGGCCGATCAATGCGACGAAACGCCGCCCAGTGGAAGTGATTGCCGCAGGCGTAGCCGAACGTCAACCCGTTTCTGAACCGCTGCAGACAGGCATCAAAGCCGTGGATGCCATGACGCCGATCGGGCGCGGCCAACGCGAGTTGATCATTGGCGACCGAAAAACGGGTAAGACAGCCATTGCCATTGATGCGATCATGAACCAAAAGGATTCCGGTGTAAAATGCTTCTATGTTGCCGTCGGCCAGAAAGATAGTAGCGTAGCCGGTGTGATCAAGATTTTGCAAGAATCAGGAGCTTTGGAATACACGACCGTGATCGTGTCGGGAGCCAGTTCACCTGCGCCATTGCAGTATATCGCGCCTTATTCGGGAACCGCGATGGCTGAAGAGTTCATGTGGAACGGGGAGCACTGCTTGGTGGTCTATGACGATTTGTCAAAACAAGCGGTCGCTTATCGCGAACTCTCCTTGTTGATGCGTCGTCCTCCTGGTCGTGAGGCGTATCCCGGTGACGTTTTCTATTGCCACAGCCGTTTATTGGAACGGTCTGTGAAATTGAGCAAAGAATTGGGGGGTGGTTCGATCACGTCGCTCCCCATCATCGAAACGCTGGAAGGTGAAGTGTCGGCCTACATCCCCACCAACGTTATTTCAATCACGGACGGACAGATTTACTTGCAGCCCGACTTGTTCTTCAAAGGAGTGCGTCCCGCGATGAACGCCGGTATTTCGGTGTCCCGCGTGGGTGGTGCCGCACAAGTCCGCGCGATGCGAAACGTGGCCGGCGGTTTGCGACTCGACTTAGCGTCCTTTCGCGAATTGGAAGCATTTGCTCAATTGGGTACCGACTTGGATGCGGCAACGCAATCAAAGCTGGATCGCGGGTACCGCATGGTGGAGCTGCTCAAGCAAAAGCAATACAAACCGCTCAACGTGGTTGACCAAGTGATTGTCATCTATTTGGGAACTAATGGCTTCTTGGACCAAGTTCCTGTCGGCGACGTCCAGCGTTGGGAAGCTGAGTTCTTGTCCTTCTTGCATGACAAGAGAAAGGACGTGTGGAATTTGGTCAACCAACATAAAGCCGACAGTGCAGCCATGAAGGGGAGCCATGAAACCGTGAAAGCGGTACGTGACGCCGCCACTGAGTTTAACAAGTCGTTCAAAGCTTCCTCTTAACCACAGATCGAGCAAGTAATTACTCATGGCAAATCCTAGAGTCCTTGATAAACGGCGCAAGTCGATCCGCAACATCAAAAAGATCACGCGGACGATGGAGTTAATTGCCACGGCTCGCTTCAAGCGGGCCATGGACCGAGCCACCGCGGCCAGTGACTATACGCGACGGATTGCCGGTGTGGTCAGCGATTTAGCCAATGCAGGATTGGAAGTCAGTCACCCGCTGCTCAACCAGCGGGAGACAACCAATCGTGCGCGGATGTTAGTTTTGACAGCGAATCGTGGCTTGTGCGGCGGTTACAACGGGAACGTTATTCGCTTGGCCGTCGCGCAACGAAAACTGTTGACGGAACTGACATCGAATGAAGTCATTCTAGATGTTGCAGGAAAGCGCGGTGAGACCGGGTTTAAATTCCGCAATGTGCCCACGACGAACCGCTATTTGCAGTTTGATGATCGACCGGCTTACGATGATGTCGAACAGATCGCGAACGAGTATTTGCTGCAATATGAAGCTGGCGAAATCGATCGCCTGGATGTCGTCTATACCCAGTTTGTGACCAGCGCTCGCCAAGTCGCCGTTTACGAGACGCTTTTGCCGTTAGGTTCGTTGGGTGGCGGATCGCCCACGTCTTCTCCGTCACTGGCGAAGCTCGAAGGGAAACAAACTTTGATTTACCAATTCATTCCGTCGGCTGAAAGTATCTTGGAGGAAATTGTGCCGATGTCCTTCAAGGTCAAGTTATTCAAGTGCTTTTTAGATGCGGCCGTCAGTGAACAGATTGCTCGCATGGTAGCGA
The DNA here is from genome assembly GCA_937862885.1 of uncultured Planctomycetaceae bacterium. Taxonomy (GTDB): domain Bacteria; phylum Planctomycetota; class Planctomycetia; order Pirellulales; family Pirellulaceae; genus CALMEE01. The sequence continues at coordinate 38,376 of CALMEE010000121.1, forward strand.
TGAAAAATGCCACCGAGAGCGCGAATGAGATGATCGGCATGTTGTCGCGCACCTATAACCGAGCAAGACAATCCCAGATCACCAATCAGATCATGGAAATCATTGGTGGTGTCGAAGCCATGGATGGATAGAGCGAGGGACAGAATCGTTTTCGTCATACAAAATCAAGCAATATTGAAACAATAAATCAACCAGTTCATTACGCGCAATTGGAATCAAAACATGGCAAGCTCAAATAACATCGGTCGGGTCACGCAGGTGATTGGCTCGACATTCGACGCTGAGTTCTCAGAAGACAAGATGCCGCCGATTTATAATGCGGTGACCGTCAACATCAAGAGCGCTGATGGCTCAGAAAAGAAGTTGACGGGTGAAATCTCAAAGCACTTGGGTGGCGGTCGAGTTCGCTGCGTGGCTCTAGGCAGCACTGACGGTATGGTACGTGGTCAAGAATGTTTCGACACCGGTGCTCCCGTAACCGTGCCCGTCGGACAAGCAACTCTCGGTCGCGTGTTCAATATGTTGGGCGAGCCAGTCGATGGTCGCGGCCCGGTCAATGCAACGGAATCTCGTCCAATTCACCGCCCTGCCCCGGCAGTCGAAGAACTTTCAACGAGTACAGAGTTGTTCGAGACGGGGATCAAGGTGATTGACTTGCTGACACCGTTTGTGCGGGGTGGCAAGGCGGGACTGTTCGGTGGTGCGGGTTTGGGAAAAACCGTTATTCTCACTGAGTTGATTGCGCGAATCGCCAGTTCCCACGGTGGTTACTCTGTGTTCGCGGGCGTAGGCGAACGAACTCGCGAAGGGACTGACCTTTGGCTGGAAATGCAGGAAACGGAAATTGGCAAGACGGGCCGCAAGGTCATCGAGCAGACGTGTATGGTGTTCGGCCAAATGAATGAGCCGCCGGGCGCTCGTCTACGCGTGGCCTTGTCTGCTTTGACCATGGCCGAATATTTCCGAGATCAAACCGGTGCGGATACGCTGCTCTTCGTGGACAATATCTTCCGCTTCTCGCAAGCTGGCTCGGAAGTGTCCGCATTGCTGGGCCGAATGCCGTCTGCCGTGGGTTATCAACCAACGCTGGCAACCGAAATGGGTGCTCTGCAAGAACGCATCGCGTCGACGAATCGAGGGGCCATCACTTCGGTGCAAGCCGTTTACGTTCCTGCGGACGACCCCACGGATCCTGCTCCAGCCACTGCTTTCGGCCAACTGGACGCTTTCCTCTATTTGGAGCGTTCAATTTCCGAAAAGGGCATTTATCCGGCTGTGGATCCATTGGCATCGTCCAGCCGAATCCTTGATCCACAGTATGTGGGGGACAGACACTATGCGATCGCGCGGCGTGTGCAAACGACGCTGCAACGTTATCGTGAGTTGCAAGATATTATTGCCATCTTGGGTGTGGATGAGCTAAGCGAAGAAGACAAGACCGTTGTGCATCGCGCACGACGAATCGAACGCTTCCTCTCGCAACCGTTCTTCGTCGCTGAAGTATTTACGGGCAAGTCTGGCGAGAACACACCGTTAGAAGACACGATCCGCAGCTTTGAAGAATTATGCGACGGAAAATGGGACCATCTACCTGAGGATGCGTTCATGTACGTCGGCTCGATCGAACAAGCTGAAGCTCAGGCCAAACGCATGGCGGCAGCGGTTTAACGTCTGCAGGAGTTTATTGACGTCGGGGAAAGTAGCGAACGACTCCCTGAGTCGTTCGCATCCGATATTTGGTTCAGTGGGGTAACCCGGTAATTAATCGATTCTGCTTCAAGATGTTTGATTTGATAACATGGCACTCAATCTTTCTGTCGTAACGCCCGAGACCACCGTGATCAACGAGGAAGTCAATTCAGTGGTCGTGCCATTGATCGACGGAGAAGCCGGTGTTCTGTCGGGGCACGCCCCGACGATTGGCAGGTTGGGATTCGGCGTGCTGCGCTATCCTAGCTCGGCTGGCGAAAAACGCGTTTACATCGATGGCGGTTTCATCCAGATTGCCAACAACCAAGTGAACATCTTAACTGGCCGAGCCATCCCCGTTAACCAAATCAAGCGGGAAGACGTTGAAGATCAATTGAAGCAAGCAAAGAAATTGCGACCCACGAACGCCGCCGAGCAAGAGGCCAGAGACCGGGCCATCCTGCAAGCCCGCGCGCAACTTCGCGCCATGGAACAGCTTGGCTGACCGCGATCTAGACCTGGCGCGAATCTTCCGGCGAAATTCTACGCCAAACCAATTGCCTGACTCATGGTTGGATAAGAAGCGCACGGTCGGACAAGAAGTGCATGCTTGGCGAAACCAACCTCACTTCCTCAATTTGCCGTCAACGAATCAACATTGAAGATGTAACTTGAGAATGCTCAAGCCGGTCGAGGAAACCGAAAAGGTTTTTCAAACTATGCTTCTGCAGGTTCGGCCACACGTTGGGCCAATTCTCGATCAATCATGAACAATCCGTTGGGGTTGCCGTCGATCAACTTCAATTGATCAATCACATTTCTGGCGTTGGCTTCTTCTTCGACCTGTTCGTTGACAAACCATTCGAGAAACACATCGGTGGCGTGATCGGATTCAGCTTTGGCAAGGTCTTTCAGTTTGAAAATGCATTGACTGATGTATCGCTCATGCTGCAAGGCTTCTTCAAAAATGGCCAATGCGTTACTGGCTTTGATATCCGGTTTGGCGATGGCGTCCAGTTCAACCTCTCCGCTTCGCTCCAATACATAGTTGAAGATCCGCTCGGCATGATTGAGTTCTTCTTTGTATTGTTGTTTGAACCAGTTTACAAAGCCAGGCAACCCCAAGCGGTCACAGCGTGCAGCCATGCCCAAATAGTGGTAGGCCGACGCCATCTCCTCATTAATCTGTTGATTCAGGGCATCCTGTATTCTTTTGGATATCATTTTCACCTCTAAATTTAACTCGCGTAGATGCACAAGATGTTATTCTCAGGTCATCACCGCAAAATGTCAACTTGAACAACTTCTCATTTCGCTCATAGGAATTTCATGCTGCGAGCATAGCCAGTTGCGAATATGGCCGTCGGAAACAGAAATAAACATGTCATCAGTAGCCAAGCAGGCGCGGCGGGCTTAGTCAGCGCAAGCTGTAGGATGGTTACGAAAACCACAAAGCCAAGGAAACCGACATGACTTAAGGGTGAAAACGTTGCTCGCCCAGCCACAAACCAGCCAGCTAGGACACTCAACAAGATACCGCATCCGCAGAAGGACACGGTTACACGTGTTGGAAAAATCAACAACGGATTTTGCTTCAATGCTTGCTCGAATCGCGCAGGCTCTTCGCCTAACAACTCAAAACCCGCAGGCGACAACCAAGCTAGTAACCCGACATACGCCATTGTCAGCCCAACCATCAGTCCCACGTACACGCCCGCGACCAAGATAAAGCTCACCAATAGCCGATTGAGTCCACTGAAATGGGGTTCCTGTTGATCACTATCAATTGGCGCTTCGAATCCCTCGTCTGCAACACCATCAAAACCCCCTTCAAGGTCGTCGATTTCTTCGTGCTCGTTATCAATCTGCTTGTCCATGTTGATTCAGTCGTTGTTCACAAAAAACGTCACTCTACACATTGGCGATTCACAAGTAATGCGACCTCTGGCTGATTTCAGCCTGAGCACTACTTGTTACTTGAAAATTGACGACGGAAGAGCATCTCTTTCCCCAACACATGAATATTGGGAGGGATCATGATCATCAAGTCATCTTGGATAAAACGTACGTCGATGGTCACTGGTTCTTCGTTAGCGAGTCGACACGAAATTTGGACTGTATCGTCGGCGGGCGAATAACTGACGAAATGCCATGTTCCTTGTTTTATCTGCATCGCCTTCGTTTGCAGTTGAGCATTTGATTTGAATTCAATCGTCATCAAGTCGTCCAATTCGACTGTACGATCGATTTTGCGCGATTCGGCCATCGCCTTTGATGCTAGCGAATCGCGGGTGAGAGACGCATCCGACAAGTCATTTACGTCGGTGCTCAATTCCCAGAGTCCAATGAGTCGTTGTGCCTGCGGATGACGATTGGGACCACACCCAGATACCAAGAGTAAGGCCAAAAATAGGAATGCATTCAGAGAAGCTGATTTTGTATTCAATCGTCACGACCTGGATTAACTTGATTCGATTTTTTTTGAACGCTTGAATGACAAGCCCGCTAAACTTTGCCGAAAAAATAAGTTTTACTGATTATAGCGAATTGGCATGACGATATTCAATTGTGAAGGATTACTTTGCGAGGAGAATACTATGTCGCGCGTCAGCATGTTGATTGCAATGGCAGCTTGTTGCACGATTTTCAGCGGTTGCTTATCAGGTCCAGGTGTTTACCACGGCGGGCCAGGCTTAGGATACACTCATCGAGGCGACTGTGGCGGTTGCGGTCCAGATTGGCAAGGACGTCATCTCGCGACTGGACCTGTACACGCGGCTCATTTAGCTCGCAACCGTTTGCTGTGTGGTTCCGGATGCGGCGAAGCATATCTGGGAGAATGGCGTAGCCATATGCCCGCATGTGACGAACCATGCGACTTTGATTACACATATAACATTGGGCACCGTGTTGGTTGCGGCCCATCGTGCAACACCTGCGATCCGTGTTGCTTCAGCCCACCTCCAAGAAAATTTTACCGACCTGTATTGACGTTACTGGGTCGCCTCTATGGAGAACGATATTGTGAAGGTTGTGATCTTTACGGCGATGCATGTACCGACTGCGTCGGCGGCTACTCGCACGGCTTTAGCAGTGGGGATTGTCCAACCGGTGGTTGCGGAAACAATTACGCCTCGCGCACGATGCGTTCGCCGAGAGGCCAAATTGCCATGAATCAAAGTGCTTCGCAACAGCCAAGAATGATGGGGCGTACCTCCGGGCCTCAATCGGTTGCCACCCAAACACCGGAGAGAGTCCAGGTGCCTGAAGCACCCCGAAGAGTCACGCAACAGCCTACTCCATCTCGCATGCGTTAATTATTGACCAGCTGTGGCTGGCGCGGTTCGGCGAGCCTATCAACGATTTACAGCTTGCCAGCGACTGGCGACACTAGGTGTAACATTAAACTTTAAAACGGCTTTGCGGCGACTACTGCCGCAAAGCCGTTTTCGATTTATTAACGCCATGTCTTGCCGGTAGCAATTGGCAGTTGCAATACCGAACTCGATCAACCGACCACTGCGGAATGGTCTTTTGAATTTCTGTTCTTTCGTTCGCTGGTTGTCCTCAAACTTTGTTCCGTTGCCAGAGATTGAATGTCTGAAGCACCAAGTGTGTCCCAGATCAAATTTTCTTAACATTGGGCAAATTCTGCCGTAACATTCTGTTCAAGGAATTTCGGTTTACAAAGTCCTATGATGAACAAGTCATGTAATTATTTAAAGGTAAATGCCTTTTTACGTGCATGGCATGCTAATCACAGCGGAATTCTTGGACCTGAACTTCTCCCGATTGAACGATCGTGCTCTACCGAGAGGGACTGGGGCCATGCGCACGAAAATCACACCGTTTGGTCGTGCTCACGTGTTCTAAATTGCCAATGGGAAATCGCCTCAGGGCGACATGCCGCTTTCCAGATTTCGGATGAAGCCACTAGTTTGCCATTGTTTCTCTGATATACAATGAACGATCGTTTCATCTATTCGATACTTGGGAATCGCCCTATGCTCGCACCACGCACCATTCAGTCGTTTTACAAATTCGCCATCGCTTTCTTGTGCATGCCGTTGCTTGCGGTCGACGGAATGCCGCAGACAATTAACAAATTCGATCATCCGGTTGCTCGACTCGCGCCCGAGACGTGCTACTTTTACTCGGGCTGGAACCATGGTTTCGAATTCGACATTTCATCCACGAATCCAGCCGAGCGTTTGCTTGCCGAACCGGACGTACGCCGGTTTGTCGATAGTGTAATTGAAGCAGTGGGGCGTTTCGCCCCGCAAATGATGGACTCAGCTCCACCAGAAAAGCAGGCGGCCTTTGCTCGTACATTCCCGAGCATCTTGGAAGCCTTGTTGAAACGAGCAGGTTGTCTGTACTTAGAGCACATACAATTTGGAGATGACGAACAACCCCCTACGATCAGTGGAGCGTTGTGGTTGGATGTCGGTGAGCGAGCTGCCGTGATCGCTGAGGATCTTGCGACGATATTTGCTTCTGAAAACCGCGAGCTACAAACTACCGAAATAGCAGGTCGCACCTTTTTCGTGATCGAAACACAAGAATCATCCAATCCAGAGTTCTTAGTTGGCAGTGTCGATTCCTATTTGACGATCGCTCTGGGGCAACAGCAACTTGGCGCTGCGATTCGCCGCATGGCGGCAAATAATCCTCCGGAGTGGTTAGCTGAGCTTTTACAGCGTCAACCATTAAAACGCGTCAACACGGTTGGGTATGTCGACGTGAACCGCATTCGAGAGCTATTGTTGCCGATTGGTGGCCCGGAAGCCGCAGCGATCGTATCTGCGTTGGGCCTTGATTCACTCGAAGCCATCGAATCATCTGCAGGATTCTCCGAGAAGGAAGCGGTCAGCCGTGTGTTTTTGCGATTTAGTCGCCTGCCACAGGGAATCTTCTCTCTGTTTGCTGACGAAGGCATTGTGGCATCGCAATTGGGGCACCTTCCGGCCGATTCGATGTTTGCCGTCGCTGTATCGCTCGACCCCCAAAAGGTCTTAGCCTATACGTATGAATTGCTAGAACGTTTTGCTCCGTACGGGTCTTCTGAATTGGATGATACGCTTAATTCTATACGCGAGGAAACTGGTATCGACGTCAAGCAAGATATCTTAGCCAACCTCGGGTCTACTTGGACACTCTTCAATGGAGCTGCTGACGGATGGCTCACTGGACTTGCCCTGACCGTCGACGTTCAGAACTCTGACGGGCTATCGCGAGCCCTAAGTCGCTTCGCCGAGATCCTTGCTGCCGAATTTGAGGGTTCGTCGTTTAGCCCAAAGTTCCAACAACGCGAGGAGGGCATTTACAAAGTTTACACCCTTAATTTCTCGACCGTCGGAGCCCCTTTTGAACCAAGCTGGACGTTGACAGAAGACAAATTGATTATCACGCTTTTCCCCGCCATGATTAAAACAATGGTCGGCGGAATGGAATTCGAAAAATTAGTGACGGATGAAAACTTTGGTGACTTCGTGCGGGCGAATCGAGTTTCCCGTATGGATGAGCAATTCATTGGTTTGACGTACATCGACACAGCGAAACAATTCGAGTTCATGTACTTGTACGGCCAGATGATCTTTTCCATGGGAAGTGGATTCGCTTCGGAATTCGCTCTCGACGATGGTGGATCCGTGGCGGATTTTCTTCGCTCCATCGATTTGCCGCCGGCGCGGGTCATTCACCGCCATTTGGCTCCATCTGTATCCACCGTACGTCGATCGGAACGTGGCATTGAAATCGAATCTTACACGACGTTTCCCGCCATCGACACTTCCTTTTTGGCACCTGTGGCCATCGCCTTGATTTTGCCTGCAGTCCAACAGGTTCGTACCGCCGCTCATCGCACCACTTCGATGAACAACCTGCGACAACTGGCCATCGCCGCCTTTAACTTTGAGTCCGCTTATCGCCGATTCCCGGCTGCTTATTCGACTGACGCCGACGGAAATCGCCTCTTAAGTTGGCGTGTGCACTTACTTCCGTTTGTGGAGCAGGAAGCTCTGTACCGCGAATTCCGTCTGGATGAGCCATGGGATAGCGAGCACAATTTGGCCCTCCTGGAACGAATGCCAGATATCTTTCGTTCTCCGCGAAGCGAAGCCGATCCAGGCATGACCGTTTATTTGGGTGTGGGGGGCGAGCAAGGAGTCCTGATCGCGCCCAGTGCGAATCGTGCGGACACCGGTATCAGATTGGCCGATATTACCGATGGCCTATCGAACACACTCATGCTGGTTGAGGTAAACGACACTTTGGCGGTACCTTGGACAAAACCGGATGACGGCATCAATACCGATAGTCTTGAATTGGAAACGCTGGAACACTTTTTTGGGTTATATCCCAATGGAACGAACGTTGCATTTTGCGATGGCTCAACCCGTTTTCTGTCGTCCCACTTACGATTGGACCTGTGGATTCACCTGCTGAAGCGGAACGATGGACACGTTATCGACTACTGGGAACTCGATCGGTAGCCGTCTACAGGTCAAATAAACTGCAGTGAACACCGACGTGCCGCGCGGTTTCGCAAGTCGACGCATGGCCGTTGGCTCGGCGTTAACTCAACATACGCGAGAACTTAGCAAAACACGGCATTTCCCGAATTGGATCGAAATCACTCTCTTCGGAAATGAGATTGATCAGGGAGCCTTGAATGTCCAAGGCGATGGCCAAATGTTTGATGGCCGCGCGAGCTCGTTTGCAGAGTGCGAGATAACAGGCGAGATTATAGTGCAATATCGCGCTATGCGGATCAACGCTAAGACCCAACTGCATCGCCTCAATTGCGTCGTCGATCCGGCCCAGCCGCTTATAGCACCAACCCAATGCCAGGCATGTGTGAACGTTGTGGCTTTCCAAGTGCCAGGAAAGCTCAAGCGATTCGATGGCGGCCTCAAATTGATTCTTCAGCCGCAAAGCCTGCCCGCGCAGGTAATGAATTTGTGCTTGTCGTCCCTTTGGATTTTCAATTTTATCGAGTGCCTCCAGACAGCGCGATGTCAGCACGTCACGCTGTGCATCTTCCAGAGGCCAACGGTCATCGAGGGCGACGGCCAATTCCAAATAGCCCTCGGCCTCCAACAACAACTGCCGTCGATATGCGCGAGTTTGTTCGGTCATCGGTGGACCACCTTCACCAAAAACGACTTTTGCGGCGTCCGATGCCCCAACTCAAATAACTCCCTACCTTAATTTTACCGCGCAAATAAGTAACGGCATCACTAAAAATATCTTCGAATTTGCGCGACGCATTGAATTAGCTCCGATCATGATTCTTTCATTCGATCAAATCTCACAGCCTTACCACTCACACGGTCTGTACCGTGTGTGACAACTGCGCCAGCTTCAATTCAAGAAATCCCACGATTCATCGGCAAAAACACTCACACTGCCGCGTGCATTAATTATCGTGAAGCTTACGTACTCGCTGACTTTGGACATGTGCCCGCCGGCCATTGTTACCAAAATTCAGTGAGTTTCGGCAAGGATTTTGTGGAAGAATCATTCGGAGACAGCTCGCTTGACGCCCAGTGTGGACAAGCTGGCGAGGATGGTTCCAGCTATTGCAAACGTAATTCTTTGGCCAACCAGTTCATTCCAAAAGTCATGGTACTACGCTTATTGCTATGCTGTAATCTCGCTCTTCTCGGTTCAATTTTTTTAACCGAAAAAGCTGAACCAACCGCGCTGGTGTCCGCAACTCTGCAAGAGTTTTTCGGACCAGCCAAACTAACCGCTGCAGTGGTTTCTGACGCAAGTAATGACGCGCTTGCTCAATGGTACTTGGCCCGCGCAGAAGCGGACCGGGAAATTGCCTTCGTCGACGCAACTCCGGCCATCGATCCGCTAACCTGGACGACCCTCACGATACTGCTACTGGCCTGGATAACGATTTGGTCGTGCAGCGAGTGGGATTGGCACCGCGCGACCCAATGCCTCATACGGAAACGCCAGCGGCGGGCACCGGAAAGTGTTGGCATAGTTCACTGACCTCTTGCCGGATACGCGAGATTCTCGTCTCGTCATCGATATGACGCAAAGCGTCAACGATCCACCCACTAATCGTTTTCATCTGTTCGGTTCCCATACCGCGCGTGGTCAAAGCGGGAGTGCCAATGCGAATGCCGCTAGGGTCAAGTGGTTTACGCTGATCGTACGGGATCATATTCTTGTTGACTGTAATGCCGCAACGGCCCAATGCAGTTTCCGCTTGACTTCCAGAGATTCCCAAAGGCGTCACGTCAACCAGAATCAGATGGTTATCGGTTCCACCGCTAATCACGCGCAAACCACCAATGGCTAACGTCTCGGCCACAGTCTTGGCATTGTCAATCACATGACGTGCATACACTTTGAATTCCGGTTGGGCAGCCTCACGAAAGCAAACGGCTTTACCAGCAATCGCGTGCATTAGCGGACCACCTTGATTGCCTGGGAAAACGCTGCGATTTACGTCCTTGGCATATTCGTTTTTGCACAGAATTAGTCCGGCGCGAGGGCCGCGTAGCGTTTTGTGCGTTGTCGTCGTGACGAAGTCGGCTACCGGAACTGGATTGTCATGCAAGCCTGCTGCCACCAAGCCAGCGTAATGCGCGATGTCGACAAACAGTTTCGCACCGACATCGGCCGCGATCTCTGCGAACTTTGCATGTGGAATCTCTCTTGGGTAGGCACTTGCTCCAGCCACAATCAACTTAGGTCGGTGCTGTTTCGCCAAAGCCGCTACCTGATCGAAGTCAATGCGATGATCCGACTCTCGCACTCCGTAGTGCACGAAATCGTAAAGCTTCCCCGAGCTATTCAAATGCATGCCATGCGTCAAATGTCCGCCATGGGCTAAATCCAAACCTAACACTTTATCGCCGGGTTGCAACAGCGTCATATAGACGGCTTGGTTAGCCTGGGATCCTGAGTGAGGTTGTACGTTGGCAAACTCGGCACCAAACAACGATTTCGCGCGGTCGCAGGCAAGCGTCTCGATCTCATCCACATATTCGCATCCACCATAGTAGCGACGACCAGGGTAACCTTCAGCATATTTATTCGTGAGGATGCTTCCCACGGCTTCCATTACGGCCAAACTCGTGTAGTTTTCACTGGCAATCATCTCCAGACCGTCTTGTTGTCGGTGCGATTCGGCGACAATGAAGTTCCATAGTTCCGCATCTTGGGATTGAATAAAGCTCATTTGGAAATTTGCCTGCGTAGAAAAACACGATCGGGTTTATAAAAAATGGCCAGCAATTTTACACCCGGCCATCGGGTTAATTTGATCAAGCGATTCCACGCGCGTCAAGCCAACGGGTCAAGTGAATCAAATTAGCGATTCAGAGCCTAATATCCTCTGAAAATGAGTGAAGAACGGCATCTTGATCCCGGCCCTTCCCGAATAACAAGCCTAAACACCTCACCACAAAGCCACCTTCTTCACCGTTCTAATAACCTTGATCACCAAAGCGGCAGACTTGTAAAAAGGAGCTTTGTTGGTTGATATCCGCCATGATCTTGTCCAGCATTTGATGCGACTTATCGGTAACGCAATCCAAGACTGTAAGACAACGTCGGGGTTGAAGCCGTTGCATCACCAAGCGACCGATCTGTCGACAGTCGATGAGCCCAAAATTCAAAGGTTCGTCAACGGTGTACGCGAATTCGAACGCTCAATGCACCTTCATTGTCGCCGCGCTCGGCTGGATGATCGTTAATTTTTAGGTAGAGTTTTCCGGCGGATTCACTGGCGATAGACGCTTTTGCACCCACGGACTGCGGACTGAGCCATACGATTCCAGCACCATCGTCTTGCACAACTGCCGCGAGGAGTTGGCCTAATGGAAATCCGGAAACATACTCCACCGTTACCCCATTGGCCTCGCTGTACCACGTGCGCGTGTCGCGACGAATCACGAAGCGACCGGTTGCGACGATATCAATCGTCTCCCCTGGTTCGATGCTAAGCCCGGTATCATGCCAGCCTCGCTCCGCACTTATAGTCCAAGTGTCTTCTTCCGCTGGTTCTGCCGGAACAACAAACATTCGTTCAGTCTCGATTCCATAATCCAATTCTTGAATGAACAGGCTCCACTCTCGATTCAGTTCGGCATGATGGCTTCGCATCGAGCGCCAGAAGCGTGTGCTCGTTCGTGCGGCAGATTCATCCGCGTACTTTTTAAGTCCCTTGAATGTGTCACTCCACTTCGGGTGAGAGTCAAAGAACAAACAGGCCGCCCAAGCCCATGCATACCAATTCAGTTCACGGAAGTTAGCGATTTCTGCCGCCATCACCTCTTCCAAGGTTAACATTTTTTGTTGAGCAACAGCATCGCGAATCAACTTGACTCGGCCCCAATACGGCAACTCCTCCCTGCGCGCTTGTTTGTAGTTCATCAGGAGTTCGCCACCGTCCCAGCGGTGAATTGCCAACATTTCCGCCATCCCCTCGGAATACCAAGGCGCTCCCAGGCCACCCAAGAACCGCCACATAAAGGCATGTGTTCCTTCATGCAACAAGAGATGCCGAGTGTAGTACTCGCCGGGTTGGACATATAGCCAAACTAAGTCGCCAACCTGATAGCCGGCCGGAAAATCCGGGAGATCAGACGGAAAGAGACCAGCGGCCAGAAATCGGCTCTTGTCCACCATCACCATTGCCTTAGCACGCCAACCTTGTAGCTTTGCCGAGCTGATGGAAAAGTAATCTCGCCAAAAATCTACCGCACTATCAAACAGTTTTACCAAATCGCTGAGCGTGTCTTCGTCACGCAAGTCAGAGTATAAATCGATGTACTTGCCGGAAGTTTTGCCAATCCCATTAGCCAGCACCAATTCGGCATTGATTGGAAAATCGGCATCCCGCCGCGTGGGCGCACGGACGTCCGTTCGAGAATCTGGCGTTTCGTCTTGCGCTGACTGTAGAGGCGAGGCGCTCAACAGATTGCCAAGATCAGCGCATTCTGCCAACCAATGACAACTACAAAAAACCGCGAACAACATCAGGTAACGCATCATGCAGATTGGATTTTTAATCAAATTCAAGGAATTGAGCTGCATACCACGACAGTTGCACGCTCAAATGCTACCGCAACGTTAACGAATTCGCGTGAACCAAAAGAATGGCTTTCCAGCCTCATCTTTGCGCAATTCCGCTTTGACACTCAATCGCGAACTTCGCAGCAGCTTCCTGACGGCACTGGCATAAGCAATTTTCTGATCGACCAAGGTAACTTCGACGTCATTCAGTTCAATGCCCTTCTCAGCCAACGAGTTATAGTCGTATAAAAAGTTCATCGCGGCCTTCTTCTCAATGGCATCAAGCACATCGCGCAGCGGGATATTCTCGACACGCAAACTAAAGGTGCGATAGATTTCAGGCGCCAAACTGCTTTCGGAGCCCTCATGCGGCCAGCCGATTGGCCAATGCTCATCGGCTTGCTGGCTGTCGACAATGGCCATGCGGATTTCGCCCCCCTGCGGACGCTGCGGCACGGCCACCAAGCCGACGGGGCGCAGCACGGCGGCCAAAACCGTACCTGCGGAAAGCCCAAACAACTCGTCTTCAATCAAGTAGGGTTCTGCCAACGCTCGGCGAGCATCCGCGGTTAGCTCAAGCGGCAAAGTGACTTGTCGACGAATTTTTTCCACGATTTCAGCAACCGCTACCCCTTTGGTGGTCTCGTTATAGCCAAGTGCAAGTTCTCGGTGCAAACCGACAAGTTGTTCGGCAGTTAAGCCAAAGGCCTTCTTCTCACTCAATGCGACCCGCGCACCATCATCGCGAATCCGCTGAATCAAAGCTCGAATGGCGGCCACATCACGTTGTGAAAATGTTCCCCCCGGCAATACCAATTGGTTTCGCGCGGTCAATTGGCCCACGAGTTTGCAGAGTTCCCGATCCCCCATCGGAGTCGAAGTCACCCGAATTTCGTCGCTGCCGCCGGCTGACCGCATACGCACTGCATCAGCACCAGCTTGACCCAATAACTCCACCCATGCCTGCCGCTGATCAATCCCGACTTCATTGCCAATCAAGATCTCCAATTCGACCCGATTCCCTTGGGCGAGTAAGTCTAGAGTCGCACATGCAAACCAAACATTGAAGAGGACACCCCAAAACAATATGTTCCGCTGGCACGGCAAAATACATTTGAAAACCGAAGTGTTCATGTAGGGCTCCGCAAAGCTATACAATAATCTGACGAAAACGTGGCAACGAAGTTATTGTTTCACTGACAAGTCCCTCTGGGAGACAAAAGCAAAACGACTCGTTTCGGCTTTGGTTGGGGTGACACGGCGACCGGTACGTGACCGCAGTTTATGCATCCCAAGTCACTGGATCATTCGAAGTTTAGCGATGCGCAAAACACGAACTGATTCCGACGGATAATGGCAACTCCTGAATTTTAGTCGCTGACACCATAGCGGCCAATGCAATAGATGGCTTTGACCAGATCTTTGATTCCAATTTTTTTGCCCTCGGCGTAACCACGGGCTTTATAGGAAATAGGTACCTCCACGAACCGAAATCCTCGTCTGGCAAGTTTGGCCGTAATTTCAGGCTCGACACCAAAGCGATTTTGTGCAAGTTCGACACATTGCAGCGCTTCTCGTGTAATCGCTTTATAACAGGTCTCCATATCGGTCAATTTGAGCCCGCTGAACGCATTGGACGCCATCGTCAACAGACGATTTCCAAACCGATGAATCAACGACAAGCCCTTTGTCTTCGGATCGATGAATCGCGAACCGTAGACGATATCCGCTTCACCACGCAGAATAGGCAACAACAAAGCCGGAATATCCCGCGGATCGTATTCCAAGTCCGCATCTTGGACAATCACGATGTCGCCGGAAACGTGACTGAATCCCGTTCGCAACGCGGCACCTTTGCCAGCATTCTTTTGTTTGAACACTAGGTTGAGATTGGGTATGCCCTCAAATTGTCGCAGCACATCGGACGTTCCATCAGTGCTGCAATCGTCGACGATGATGATCTCTTTAGGCACAGGCAAAGCTGCCACACGGCATAATACTCGGGTGACTGTGTGCCGCTCATTGTAGATCGGGATGACGACGGACAACTTGAAATCTTTGGGCCAGACAAATCCGGGTTCAGGCTCGGATTTGCTGTAGGATTCAATTTCACTTTGCAGCAAGTCATTCAGGCAATCCAAGCGTTCCGTGACCTGTTGGATCAACAAATCGGTGCGGCTCGTTTGGCTTTTGGAACGTGGCACTTCAACGGTACTCATAGGCGTTACGTAGTGGGCTAAATGATTATATGGGAAAATTTACAGTCGTGGATACGGGATACGGCAGGTGGCTATAAACGATGTTCATGGCTAGGTCCTGCCCCATCGATTTCTTGCGGCTTTGTCTCGGGACTAGATTCAATGCGCTGCACCTTTTGCAATTTGTTGCGGTTAACCGGCAGTGCTGGCCATGTAACACTTCCAATTTGTTTTGTGTTGCCAATCTCGCGTTGGGCTACCGGTATGTAATCTGGGCTATCGGCTTGATCAAATCGTTGACGCGTCCCCCATACTTGGGAAATTTCATCTTGGTAAAGCAGGACCCAACGATCCGCAAAGGCTTGCATATTCTGTTGGCTGTACTCACCGAACCTGGCAAGCAAAACGATTTCAGGATCGCCGTATTCCAAAATTCGTTGCGGATCGATGGAGCCAGATTTGGCGTCGCGGTAGCGTGGAATCGGTCGATCGCCATACAGGAAGTCAAAGTGGGCGTCGATTAATGTCTGTGGGAAAGCAGTGCGAAAGCGACCGTCGAAGCTGATGGAGCTTCTAGCGAGTTGGCCTTCACCATCTTGCACGAGGTGCTCATCTACGCAAAACGCGGCAATGGCGTATTGGGCCCAGTTGAATGTGACGACCATGCGTCCGCGAATATTGTGGTCATGCATAAACTGCATTGCAGCCACCGGGTACTCACTGCGCTCCACACGCAGATCATTTGCTCGGTAAACCAAGCAAAAGGCAACGATCCCGCAAGCCATCGTTAAGCCTGTGATCACCAACCGTCGGACCGCCAAACTCAACACTAGTTCTCCAGCAAATACTTGAAACCGTTGCAAAGCTGCTTGCAAATGCGGACCAACCCAAAAACCAATCATTAGAGCAAGGAATGGCACGTGCCTAAAATGCAACAGGGACTGCCACAACAAAACAGACATGAGCATTAACTGGGTAGCATCTTGTTTCTGTTTCGAAGCGAGCAGGGCGAATCCGGCAACTCCCAGCATCAACCAAAATTTGAAACCCACGATCGTGAACAATTGGAAGTTTTGCCAGTCCAAAATTTCCGGGCGTGGCGTACCGACCGAGCCGACTAGCCAAGAGTGCAACTGAAAACTATACGGGTTGATCAAGGATGCGAGCACGGCCAAGCACAACATGAGTACCATGCGGCGCGTTAGACCCCAACCTCGCGAGCCACGCCGACTAAGGGCCTCAACCGCCCGCATTAGTAGATAAAGCCCCAAGATTGCCAATCCTGCGGCGAATCCACCGTGCGAGTTCGTCCACACGACAAAAATCGGAAAAACCAGCCATAATAAGCGAAGCCTTCGCGAATCATAACCGAGTTCATTAGCCGAAGTTGACTTGCTCGCATCAAACCACTTACTTGGCAAACGTAGATGCCAATGGTCGCGCCAACCCGCGAAGCTGCGCTGCAACACGATCAAGAGTGCCGCAAAACACACGAACGTTGCCAATTGAGGTCGGATACTCCAGTGGAAAGCGAGATTGCTCGAAACCAACAATGCCAATATCGCATTTGGCACCATACCGATACCTTGGCGATGGTTATAGATCACCATCGCGACGACAAGCAACATACCTAAGATCAACTTGCCTTGAACCAATCCCAGAGGACCAAGTGTATCGGCAACCCAAGCCATGATGATTTCAGACAAATTTTCGTGGTTGATCCAACGCTGGTTCTCGGCCGTAAACGAGTATTTCGTAAAGACGGGAATAGCGCGCTCCGCGATGATGTCACGACCATACTGCACATGCCCCCAGAGATCCGGATCCGCGACATTTGGCGAGATCGATAAAGCACAAGCTAACAAGACGAGCAACCAAGCCAACCCTGGAATCCAAAGGTCGCCTGTCCGACGTTTGTCCGTGCCGAATTGATCATACGAACTGGGGCGCGAAGCAATCACTTAACTAACTCCAATTTCAGCGGAGGTCTCAGGAGAACAGGCAACCGTTCAGTTCCTTTTCAGGTTTATCCGCCGGTACGGGCCTGCGCATGGGTTAAACAATCTGCAACGCATCCACATGCATTAGCGACTGTCGGTTGACGATCCATATTCAAATTGCTCCTGTCCCTTGGATCCAACCTCGCAAACACTTGCGAAACCAAGGCGCTCGAAGCAACTAAAGGGTAGATTACGTCCGCGGAACCTCGAAGCTGCCGCATGCTTAGTCAAGTTAGGTTCGTAAAATTCAAACCGATTTTGCGGATCTTGACGCTTGGATAGTCAACCCAATACCAGAATCGCAACACTCGCGCAAGGCCGAAGGATCAGCCAGCACCTGAAACCTATTTTGACTTTTATCGACGTTGCGGAATGAATTCACCACAGACAATTTCACTGGCTCCCTTATCCCGAAATTTCATCGCACTTGAAAACGAATTTCACTGACTCCAGCGATTGGTTCGGTTATTCACGGCTTACTCGTTTCGCGACCCATTTGTACGACACAACTGGAGCAACGACACTTGATCAATGCGGCATTCAACACGTATTTGCTCAAGACGAGCTGGCAAGTTGAATTCTGGGCGAAGCGTTTAGGGTAAGAGAGCCGCAAGCATACAGTCTCTACCGTTCAATCGGAGATAATATTCCATTCGCGGAGTGTCGGCAAAATGCCATCCGCCCAGCGACGATAACCTTCGCTGCTGAGATGGAGATAATCAGGCATCACCTCGGCAGACAATGTTCCGTCCGCTTCGAGGAACTGGTCGGTCAGATCTAAGAATTTGATATGGACGTCGTCCTGATATTCGCCGATCAAAGTGTTGATGGCCGCATTGTTGATTCGCCCAGCAGCGGTCGGATTCTGATCACGTGGGAACACTCCAAGCAACAAGATTTTGGCGTGCGGCGCGAGGATGCGAAGCGTATCGACAATTTCGCGGATGCCCTCGGCCACTTCGTTGGGCGACTGCATGAGATGCCCAGTATTGTTGGTGCCGATCATCAGCACGACGGCTTGAGGTTGTTTGTTTTGCAGCGAATTTCTTTTTAGACGCCACAGAACGTGTTCGGTACGATCGCCGCTGAAACCCAAATTAAGGGAATTCAGCTTGGCAAAATGCGCGTCCCAAGTCGCTTTGCCGGCCCCCTCCCACGACTGCGTAATCGAGTCGCCGATAAACACTACATCGACGTCGGAGTCTCGCGCTGCTTGCAATTTTTTCTGATATCTCTCACGCCACCATTCTTCAGCCCAACGCGATTCGGGAATGATCGCGGAGTGGACCCGATAATGTGCGCGGAGTTCCCTCCAACGCTGTTGCAATTCAGTTAATACCACTTGGTACTCTGGGTCATTGTGCCTGCTCAGCATTTCATGGGGATCCGTTTCCAAATCGAACAAATTCCATTCATTGGTGGCATGAAAATAGATGGCTTTGTAGCGATCGGTGCGCACGCCTTCATGAGCAGCAACGCGGTGTGCGCCTTCATTCTCGTAAAATGCATAATAGATCGCATCACGCCATCCGTTCGGAACTTGACCTCCATCTTTGAGGATGGGCAAGAAACTCGTGCCTTGCATGTTTGAATGCGGTTCTAATCCGGCAAAATCTAAAAATGTTGGTGCGTAGTCAATGTTTTGTATCATCGCCTGTGAACGTGTGCCGGCCGTAACAACGCGTGGCCAACGGACTAACAAGGGCATGCGCAATGATTCCTCGAACATCCAACGTTTATCGTACCATCCATGCTCACCAAGATAGAAACCTTGATCTGAGCAATAGATCACAATGGTATTCTCAGCCAGTCCATGCGAGTCCAAATAATCCAAAATCCGACCGACGTTCTCGTCAATAGCGGCAACGCAGCCTAAGTAGTCATGCATATATCGCTGGTACTTCCAGCGCGTGATCTCTTCCTCGGACAATTCCTCCCGTTCCAATCTCTCGATAAAGGCGCGATTCTCAGGTTCATAGTAACGATCCCATTCCTCACGCTGGGCTGGAGTCATCCGCTCATACTCGGAATTCTTGAGACCCGACATGAAATGGGCTGGAAACGGATTGTCTCCCTTGAACTTCATGTCGTGTCCCCAATAAAAATGTCGCGCGATAGACATCTCGCTGGCTGCCAACAGTTCGCTCCTGCCGGACAGATCATCAAACAAGGTTTCTGGTTCTGGAATCGTTCCCAGTCGATATTTGCCGAAATGCCGCGGGTGCGGAGCCCAATTACGATGCGGTGCTTTGTGGTGACACATCAACAAGAATGGTCGTTGCGGATCGCGCGCATCCAGCCACTGCAACGATTTATCACCAATCAAATCAGTACAGTAGCCTTCGTGACGCTTGCGTGATCCATCCGTCTGCAAGAAGTCAGGGTTATAGTAATTCCCTTGGTCATCCAGGACTTCCCAATGATCAAAGCCGGTAGGCTGCGTTCCCAAGTGCCATTTTCCGATAACCGCCGTTTGATATCCGGCTTGCTGTAACAACTTGGGAAACGTCGGCTGTTCTCCATTGAATCGATCGCCATTGCGCATAAATCCAGTCAAATGGCTGTGGCGGCCAGTCAGGATTGTCGCTCGCGACGGCCCGCAAATCGAGTTTGCGCAAAATGAGCGATCGAAGACCATCCCTTCTCGTGCGATCTGGTCAATCCGCGGCGTCTCATTCAACGTTGAGCCATAGGCGCCAATCGCCTGCACAGCATGGTCATCTGAAAAAATAAAAACGATATTGGGCCGCTTCCGTTCTGACTCTTCAGCCTGGACGGCTGCTGGACGAACCAATGAAGCCATCAATAAGGCGTAAACGCAAACAAGGATCTTTTGGTGTCTCACTCAGGTTTCCTTTCAATTTTTTCTGGCTCGGCAAGTGGCTTAAAAGTTTAACCCAAACCAGGGAGCTTCACCAGCAAAGACTGAAAATGCAGTTTTTGGGCTTTCTTTTGTCGGCAAAAGCACCGTTTGCAACGGCAATGAGAGTGAATCATGGAATCCACTCCGTAACGAGTCGATAGGGTCAGCAGACAGCACTTCATTCAGCACAACTTCTGCATAAGAATTAATCATAGAATCCGAGACTTGTCGTTAATCACCACCCACTAATTGCTCCCCACAGCCAAATACTAACATCATTTACTAACGTCATTTTCATACTCGTGCTCAATGAGATGGTACTCGTACTCGCAAGCCCACGCGGTTTCGAGCAGGAGTACGAGTACCGCAAAAGCTGATTACGAGTACGATTTTTCGGTTGCCTTGGAGGTGATCACCGAGAAGTGTCCAAAATTGTGGTAAAATGACTTCGCCTTTGCACAAACTTGCATCGTTGGGCTGGTGCAACGTTTTGCGTAAGCGTTTGTTTGAGCCAAATTGACCTGGAAAAGGATAGCTATGTTTGGCACGTTCCTGTGTCTAAGCGGATGATCCGGCGTCAAGCCAACGTGCGTTGGCTGACTACCTTTGAACCAGGTTGTCGTTAAAATATTGTGTTGAGTCCCGGTAAATACGGTGGGTATCTAAGTATCCTCCATTGTTGGTAGCACTTGGGAAACGGCCGCTTAATGTTTTTTTCGTTTTAGTTAGGAGCGTTTGATAACGATGGATCCAATGTATTGGTCGGTCATTTTGTTGGCCTTGGGTGTTGCCGTTATCTTTTTGGAATTGTTTGTTCCGTCGGGAGGATTGCTTGGCGTATTGGCAGCGATCTTGATCATCTCGGGGATTATCGTTGCCTTCATGAGCAGTTTTCATGCCGGTGTAAGCATGCTGATGGTAACGGCCATCAGTTTACCGCTACTGATAATTTTGTTGCTCAAGATTTGGCCGCAAACGCCTGTTGGTAAGCGCGTATTGATTGGCTCTATTCGCCCCGAGGATGTGTTGCCCTCAGGCGATATTTATGATGAACTCCCCAAATTGAAAGGCAAAACCGGTCGAGCAAAATCAAAGATGTTGCCCAGCGGCATCGTAGAAATTAACGGAAAATCCTACGATGCAGTTAGCGATGGATTTGCAATTGAAAAAGGGGACTCGATTATCGTCACGGAGGTCCGCATGCATAAACTTTTTGTGCGTAAGTACGAACCAGACGAATCGGTGGCACTGCAACCCAAACCGAATGACGACAGCCTGCTTTCGAAATCGCTAGATGAGTTGGGGATTGATCCGATTGAAAATTAGTTCTGGTCGCGGACAGCCCGAATGGGATGGCAACGGCTCAGCTTAAGCCGATTGAGCCAACCGTCGTCAATCGATCCTAGTGCCAAAATCACTAGGCTTAAAGAATGCTGCCAGCCTGGCCGATGGTTTTTGAGAAGAAGGCGGTTTGCCCGCCGAAAAGGGAACATGGGATTCTGAATTCGCTAAAAAATTCCTAACCATGAAACGAGACCGAAAATGACTGAACGATCGCGATATCAGGAACGCGTCATCAAGAACTACTATGAAAATCGCGATGCCATCGCATTGCAACGAGTTCAAGAGATCGTGACAGAAATCTATCTATCCGAGGGCAAGAAACGCGAGCGCAATTGGAAGAGCCTGGAATTGCACTTGAAGAAATTGGGGATAGCCCAAGCGACAATCGACCATTTGATAAAAGGCGACAACCCGGAAAAGGTCGCCAAACTGGTGCAAGAACTATCTGAAAAAGGTTAAGTCTAAACGATTGGCGATCGCCGAGCAGTGCCCCCGTGCGTTCGCATTCGGGCAAGTTGGCTATTCGCAGCACTGGGCTGACCTAAGTCACTCTAATGCCGCCTAGAAGGCAATCGAACTTCTGTTTCTAGAATTAGCATTTGATGTTAAACTGTTTTTTCATTTTTCGTTCTCTTCAACCACATGCTGCGGGATTGCAATGGCTGAATCTGTTGAGGTTCTTAAGGCTCTTTTGTTGGACTCTGATATTGAGAAGCGCATTGCCGCG
Source organism: uncultured Planctomycetaceae bacterium (assembly GCA_937862885.1). Classification (GTDB taxonomy): domain Bacteria; phylum Planctomycetota; class Planctomycetia; order Pirellulales; family Pirellulaceae; genus CALMEE01. The sequence continues at coordinate 60,243 of CALMEE010000121.1, forward strand.
GCGCAGAATTTAGCTGCCGCGGGGCATGACGCAGCACCTGCTGCCCTTTTGCTTTTGGATTCGCTCGACTCGGACGATGAGTCATTGCGCGAATGGGCAAACGCCGCCCTGGAAGAATGCGGCGCGCCCCAAGTGTTGGATTTGCCAGCGCTTTTAGAACACATTCAAACAGCAAAAAGTAGCTCACACGATGTTACCTACTGGGCACTAACTCTTCTCGGGCGCTTAGCAGAAGACGCAACATCAGCTATACCTGACCTGATCACGTTCACGCGTCATTGCGTGCAACGTATGCATGGAGAGACTTCACACGAGCAAAGGAACGGTAGCTCTGAACAAGCCAAAATCTTGGCGGCACGGGCTATCTGGGCATTGGGGAAAATTGGCCCATCGCTTCCGGAAATACGAACATTCTTCGCAGAGTTGTTACACGCTGAACCGCAATTGGAAGCACAAATTCGACGTGCCTCGGACAACTTCGCCGCTTAGTCTGACCATGTCTAATATTGTGTGGCTGGCACGTCGTTTCCAACGAGCTGATTCGATCGAATCGTGACGCCAAACGGCATACCAATTCCATCACCCAAGGTACTCGCCGTACTTTGCAGGGGAATCGGGGATGACGCCGTTGATGCTGGAAGGTTCCGCAAACAGAAAAAAGCAAAACGCAAAAAACGGCCCACGGAAAGCTGGGTTGTTTACTGAGTGTCTTTGAAGTTAATTTTTTCGATGAGCGTAACCACCTGGTCCCCTTCACGGTATCCAGACACCGCTTCAATCGCCTTGACCGTATAGTCGTACCTCAACTGGAAATCGATTTCCAGTTCCGCCTCAATATCTCCGCCTGTAGGCGTGCGTTGTCCGCCCACAATACCAATCACATATTCATTTAAAGCACGAAAGATACCAGCCGGATTATTCGGGTCGAAATTGTAATTAATGCTGTCGGTCTGAAATACGATGTTCAGGGACTGCAAATGTCCTTCATTGTCGGCCATTAATCGGACGAGCATAGGATTCGTCGTGGTTTCGGTCATTTGGGAAGGAGCATTGGAAGCGCGCGGCATTTTGATACCGAAGTCCCCTTCGTAAATCGGCGTCTTGAAAGTCATCACGAAAAAAATAAGCAGTTGGAAGACGACATCAATCATTGCCGTCATATCCAGCTTGATCTCTTGTTTATCTCGATCAGAATGTCTAAATTTCATTACGATTCCAACAGCTTTTTTTACAGCAACCAGCGTTCTAGCAGGAACAACCGCGCTCTTTCTCGGATGTTCCCGCGATCAACGAACTTGACTTTTCACACGCAAGCTGAACGTCTCTAAACCAGAATCTTGGCATTTGCGCATGAGTTTCCGCACCTCGCCGGTTGGTGCATCTCGATCCGCGCGAATGATTACATTAATATTCCCTTTATCGACACGGCTTCGCGCAGCGATGCTGATTTGCTGCGACAGCAACACGCCCAGAACATCCAAACTTTCGACTCTTTCCGCGCCCAACAAGAACGAACCATCAGAATCCATATTCAGCAAAATCGTGTATTCAGGAGGAGTTTTTGGGGGTTGAGCAATCACGCTATCGGGCAAATTAACCTGCTCCGTCTTTTCGATTTCCGAAAAGTTGATCAACAACATGAAGAAGGCGATCAATTGAAACGCCATGTCGATCATCGGGGTCATGTCCCCCTCGAGCACTTTATGCTTGTTCTTTTTAAATCGCATCGAAAAACCTCGCTGGTGGAATGTGGATACACTTCTGATCAAACCACAATGCCGGGCGGATCAGCCAGAATATCCCCTTAAACCTTCTTGTCTCCACCCACGTTCTCAAAGCGACTCATCAAGCCTTCGCTGGTGATGCCAACATCTAACACCAACCGCTGGATACGATTGCGTAAAATGTTGTACGCAGCGATGGCCGGGATAGCGATCAGCAATCCTGCAAAGGTCGTGACCAAAGCGGTCGAGATCCCCTCGGCCAATTTGGTCGAATCTGGTGAGCCAGTTGCTTGCGCGATCGTGTTGAATGACGTGATCATACCATGGACGGTACCCAACAAACCAATCATAGGGCTGATCGTTCCGATCAAGGCAAGGTAACTTAAACGGTGTTCTAGCTTCATGCTCTCTTCTTCACCGACCTCTTGCATCGCCTCAATCGCATGGCTGTAACCCGATGAGAGCTTCGCCAGCCCACTCGACAAAACGTTCCCCAAAAACGACTCGTCACTTTTGGCCAACTCGTAAGCCTCTTGATACCGCTTTTCGTTTAAGTTCGCCTCGAATCCTTCAACAAGATGGTCGGGGCAAATGTTATCGCGACGGGCTGAGAGCAGATTCATCACTGCCAATGCTACTAACGTAAAGGAAAGGGCCAAAAAGATCACGAAGTAGAAGCCCAGCGAGCGAAACGCCCAAACCAACACATTGCGTTTTGCCGGAGCAGCCACGGGAGTATCGCTCCCTTCTGGAGATGTCGACGCTTGATCTTGTGCGACAAGTTGCGCTGGTGCCAACGCAACACTTCCCAACCCTACAACCGACAACGCCAAGAGTAAAGCGAAAACCATTGGCCGGGTAGCCGATCCGAATCGTCTACTTGAACCGCGCGGTGTGAATTCGCGGTCGAATCGCGCGTGCGAAGTGGCTGAACGCTCGACAGTTACCATGTCATCATCGATAGGCTGTAAATTTGCTTTCATCAATGGCCTTTGTGCGAAAAAAGTGATTCATTAGTCGAGAAATATTCGCTGGCTACTAAGAGCCTATCCCAAAAGGGGTCAGACCCTCTCCGGCGAGGAGATTAAAAGTCGATAATTCTTTGCTCGCCTCCAAAGGGTCTGACCCCTTTTGGGATAGGCTCTAAATCAAAAAGTCTAAAAATATCGAAAAAAAATATGTCGCGGCACATGCCGAATCCACAACAGTTTCTGCCTCTAAGTTCCGTGATCCAGCGGCGCGTTTTGGTATCGCGAAATTCACTGCGCGATACAAACCACAATCACACGGCTTCCGACATCGCAACCATCACGGCAATTCGATCACGCGAGTTCGGCAGCGACTTCCGAACGAATATTCTATAGTTTACTTGCCCAATGCGTACTGCGGTAGCGCGATTTGAGTAACTGGCGCGTCTTCGCTGATCGCTCGGAATCTTGCAAATCGTTAGCGATCTTGTGCAAATGAAACAAGGCCTCGGCATGGGCGTTCCGATTCGTGAAAAACAACAAATCCGTGTGCATAAATGCCGTCCGCGCGGCCTTCAGATCATTCTTGTTCAAGTAGGCAACTCCTAATGCGTTATAAATATGTGCAAACAACTCGCTCTGCGACGAATTCTCACTTTTGATTAGATTCTGCAATATTTCGATAGCTTCGTCGGCACGTCCCAGGTAGCTGATCGCTTGAGCGTGGAAACAGCCGGCAATCAGTTGTGATATTGAATCCGAAGTCGGCAGGCCGGCGGCTCGATTGAGTGTCTCGGCAGCCTCAGCATACTTGCCTTCATGCAATTTAGCCTTTCCCAAATTCAATTGGGCGCGCTGTTTGAATTCGGCCGATTGGACCCCCTCTAACTTCTCGTAATATTCGGCGGCCCTGGCAAAGCCACCATTTTCTAAGGCAAGATCTGCAAAGGCCTCGATGGCACTGTATGAGTTGAACGAATCAGGAAATTTGTTGATGAATGACAACAATAGATTGCCAGCTTGATTGGCGGTCACTTCTCCATCTCCCAAGGCAAGCTTCGCAGCTGACATCGCTAAGTAAAATGTTGCCTCCTGTTGCAAGATCGGCTCTAATGCATCTAAGCTTTCAGCATGAATCAGATCATAACACGCGTCGTAGCGATTCTCGCGGAAACGCGCTTTCGCACTGTTCAACCAATTAGGCTCTCCAGCTAAGCGAACCTGACGAATTTCGCCAACCGCATATTCTTGCTCCCCTCGACTCGTCTCCAATACAATTTTCTCCGGGGAAGTTGTCTTTATTTTGCCGCGGGGAGTTTGACCGGAATTCAACGTAAGAGTTGTGTCCGACTGTGCTTCGAGTCGGGCAACTGTGTTGGATGCGGCATAGACAAACAAGAATAGCAAAACGGAAGTCTTCACAAGCTTGGGCATTCTTTTATTTCTCTTGGTTAGGGGGACGATCCTCTATTGCATGGCTGCACGAATTGAACTAGCCAGCGAATCGAACTTGGATTTCCACTGAGAGTCGACTTGGGATTCACGTTGTAAAAAATTGGTTACTTCTTCCATTGCCGATTTCATGACATCGCCGTTGGACGTCAACTTCGCATACTCATATTTGCACTGCGCGAAATGAAAAATTGCTTGATAATAAAGCTGTCGCTGGGCGTCGCCTTTGTCACGGTTTCTTTGCGTTATTGTGGCAATTTGTTTCCAACCAATGGCGCCATTGCGCTGTCTGCCCGATTGCGAATCACGTACGGGGATTCCCCCTGAAACAGCTTGCAACAGTGCTTTGTCATTTTTTTTTGCCACGCCCCATTCCTGAAAAGTCGTGGCTGCATCAATTTGCAAATCGATGAATTGAATATTCTGCGTATCGTTAAAAATCTTTTCGAACATATTGATCGCCTGTTCGAATTCACCCATCCCGCGGTAGGCAATGGCCTTGCGGCGCAGCATCGTTCGATTCATGGTCTCATCGATATCCCGTCGGTTCGCGACTTGATCGAAGACCTTAATGGCTTTCTCAAAAAGCGCGCGGCCTGACTCTCGATGGCCAGACTGAAATAGGGCTTCGCCCACATTGGTCATCGTTGAACCGCACCACACCAGGACTTCAACATCTTGCGAATTCTGGGCCACACCCGTCAAGAACACATCCAAGCCGCGACCAAACGTTTGTTTTTGCTGCGCATCTTCAATCGCATCAAATTGGGTTTTCAACTCGTTCGCCAAGCGATAATAGACGGCCACCAATTTCTTTTGTCCATCAGGTTGATTGGCAAACTCGCCGGCCAGGGCATCAATGACACTTTGCGCCTTTTCGATCCAAGCTTGTGTATTTTCACCCTTCTGCAATGCAGCCAAATACGCGCGAACTGCCGTGCGGTATGTATCCAAGCGAAAGTTGCCGTCGTTGGCAGCGGGATGTTTTTGCTTCACCAAATCGAGGGGTGCAATATCGGCTTTCTCCAGGCGCTCCAAAGCGGCGTCGACATTTCCTTCATCCAAATGCAATTCGGCAATCGACAATAGGTTGCGTGCCTGAAACGGAGTCAACACCGACAATTCAATCGAATCCGCGCCTTCCAACAAAAATTGCTTGGCTTGCCCACGCAAACTGCTCAGTTGCTCGTTGGACGCGCCTTGGCGTTGCTGAGAAACATAATTCTGCCACAGGCCCTGCCCTAAACTGAGAATCAAGCTTGGGCGATTTGGCGAGGTGACCGGGACGAATTGGATATAATGTTCGGCAGTGCCGAGGTCCCCCTCTTGGACAGCCACGATCGTCAATAGCTGGGCAGCCGATTCCGCTTCCGTCGTGCCCGGCCATCGATTGACGACCTCGGCACAATTGTGTTTCAGCTGCTCTCGCTCATAGCCTTTTTCGCCATCAGCCACGGTAGACATGAGTTGCCAATAAGCACGACAAACCAAACCCATTGCCTCTCGCGCACCCGACCGATCCGGGTAACGATCGAGCAAAAACCGACCAATTACCGTTACTTCCCAATACTGGCCCAACTGAAAATAACAATAGGTTTGCAAATAGCGAATATAGGACAAGTCGTCGGCCAACGTTGTGTCGTCGGCTAAGCCGAATGCCAGTTCAATGGTTTGCAACGCCTGATCAACTTGTTGGCTCAACCCTTGTTTTAGCTCCCGCATTTGCTCTTCAGCAGCGGTTGGCTCAATCGTGCCGGTCCGAATCTGAGACTCCAATGACTTGATTCGTCCGTTCGTATCCTCTATCTCTGAAACCATTTCGCGAATCTGGTCTCTTGCCTCTGCCACCGTTTTGGGAGGCTCGCGAGTTTCATTCAACTCACCGACGCGGCTATCCCAACTCAACAACAACTGCCGCGCTGGCTCGCGTTGCGGGCTATTGACCTTGGAAACGAATTTCGCGATTTCAATCGCCGTCGACTTCAAGTCATTCATCGACTTGCGTTCCTCCGCCGAGCTAGGCCGCTCGGCGCGGATTGCTTCCGACTTCGCCATACAGGCTTTTGCCAACCCTAATTGAATCTGCAACCAGTCGACGCGACTGCGATCATTTGGCCGAATGTCTTTTACAATTGGTCCCAAATAATAGATGATATCGTTGTACGGGTAAGGCTGTTTAGCTTCCCAGCAATTCAGGGCCACCAATGCGGCGTGTCGTTTTAATTCGTAGAACGCGGGAACATTTTCCTGAGAAAAAACATTGACGGTGAGATTGCTCAGTGCTTCGTCATGATTCCCCAACTTGAGATGACAGCGCGCAGCAAACAGTGCTGCGTCGAGGCCTCCGGCGTAGTTACTGTAATCTTCAAAAATTTTCTCATACTCTTTGGCGGCCTCAGCCAACAGTCGGCGATATTCGGGCGACTCCTCGCCATAAGTGTCCGCCAACTTTTCTTTCACCGATGGCGACATGCGACGAATCAGCACAAATTCTTTGCGCAACTCTTCCAATCGAGACTTGCCCTTATCGTCACCTGGCTGACCTAATCTCCTGATTTCGTTGGCCAATTCTGTTCGGTTTTCTTCAAATGACGTAGCGGCTTTATTCAAAAAGTCTCGGGCTTGTTCACGCAGCTGCGAAGCTTGCTGCACCGTCAACCGACTATTGTTCGCACTGTCCATTGCCAAATTCGCGCGTGTCATTAGCAAATTGGCGCGTGACCGCTGCGCTTCGGATTTAAGCTCCGCTGCAGGATTGGTAGCCAAGAATTGGTCCAACACTTGTTGCGCCTGGTCTAACGCCTGTTCTCGCTTCTGTGGCTCGCGCGTACGCTGAACGCTTGCCATCAACGTAGTCGCCTTTTCGATGGGAACACGAACCTTGAAACTCTCCGACACAAGGGCGCTGGTTTGCATTTGGTCAAGATAGTCCAAGGCAATGTCATAATTGTGGCTGTCGCGCAGTGCCCTCAGAAACCGCTCTGCTGGCTCCTCAGCAAATGCTGGTTGAAAGCCGAGCAACCACGCCAGACCAATTACCAATAGTCCAATATCCGCAAAAATTCTTTGCATTGTCTCAACCATAAGCTCTGATATTCGAAGCCTCTAACCGAAGCTCCCATTTAGCCAGTGGCTAATAGAAATTGTTATCACTGTTCGCACGATACCAAAATCAAAGCACCAGTCGGAATGGAGGTTCCTCGTGCTCAACTCGCCCCACAATCTGCTGCCACCGCAATCAACTTCGACTTCACATGGCAAATCGCTTACTCATTATCAATTCACTTCAGTCGGCACAACATGCGTTTTGTCACAATAAGCGGCACCCAACCATAATCTGCATCGTCCCATTGTTTGGCAGCGACCTGCTTTCAGAATTCCGAGTCGCTGCTTAATTTCCAACTTGCGACGCGTCGGTTTGAGGAAAACTCAAGCAATCGATTACGTTCCCACAAGAACGGGAATCGCCGTTTTCTGGACCCGGCTCCACAAGTTAGACTCGCGATTTGTGTTGTCAATTCAACAACCAACGATCACCAATCTCCCGTTTAACGCATGGAATGCAACACGCCGACGACCACTGTGAGAGCTTGTGTCTCTCTTTTAAGTTACCGGACAGGTTGTACGAAGGCAAGCATTAGGAACTGTTTTACGCAACCGTCAAATCTACGAAAATTTGACAAATCCACGCCGACCCCTGCCACAATTTTGGGGATTGGGTGTGGCGAATGTAAATTCTTTCAGTCTCTGATAGAATCACAAGGGGATACTCAGAGACGGCACGACGTTTGGCCTGCTGGGAAACACCCCTACAAAGTTGCTTTTACTTGACTTGCACCCCGTATAATTAAACAAGCGGTCGCAAAGAGTCTTCAATTTTCGGCGAACATGTTGTTTCTCAAACATTGCACCGATCCACGTGCTTTCTGAGATCCAAACCTTTGCTTCCGCTAACCGGCAATGACGCACCCGTTCTTGCCCACGGCCCGGCGAAACAAACAACTGAGCTAGGCTCATCTAAGGACATTACCGTTAAACGACAAAGTGGCCGTGAAAACCTGCACAGAATTAAGGCGTTTGATGCGGATTGAGGATGCCACCAACGATTAATGCGGTTGCGGAATTTTGACACGAAATTGAGAAATGAACGACAAAAGCAAGCCAACAGATGATTCTCAGAAAGCACCAGAGTCTATCGACCTCCAGGCTCAGATCGAGGGTTTGCTCAGCGCCGACTCGCATGAGGATCAACCTGCCCGTTCAGCTAAGACCTTGCATGCATCAAAAAGTTGGCGGCACGCGCAACAACCGAATCAGCGCGAGTATGGTTTCATGGGCGGAGGCCCAGCTTACGGCGGTGTCCGGAGAATAGGACTCTTGGTCATCATGTTGGTTCTAGTCGTATACGGAATGTACGAAGCGGGGAAGCCGGAAAATTGGAATTGGATGGGTTTCGACCAAGCCGAACAGCAAACCCAGCACGAACCAACGGACGAGTTCGATGAAGACGCAATTAAAACTACGATTCAGGCCCCCGGGGCACCACATCATTCCAATGAAGTTGACACCCAATCGAGGGACAATCCAGACGCTGAACAACCGCGACAAATCCTGGATGATTCTGCGGATGACATTTGGGGGGAATTCGACCTAACTCAAGCAAGTCGGGAGGAGTTTTGGTCTCAAGTCTTCAAGAAATTGGATCGAAAGGAGCGGCTTCATTTGTTTCGCTTTGTGCGATCCCTGGATCAACCCGAAAAACCTTTGGCCGTGGATGACGACACTCGTCAGTCGCTGGACACGCTGATACAAAAACTCGACCGGTTTCGTACAGCGTATCACGGGAAGTTGCTGCAGCTGATCGTTCAGGCAAGCAATGCCGGGATCGCAACCAATTCTCAACCCAGTTGGAGTGAATTGCTGCTGGAACTCCAACAGGACTGGGAATACCAAGTCCACCCAGCCTTGAAAGCTGGGCTGCTTGGCCCATTGTCGGACACACAACAGCTTGCCGCAATATCATGGTTGAATGAAACGCTTCGCCGTATTTCACGTGACCAAATCAAGGACGGAACGGCTGAAATTCGAGATGTCGAGTTGCCCGCTTGGTTGGATCTGATGGAGAGTTTGGCGTCCCAATCCTCAGCCGAAATCGCATCGCGTTCGTTAGGTTTCGTTGACATAACGCAGCTGATGGGTCAAACATCCGCGTATCGAGGCAAAGTCGTTTCGATCCGTGGCATGTTATTGAGAATTCAAAGACAACCCATAAGCGAACCCATCCAAGAACAGCACCATGTCTTCGAACTATGGATCGCGCCCTTGCGACCATCCGTATTTCCATTTTCCGTTTATGCCTTGGAAGCACCTGATGAGTTTCATGATGTGGGTTGGGAACCAGTCAACACACGACGTATCTTGACGTTGGATGGTATTCTCTTTAAACGTCGTTTTTTCACTGCGGACGATGACAAACCGGCCGAAGCCCCATTGCTCCTCGCCAAACGCCCGACGATTCAGGTCTCAAGCGAATTTGATTCACTCGGACCAGATATCCTGAGTTGGAGTGGCTGGGTTTGGTCGTTTGTCGTGGGTGCGATCATTTTAGCTGCCAGTGGTATCAGCGTGCTGGCGTGGCGTTCCGCAAGGCGGCGTTCTCGATTTCCTGGTCACGATGAACGAAAAATCATTGACAAGCTGAGCGAGTTACGAACCAATCCTGAAGTCAAAACGATCGAAGAACGGATAGCCGATCTCAATGACTAACGGAATACAAATATGTCATTTTGAAACCTTACATTATGTTGAAATACTCGTCCGTGCGCGATGCTTGGAGTGCTACGCTTAGCCAATTAAGTGGGGAACTTGGCAGTCAAGCCAGTCGCGGCATTGGTGGCAGTGTTGTACTTGTCCTGCTGCTGGTGATTGGTTTTGGGAATGGGCATTCATTACTGGGAACTGGCTATGCAAGCGCTCAGGAGCTGGACTCCCTGGGACAAGAGACTAAGTCGCACGTTAATGAAGCGGATGCACCTTTTCCCCAAGGGCTCAACCCCTTGAATCAAATTCCAGGTTGGCGGCCCTCGACGCTACATGATTTCCTTGTGGAAACTGCGTGGCCTAGCAGGCATCCGATGCTGTTGAATACGATCATGCATATTCGCCACCTGCCGTGGGAAAAAATAGCGCCGGGAAGGCCGTTGTTGTCGGACGCAATTCCTGCCGCACAATGGCCGCTGACCCGGGAAGATCTAGCCGATGGATCTTTGGAAAAAGGACCGGGAGATGAAAGGCTGGGGCAAGCATTTGAAATCATCGGAACCGTCACGCGTGTGGTGACGGTGAAATTATCCGAAGAGCAAAAAAGCCAATTCGGCTTTGAGCATTACCACATTGCGACAATCCAAGTCCTTGATCATGTTCTCCAAGTCGCCTGTCGGCTGGTTCCACACATTTGGGCGAAGAGTGGACAACAGTTATCTGAATCGGTGCGTTGCCCTGCACTGTTGCTTAAATGGGTTGAGCAAAAAAGTCCCCTATTCGTGACAGACTCGATTAGCTGGTTTCCGCAGCAGACCAATCCGCAATTAAATGTACTCCCCTCACACGTTTGGTTAGCGCGTCACGGAATTGATATCGGTGCTCGCGAGCGGATCGTACAGCGATCGACGACAGCCATTGGTCACCAAGAAACCGACATCGTCATGGAAATGCTAAAGCTGACTGCGAACAACGCTACGCGACCAAATCTTACCCCAGAGCTAGCCGACCTCGAAGGTTGGTTAAAACGACCTGAAGCACGCTTCGGTACCTATCATCAATTTCAGGGACGCGTGAAACGAATCAGTGTCGTGGAAGTTGAAGCCGATTCTCTGCGCGCCAAGTTTGGCATGGACCGTTACTATCAGCTTGATGTATCGATAGCGGCCCCGGATATTCGCATTTTAGATCCAACTGGCGAACAACTATTGGACGAACACGGACAACCTTTGGTTTATAGCAATCAATACGGAATTGGCATCTTGTGTACTGCACTCCCGAGCGAGATCGACATGCGCGGCAAGTTGTCGCTCGAAACAGACTTACTGCTCGAATTCGAGGGCTTTTTCTTGAAGCGTTGGGAGCAACGAAACTTTCGAACCCGCAATATTTCAGCCGATCTCGTGAAATCAACGCCGTTGTTGGTCGCCTTTCGCCCAAGACTCGCTGATGGTCCGGCCACATTCAATTGGTCGTATACGTTGGCGGTGAGTTTGCTTGGCATTTTCTTGGTTCTGTTCTTTATGGGCTTCCTGTGGCTTGGTCAGTCGGACAAACTGTCGCGCAACCAGCGATCGGTTCGCCAATTACCAGACACAATCGAAATAAGAGATTGATTTGTTGTGAATCATTGAGTGCCCCAAAATTTCGCTCATCGGTCGGCAGCTCTGAATTCCGGGTGCCTGGATTTTTCGGGTGATAATCCAAAAAAGTCGATTCGAAAATAGGTACCGAGCATTCAGCCAATTTGACGAAACGTAACAAATTGAACGTTTGGCAAACCAGCGTCACCAAGACCCCGTGCTTTCGCGGCGAGACAACCCGAAAACTCAAGATCCGTCTTGGTGTTTATCATGCTAAACGGTATTGTTATTTCAGGATGTCGTTGCAGCAAAAGTGGAATCACGGACGCCTATGTCACAAGTATCATCAACGGACTTGCCGGGACTCAGATCAAATCGCTATTTTATTTTCGACTTGATTCTACGACTCGAAATTAAACTGAAGTACATAGCATATTAGCCTGAATACGATTTTCGACTTTAGTGGTGTCGCGAATCCTGCATAAGTCGATTCGGACCCACGAACCATTTTCGTCACCAGATTTGAAAAGCAGAAGATCGACTTCGGGCAATCATCCGTCATTAGCGCAAATCGTTCTTGCAAGAAGAAACCATTAGGAAAGCCTTCAACTATGTTGTCAACCAAAATCGCGCAACGCTTATCTTCATGGCTCTCCCTGGTGCCAGTTGTGATTGCTCTGGCGGCCTACCTCTCACATTTCGAAAATCGGCTTGAGGCGTTTTGCCAAACCGTCAAGTCTTCATTTGAGGAACCGAGTTCGGATAGCGGGAGCGAGAAGTTCACGCTTGTCGTGTTGCCAAGCGGTTTTGATGCTGCCCTACAACCTTGGATTGAGTTGCGCCGATCGCAAGGATTTGTTATTCAGGTAATGCGTCCCAAGACAACGGCCTACGGGTTGACTTCGGAAATCAGGAAGCGACACAAAAATTCTCCGCTGGCTAATATTGTGTTGATAGGCGACGCACTGAACGATAGTGCGCCGGAGTTGGTTGTGCCGACGGATTACGTTCCCGCCGTTGTCAATGTTCGCCTGGGATCAGAGCCAGAAATCGCGACCGACAATAGCTTTGCGGACTTGACTGGAAACGGATTGCCAGATGTGCCAATCGGCCGCATGAGTGTCAAAACGGCTGACGAATTGGCGGTTTTGGTCAAGAAGATAATCGATTACGAAACCAGTTCGGACTTCGGATTGTGGCGTCGACGTATTGACTTCACCGCTGGCACAGGTGGATTCGGCCCGGTAATCGATCGGGCTATCGAATCGACGGCGAAACAAATGATCACCGACTTGGTTCCCAGTAGTTACGAAACCACAATGACCTTTGCCAGTTGGACTAGCCCTTACTGCCCCGATCCACGTCGTTTCACACAAACTACTGTGGCGAATTTAAGTCGCGGCGGGCTTTTTTGGGTTTACATCGGTCACGGTCATCCTCAACGCCTTGATTACCTGCAAGTGCCTGGCGGTTATTTCCCGATTTTCGGAATTGATGATTGTTCGGAGTTAAGCTGCGAAGCTACTCAGCCCATTGGCCTGATGTTGAGCTGTTATGTGAACGCTTTTGACTTTCAAAATGACTGCTTAGGCGAAAAACTCATTCGCAGTCCGGGGGGCCCCATAGCCGTAGTAGGTGGTACGCGCGTCACCATGCCGTACGCTATGTCCCTGATTGCCCTGAACATGATCAACGATTACTTCGTATCGGGAGAATCGACAACGCTTGGCGAATTGTTGTTGCGCTCCAAATTACGTTTATTGGAATCTGGTGCAGACAATGAATATCGACAAATGATTGATACGATGGGTAAATTGTTCAGTCCATTTGCTGATTCGCTGGACGATGAATTGCTGGAACATGTCAAGTTGTTTCACATCTTGGGGGATCCATTGCTGACCTTGCGGCGGCCTTCCACTATAAAACTTGCTGCACCGAATTCGGCAATTGCTGGATCCACCATTCTTATCAAAGGTGTCGCTGACATGGACGGCAAACTTACGCTCGAGTTCTGTCATCGGCGAGACCAATTGCCCAACCGGACCCGCCGGCGCAAGGAGTTCGTCCTTGATCACGAATTGCTGTGCGAATTTCACGATACCTATATGCAGTCCAATGACCACGTATGCGTGGCCTTTCATCAAAGCGTTATGTCGGGCGATTTCGAGGTCGAATTAAAGATACCAGAAAATGTAAAGGGACCCATGGTCGTCCGCGCTCACATCGAGAGCGAAAATGATTTTGCCCTAGGTGAAGTTCATGTCGTCGTGGAGAAAAGCCGTTAAACGACTTTTGCGGCATGGTTTGCCAAATCCATTCGCCAGCCTCTCGACCGCTCCGCATAGCTTCTTGGATCGTTGCCACGTCATGGGAGTCGCCACAAACGATCAAGCCGTCGGCGCGAACGCGAAACCGTGGTTGATTTGTCGGAAGGCGAAGCGGAAATCAACTCGCCAAACGCCCATCGAACTTGGCTTGCCTGTGCCCAGGTAACAGCCGCTCCCATTCGTATTCGCTCGCGCCGAAGTCGATCCGCCAGTTGCTCGGCGATCTTTTGCATTCCTCCAGCCGACAAGGCGAATGGCTTTAAAGTGGCTTTAAAGGACAGGAAAGTGGCTTTAAAGGACAGGCATTTTAAGCGGTAAAAAGTGGCTTTAAAGGACAGGCATTTTAAGCGGTAAAATGCGGTTTTTTTCGGGTTTTGAGGAATGTTGGGTGCTCCGAGATGCTTGGGTGGCCGAAGTTGCCATTGGACCCAGCGCGTCAAAAATTGAATAGTTGTACGTTGATTATCGCTTCAATTGTCCGTTCTTTTTACTGTGGTTCCGATTCCAACTTCATCCGCAATCATTACGGGTGCATTATTTGGTATCCTTTATGTATCTTTTGTCTTTAATGTTGATTTTGATGGGCAGGCGTTTTAGGACGTTTTGGAACGGGTTGATCGGGAAGTCTCGCCAAGCAAATGACATAGCACAATTTGTTGCGGAAACTGATCCGTCAACCAATTGAACGCGACGCATTGCTGTGCTGATCGACGCGATATCATGGAACGCACCACGGGCAATAATGCACAATCCCTTTGGAAAACAGACCTTCCATTTACTCAAACCAATCGAGGTAGATCATGACGACCGGACAACAAATTCGCTTAACTTCGTACGCCAGCTGCGCTGGCTGTGCCGCTAAGCTTGGGCCAGGAGACTTGGCCCGTGCGATTGGACCGCTTCGCAACCTGTTTCAACCCAGTGACTTTCCGCAGCTTTTGGTTGGCCTAGCCAAGGTTGACGATGCAGCCGTGTACCAATTGAACCCAACTCAAGCCATCATCGCTACGACAGATTTCTTTCCACCGGTCGTCGACGACCCAGCTGACTTTGGAGCCATTGCTGCCGCGAATGCGATGTCCGATGTTTACGCGATGGGTGGGCAAGTGCTTTTTGCCATCAATCTCGTGGCTTTTCCAGAAGACCTGGGCATCGATTTGTTAGCCGAGATCCTGCGCGGCGGCGCTGAGAAAGTGGCCGAAGCAGGGGGCGCTATTGCGGGTGGCCATAGCGTCAGCGACAAAGAGCCCAAGTACGGCTTGGCAGTTATCGGCATCATTCACCCAGATCAGGTCAAAACGAAAGGAGGAGCCAAGCCAGGTGATTTGCTCTTCTTAACGAAATCGCTGGGAGTGGGCTTGATCACGACGGCACTTAAACGCGAACAAGCAAGCCCCGAGGACGTGGCGGCCGCAGTTACAAGCATGAAAACTCTAAATAAAATAGCTGCCGAAGCGGCCTTGTCGGCGCAAGCACACGCCATGTCCGACATAACTGGCTTTGGTTTTTTCGGTCATAGTAGCGAGATGGCAACAGCTGGCGAAGTGGATTTTGAAATTCAAGCGGACAAAATCCCGTGGTTGCCGGGCGCTCAGAATTACGCAGCGGCCGGACACTTTCCAGGTGGCATGAAGCGCAATCAAAGCCATTTCGAATCCAAAGTCCGTTGTGGCGCTCAAGTAGATTCCCTAATCCATTCCATGTTGATGACACCGGAAACTTCGGGAGGTCTTTTAGTTGCCGTTGCACCGGAACATGGTGACACATTTCGCTCTCAATGCAAAACTGCAATCGAAATCGGACGCGTCAAGCCCGGCAATGGTCTTGTGCATGTTCAATAGCCATTAGACGCCTTCCGCGCAACATCGAGTTCGTCGCTTTGCATTCTCCCAGACTCCCCTTCCCTCATGAGAGCAAGAATCGTTGGTTGGTTAAGCAAACGCCCACGTTTAGTATGTCTTAACGACGCTGTTCATATTTCATATTCAGAGGTAATTCGGGGCCTTGTCGCCGACCGCCACTACCAAGTGTGGCCCAATGCCAAAAACCAACTTGATTCTTGCACCCGTTCTCAGCTGTTCGGTACTCGTACTCTTACTCGAATCCCCATGGGACGGCGCATACGAGTACAATTTCTTTGAGTTCGCGTAAGATGTTGTGGTTAGCCTCGGTGGCATTAGTGAAAACAGGTTAGTTTCGTCGACTTTTCTGATACCTTGCGACTTACAACAAGCCATTGGATAATTGATGTTGATTTGGACCAGCGCGAGCGACCATCGCTCGCAAGAAAACATTTTTGAAAGGCACTTCAATGAAATTTCAGATTTTGACATACGCATCCATGGCCTTGTTATTATTCATGGGTACTAGCCAAGCGCAGCAGTCGGCACCAGAGGCGATGAAAGCCTTTCAATGGGAAGTTGGAACATGGAATGCGGAAATTCGGATGTACGGCGACCCAGAAGGTCAACCAGAAATCTCCAAAGGAACGGAAACGATTTTCATGTTAGGCGATATGTGGTTGATTAGTCACTTTAAAGGTGAAATGATGGGAATGAAATTCGAAGGCAGCAGCCAAATGAGTTTCAACCCTCAAACCAAGAAGTACACCGGGACTTGGGTCGACTCCATGAGCCCCTATGCGATGTCGCTCGAAGGTACTTGGGACGAGCAGACGAAGACGTTAACGCAAGTCGGGACTGGCATGGACGAGTCTGGTAATGAAATGAAGATGAAAATGACAAATGTCCACAATGACGACGGCAGCCGACTATTCACGATGTATATGCAAGATCCGGGTGGTAATGAGATGAAAGCAATGGAAATTCATTACACCAAAGCAAAATAGAGTTACTTTTTAGTCAAATATGTTTTGAATCAGAAAATTATCATGGCTCGGTCGGTGAGCAAGCTGATCATCGAGACCACTGTTTTCTGTTTGGTTAGTTTTGAAGACATCGAAGTAGTGTTTACAATTGGAGTACAGGATTGGATACCATGACGCTCAGCAACGAAGCTCTCGACATCATTTTTAATAAAGCTCGAACCCACAACGCTTGGCTGGACAAGCCGGTAGACGACTCATTACTACATCGCGTGTATGATCTGACCAAGATGGGGCCGACATCAGCAAATATGAGCCCCCTGCGAATTGTTTTTGTTAAGTCGCAAGCGGGAAAGGAGAAGCTCAAGCCGGCACTCAGCGAAGGAAACTTGGAAAAAACCATGACAGCACCCGTCGTCGCGATCCTGGGAATGGACATCCATTTTTACGAAGAACTTCCGAGGCTTTTTCCACACACGGATGCCAAAGCTTGGTTTAAGGACCTGCCCGAAAATGTTTTGGAAACGATGGCTCTCCGTAATTCGTCGCTGCAGGGAGCCTATTTCATGATCGCTGCGCGGGCAGTGGGGCTGGATTGCGGGCCGATGTCTGGCTTTAACAACGAGCTGGTGGACAACTTGTTTTTTGCCGGGACCAATGTGAAGTCCAATTTTCTCTGCAATCTCGGATACGGCGATGCTTCCAAGCTGTTCCCACGTTCACCCCGGCTTGAATTTGCAGAGGCCTGTCAGATTGTTTGACGTAAAGGTCAGCAATACTTTTTGCTTTGCGGCCAAATCTTAGGACATACTTTAAAATCTCAACCTGGCGGCGCGAGCCGCCGTGGACGAATTTGTCCTGACTTCTCTCCGCCCGAGATTTGGACCCACTACGCGTACCGGCATCGCAATTTCCATGAGGTTTGGGGTCGGTCAGATTGCGCCGATGGCGGGGATGCCTGACTCGTTCACAATCTTCGTGAGAATCTTTAGGCGACTGGAAAAATGGGGACTGCACAAATTAGTCGAGCCAGTTTTCGGCGAGAGTCATTTGCAATCGAAATCAGACGATGATGTCACTCCAAAATTCTATGATCAGTTCCACCGCATCGGCTTACCAGTGAACTGGTGATAGAGAATGACTCCGGCCATTAACATTACGGGACAAAGTACAATCAACAGCGGAATGCCAACCCACAACAATGCGGACCATGCATGTCCGGTGAGTTTTTGATACACGCTCATTCCCAGTGCAATGGGTGGCATAATCAATGGAACCCAGCCACCTCGCTTTAGAGTCAGCACAGAAACAATGTCCGACCGACGTAGCAACAATGAGCGAATAATCCACAACCATGCTGCAAAAACAACGAGCCAACAGGCCACGGTGAGCCAACTTAATGCAACGACGCCCCACGGCGTTTGCTCCCCATGTGCAGCAGCCGGAATCAGACCGAACGCATAGAGCAAACGCGATTGATCGCAAAGCACAGCCACTAGACCAGCAATGATTGAAGCAAATACATTCTTCAGGACCAAAGCATGCAGCCGCCCGCCACCAACAATCGACGTCCACGGTAGCAGGAATCCCGCAGTTCGGTTCCTCCATGTGACAACTCCCAATGTCGCATCACGCAGCAGCCAGCCGGCAAAACCAGTCAACAACGAAGTTGCAACGACATAGACCAGCAGACCCTCAAAGACTCCCAAGGTTCGCGACAACGCGATACTGGCGGCAACGTGTGCTGCGATGCTTGCTATCCAAAGCAGCGCGTTCATGGGCACTTCCTCATCCGACAGTCAAAAAGCTGCTTGGGACACGGCAACACATCCTGCCGAGCCGTCGGCCACACATCATTATCTTCTTTCATTTCAGCTATCTTGCCCCCGCTTGCTGCAAACTATTCACCTGTTGCCTACCCGAATTAACTCGCAGGCCACTCCCGCAGGTAATCCGTTTCACTGACTCCAATCTTGCGGCACAATTCCTGTATCGCATCACGGCGGTCTGTGTCATCGCCAGGATTGAATCGCAGAAAGAAAGGTCGTTGATCCCATTCAAACGGTTCCGTTGCCAGACCATGCAAATACAACAGCATGGCCGCAAAATGAACGGCGACGACGCCTGGATCGCGCACAATCCGTTGCAACATCGCACGAATCACGTCGGGGGGATGCATCGATTCGATCTGTGTCAAGGTCAAGCTCAGTCCCTCGTAGGCATCGCATACAGCAATGCGGTCGAGCAATTCGGTGGCTTGCTCGTCTTCGGCGATCAAATGGGGTGCCACCCGTGCAACGGCCGCGCGAATTTCCGTCTTGCCATTGCGAAATGCACGGAGCAAGGCGTGCCGAGCTTGCGGAGTATCTAGCAGAGCCAGCGCTTCGACATCAATGAAATGCCGGATTCCCTGCCCCAACAAGAATTGCTCGATCTGCTGCCGCTCAGCGGAAGTTGCCAGTTGAATCGCTTCCAGATCATGCTGGGGATCTCTCCAATTGTCAGCATCAATTCGCGCGGATCGCCGAAATCGCTCATACATCGATTCAGATTCACTAGGTTCGGACGAGTTCATACGCAGCATTACTCCTTCAACGATAACGCGCGAGCCAGTGAGCGTAGGGAGGCGGCAATGTCATTTGTGCTGACTGTTCCATTCCCAGTTCCTTGGCGGCGTAATACGGCCAATGGGGATTCGCGAGGAACGGTCGCGCAAGCGTGGCAAAGTCGATCTTGCCACTTCGAATCAGATCGTCAGCACCTTTGGGACCATCGATGAACCAGCTGGTTGTTCCCGGAAGTCCAGTTTCCTTCAATACCCGTGCGGCAATGTCCGCGAGAAAATTGGGCCCCCAGGGAATCTTGGCCGTCGGTGTGTTAAATCCAATCGAAACATCAACAGAATCGAGCCCCTCAAGTTTCATCTTGTTCAACAAGTCAATGGAATCAGAAATCATCTGTTCATCCTGACCATCGAATTCGACCACACCAAAACGAGCCGTTAATGGAAGTCGTTCTGGCCAAACATGACGGACATCATTCAGGGTTTCCAGCAGATACCTTCCCCGATTCTCTGCGGACCCGCCATATTGATCGGTCCGCTTGTTGGACCAGGTGGACCAAAAATTCTGCGCCAAGTAACCGTGGGCAAAATGCAATTGCAGCCATTCGAATCCGATATCGCGGGCACGCTCCGCCGCCTGGACGACATCGGACTGGATCCTGGCAATCTCTTCAACCGTCAACTCGCGGGGAATGCGGGGCAAATTCGCGCCGAACGCTATCGCCGAAGGGGCGAGTGGCGTCCAGGAATTCGGTTGACCTTCAGGGATATGATCATCTCCTTCCCACGGCCGATTCGCCGACGCTTTCCGCCCGGCATGAGCCAATTGAATCCCCGGCACTGCTCCCCACGTTTTGATCGATTCGACGATCGGGACGAGGGCTTCGGCCTGCCGGTCGTTCCAAAGCCCGGCATCGGCCCACGTGATTCGACCTTCGGGAGATACCGCAGTCGCTTCGACAATCACCAAGGCTGCTCCGCCCCGTGCCAGGGCAGCGTAATGGACCTGATGCCAATCTGTAGCAACGCCCTCTTGAGACATGTACTGACACATCGGCGAGACCACGATTCGGTTCCGAAGTGCAACATCTTTTAACGAATACGGATCGAAGAGCGTCGCCATAGTTTTCCAAAACTTAACAGTCTGGGTCGGTAAGTGAGAACATACCACCCCCGAATCCCCCTCATCCCGCGAAGCGGGCAAATTCGCCGCTGAGACTAATTTCTTAGACCTTGCACATTGGCAACACTATCGTACTTTGGTTGGCGGCGGAAAGCAAACGATAACACAAACGATGCATTTGCGCGACCACCCCATGAGTTGTCGATTCGCGTGTGAACCGAAATGACATTCAAACAGCGACAAAGAAAACATGCACCTCGTGTGTCAGTTACTTGGATTGAATGGCCACGTACTAGCGCGTTCACGTATGAAGCGCTAATGGAGCTTGATGATGTGTGGTTTAGGTGAAGCGTCCAATCAAATTCCGACACACGCGGTGAGCGCAATTCCACTCGACGCCCAAACGCTCAACCTAGCCGCCGACGAAATGCGTTGAAAGCGGTAGCCGCAAAGCACTAACTCACAAACCACGTTTTGCGGATTCCCAGCCTACTTCAGGCATCAGTTTCTACACAATTATCGACATGCTCCAAGCGAAACAGCAGCTTGATCCTGCTAATTTTGGCTCCGCATTGTAAGTTCTTTGTCACGCGTGGGGAAATAATGGATAGCTAGTTTTCAGTGTTTGTCGCACCCCTTGCCAGGTATGCTGACGAGGGACGTAACGACGGTGCAGTCGCTTCCGGCTTGCTTCCTGAGAAACTTCAAAACTCACCGCGGGACATTCCTCTAAGGTGCAGCGACAATTTTGAAATCGATGGATTGGTGGCCATTCGCAACGGATGTGGAAAGCGGCGTTGTTTCAACTTTTTCATAAGCCGCCGGAAAGCGCCGTGGTGGTCGTTGCACAACCGTTCCGTCTGCATCGCGCGGTGCGGTGTAGATTTCCAGATCTTGAATGAGCACGATGTAGTCGCCCAGCGGCACTCCAGGCCGTTGGTCTTCCCCGCGCAATACATACCTCCCTGCAGCATCGGTCATCCCTTGAGCCCGTCCTGATCTTCCTTGATTCGATTTGGAAATATAGACTATCAACAAGCCTTCGAGGGGCATGTTGTCAACCAAAACAAGTCCATCGACGCTTCCTCGGGGAAGGTCCGACTTGCATCCCGATACTACGAGCGTTAGGCAAACGGCTGCCGCTCCGATAAATAATTGCGAAGTAAACTTCGATCTCATAAAAAACTCGGCGAGCGTACTGCTTCGGGGCCTAGGTCAAATTGACAAACCTGACGTGAGCCTTGTAACTTTGGGATGTCGATGGATCTATTCAAAGGCTTCACTGTCCAGCACTTGATTGTCGTTGCGGATGCTCAAGTAGTTGAGTGTCAACTCGGAAATCTGTTCCGATATAAAACGTGTCGATCCATCACAGAGCGCAAAGTTGGCACCGCCTCCGTGGCTGCTGCCATAGGCACACATCCGGCGGTCGTTGTAGTACAGGTAGCTATTCCAATCCGTAGCCGGGGGAACCATCGAGCTACCTTGATCAAACGGTAAGGGGATCCGAAAGTTTATGCGGGCATAGGCCGATAACGTCACGTCACCTGCCGCCAATCGTCCCCCTGAATTTGCCCACCAGCCAACCCTGGCCATCGGATTCAAAAACTGCCCCGACGGAGGAACAATGTTGGCAGCAAAGGTATCGTGATTAGGATCGTAGTGACTTCTCTCACCGAACAAAAGCGTGTTACTTAGTCCATCTCGGATGTCGCGAATTTTGACGGCTGTGCCCTGTGGCGCCGTCTGAGACCCCGGGCCAATCACATAAAACACACCGTCGTTCGTGGCAAATTGAGGATCATAAGAACGTGAACCTCCATTGCCGCCATAACTGGTTAAGCCGTACCAACGCCCCCCTCCAGTGCTGATTGGATTTTCGTCGATCGGATCAGACGGACAAAGCAAAATGGGAAGAACCGCAGCTGTCTTCGCAGTATTTCCGCCAACTGTATTGTTAATTGGATCGGCATAATCCCAGCCAGCCACCAAATTATCTTGTTCCAAATAGGGCAGCAAACGGACGAATAATGTGATGCCGCGATACCTCGGCGATGGCACGAAATAATGTTGATAAACGCCCGGCGGTAGCGCGCGGAAGCCTGATTCGTAATTACTGGTGGCCACTGCCAACTGCCGAAGGTGATTCAAGCAATCGGTACGCCGCACAGCTTCTCGAACTGACTGCACGGCTGGCATAAGTAGACTTGCCAAAATTCCAATAACGGCAATTACTACCAACAATTCGATCAAGGTGAAGGCGTGACGTAAGCGATACATGTTCTTCTCCTGTAGTTATTCCTCGTTCACAACGCGAATCTGGTCGGCACGCAGGACCGGCAGATAGGGACGATCTTCAAACCGCATCACACAACCGCACACCTCAACTTTTTTTCCCAAGAAGTGAGCTTCAAAATCTTCGACTCCTTTGGCTTTCAACTCTTCCGTGGCAGCGACCGATAGCGCTACGCCTAAATTCTCTGCGTTTTCGAAATCTTCCTCAGAATCCAGATAAACAACGCCTCGTTTCGCTAAACGGTCTTTGGCGTGCTTGACAACGAATTGCACTCGAACTGTCGAGGAGCCGATCTTGTTAATAGCTTGCGTCGGGGTCAAAATATCCGTGGGCAATTGATCTTGCCAACCGACACAGATGACGAGCAATGTCGACCAAAAAATTTGACTTAGCATCAGACGTTCCTTCGGGATTTGAACTTTGGATATTGTGATTCATCTAAAAACGGCGACTATGTGTGCTCAGCGGCAAATTACCTCACCAGTGTCTCGATTCGTATAACCTGGAATCGCTCCAATCAACCGGCGATAGGACTTGGACCGTACGACTCGCACCAGTGCACGAAACCGCTGGTCGGATTGCATACTGGGCAAACAACAAAGATCAAGCATTTCGTTCTGCACTGGAATGAAATTCAATCCGGCTTCAGCACTGACGGCGCGCACGCAGACGCCGGCGTCGGCACCTCCGGATCGGATCAACCCGGCAACATCGCGATGACTAAATGCCAAAAGATCAGGTTCCGGATGTCCGTCGAGCAATGCATCCTGGCACCTTCTCGCCGCAGAGCCATTCTCTCGGCCCACCCAACGAAGTCGCTGACGCCGTAGACTTGACGTCGACCGCACTCGGACCGTTGGGGCAATAGCAACACCGAGCTGCCAGCCAGTGAGTCGAATCATCGAAAATTCGCTCCCCAGCGTCTGACGGGCGATCCTTTGGTTATCATCAGGTGATTGTTCGTTCGACCAATGCACTCCAGCCACATGGACGGTCCCCGATTTGAGCATTTCAAGAGCATCACGGCTCGACCGATGGATGGCAATCAATCGCTTACCCGTCATCGCGGCATACAATGATGCAAGCAGCCCTATCGATGGGTCACACGTCGCCAGCACCAGGGTCTCTTCGTCGGAAACTGACTCGCCAAAATCGTCAGGCAATAACGAGAGCATGGGACGTGTATCGGCTGGGAACTTGAGGACAACATCTCCAAATCGCGCCTTCCAATGACTTGTCTGTTCAGCGTTTCCCGTATAAGCCCAGCGAATCGATTCTTTACCTTCAGGTGAATTGAATAAGGCCTCTACTGAGGTATCGAGCACCTTAGCAATGGCTAAGGCAATCGTGACGGAGGGAATCATCTGGCCGGTTTCGATAGCCGTGATACAGGTGCGCGAGACGCCTGCCTGCGCCGCAAGCTGAGCCTGTGTCAACCGTTTGCGCTGACGAAGTAATTTGATGGCATGTGGCGACGATTGTGTCATGATCGTGGCATTATATGCCACGATCATGACACTCGCAAGGAGTGGTGGGAGTCGGGATCAGACGAACTTAAACCACAGCAGCAGGCATTTAAGTTTGTCATGAGTCTGTGTGGTGACGTGAGAATATGGACGAAACACGATCGTTGAAATATCTCTACAATCAATTCGCGATAAAGCGTTGGTGTACCCGGCTCCACCTGGAACTTACGCGATTCTTCGGCGAAACATGGCCAGTCCCAACCCTAACACCATAACTAGGCCAGCCGATGAAGGCTCGGGGATGGCTGAAAGTGTAAACTGTAATTGGTTGCCGTTGAAAGCAAACGTTCCGATAAAGCCCCCGCCATTGGTATACCCAAAGTCGGTGTCGGCGAAGTTGGTTGAACCAAAGTTGACCAAGTCATACGTTTGTCCAACTTGCCAATCGTTGTCGACGAAGGTGAAATTCCAGGGGCCGAGCCCTGACTTATTCCATTCCCCCGTGATTGTGATCAGATCCGAATCAAGGGCACCCGTGCCGAGATCAAACAAGATCGATGCCCCACTGACCCAGGTCAAGGCACCATCGAGGGTCAGGTGACCAGGCGACAGGCCTGGGGTGAGCAATGAGCCCATGCCCAACGTCAAATCGCCGATGATTGTGCCGTCGCCGCTGAGTGTGCCTCCACTGATCAGATTAGAGGTTCCCGAAAGTTCGAGTACCGCACCGTCGGTAATTTGCAATAAACCGGCGATTTGATCGTAATTTCCGCTGACAGTCAACAGTGTCCCCGCGCCATCCAATCGCAATGTGCCATCGTGAACATTCAAACCAGCAGCCGTCGTCAACTGCCGTCCGCCGCTTTGCACCAACTCACCATTGATGGTGCCCAGGGTTAGGTCGATTGATTTGCCGCGAATGCTTAGATTGCTATTCGCACCGTGAAGTTGCACCGATGCACCCGTTCCGATCGTGTGGATATCAACTGGAGCGGTCGTGAAGGTCATGTTGGCACCGCCGCCGCTGTCGATCACTTGCCAATTCCCGCCCGCGATTTCTCCGGCAGCCGTGAAATTTGTAAAGATCGCATTGGTGGCTCCGCTGAACGTACTATTGACCGCTGCAAAGGTGCCTTGGTTTTCGTTGGTGGAGGCGAGAAAGTTCATCGTACCGCCCTCGGCCCGCATCACACCGTGATTGACCAGCCCCAAACTGCCGGCACGGACAGTCATGGTGCCGGAGTCCGCGATGATCGTTCCAAAATTCTCCAGTCCTGCCGTCAAATTAAGCAATAGACCCTGACCACGAATGGTGTGATCGGACCCATGAGTGATCATGGGGTTATTCGTGCCATCAACGATGTTTCCGGTTGCCGAGTTCGTACCAAGGATCAGGACACCGTTTCCGTCGAGCGTCTGCGATTCGGTAAATCGTAGTCGGGTAGCCGAACCGGTTGAATTCAACGTCATTGTGCCGTCATTGGTCAATCCACCCTTGAGAGCGAGGACAGAATTATTGGTAATTGTCAGCGGACCGTCCACCGTAACTCCTTCGAAGGTAGTCGTTCCACTCGTCACAAAATATTGCCCTGTCCCTTGAGCTGTCAGAGTTCCGCCAATCATCGTCACTGCGCCACCTGTGCCGGAAGTTCCGCTAAGGAATTTGAGCTGCGAGCCGTCGAGCACCTCGATAATACCATTGTTCGTAAAGACACCACGATTGAGTTCAATTCCGCCAGTCCCAGTCGCTCGCAGTGTCCCATTATTAATGAACACATCTGGCCGAAGATCGAGCACGCCAGTTTGATCGCCAATGATCAAACCGTCGTTTGTCATGTCGCCAACACCATTTAGAATAAGGCCTTGCCCTCGAATGGTGTGATTCGCACCGTGTGTGATCATCGAACCCGTTGTTGCTAGGATGCGGTCGCCAGTTGGTGAGTTGGCCCCCAATCGAATGGTCCCGTTCCCTTGTATTGTTTGAGTGCCGTTGAAACGCAGGATCGTGTCAGATCCCGTGCCGCTTAGCTCGATCAGCCCGTGGTTCGTCAAGCCTTGCAAACCCGGTCCACCGCCAAGAATGTTCAGGGTTCGGTTGTTTTCAATCACCAATGCATCGTCGCTGTCTATCGTCAATCCGTCGATCGTGGGGTTCATGTTCAATGTGACGACTGATGGGGACAGGTTACCGCCATCGATTGATACGAGATAGGTGAACGAGGAGGAGTTATTGGGTACATTGGTCGAACTCCAATTGTGCGGATTACCGCCTGTCGGATTCCAAGTATTATCGCCACCCAACCAAGTCGCGGTTACTTGGACGGGTTGCCCATATACGACACTAGATACGTTACTAAACAGGCCGAATTGGCAAAGAACCAATAACAAGGTCAAACTTTTAATCAATGTCGCAAATTTCATCTCAGGATCTCCGATTCGTTGCGGATGGTCATTTTCCAAGCTATAGAAGGCGACAAAGCCCGATGGTGTGGACCAAAATAATTTCGATTTTGGGAACTTCCCATAGTTTTTGGGGAGTTAATGATTCGTTAACACGACCTGGCGGGTTAAAATTAAATTGCATCCGCCCTGAATTGCAGGAAAAATAAATAACCGAGTTCTGATTTTCTATGACCCCTAACCAGTCGCGACGACGCCTTGATGAATTGTTGCCTTTGGTATACGACCAAATGCGAGCATACGCTTCTCGCGCGTTGGAAACGGAAAGAGCCAATCTCTCGGTCCAAACTACGGATTTAGTGCATGAAGTCTATCTGCGACTGAGCCAGTTACGGGAAATCGATTGGGAAAACGAACAAGAGATTTTGCGCACGGCGGTAGCCGTGATGCGGCGTGTGTTGGTGGATCGTGGACGTCATCGACGCCGGCAAAAACGTCAGCCGACGGGAGTTCGCGTACAACTCGACGGTTTGGGTGATGGTAAATCTGACAGCGACTCAGGCGTCGATGTGCTGGATTTGCACGAAGCCTTGGAGCGACTGGCCGCGTTTGACGAACGGAAAGCGGAAATTGTCTCGCTGCGGTGTTTTGGAGGACTGACGGTCGAGCAAGTCTCCGAGGCACTCTGCGTGTCGACCACGACAGTCAAACGAGAGTGGGCCGTGGCCCGGGCTTGGTTATTTCGCGAACTAAAACATGAGCCAACCGTCGAGTGAACATTCTAATTGGCAGCGAGTCGAAGAGACGTTTTTGAGGCTCCTTGACTTCCCTCCAGAATCGCGTCGCGAGAAGCTGAACGAACTATGTGGCGACGACTCTCTCTTGGCGCACGAAATCTCTTCGCTGCTCGATGCCTACGATGCCTCCGATGGATTTCTCGAACAGAGTTCGTTGGGAATCGAATCACTCGTCGACGAATTACTGACCGAATGGCAAATTCCGGCTCAAGGTTTGGAAACCAAGCGTGGACAATCAACTTCCGACCTTCAGATCGAAACGGACGTCAAGGCGTCGAACCTTGACATCAATCTGCGACTTGGAGACCACACCCGACAACTGCCTGATTTGGCCGATTTGCAACGGCTCATCAGTTTGGTGCGCGCTGATTATCGGTTGGACCAACTAATCGGACGCGGGGGCAGCGGGCTTGTCGTGCGGGGCTACGACCAGCGATTGCAACGCACGGTGGCGATCAAGTTCCTCAACCCAGACCTAACCAAAGGCAAATTTGCGAACTGGCTCGAAAGCGAGGGACGAGCCGCCGCCGGATTGACGCACGATCATATAGTGCCGATCTACGAAGTGTCGCCGCCCGAATCACCGCTGTCGTTTCTGGTGATGAAGTGGATCGATGGCCCGACGCTCCGCGATTGGGTCAACGAGCACGGCCCTCTCGAACACCGCCAAGCCGCAGAATTAACTCGCCAATTGGCCGAAGCGGTGGAACACGCTCACCGTTGTCAAACGGTGCATGGCGATATCAAACCGATCAACGTATTGTTGCAAGTTCGAGAAGACTCAAGCACAAAACCACTTTGGCGGTCGATGCTAACCGATTTCGGTTTGGCCAGGAGGATCGACAGACAATCCACCCCAATGGCCGGATTTGTCGGCACACCGGCTTATGCCAGTCCTGAACAACTCTTGAATATGGAACCTCCATCGGTCGCCAGCGACGTGTACAGTTTGGGAGCCACGCTGTACGAGCTTCTGTGCGGCGCACCGCCCTATCGCGGATCCCCCCAAGCGGTCATTCAACAGATGATCGACCACGACCCGGTTTTGCTTCGTTCGCTCGAGCGGACAATTCCCGCCGATCTGGAGAGTATTTGCTTCAAGGCCCTGTCGCGATCCCCCAGTCAACGTTATCGAACAGCGGGAGATTTTGCCGCTGATTTGCAGCGGTTCCTCGACGGGCATCCGGTGGAGGCTCGGACGGTGGGCCCAATCCGCCGGTTTTGGATGGCCGTGCGCCGCCGCCCGTTGGTCAGCGGATTAATGGCCACCATTGCGGTTGTCATGCTCGTGGGCATCATCGCAAATTCGATCCAAGCCCGCATTGCACGCCATCAGCGGGACATCGCTGTGGAAGCTCGCCAAGCGGAATCCGAGCAGCGGCAAAAGGCCGAGCAGAACGAACAAGAAGCGATTCGAATGGCTGAGTTGGAAACCGAGGCCCGCCAGATCGCCGAGCAAAGAACTGAGGAAACTCGCACGGTCCTCGAATTCGTCGAACAACATATCATCGCCGCTGCCCGTCCCACCAATCAAGAAGGTGGCTTGGGAAACCAAGTAACTTTGCGAGAGGCTATCGAATCGGCGGAGCATTTTTTTGAAACGGGTTTCTCCGATCTGCCGATCGTGGAGGCCCGTTTACGCATGACGTTGGGCACCTCGTTTTTGTATTTGGGGCAGTTAGAAAAAGCGAAAAAGCACCACGAACTGGCGCACCAGATTTTTACCGATCAACTCGGAGCGGAGCATGCAACGACGTTATTGGCAGAAAACTATTTGACCAACTGTTATTTTGCTCTGGGAGAATATGGCCGAGCCCGAGAGATGTACGCCGCCACGCTCGCAAAACGTGAGCGAGTACTTGGTGCAACCCACAAACAGACGCTCGAAAGTCGCAACAACTTGGCCAACTGCTATTTTCATTTGGGACAAATTGAACAGGCTGTCGCCCTGAACGAGAAGACGCTGCAATTGCGGCGCGAGAGTTTAGGCCCCGACCATCCGGATACGCTCGAATCGGAAGGCAACTTGGCACTTGATTATGTCGAATTGGGGCGTGCCGACGAAGCGTTTGAATTGATGTCGCGAGTCAGCGAGACGCTGCGCGAGCAACTGGGTCCAGAACACCCGAAAGTGTTGATGTCCCAAAGAAATGTGGCGTTTATCAACATCAGGCGAGGACAATTGGAGGAAGCACTCAAGCAGTATTTGGAACTTCACGAACTCGAAAAGCAGCACCTGGATGCCGATCATCCAGACGCGTTGCAAACGATCGATCACATCGGAGTGATTTATGGCTTCTTGCGACGATTCGATGAAGCACTACCGTGGGCTGATCTGGCATTTCAGAAAAAACGATCCAAGCTCGGCGCACAACATGCCGAAACTCTTCGCGCGATGATGAACTTGGCGGGAACCTATTTACAATCCGAAAAATTTGAAGAGGCGTTTTCGATCTATCAGGAACTACGAACGCTGTACGCCGATCACCCGGATCTCGGACCGGATCCGCCGACCGGGGTGTTGTACGGAGCGGCAACGGCTGGCTTGCGCGTGGGAAACGGCTCAGAAGCCATCAAGTTGATTGATGAGTGTTTAGACCGGGCTAAAAGCGACCCCGAATATTTGCGAGTTGCCCCTGATTTTATCAATCTGCGGGTGCAACATTTCAGTGGTCAAGGCGATCTGGACGAATGCAAAAACTCGGCCGAAATTTTCGAGTCCCTGGGGCTCTCGTCGATTGAACATCTGTTGATCGCGGCGCGGTTAAGGGTCGTAGTAGCTGGATTGTCGCAGTTTGACGATCTATCGGCAGAACCCCCACCGGATTTAGACTCGCGGATACTCACCGACACCAACGCCGATCTAGCCATTACCCACATACGCGCCGCCATCGAACGAGGACTTTCCAATCCGCAACAACTACTTCAAGACCCGATCCTCAAAGCGATCGCACAGCATCCTGACCTCATCGCGCTCATTGGCAACGATGACTAACCCTGAATCAAGCGATCCTGGAGTTATTCTGACCCGATATGACCCTATGGGGTCATACCCTGTTTTCAGGTGTTTAAGTTATTTGTCAAGTTTTTTGTGATCGCTTCGAGGTCAGCCTGAAGTGCTCGGGATTTGACCAGAGTTTTCTCGGAAAAAATAAAAGCATAATGGACAGGCATTTGGTCGGTGAAATTCATCACCTGAAAACAGGGTCTGACCCCAACCTGTCTTCAGCTGTTTGGGCCAGCGGTCAGACTTGCAGGCCGAAACTTTTCGATTAGACTCATGGTTTCTCAGATATCGCTAAAAAGCGGGACAGGTATCCTGGCTGATCGTCGTTTGTCCCCTGCGAAGGTAGCTCAAGAATCACATTTTGTTTTCGGTAAGTGTAATCTGGAATCTAAAACTGTGGTTGCAATTGCATTCGCTGGATTGGAAAACTGGGCGACGCGCAGAAGTCGATGCATGCCAGATGCGAATCGATCGATATCTTCTGCCATGACAAGTGACTGGCTGGCCAGCTAGGTTTTTGTTGCCACAATTCAAAGGAGCCGATGCTTCTCTCCCATCCCTACGAAGATTCAGTGCTCTTGTTGATCACGGGACAAGGCCGTTCTGGTACGACCGTGATGACCAAAGCAATTGCTGAGCACCCGCAAGTTGCAAGCAACCGAGTTGAAAGCAACGTAATTCACGATTTGATCTCAGTTGCAATGCAGCAATTGACGAATCCCAGTCGAACCAAGCAAATGCTCGTCCAGCCAAATGAGTTTCGTCGAATCTTTCGGCAGATGATCCTGCATCTGCAGTTTCCCATTGGCCACTCCGTACTTCCCCACACCCCTCGGCCAGCGTTTTTCTCAACGTTTTCCGCGATGACGCCAAGTATTGCCGAACTCGCCACAGAGATTTTTCCCGGCATACGGTTTGTCAATATTGTCCGTAATGGGATCGAGGTCGTTTCCTCCCGGATGAGGCATCGAGTCATGCAGGCTTATTCGTTTGAAGAGCAATGCTATGCTTGGGAGGCTGCCCGACAGATGATTGACTGGGGCGCCAACAGAGCGGATTTCGTTTTGGTTCGCCATGAATGGTTATTGGATGATGCCGAGTGTCGCAGGGCTTTCGAAACCATTTGTCGAGTCTGCGGTTTGGAGCCTTCACCCGTTTGCGCCGACTATGTTCACCATACACACCGCAACCAGACCAGCTTTGACGAAGAACCTGATAGCCACAAAAAATGTCTGAACCAGCGATCGGCACGCTGGCGTTACTGGACCGATGCACAACGCCAAACCTTCATCGATATCTGTGGTCCGAATATGCAGTATTTGGGTTATGAGATCCCGTGGGCATCATCCACCTAAGATTCTGGCGGATCGTCATTTTCCAAGCGGTTGATCAGACGGTCGTAGTTCTTTTGCGTGAGTTTTGCGGCCTCGGCGAGCCCTTGGGCATCGGATGTCTTTTCAGCCAATGACAAAATGGGTTCCATCCAGGTTTGTAATACGCGAAATTGATTCCGCAACACGTTCAGGATCGAGTTAGGAATTTTGTTTGTGATTTCAATCTTCTGTTGAGCAACCTGTTGCGGCAGCGCTGCGATTGCCTGCGCTTGATGTTCGTAAAGGTCACGCAATGCCTGGAGTCCTTGATTGAACTTTGCCAGCTCCGCCACACCTCGCGATAGCTCTCCCAACATGGCGGTATCGATGGTGCTTGGCACTTCTTCGGTCGGCTGGCTGAGCATTTTCGTACCGCGTTGTACCGTACGACTGATCTCATGCAGCCCTTCCGACACCAGATTAATTTGGGAAATGATCTGGCTTACTCGATCATCACCAGACGAAGTTCCTAATACAAGATTTCTTTGAAAACGACGGCGAATCTCGGCAAGTCGTTCACGTTGTTCATCACTCAGCTGTTCCGTCATTTCGCGGAATTTGAGCAAATTCGACTCGGCATCGGTGGTCAACGTTTGCGCCTGATTTTCGTAATGCGAAGTGATTAGCGTCATCAACTCTGCATCGTTCATCATCGGTACCACGCGCTCCGCAATTTTGTTCATATCTCGATAGGAACCCTGCATACGAAAAGGTGGCTCGGTGCGATAGGCGTCAGCTTGAGCGGCCGAGTCGATGTACTCTCGGTTCACACGCAATATCACCTCGCGCACCCGCAACAGCTTTTGCAACACGTTAACAATTTCATTGATCTGTTCGAGAGAGTATTCTCCTTCCAGCGAGCCCTGCGCGGCCGAGCGATTCGTGGCCATCTCAATTAAGGCATAGGTATCTCGGCTGCTGCGCGCCTGCAGGGTACTTAGCGCGGGGTTGCTGGTCAAACTATTCTCAAGATAGCTCAGTTCAAACCAACGCAGGTTGTTGCCAATCACATCGCCGAGGTTATACGTGTCCGCACGATTGGCCAACATGTCCGGGATCTGGAATTTTTCTCCGCGCTCGGTGTACGGATTGCCGGCCATCACCACACACACTTTTCGGCCGCGCAAGTCATACGTCTTGGGACGACCCTGAAACACCCCTTCAATCCGACGCGTGGCATCGCATAAAGAAATAAACTTCTGTAACAACTCTGGATGACAGTGTTGAATGTCGTCCAGATAGATCATCACATTGTCTCCCATTTCCAATGCCAGGTTTAGCTTCTCGATTTCCTGTCGAGCACTGGCGTGAGGTGCTTCAGCTGGATCAAGGGACGTAACATGGTGCCCAACCGACGGCCCGTTGATCTTGACAAAAGTGATGCCCAAGCGATTCGCAACGTATTCCATCAATGTGGTCTTGCCATATCCGGGTGGAGACACGAGAAGCAACAGCCCCATCAAATCCGTTCGCTTTTCCTCACCGGCCACACCAAGCTGCTTGGCCAAATTCGCGCCAATTAGCGGTAAATAGACCTGATTGATCAGTTGGTTTCTCACAAACGAAGTCAATACCTTGGGTTTGAAATCGTCCAGCTTCAACTCCTCGCGGCGGTGCTCGACCAGTTGCTGTTTCAGTTCCATGTAACGCACAAAATCCGGCACGGTTACCGTTTCGAACTTATGCAGCCGCTGCATCACCTGGTGACAATTCAGTTCATAACCGGTCGATGTGAGTCTCGGGTGTTCGCCGAGGAGTCCATGTAAGGTCATCTGCTCCTGCGCGTCGAACACTTGTGGATCGCTTGCAGTTTGGTCGATGATCAGGGCAGCAACCTCGTCGACACAATGCGACTCATCGGCAGCGGAGTCGTCTCGTGCTTGTGCTGAAAATCCTTGCAACCAGCTAATCGCTAAATCAAATCGATCCAAGGCATTTAACGCCGACGATTTCATGTCGGAAGCAAATGCCGCTTTGGTCTCATGTTGTCGTAGATAATTCGTGAAAGCTTGTTTGAGATCTTGGGCACGACGACTGATGACGAATCGCTGGAGCAGAGATAGTTGCTCGACCAGCGCGCTGGCTGCTTCAGCACAGAGCCCGCGAGCAAAGCGGGAGGCTTGGTCGCAAAATAGCTTTAGCTGCTCCTCAAGCTCGCGGCAGATCTGCCGTTGATCAACCTGATCACCAAAAATACCGCGCGCCCGGCCGAGGCTTTGCAGTTTAATCTCCAGAGACTTTTTCGCGGACTTCTCGAGTTGATTCCAAAACAAAATTCCCAGAACGCGTGCTTGCGGCGAGAAGCGTAATAATCCAAGCTCCCGCTCCAATTCCAGCATCGTATTGAGGATCAAGCGCGCATCCGAGTCATGAACGCCTTTAACGTACCCTTCCGTGTACCGAGGGGCCATGAACTGTTGCACTTCCAGGATTTGCTCTTGCGGCGTGAGGGCCAACCATTGTTGAGCGTCCAAATGAAACTGGGCAGCCCGCATCGCTTGCAACATCTTGTAAGCCAGATACTCGCCTCGGTAGACTTCTCGATTTTCCGATACGATCACTTGATCCCACACCGCCGAAGTTCGCAAAAATTCTTCGTCACGGATGGGTTCAAGAAAATTTGTGCCGCTCAGGTGGAAGAAGGGCGCGCGATCCCGCATGACAATCGTCAAGTCGAGCGGCTGCGTATTGACGGTAAAGCGATGGTCACCAAACTGGATAATGTTCTGGCCGTCAACATAAAGTTCCTGGCGATCTTTGAGTTGCCGGATGGCTTCTTCGCGAATGGTCTTTTGGCGACTTTGTAACTCATCGGCTTTGACGGTCTCTTCAAGTTCGAGCAGTTGCTCGACAATGTCGCGAACCTTTTCGACCATTAAATCCGAGGCAAAATAGCCATGAATCTCATCGATCGACTTAAGTGCGTTGACCCGTGAGGCGACACCTTTTAGTATCCGGTCAGCCGATTCTGTTAAGGCCGTGGCGCGGCGATTGCGGGCTTCAATCAATTGCAGCTTCCGCGTGTCGAATGCCGAATAGACCTCTTCACGTTTCTCGGCCAACTGAACCAAGAACTCATCAAACTCGACAAAGCGGCCTTCAAGCTCTTCGATCTCGACCAAAATGCGGGTCAGATACTCGTCGCAGCGTTGTGGTGAATCGCAATGATCGAGGTAATTGACCACAGCTTGTGCGAGCAACTTGAGTTGTGAGTTGAACTCGGCCGCACCTTCGACCGATAGCAGGCTCTGCGAACGATTACGCAGAGTGGCACGGGTGCGATTGACGTTGGCAAAGAGGCTGGAAATATTGTCGATAATTTCCGTGCGCTGCGTAGCGTCATCGATGTGCAAGTTGTTAACAACATCAATCAACATTTCCAAGTCGCTGGCCACTTCACGGATCTGCTCATCCAAATTTCGGCACTCAGCAACCGTCTTCATCTGTTCGATGGATGCGTATTGATGATCGACGCGGTCAATAAACCGTTGCAGCGAATCTTCGCGTAGTAGGAATTTCAAACAATCGTGCGAGAGATCTGCTGTTCGATCGGCAATCGCAGTTTCCAGCTCTTCCACAGCCACCAAATCAACGAACCTCAATTCCTTTAAAGAAATGGCTCGTCCACGGAGGGCTCTTAATGCGGCCAGATGTTCTACAAAATGGTCAATATCGCTGAGCAATTCTCGCCGACTGGCGTCGATCGCTGCCTGTGCCGCTTCAGCGACGGCCTGCAATTGTTGTTTGGTGTTTGCGCGGATGCGCACCACTTTGTCGAATTCGTTGATTGCCGCTGTCGCAGATTGCCGGATAGCTTCTACCGCGCTTTTTAAATCGAAAGCCTGCGGCTCAGCCAACCAAAAGTATCCATCAGCAATGTCACTAGCCAATTTGGCGATGTCGACATAGAGATTGGCATAACTGTCGTCACGAGTCGTCAATTGAATAAGTTCAGTACACTCCGCCAGTGCACGCACGACTTCTCGATTGCCGATTTTGTAAATGTAGGCATCGGTTTTTTGCGTCTGGGGAACGTTGGATCCAACGAATGGCGTTTGCCAAATCTGCAGAGCGTGGTGTTTCTGCGGTGACGGGTCCGAGCGAAATAAGATTCTGCGACCATCTTCAAACATCGAAAAGCCATCGCACACTAAAGGCGTCAAGACGGACTGCTCAATCATGTTGTAGGACAGCAGGACGTAATGGCAGGTTTCGGGGTGAAAAAAAACATACAAGAAGTCTTCGGCATTGTGAGCGGCGACTCGCTTTTCGAATACCAGGTTCGAAAGATTGTTGTCAAAACGTTTTAGCTCGCCTGATTGCAAGATATAGCCGCTGGAGAAAATCAGACCGTGATCTTCCGGCAAAGATACACAGGCCTCTGCAATATCATCCAGCCTCGATACGGTGCGGGTCTTCTCGGCATACACCAGATACCGATACTCCTGTTCCCGATAAGGGCGGATTTTTAGCAGGATCAAGTTTCCAAAAACAGCATAAAACGTTTCGGCATCATCTAACGTTTGGTCTGGATCATCCACCGGCTCGCGATAGATTCCTTGACCATCTTCAGTATTGTCTTCCACCTTGATCGTTAGATCGCCACCAATTGTTTCGACAAACACGCGATCTTCAATCGAAATGTGAGGGAAGCGACCGGATCGGTGCTGATCACGATGCGCGCGGATCCAAACGAAATCGTGTTGCGGAGGAAACTTGACTTCGTGATCACTGCGGTTATCAATGTAGGTTAACTTATCGGCGTCAATCTGAAACTTGAACGCCTTTAAATCCCGAAATGCTCCGCCAACTTGGAAGACCAGATACAAGAACGGTGGAGCAAGTTGGAACTTAGAGAACCGCGTGTTACGGTAGTATTTGTACAGCTGTTGAAAATCGTGATTGAATCTGGCATCCCCGAGCAAGTCCAAACCAAGTTCGGAAAAGTGGCCAGCGCGTTCCTCGTAAGCTGCAAACACATCGGCCAGCCGAACTTCCGCACGCAGACCCATGAAAACGTTATAGCCGAAAAGAAACTGTTTACCGATGGCGACAATATCTTGCGCGACGCAATTGTGTTCAGTAGTGATTCTTTCGGTCGACAAAAGTCTTGTCGGGATCGAACCGAATACTTCTCTTCTGAGTTGGTTTAACTGGTCCATCCGCTGCTGCAACTCTGCAGCTTGGTTAGCCAGGCGATCACGCAGCAACTGGTACGTGCTGCGGTCGAGTTGGGAGCGATCCACGTCGGAAGTCAAATCTGTTTCCGCTCGGTCGCGTGACGATTTGTCAAGCGATGACCGTTGCGAATCGTCGTGGGATTTGACGTCGGACATGTTGATACAAAAATGGAATTGAGAAGGTTATTCGAACGATCGCATGGTTTGGCGATCCATGCAAAACGCATTCGGGCAAATCGAAACCATATCACCCACACGTTTCGGGTGTTACGTAGACGAGTTTTTCCCTGACAGGTCGAGAGCACTTACCTTGGCCTTGTACATACCACTTCGTGTTGCGGCGCGAATCAGATTTTCCAATTGGCCGATCATCGATTGGTCTTCGGTAAGACCCATCATCTGGCCAATCAAGGCCGCAACTGACAAATTCTTAACGTCATTGGAAGTAATGCCGAACATGTCAATATAGCGGGCTAGTTCTGACTTGAAGTGCTCGGAATCCCCACTGAAAAAAGTTTCCTTGATATCAGACAAGACGCTGCTTCCCTCGACCAACCGATCGACTTGTTTCCCGGCGGTTACGCTGCCGACGATGCTTTCGAAGAACTTGGTGTCACCGCCGACAATATCGATTTTGGCGGCCTTCAATGCATCACCCACCATCGACGCTTGTGCCTTGGCAATTTGCTCTTGGGTGGCGATCGCTTGCAGTTCGATTTCTTTATCTTTGTTCAAACGGAGCTTGAATTCTTCGTGTTCGCGTCCAACGCCGTCGAACAACTTCATGGCCTCCGCTTTTTGTGTAATTCCCTTAGCGTCAGCGGAGAACTTCAGTTCCAGGACTTCGGCTTCGGCCTTGCCTTCTTTACGCAGAGCGTCAGCCTTGGCAAGCGTAATATCGGCTTCCGCCAGACCTGGTGCGGCTTGTTCGGCGCGGACGGCCTCGGCCAACATTTTCTTGGCTTCAGTCTCTTTTTCAGCAGCCGTTTTTTCTGCATCCGCTTTGATGACGATCGTCTTCGCTTGCAACTCGGCGGATTCTTTTTCCGCCTCCGCTGCTTTGACGGCAGTGACAAACTCTTGTTGAGCAATTTCTTCGGCGGCTGTAATCGCTACCTTCTTTTTTCGTTCTGCAGCAGCGAATTGTTCCGTATCCTTAATCCGCTCTTTCTCTTGCACGACTTCGCGTTCCACCATCACGCGTTGGCGAATCACCTCTTGAATATTCTTGTTCTCAACTTCGACGGCTTTCTCTTTGTCGATTTGAGCCAATGTAACTACTCGCTCGCGTTCAGTCATTTCCAAACCGCGATCGCGTTCGACTCGTTCCGTCTCGACTGCATCCGTGCGTTGTTTATTCTTTTCGGCGACGATGATGGCGCGCAATCGGTTTTCGTCCGCAATCGCAATCTCTTCATCGGCCGTGATCCGCGCCAGTTCCTGCCTTCGCCGTTCCTCTTGTGCTACGATTTCCGCTTCCGCCCGTTGGCGAGACGTGATCTCAGATATTTCACGAGCTTGTTTTTCTTCGGCCTCGGCTTGTTGTCGCTCCAAAACCAAAATCGCTTCGCGGGCTTCAACATCTTGTTTTTTAATCGTCTTATCTTTTTCGTTGCGAATCAAATTAGCTTGAACTTGCTCACGGGCGGTCAAGTCGGTGATCTTTTTGATGCCTTCTGCGTCGAGCACGTTATTCACATTCAGGCTCTCGATTGGCGTCTGCTCCAAGAAATCAATCGCCGCATCGTCCAACAAGTAGCCATTCAAGTCCGTGCCGATCACCTTCTTGATCTCTTCGCGGAACTTTTCGCGCGAACTGTATAACTCGATAAAATCGAACTGCTTGCCAACCGACTTGAGCGCCTCAGAAAACTTGGGCTCGAAGAGCGCGACCAGCGCGGATTGGTCCGATGCACGCTTGCAGCCGAGGAATTGCGCGACCTGTTTCACGTCGTCGGCTGTCTTGTTCACGCGCACGAAGAAAGCAACTTTGATGTCGGCGCGAATGTTGTCCTTACAGATCAAACCGTCGGAACCATGCCGGTCAATTTCGATGCGCTTGACCGAAATATCCATCCATTCTGCTTTGTGCAGTATCGGAATTACAAACATGCCAGAAAAACTGACTGCGGTGCCTCCCATGCCGTTACGCACGATCGCCGTGCCTTGGCTGACCTTCTGCCAACAGCGGATCAACAGCGCGATCAATCCGATAATCACGATCAAGCTGGCGGTTCCCACAAACGCCGGCATCAAGAATTCGAATTGCGCCAGAACAAGGCTACTGATCAGATTAACTTCGAGCATTAATTCTTCTCCGGTTTTCTTAACTCAACGAGATAATAATCTCCAACTTTGTCGTAGCCGACGATGGCAACAACTTCTCCCTGCTTCAACCGCTGGCCAGTAGCACTGCGCGCGTTGAGGATCAGCGGAGGTCCATCATTTTCAATTCTGATTTCTCCGAATTGATCGTTCAACTCAAGGGTGTTCACCGAGGCTTGCCGACCAATCAAGGTCCACCGCGTTTCCAGGCTCGCTTCGTCTTTACGAAAAAGCGGACGCAAGGGCATCAACAGCAAACGCGTCAGGAGCAAGCTCCCCACAATAGCTGGTACCGTGATCAACATCATCACCCACCAGGCATACTCTGGATTCAAATAGTGATTCGCACAA
Organism: uncultured Planctomycetaceae bacterium; assembly: GCA_937862885.1. Taxonomy (GTDB): domain Bacteria; phylum Planctomycetota; class Planctomycetia; order Pirellulales; family Pirellulaceae; genus CALMEE01. The sequence continues at coordinate 99,762 of CALMEE010000121.1, forward strand.
ACGGTCGTGAACCAGAACAATAGTGCGAACAACGACACCATGAGTGCGATCGGAATTTCCCCAACTTGCAGAAACGCCTTGAACGCCCCAAGCAATGCTGTCTTGGATTCGGCCACCCCATCGATGCCCGAATCAAAGTCCAACACGTCGACTCCAAGCACACCCAAAATCACCAGCAGCCAGTACATCAGTACCGCACCCAATAGGAATGTGGCGGGCAAATTGACAGGCATGAAGATTTCATTCAAAAACTCGATCACGGCCTGGCCCTACCTTTGCTCCAAACGTTTCGTGTTGACCTTTGCCCCCATCCAAAATTGTTCTGCATCGTCTTTAGAGATCCCAAGCTTCATTATAATTACCATCCCAATAACCTGGTGTTACGAAAGCAAATTTGATGGAGATACCTCGGTTTCATTACAATTAAACGGAGTCTGCTCAATTCATATTCCGCTGACTACCCCCGCCCTGATTCAATTGTAGGGTTTGACCGAAATAGGACCTGTCAAACAGCACCTAGCCACCAACCCCAACTGTTTACATTCCTTGCTCAAAATTGATTTAAGTGAATTCAGTACAACCAACAGAAAAATCTTTTGAATTTGGGTGCATTAGATTCGCCGACAGTCACCCTTTCTTGGAACGATTTTGAAAAAATGAACCGCACAATTTCGGGAAATGGCCAGAACTGGCTCAAACCACTTGCGGTTGGGCGAAAAGCAAGAGTCATTCGTCTCTCACAACTTCCCGGCACCGCAACTCCTCAATTGAGTTAGCCACGGACTAAAGAAATTGGCAGCGGTGAATGTGGATTCGTCGATGCGATTCTAACGAACGAGTTCCATGTTCAACGAAACCAAAGCTCGCTCCGATCGTCCACTAATTAAACATGGATTAGCACGGTCAATCGACTGATACGTGGGCGATATAACGACGCGATGGTATTTCCAGCGAAGGTCTGATCACTCATTCACCAACGTGATCATACTCGTGCTAATGTTCCGTCTCGTACACTTACGCCTGATGAACAAACGGATTTGCCGCAGACGATTTCACCTGAGTCTAATCGGGCGTTTTACTTCCGTAACCGAAGGCTCGATCCAGAAAGCGATCAAAGACCCAAAACTGAAACATGGTCAGGATGACCGGCAGAACAAACTGGAATGCTTGGAAAAATCGGAATTGTACTTGTATGTCAGGAATCCGACCGAAAATCCAGTTGCGATTGACATGCAAAAAAATGCCGACCAAATAAAAATTCACGATCAACAGCAGGCACGTCATGCAGCATACGAGCATGATATAGGTCAGCCCCGCGCTTTTGGATTCATGCTTTATTTTTCGTAATCTGACCATGCAATTAAACAATATACTGCAACAACTGGCGAACGTACATCCTTGGCATTAGACTGTCGGAACAATTGGTAGAGAATACGATTCGCAAAGTCGCATTGCCAACAGCGCAAGACCGAACAAGACGAGGTATCCGTCTATTGTGCAATGTGCTCGCAAAGTTTGCAATCGGCAGGCAGCGGTGGAAGTTACAAAGGGACACTTTTGATTCATCAAGTCTGATTCGGGGCTGGACACGAATTGATTTGGCAAGGAACAAACAATGACAAACAAATTCTTGACAGATGATGATTTAGATCTGCAGCCGCTATTGCCTTTGCAAGTGGCTGTACTTGGCTACGGTGCACAGGGGCGATCACACGCGTTGAATTTGCGCGACAGCGGCATTTCAGTGATTATCGGTCAACGCCCCGGCCAAGGTCAACGAAACGCCATTGCCGATGGCTTTGAGCCAGTCCCCATGGACGAGGCCGTGAAACAGGCCAGCCTTATTGCATTACTTGTACCTGACGAAGCGCATCGACAGGTTTTTAATGAATGGGTCAAACCCTCGCTAAAGAAGGGCCAGATCTTACTGACGTGTCATGGATTCAGTTTATGCTACAAGCAACTCGAATTACCGCCGGAGATACCTGCGGTGCTTGTTGCCCCGAAAGCAGCCGGTCACCGCGTGCGTTCGGCTTACACTGAAGGAAGCGGTGTTGCCTGCCTAGTTGCCGCTGGACCACAGGCCGATAAAAGCGCGATGCAGGTGGCTTTTGCTTACGCGAAAGCCCTCGGTTGTGGGCGTACGGGTGTTTTGATCACAACCGTGGCTGAGGAAACTGAAGCTGATCTGTTTGGCGAGCAGGCAGTCCTGTGCGGTGGTGTCAGCGCATTGGTGAAGGCCGGATTTGATACGTTAGTTGCCGCAGGATATCAAGAGGAAGTAGCGTATTTCGAGTGCGTGCATGAATTGAAATTGGTCGTCGATCTCTTGCATCGCGGAGGACTGGCTTTTATGCGCGACCACATCTCGAATACCGCTGAGTACGGCGATTATACTCGCGGACCTCGACTGATCAATGCAGCGGTACTGCAAACCATGCGCGACATCCTCACTGAAATTCAAAGCGGCCAATTTGCGGCCGAATGGCTCGAAGAGAACCGCAGCGGATGCAAACGCTTTCACGAGACACGCGCGAGTGAACGGCAACTTGCAATCGAACAAGTCGGCCAACGGATCACGCAACTCGGACGATAAATCAGAGTCCAATTGATCCAACAACTCTAGCTACTTAGCTGGCACGTGCGAAGCGAAAATCGTTCACCCGTCATGCTGCGCTTTCGATGTGAACGTTTTGCAACTGATGGCTGCGACCAAAACATCCGTTGTGACAACTTTTTGTCTCTTGCTGAATCCAATTGATAGTTTCCAACGAAAATTTGAACGAGCTGCTCAGGTAAATTAACGTTCAACTTTTTGTTTAGTGTTAGCAATAAGGAATTCGACATGAGAATGAGTTTTGTTTTTTCATTGGTAGCGATTTTTGGCTTCGCCGGTGGCATTCACGCACAATGCCCGAACTCCTCCAGCCATACGGCGATGACATCGGTTACTGTTGCCAAGCAGGATTCTCGTAAGGTTGAAAAAGACATCGTTGAAACGGCAGTTGGCGCGGAAGGATTTTCGCTGTTGGTTGCCGCAGTAAAGGCTGGCGGTTTGGTTGAAGTCTTGCAAGGTGAAGGACCATTTACCGTTTTTGCTCCTACAGACGAAGCATTCAAGGCATTACCTGAAGGAACTTTGGAATCATTATTGAAGCCAGAGAACAAAGATCAGTTGGTTGCCATTTTGACCTATCACGTCGTGGCTGGTGATGTTCGAGCAGCAGATGTCGTGAAGTTGGAAGAAGCCAAGACTGTCCAAGGTCAGGTCGTAAAGATCAAAGTGAAAGAAGGCAAGGTTCACATTAACGATGCGACAGTTATCAAGGCAGATATCGCTTGCAAAAACGGCGTGATTCACGTGATTGATAAGGTGATTTTGCCCCCTACTGACAAGTAGAGAAAAGTAGAGTAGTGGCCTTCGCATCTCAAACTTGGTAAGTTAGACGCGTCATGTTAATTACCCTCGATCGTGAGACATCGATCAGAAGTGCAAAATTAACAGCAGCGGCACCAAGTGGTTACGAAACGTTTTCAAATATGGGTAAAACCGATCAAGATGATTTACTAGTCCAGATCGCCCAGGGAAATAAAGCCGCCGTTAGCGAGTTCATTGATCGCTACGGCGGTTTGCTCTGGTCGTTGGCAATGCGATTCACGCAGTCAACGGCTGACGCCGAAGACGCTGTGCAAGAGGTGTTTTTGGAACTTTGGCGGAAGGCAGAGCGCTTTGATCCGTCTATCGCATCTGAAAAAACTTTTGTGAGCATGGTCGCGAGAAGGAGATTGATCGATCGTGCCCGTGGCAAAACATTGCCGACGACTTTCGAGCCCAATCTGGATCTATATGCTGAGAGCGCGGCCACGCCAGCCGACAATTTAGAAACGAAGGAAGAGGCGGCTTTGGCACTTCGCCTGTTGAACGAGTTGCCTAGCGAACAGACGCGGATGATTAAGTTGGCTATTTACGATGGCCTAAGTCACTCGCAAATTTCCGAGGTCACTGGGACTGCTATCGGAACAGTTAAAACAAATATACGACGAGGCTTGAACAAGATAAGACAACGTATTGGGATCCCCTCCGCCGTCGATTTGAAAGGAGGGATCGCATGAACAGCTCTAAGAATGACCGCTTGTTAGAACTTTTGGTTGATCAAGCAACCATGGGTCTAAGCGACGCTGAAAAGGTCGAGCTTGGTTCGCTCCTAAATGCCTTAGGCTTAGACGATGATTGGTCCTTCGATCAAGTTGCTGCGATTATCGACTTAGGTGTGGCTGAAGAAGAAATGAATCCTTTGCCGTCTCACATTCGCAACAAGGTAGTGGATCAAGCCAGAGATTATCTGGCCGTTGAGAAGTCATCGCAACGACATGCCGCGCAAATCGAGGATCGACGTCCATTGTCCAATATCGTCGAACAGCAGCCTACGAAATCGGAGCGGACCGCGCCAGCAGTCTCGAATCGTGAGCTGTTAGCTTGGCTGGCGACCGCTGCGTGTCTCTTGCTGGCTGCGTTTGCATGGTTCTCGCGAGCAAATGGGCCTTCCGGTCGAACACCTGTGGTTGAATCCGCGACACCGTTAATCAAGCAGGTGGGTGAACTTGACTTTGATGAATTTTTGCAGCGATCAAATCTGATGCGGGTTGATCTGGCGCCTGGTCCTGATCAGTCGGCTGTAGCTGCTACGGCAACCGTCTATTGGGATCCGCAGAAGAAACTTGGCTTCATCAAGATCGCTGGTTTGCGGCCAAATGAGGCCTCGGCGGAACAATACCAATTGTGGATCATTGACCGTGTGCGAGGAATTGAGGATCGGCCGAATGCAGGTGTTTTCGATATTTCTGAAGCGGGTGAGGTGATCTTCAGGTTCCGTTCTGATTTGGAGATTTTTGATGCCCAAGGTTTTGCCGTTACCGTGGAAAAACCTGGAGGAATCAACAAATCCGACTTGTCTCGAATTGCCTTAATCAATTTGGGTGGCTGATTTCGGTCATGCCTGCATGATCTAGCGCCGGGCTAAGGGGCTAGCAGTCTGAGCGTGCGTGCAAGATTGACATCTTTAGAAAAACAAAATTGCTCACTCGACGCAATTGGCTGTTGTCGTTATTCTATCCGCACTCAACGAGCCGTTATCCTGAGCCTGGCAACCGACTTGCTCAGAACCTTGCCGCCATCGCAACTCGTTCGGCATTCAGTGATACCTGGGGTTGAGGTTTATTTGGGCTGAGAGAAGCAGAAAGGATTTTGCTGCCGAATATGCCAAACCAATTGTTTGCACGCAAGCAGTCTCCAGTGTTCGAGGTCGAACAACAGCGATTAAAGATTCTACAAATTGTATCGGGCACCGACGTCAACGGTGCCGTCATTTATTGCGGATTGCTGGCCAGGCGGTTGTCCTCTCTGGGACACCAGGTAACCGTAATGATTCGTCCACAAGCCTGGTTCCAAGAGCGTTTTCGCGACGAGTCATTTGCGTTGACCTATTCCACACTCGACCGAAACTTCGCTGAAGTTAAACGTGTCTGCGAGTTTGTAAAGCGGGAAAAGTTTGACCTGGTTCACACGCACATGAGTTCGGCGCATTCGTTTGGTGTGATACTCAAATATTTGACGGGAATTCCCTGCATCGCCACCGCTCACCAGTGTAGCCTACAACTTCATTGGTGCCTAAACGATTACGTGATTGCTAACTCGAGAGCGACGCGGACATATCAACAACGCGTCAATTGCGTTTTGGGTAATCGAATTGAAGCCATTCACTGCTTCTCAGACTTGCAACCCTTCGCCGAGCAAAACGACGACGCGCGATTTGCTGTGCGGCGACAATTTGGCATTCCGGACGATGCGTTGGTCGTCGGACTCGTAGGAAATATCTGCAAACGAAAAGGACAATATATTCTGGTACAGGCGTTGCCGGAGCTAATTCGCCGATATCCTAAATTGGTCGTTTTGTTTGTGGGGAGCTACGCTCCGCGGAATTCATCTTACATGAGGCGCGTGCGAGGTTCCCTTGTAAAGCATCAATTATTTCGGCGCGTGCGTTGGTTGGGTCGCAAGGACGATATCCCAGCAATCCTTAAGTCTTGTGACATCAGCATCATTCCATCCTTGGAAGAACCGCTCGGGTTGGCAGCCATCGAGTCGCTGGCCAGCGGAGTTCCGACGGTTGCTAGTGACGTGGGAGGACTGCCCGAGATCATCGAACATCGTAAAACGGGGTTGCTAATCCCGCCGGGCGATCCGTTAGCGATTACACAGTCCATTTCGGAGTACGTGGAAGATCGAGATCGCGCCTTAGAAATGGCTGAACTGGGACGATCAAAAGTCCTACAACAATTTGACCAAGGTGTCCTGACGGAACAGGTTGAGCGCGTGTATCGTCGTGTTTTGCAGCGCCGCTCGACCATACTCGAACCCGAATTTCTACCCCTATATCTGCCGGGAAAATGGTGATCGGTCACATTGACCGGGAAAAAACGAATGTTTGGGCCCGTTTGATCTCAATGCAAACGGATCATTACCGCATTTCTCCCGTTTTTTCGTGCGTCCCCAGTAATTGGAACCTACACTACGATCAGGGTTCGCATTGGTCGCAATTTTGCTTGTTTGCGGTGCCTCGTGTAGACTTCATTACGGTGTTTATCCATTGGTTTTCTCCCCAACATTCCCTTTTACTCTCAATTGACGTTCCTGGCGTCATCACTACGTATGTGCGTATGTGCCAGTAAGACAAATTGGAGTTAGATGATCTCGTCAATGATTGAAACGACGGATTTGCGCGGGCGTGGAGTGATTCGTACTAAGTCGTAGGGCGAATCAGAGCCTTCGAGCGTGTCCTTTTGAATATTATTTTGTCACCGTTTTAAGATCGATTTCCACGCGCGAACAACCTGGCTTCGAATGATGTGCCTGGACGTTGATTCGCTGAAGTTGTTGGATCACGCAAACGACATGATTGGCCCAGCCATCGAGCAAAACTGTGAGCCTATTGGCCGCAGAATAAACACCGATTCCGTGACCTTTTGCGAGCCCTAGTGCTGCGTGCTCATTGCGGGCACCCTGTTGGTTCATCCGCAATAACTGACCTACTTGAGATGTACAGGAACTAGAAATGTACCCAATGAAAAAGACAAGACATGCATTCACGTTGATCGAGTTGCTTGTGGTCATCGCCGTTATTGGAATCTTGATGGCATTGTTGATGCCTGCCGTGCAGATGGTGCGCGAGGCAGCCCGCAGAACCAATTGCTTGAGCAATATTCGCAACATCGGAGTTGCCATGCACAATTTCGAGGGAGCCCTCAATCGCTACCCTGAAGGCTGGATCGAGCGGAATACAGACTGTTCAGCGTCCGTGTTTCCGCCGTGCGCAAGTTATCGATATGGATGGGCAACCCTGTTGCTTCCCTATGTTGAAGGCGGCAACATCTACGGCACTTACAATATTTCCGCCGGGTACTGGAATGATCCAAGCACTCCCACGGTCGAGTTTAATTCCGCGGCGGGGATCGAGATCTACACTTGTCCTTCTGATCCAGAAGAGCTTTTGAATCCGCTTGTTGAACAAGGCATGCACGCCAAATTGAACTATGTCGGCTCAATCGGTCAAGACTACATGGACAATTTTCTATCGCGCAACAATGGTGGTAGCGGCATGTTCTTTATGAATAGCCGAGTGCGACACCGCGACATTCGCGATGGCACCAGCCATGTTATCAGCCATGCGGAGCGCAGCGGAACTCCAAGTGGCAACCAATATCGCAACTTGGGAATTCGCATTGGACTGGTGCAGGACGGCGCCGTTGCCAACGACATCGACGGTGTCACGTTTCCTGGATTGGAGTTGGCCAACCAACTTGGGCAGGGACCGTTCGATCCAACACGCTACCCAGGCGTCCCCATGGATCATCGCAGCTTCGGAATTAAAGGAAAAGGCAGTGCTGGAGTCAGCAGCGATATTTTTGCCTACACTGCTGGATATGCAAGCGCACATCCTGGAGGCATCAGCGTGCTGTTTGCCGACGGTTCCACAATGTTTATGAACGAAACAATCACCGTCGACGTCTTCGCGCGGCTACTCAACATTGCGGATGGAGGCGTTCTTAGCGAGGACGATTATCGTTAAGCAACATAGTCACATGATTTTCCCTAGATTTTCCAACGGCCAAGTGAATTCAAACTGCAACACTTGTCTGATTGGTGTTGATTTGCAAACACTGGATTCTATCGCTTCTCCGGTTGTTTGATTTCCACTTCGTATGACGCATCAATCACATACGTGCGTTGGTGTTCGCGGTAATCGCGTGTGAAACCGGGGATTCTGTCGAACACGACTTTCTTCTCAGCTAGACTAATTTCGTAATCCAATTGATCCTGGCCAGAACCTGCCCAGGTGAACACCACAAGTTTCTTTTTTGAGAAATCAACGAGCCTCGAAATCGAGTCTACAAGTTCTTGCGACTCACATTGCGCCAATAACGCTTCTTTCGAATCAATAACCGCAGGTTCTCTAAAGGCTCCGCCCATTTCCAGTTTATCCGGGACTTGCACGTCGAGTTGTTGAACAATCAATCGAGGGACTGGAAATTTGCCGCTACGCCATTGCAAGATAAACGCGTGCAAGTTTCTGGCGAGATCATCTTTAGGTTGCAGCTGATATTTTCGTGACTCACCTTCATCGGCTGCGATTTGAATCGTAAACTGTGGCAGATCGGGTATATTCAAAACCGCTTCTTCATTTTTCGGAAACTCAATCCTCAGCAATGCGGCCTTGATCTCTTCCCAGTTTTCCGATATCTCTCCACTAACTTCGGTTTGATTCTTGAGCGACTGGAAAGTCCATTTTCCACCATGCGTCAATGTGAACGTATAGTCGGACTCTTCCGTCAGTTCGTCGACGTGGCGAAATCCTAGGTAGCGATGAATAACCAACATCGTCTTGTCATCCTTGGTAGATTGCTGAAGTCTAATTGCAACGTTTGTTGGATTTATGGTTTGCACCGTTAACAAAATGAACATTGAGCAAGCAAATAAGCACTTATTTCGTTTTGCGCACAAATTCGAGGAAATTGAAATCTTCATCGTTTGTATCCTTTGCGTGCAGTGGTTGCAAAGCAATTTCACCGATCGACAGAAAACTTGAACGCGACCATCAACTCGCGCTCCCTGCCCACGTAATCAATCGGCTGAATTGCGAGAATGCTGCACGTTCTTGCCCAAACTAGAATGGCAAATGCAATCCGAACAAGTGCGTCTGTTTGGTTTTCACACCTACATTCTAGAAGATTGTTCGATCCTGGCCAATCGGCACGGCACATGAACATCGCCAATCCAGGCTTTTTCGCATAATTCGATCTCGCACTCGCACAAGATTGACAAGCCGAATGGCAACGCCATGTGTCGGCACACCTGAGTGACCAACTGGGCTGAAAGACGAAATTATGGTAGCTTGGGGCTGGAGGTCAAACAACTTTGGCACGAAGTTTTCCTCTTGCAAGTTGCCAACAGATGTTATGGCTTGCGAAAAGAACCTAAATCTGCACCATGGTTGACCCTCTTGCAATTTTGATTTAAACGGCGAGTGAAATTTCCGTGCAGAGGCTGTCCGTCGGTTCACGACGTTGGGTCACATCGGTCCCGATGTCAGAATTTGCTCGGGTAACCTCTCGGTAACCACGGTTAGCGTTTCCGTGCTCCCGGTTGCCACCAAGTTTTCGTTTGCCGTTGCCTGTACAATGACTGACAAAACGTGTTCACGTTTGCTAACCGATTGAAAGTCGGTCCAATCCTTGATTTGAAGTTATCTAACGTTGGTGGCATTGATGATTAGACGGGTAAAACAAATTTTCCACTCGCGTTTGATGTTAATCCCGATGGGGGTTGTCTTGGGAATTATTGCGCGGTGGGTGTTGGGCGTACCCGAACCGGTAGACGAGACCTTGAGACTAGAATCGTATGACGTACAACCTTCCAGTGAACAAACTGAGAACGAGCTTCCGCTCGTTACTCCCAAAATACCAGGTACGCCGATCGAATTGCCGATTTGGAGGGACTTCCGAACATGGGTATGATGCGTCATTCTTGCCAACGCGATACCAATTCTTGCCTTGAAGTCGTATTCGTTGCCTGCCAAACTCTTGGCTTCAGCGACTTTCCTAGGCCACTTTTTCGCAAAAACATCGTTCAGTGCAGGTTTTCTTGAAACAAGTTGAAGCTCCCAGGGGTCTCAAGTCATTTAAACAGTGGTGTTGCACACAATGGATCTACTCTTATGTTCCAGTTGTGAACGTTTGAACGATCGAGAAAAGTGAGTTTGCCACATCACGAGCTACCTAAGGTACGCTCACCCAGGATCAAGTGAGATTGAACTGGGTGGTGATGTGCAGGGTTTGTCATTTTTGCCGGGATATTCGTCCGCGTTTGATTAGAACCCTTCTCGAAAACCGTCAATCAGTCTAACATAATGGCTGATGCAAATTTCAATTTGTCCTAAAATTACTGAACGTTTCCTATAAGAAAGGTAAGTCCTGATGAGATTACGAGTTTCACGAGTCGTTGTGGCTCCTGTGATTTTTGCCGTTTGTTTAGCGCTAACTTCGGCAACATTTGCTCAGTCCAATATATTGCGATGGAATTTGCAAGAAGGCCAAGTGTTCAAGATCGAAACGACGATCAAACAACAGCAGAAAATCCCAAGTTTCGGGATGGAAATGGAAATCACTCAGGGCGTTTTCACTGAGTGGGTCGTGAAGAGCGTGAATGACGACAAATACACGATCGGTCAAAAAATCAAACGCATGACGATGAACATGGACTCTCCCATGATGCAAATGGAAATTGATACCGATGACAAAGAAGCCGGAGGCGAATTAGCACAAGTCGGTGAGATGCTTGGAGCATTAATCGACGAAGAAATCGAATTCGAAATGGATTCACTAGGCGTGGTGGGTGATGTGAAAGTTCCTGAAAGCCTAGTCGAACGTCTTTCAGGGGGTGCCATGATGGGCATGGGTGGTCTTGGACCAGAAATGTTCGAACAGTTTGCTAAGCAAAGCACGCTGGTCTTCCCAAAGGAGTCTGTTTCGGAAACGTCAGAGTGGAAGTATTCCTCGACTGTTAAGACCATGGGAACAATGAAGTTCGACACGACCTACAAGTATTTGGGCGAAGACAAAGTCGACGGCGTTGCCCTGCAGAAGATTGGTGTGACTGCGGATATCACCATGGAAGACGGCGAGATTCCAGGCGTGGGTGGCTCAATCGATATCGAATCGAGTGAATCCACCGGCAACGTCTGGTTTGATAACTCCAAAGGGTACTTGGTGAAATCTGAGGTTAATCAAAAGATGGATATGGTCATGGATGTGATGGGCATGGAAATGGCTGTCGCCAGCACAACAAAGACGAATGTGAAAATGACCCAGGTCAAATAAATCCAACGGTTATCGTCGTCAATTTTGATGACAATTCCCTTAGAATAACGCGAAACTTGGTCCTAACCGGACCAAGTTTTTTTATTTGCCCGATTCTGCCGATTTTAATGCGTACTGCTGGGTATTGGAAAGCGATTCTAAAGTTGGTGTCACTGTTCAATATCAAACTATGCACGACTTGGATTCTCGTCCGATAAAGGTTATCCAGTTTACGCCTCAGTCTGCACTGCGCAGTCCCGTGCAACTCTTCGGAGACATTCTGCAAAATGTGCGAGATGGGTGGGCGCTGGCGTGGCGCATGTTCCTGCGTAACCTCAAGGGACAATACCGTCAGACCTTTCTGGGCCTGTTTTGGGTTTTCCTGCCCCCCTTAGCAAATACTGCCTTGTGGGTGCTTCTTGCCTCACGTGGCGTGACGAACTTTGCCGAAACGATTGGGGCGAAGTACACCATCTACGTGCTGACGGGAATGGTTCTTTGGCAAGCATTTATCGACGGCTTGTTGGCACCTCTAAATTCCATTCAAAGCAACCGCAGCATGTTGAGCAAACTCCGTTTCCCGCGAGAGTCAATCTTAATGGTAGGTGCATTGGAGGTACTGTTCGACTTGGCTGTTCGCACGCTCGTGCTGATACCGTTGTTACTTTGGTTCGGCATGACATACTCCAACTGGCTGTTTGTCGTACCAGTGGCTGCGTTGGCCCTAGTATGTTTGAGCATCGGTTTGGGCTGCCTTATGATGCCTTGGGGCATGCTATATCAAGATATTGGCAAGCTATTAACCGTCGCCACACCGTTGTGGATGATTCTGACACAAATCGTTTATCCACCACCGCAAGATTGGGCGAGCAATCCATTGAATTGGGCGAATCCTGCAAGTCCACTTCTGCTTTGGGCTCGCGACATCTTGGTGGTAGGCCAATCCGATCATTTATGGGCGGCCATCGTTTATGCTACGTTGGCCGTTCCAATATTTATTGCTGGATTGGTCGTTTATCGAGTCGCCATTCCGGTCCTGGTAGAGCGAGTTTCGAACTGACGCGTAAAATCTGCACATTACTTGTGGGTGATCGCAACATTTTTTTCGCAAAAATTAACATGATTCCCGATCCTGTCGCACAGGTTGAAAACGTCTCGAAAAAGTATTGTCGCAATCTCAAGCGATCATTACGCTATGGCGTGTTCGACTTGTTTAACGAATTAATGGGGAGCAACGGCGAACAGCGGGGCAAGTTGCGCGGCGGCGAGTTTTTTGCCGTCGATCACGTCAGCTTCGATGTTCGGCCGGGTGAATGCGTCGCGTTATTGGGCCCAAATGGTGCAGGTAAAAGTACACTGTTAAAAATGTTGGCGGGTTTGTTCAAGCCCGACACCGGTAAAATCACGATACGCGGAAGACTGGGTGCGCTGATCGAACTGGGGACGGGCTTCAATCCGATTCTCACGGGACGTGAAAACGTGTTTGTCAACGGCACGTTGCTCGGTTTGAAAAAGCGGGAAATTGAGCAGCGGTTTGCTGAGATCGTCGAGTTTTCCGAATTGGCCGACGTGATCGACGAACCAGTCCGCACGTACAGCACCGGGATGCGGCTACGGCTGGGCTTTTCAGTCGCGGCCCATTTGCGACCGCAGTTGTTGTTGATCGACGAAGTATTGGCGGTGGGTGACGTTCGGTTTCGTATGAAGTGCTTCAAACATATTCTGAACTTGATTGAAGAAGGCCTGGCACTAATCATTGTCTCGCATGCAGTAAGCCAACTCAATCGAGTTTGCAACAGGGCCATCGTGATGTTCGACCATCATTTGGTCTACGATGGCGACTTTCCACAAGGAGCGGCACTCTATGAAAAGCTTTTGTTAGAGACCAATGTTCAGAAGCAACGAGTAACGGGCACGGGTGAAGCCGAGATTGGTGACATCCGCGTTGCCAATCTCGTTGGCGATGACAAAATTAATACCGGCGAGACATTGCGCGCTGAAATCGATTTCGCTTGCACGTCCTCTGTGGAAGATGCCCGCGTGCGCGTCTTCATCGAATCGCCTGTAGGCGGCGTGTTGGGCGGATTCTCAACACGCTTGCACGATTTTCGTTTTAGTTTGGAACCTCCAGGCCAGACGCTGGTCGTTGAAATGCCTGAACTTCCCTTACTTATGGGCGCTTACACACTCAACGTCGCTCTTTACGGGAAGGCCCTTGATCATTTTATTGACCGTCGCCAGCCGGGAGCCGCTTTTCAAGTGGTAGGCCCCCAAACCAACAGCTTCGCCATGGGTGAAGATGGCATGGTTCGCTTTGCACACAAATGGGGTTTGCAGCCCCTAATGAAATCGTACGACTCATAACCACACGGGCACCCGCGATGAACAATTGCAAAATTATCACCGTGACTGGAGTCCATAAGTCAGGAAACAGCTGGCTCAACGCCTTGTTATTCGATCTATTCAACCCCAATCAAAATACTTCGCTGAGCAGACTCTTTTGCTTGCATGATATCTTATATGCCAAGTCCCAGCAAACAGCTGCACTCAATTCGTTTCCGCTGGCACAACTCGCGGAAAGACTCTTGGCACCAACGCCTCAGAATCGGTTCGAACTGCAACAAGTACCGGAAGCCGCCCTTGATTTGTTGGCGAAAACAATTCGCTGGAACCAAGCCCGACGCAACCGAGAGTATCAGGAACTTGACAACATTCGCCAATTGCTGACGGAATACTGTTTCGCGGCAACGCACGAACAAGAGGCACCAGAGGTTTGCTTTATACCCTCAAAGCACATGCCTTTACAAACATTGCGGCGACAGTTTCCTAGCTTTCAGGTGATTTGGCTAATTCGAGATCCACGCGACGCATTGGTATCTTATTTCTATCACGCGATGGGTGCGCTTGCTGAACACTATTTGGCCGATTTCATCGAACTTGACGGTGCCCGGCAGTCATGGCGTCTACGTAATAACTGGCGAGCCGAGTTCATACAACATCGCATGCGAGAACAGCTCAACTATTACGGTCGATGCCATGATAACAATGCAGTCGGACGCTTGAGTGGTGGTTATGAATTTTTGATCAAATACGAACAACTCTTGGATAGAACGACTGAGATCCTTCAACAGTTATTTGAGTGGGTCGGACGACCCGTTGATTCCAGACGCGTTGAAGCGGCGGTCGAGAAGTATCGATTTGACAAACTTACGGGTTCAGCCGACGAGAAGCCAGATTCGTTTGTTCGCAAAGGAATTGCTGGCGAATGGAGGGCGTACTTCCAACAAGCTGACACTTCGCTCTTCGGCCAACACTACTTGGACCTATTGGTAGATCTGGGCTATGAAAACGATAATGATTGGCTGCGGAATTTGCCGAACACGGCAACGCACGAATTCGCCCTCGATCGCTTCCGGCCGCGCTCGTCAGCCGTCTATGCTTCACGGGAAATTTGGATTAATGACGAGACGTTGCAACGCGATTACCCTCGACCCTTCGATTTTTCGGGTGAGGCCACCTATTTCGACTTCTTATTGAACTGCCAGCACGAAACGATGCGGGCTTGGTTTGAAAAAACGGGCCAGTGCTTTGATGTAAACCGGCAAATCGAGGAACGGCGTAGCTCCGCTGATGAATTGCTAGGTTATTGAAGTCTACGAAAACCAATGCGTCGCAGAAGTTCAAATCCGTTCGGCCACGCGGAGCCGGCTGCTACGTGCACGGGGGTTGGCAGCAATTTCTGCTTCCGATGGGCGAATCGGTTTGCTGTGAAGACTTCGCAACAAAGGACTCTCGCGAAACGTCGTTTTGACCAACCGATCCTCTAAAGAGTGAAAACTGATGATGGCAATTCGACCTCCTACCTCCAATCTCTCACTCAGGCGTCGAATGGCAACTTCAATCCATTTCAATTCTTCATTCACGGCGATCCGAAACGCTTGAAATGTACGTGTGGCAGGATCGATCGAATGGTTTTTCGCCCTTGGCACAACACGCCGCACAAGTCCGGCAATTTCATCAGCTCGTTTTAGAGGCCCCTTCCGCCGATGTTCGACAAATGTTTTCGCCACGCGCCGGCTATAACGCTCTTCGCCAAAATGAAAAATCAAGTCCGCCAGATGCTTCTCGCTCAAGCGATTTAACAACCGCCACGCTGGCTCTCCCTTTGACGTGTCAAATCGCAGGTCGAAATCACCCTGACTGTGGTAGCTGAATCCGCGCCCCTCGTCCTGCAACTGATCGCTCGACAGCCCTAGGTCCAGCAAAACCGACGATACTTTGGTGACGCCAAACGCATCCAGTATTTCCGGGATGTCTGCGAAATTTCCCTGCGCAAGTTTAACGGGCAGGTCCTGCAGATTTTGTGCCGCGTTCTTTATCGCTAATTCGTCTCGGTCTACGCCAATCACATATCCGCCCGGCATGACGTGCAGCGCCAGCAACCGCGTATGCCCGCCTCCCCCCAGCGTCCCATCGACGACGATTTGTCCCGCTTGGGGATTCAGACTTTCAAGAACTTCTTTGACTAAAACAGGAACATGCACAGTCATCTTGTTTGCGCGACACCTATCGATTTCACCATATTCAAACTCAAAGAAGTATATCAAGGGCGCGGTAACTCCCCCAGTCTGGCGCCGGTCGCGAAATTACGAGTTCATATTGACGATATGCTCCAAACGGACTAAACTAAAAAGTGTAGCACGTGCTAAACATTTTACCCAGCCTGAATGGCTTTGGTTGTCCAGTTCAACGACTAAGGGGATTACGGTGTCGAAAGGATGCTCTATTCAACGCTTTCGGTTATTTCGGGACTGTGTGCGGGACCGCTTCGGTACGTCGTTCCTTGCCAAGAATTTCGCTTGGACCATCCTATTTGGTTTTTTGTTTCTGTCGGGATGTGATACCCGACCGTCACGTGAATCTCTTACTCCAAATGAGGACGCGGGGAATCGGCTAAAAATTGTTGCTACGGTAGGGATGGTGGCAGATATCGTGCGCGAAGTTGGCGGCGAGCGGGTGCATGTCATTCAGCTGATCGGTTCTAGTATCGACCCCCATCTCTACAGAGCAACGCGTGATGATGTTCAAGAGATCATGCGTGCCGACATTGTTTTCTACTCAGGGTTACGGCTGGAAGGTCGCATGGGCGATACGTTGGCTAAACTAATGGATCGGAAGAAAATTGTGGGTGTGACTGAAGCCTTGGACCATTCGCTTTTGCTGACAGTTGACGAAAGCAGAAAACAATTTGACCCTCATGTATGGATGAATGTGTCGCTCTGGTCGAAATGTGTGGACGTAATTGTGAAAACACTGTCTGAAGTTGATGCCACCGGGGCCGAGTCATTCGCGCAAAACGGAAAGCGATATCAGGAACAGCTTACCCAACTACATGAATACGGGTTGCGTTGTTTGCAGTCGATTCCTGTCAAACAGCGGCTGCTGATCACATCACATGATGCCTTTGGTTATATGCAGCAAGCCTATGGCTTGGAAGTCCAAGGTATCCAGGGCATTTCCACGGAATCCGAAGCCAGTTTAAAGCGAGTAAATCAATTGGTGGATCTGTTGTTAAAGCGGCAGATTCCGGCCGTCTTTGTTGAGACCAGCGTATCTCACAAAGGGGTCGATGCGTTGGTGGAAGGTGTGCGGGCGAAAGGTGGCCTAATCGAAGTCTATGGCAAACTTTTCTCGGACGCCATGGGGCCGAAGGGAACGTATGAGGGAACCTATATCGGCATGCTCGATCACAATTTCACGAATATCACACGTGCCTTGGGTGGTGATGCTCCGGCAACTGGATTTCAGGGCAAACTGACGACAGCAGCTGAAAAGAATGGAGCTTCAACTAGGAACACAACATCACCAGCAGCGCAATCATCAACCGCACATTGACATTTCAGTACCAATAGTCCATGAGGCATAACGTTAATGAAACAGACATTCGGACAAAATTCCAGCAACGCGACTAGCGTGTCCAGTCTGATTCCACTTGCGGTTCAAGATTTAACCGTCGCCTATCATCGCAAACCCGTAATCTGGGATTGTCAATTTGAAATTCCCCCTGGGGCGTTGGTGGGAATCATCGGACCTAATGGAGCTGGGAAAAGCACGCTTCTGAAAGCGATCATGGACTTGGTCCCCAAAGCATCTGGTGTCATCCAGGTGTTTGGAAACTCGTTCCGCCGCAACCGGCATCGCGTCGGCTACGTGCCGCAACGCGAAAGTGTCGACTGGGATTTCCCAGTAGATGCGTTAGGAGTTGTAACGATGGGCCTGTATCACAAGATCGGCTGGTTCCGGCCCGTGCGAAAGAAGCATCGCGATTTGGCGATGCAAGCGTTGGATCGAGTCGGCATCGCGGATCTGGCACATCGCCAGATCGATCAACTCTCCGGGGGACAACAACAACGCACTTTCTTAGCCAGAGCGTTAGTCCAGGACGCAGATTTGTATCTGATGGACGAGCCGTTAGCGTCCGTTGACGCTGCCACAGAGCGTGCCATTATGGATTTGCTTAACCAACTCAAACTCCAAGGCAAGACGTCTGTGGTTGTCCACCACGATTTGCAAACCGTCCCTTCCTACTTTGACTATGTTGTGCTTATCAATATGCGAATTGTGGCCCATGGTCCGGTGGATGAGGTGTATACGCCTGAAAATCTCCGCAAGACCTATGGTGGTCGCCTTACGCTGCTTGATGAAGTCGCCGAAGCCATGCGTCGCCGCGAAAGGTCACTATGAGTCTAATGGCGAACTGGAGTTGGAATGTGCAGAATCCGGAAGCAGATTGGTTAGCGTGGCTGTACGACTACAATTCACGTCTTGTGATTATCGGCGCGATCTTGTTGGGCGGGGCGGCCGGTACCATCGGCTGCTTCACACTTCTCAGAAAGCGTGCGTTATTGGGAGATGCCATCAGCCATGCAACACTCCCGGGAATTGCCATCGCCTTCATTCTGGCCAACCATTTTGGCTTCAGCGGGAAATCACCCGTTTGGTTGCTGCTTGGGGCAACCCTAGCAGGACTGCTCGGCATAGCAGCGATCCTAGCGATTCGCAAATTGACACGTCTTAAAGAAGACGCAGCGCTAGGAATCGTCTTGAGCGTGTTCTTTGGTTTGGGAGTCGCCTTGCTTGGCATCGTTCAACAAATCGAGGGAGGAAATGCTGCTGGCCTTGAGTCCTATATCTATGGAAAAACGGCGGCGATGAGCCGGTTCGATGTGCAACTGATCGGAGTTGTCGGTCTGTTGGGGATTGCGGGTTGCATTTTGTTTTTCAAAGAAGCAAAGTTGTTGTGCTTCGACGAAGCGTTCGCTGCTTCGCGCGGGCTACCCACAACCTGGTTAGATGTCGGGCTCATGGCACTAGTCGTCAGCGTCACGATAGTCGGGTTACAGGCTGTTGGCCTGATTCTGATCATCGCCCTGTTGGTCATTCCTGCCGCCGCCGCCCGCTTTTGGACGGACCAACTTGCAAGTATGTCATGCATTGCGGCGTTCATCGGTGCCGCAAGTGGTGGCATTGGTGCAATTATCAGTGCCACCTTCGCCCAAATGCCTTCTGGTCCGACCATTGTTCTGGTTTGCACATTGCTGTTTCTGCTCAGTATGACTTGGGGTGCAAAACGGGGAATCGCGATCCGCGCAATCCGACGGCAACGTTTCAATCGTTCGATCAGTCGCCAACATCTCCTCCGCGCAGTTTATGAACTGGGCGAAACAACAACCGGTTTGTCAGCTGCCAACGCTGAACTAGGAGGTGGATTCAGTCAAGATTTGCCGCGACAATCTGTTTCGTTTGATGAGGTACTGCGCAAACGCAGTTGGACGAAACACCAACTAAGCCGAGTAGCGCGCTGGGCTCAGCGGCAAGAGTTGATTGAACTGATTGGCGACGAAATTAGGTTGACGAAACGCGGAATGCTCAAGGCCAAAGAGATTACCCGACAGCATCGCTTGTGGGAACTTTACCTAATCACTCATGCCGAGGTAGCTACGACTCGCGTCGATCGTGATGCTGACGCCATTGAACATGTGCTAGAGCCAGAGGTCATCGCTGAATTAGAACAGCTTTTGCAAGGAACGCCTGGCGAACTGCCAGACAGCCCGCATCTTTTGGAGGTCGTGTCCGCTGATGTAACCGACACTACCGTCAATGAGCGAGGGTCTTAGCATGTTGAGTTCGCTGGCTTGGGATTGGAGCATCGACGGTTGGATCATCTTGACAGGTATTTTGTGTGCGGTCTCGGCGTCGCTCTTGGGTAATTTCTTGGTGCTGCGCCGCATGAGCATGTTGGGAGACGCCATCAGTCACGCGGTGCTACCCGGATTGGTCGCGGCATTTTTTATATCACACAATCCGCAGAGTCTTACGATGTTCGTCGGAGCGGCTCTCGTTGGAGCACTCACGGCATTATTTACCGATTGGATTCGCAAGGCTGGCCAAGTCGATGAAGGAGCTTCGATTGGCGTTGTGTTTACATCGTTGTTTGCCCTAGGTCTGCTGATGATTCATTGGGTCGCCGATCGTGTTGACCTCGACCCGAACTGCGTGTTGTTCGGTTCGATCGAAATGACACCCTTTGACCAATTGACGATTTTAGGAGCCGAGGTCCCCAAAACCGTCGTAGTGCTCAGCGTCGTTTCACTTCTCAATTGCGGTTTCATCGTCGTGTTTTATAAAGAACTGAAGATATCATCATTTGACCCTGCCAGTGCGACAGCTGGAGGATTCAATGCGACCCTCATTCATTATGTGCATATGATTTTGGTCGCCGTCACGGCGGTGGCAGCCTTCGAATCTGTGGGGAGTATCCTCGTCGTCGCCATGTTTATCGTGCCACCAGCCGCAGCCTACCTCTTAACCGATCGCCTGGCATACATGATCATACTGAGCGTGCTCTTGGCCAGCGTTTCCGCTGTGCTGGGGCATATCGGGGCCATTTCGGTCCCCGGCTGGTTCGGTTTTCGCAGCACGACCACGGCTGGGATGATGGCTTTGTCTGCTGGTCTTGTGTTCTTTCTGGCAGCCATGTTTAGCCCAAAACATGGTTACGTCGTCAAAGTCTGGCAACGCCGATTATTGAATTGGCAAATTTTGTCCGATGACTTGGTCGCGTTATTGTATCGGATTCAGGCGGGGGACCGCGTGATCGCTCCACGCATTCGCGAATTAGCAAAATTGCTCTTATCCGACACCTATTCGCTTTGGCTGGTTAGTAACTGGCTACGTTGGAAAGGGCAAGTGATTATTGAGACCGGCCATTTGCGATTGACCGAAGATGGTGTATCGAAGGCTAGAAAACTGGTTCGCTCACATCGTTTGTGGGAACAGTATTTGGCTGCATTTGCCAGCCTGGATACCGAACGAATCCACGACAAGGCTGAACAACTCGAGCATTTCACTAATCGCGAATTGCGGGATCAACTTGCCTCTGCCACCGATCTTCCCGACGTCGATCCTCACGGTTCATTGATACCTCCGGAAGAGGAATGAATAGACACCCGGCAGCGAACCCGTCCTTTGTCTCAAGGTCGAGATTCTCGTTACGATCACGAGAACAAGATTCCAACCGACGAGCTTTGCCACGCGAATACCTGTTGCAGCATGATGCTGCCTGGAAGTCATCGCTTAGCAGCAAGTTTTAGGCGCGTCTGAATTGGCATGCCCCACGATGCCTAGCTCGACCCGAATTTCCGCCACGCACTGCATGTTTTCGAAAAGTGATAGCACTCGAACGCTCGTTGGAGCTTGCACGTAATTAGTGTTTGTGGAAATCCAAAAACTGGTTAGCTTGTAGAATCAAAACTTGACACCAACGCCTATGACCATCGTCGCCGTAAGGACTCTCATGAACTTCTCAACTCGAAATTTTTGGTTTGCAATAGCAGGATTCCCCTATTGGGTGGCAATTTTGCTTGTGTTCAGTTTCGTTTTCTTTGACCGAATGGGCAATGCACAACAAACGCAAGGCCAATCGGTTTCGGCTTCACAAGCAATTCCTAATGCCGAAGCGCGCGCTGCGGAAAAGGTGATGTCGATTCTGAAGTCAATCGACCCGTATCATCCCAAAGCTGAATTGTCGGGCGAGTTTGCCGTATTTGGCTCGACCACCATGAACTCGTTAGCCAACCAATGGGTGCAAGGATTTAACAAATTTCACGTGAATGCCAATTGCGAACTGTCGACGCTCAAAGGCGAGGACGCGCTCAAACACCTCGTCAGTCAGCCGAGCGGTGTTGTCCTCTTATCCCGCCCGGTCAAGCCAGAAGAGTTTGAATGGCTGAAAGGACAAGGTTTGAAGGACCCGATGCAATTTGAGGTTGGGCGAGAAGCACTTGCTGTATTCGTGCATGATTCGAATCCCTTGTCAGCCGTGAATGCTGAGCAGTTTATGACAGTATTTACCACCGATGGTGGTGATGCGATCACCTGGGGGGCACTGGGTCTAGTCGATGCGTGGGCAGCGAAGCCCGTGCATTTGATTAGCCGCGGTGATAAGAGCAACGTCCAAACCTTCTTGCGCGATAATCTGTTGGTTGGCAAAACTTTGCGATCGGGAAAAACCGTGCATGACTCGAATGCTGATCTCTTAGCGGCAATCGCCGCAGATCCAACCGCGATTGGGATTAGTTGTCTTCGCGCTTCGATGTCACAATGCAAACCATTGGCCTTGACTGATGGCCATACGACAATCCCCTGCGATGATTATTCGGTATTGACGGGCGAATATCCGCTTGTTCGGCCGATTATGTTGGTGATCGATGCTGGACAAACGGGCGAGCAAAGCCAACTTGCCAAGGAATTTGTCAAGTTTGCCATTTGCCAAGAAGGGCAGCGAAAGACGATACTGGCAGGCTTTTTCCCAATTGATGTTCCTCTATCGCGCGCTCAATTGAAATACCTAGATGAATAGTGCTGTTTTGTAAATGTTTCTCAAGGCAGTACGCGCTGCCACATTGTTTAAGCGTACAGGCGAATACACATCTTTTGTTAACTAGTTCGGTGGGTGCCATGGAAAAGTATAGACAAGCTCGAATGTTTCGGCGGTTATTGGTTGTAAGTTTTGCGGCAATCGGGTTTTTTACGATCGGACAGGAAATTACCCGAGCACAAGAGTTTCGTTTCGACCAAGGGCAAACGCGCTGGAATCAACCGCAATGGTTTGACAACTCCTCGCAATCAAAAGCGTGGCGGCTAGGTGATGTTGATCTTCAAAACACGAACACCGGTGTGCGCGTGCTTGATATCGATCCTAATTCCACCGCCAGTCGGTCCGGGTTGCGTAAAGGTGACATGATAATTACGGTCGGTGGTTCCCAAGTTGGTTTTGTCGAGGGCCGCCTTTACGACTTAGCTGAAGAAGCTAACCGCCGCGCCACTAGCCAAGGTCGCGTCGCGATGTTGGTGCAAGACGGCAACAACGGCCGCCTTGGCAATGTCAACGTACAATTGGAAAGCAGCCAGGCATTGCTAACGGGGACGATTGTCGGTTTGGATCGACTCAACATGCCTCCCAATGCGACCATCTCGATCGAGATCGTTAACGCCTCGCGCCCACATTTTGCGGTTCGCAATGGGCACGTGGTGTTGAATCCTGGCGGCAAAGCAACGATTCCATTCACGATTGCCTATGACCCGGCATATGTTTACGCACAAGATGTTTATCATGTAAAATCGCAGGTTTCAGTTGGCAGCGAACCCATTTATTATTCGCAAGACAATTATCGAGTGATTACACAGGGCAATCCCTCAACCGTTCAACTGCAATTTGTGTCGATGACCAATGTTGCCCGGGTTCGGTATGCGAACAGCAATCAGTCGTTGCCTGTGGCGGATCGCGACTTCGACACCATCAGCCGATTAATTAGCACCCATTATCAACGTTATTTGCGACGTGAACCGAATTATCTTGAAGTTGCTGCGCTGTGGAGCGAACCAGATATCAAGTCGCGCCTTGATTCGCTGCCGGTCGATTTGATGGCGACGCAAGAATACTACGACGCATCTGGCAACAATGTCGGTTCATGGGTGTCTCGTGTGTTTGAGGAAGTGGTTGGTCGTCGGCCATCGGTGGCTGAGTTACAGCAGTGGCAACAGCGGCTCGCTGATCTCCGCTACTCTCGCACGACCATGCTCAGCCAACTCTTTGCGCAGGCGCGGCGTTAAATAGGCAAACAGATGCGTCGTGAGTTGACCGTCGGATAGACGAACGACGGCTGTTGCACCGGCCAGCAACGAACTCATCTTGAAGCTCTTGATGTGTTACAGGGCGTTTACATCTCTCACTTTTGCTGTGCGGCAGCCGTGGGTGAATTACCGTTCAAGAGTGGCTTGCTCCTCGTCTCCGTCCACAAAAAAACCCGACCTCCGAAGAAGCCGGGCAAATTCAAAATGGAAATTTGGTCTTGATACGCGATTACTTGCGACGTCGACGTGCCACGAGACCCATTCCAAATAATCCGAGCAGAGGAGCAATCATGGTAGGCTCAGGAATAGCTACGCCGTTCACAAGGAAAGGCAGGCCAGTCTGTACTGTCGGACCGTCCAAAATATTGAACGGATACGTCAAGCCACCATCTTGTGATTGAATGGCATTTCCGGGAACCACGTCTACAGTGCTGCTTAGAACCGGTGTAAAGTTCGTACCGGTGTAGTTGAAGTCCACCCAATACGTGCCGGGACCAAGATTGATGTTCAATCCGCCTGCGGTTAGAAACTGAATTCGACGGGTATTGCCAGCTGTATCTGCGGCGGTCGTTCGAAACACACCAAGTCCAGATGGTCCATCAAGCCAACCTGTGGAGGTCATAACGTTCGTGGTTGTGTCCCCCCAGATAACGGTTCCGGTGCCAGGAGTGCCACTCCAAATTCGCAACGTTAATCCCGTTGCCGTAGGTGCTCCAGCACCTGTCGTGTACGCATAGAACGTAAAGCTGTCAATAATTGACAATGGTGCAGTCAACTGGAAATCGTCGGCCAGTCGAAGCGTAGGACCTGCCCCACCAGTACCGAACAACGAACCTCCCGGACTAATTGCACTACGGTCCGCCCCAGCAGCCGCCCCGGTCATTCCACCAGGATGGGTAATGAAAGGACCATTGTCCCAGAGCACATCCGCGTTCACAGCCTGTGCACACCACATGGCAATCGCGATTGCTCCAATCACACCAAAAATTTTTCGCATAGACATACCCCCTCCCCAAAGGCTCACCTTGGGGAAAAAAAAGGACAACATAAACAACTCCAACCATTTTCCCAGCGCAATTAGCTGCGCAGACGTATTTTCTAGTAAAACTGATATGACTTGAAGCGTCAAGAGTACAAATAGGCAAAATACGAGTTTTCGGCAAAATCTTATGTTGTCCCATATCCAGGGCGTTCGACCATCGCGTACCGCCTAAATTGCAGTCTGGTAGACGTATTTAACGACACATAGGCGCGAACCCAGAACTACCGCAAAAGTCCTGCACTTTTTAAATTGAGAGCAGCTCGAGGACTTCGGAATCCCAGCGAGTGTCCATTCACCAATTCCCATTTCCGATGAAAACACTGCAAGCCGATATTGCGTGTTGCGTGCGCTCGTTGTTTTCATCGTATCAACAGTTGTCCCTGTAAGACCATGACGGATTTCCATCATTTTTTAATGATCTCTTACCAAGCCGCAGTTCGCGGTCTCCACCGTAGGACAAACCAACTAATGTGACAATTCGTATGAATTGGTGGATGTCCTCTCGGGTTACGTCTACTCATTTCTCAGCTCAGGGTTTTTTGCAGGAATTGCCAAGTACCTTCAAAAATAGTGATAATATTTTCGGATGCTGAACGTCAGATTACTTGTCTCGCCTCTCGCCACTTCTAATTCGTAGATTATCGTTTGCCCAATCCGTCGAGCGACTTCGCAATGCTGTGGTAAAAACGATTTCGGGGGAACAGTCCTCGGTTTTGGTGTTTAATTCTCGTACAATGGCGGTATGCCAGAGTTCAATTCACAAATTTGCTAGAAATTGACCAGGAAAGAAATTTATGAAGTTCATCGTTGTTTCGGCGGCATTAGCTTGTTTGATCGGCGCGGTTACCTGGTCCAACCTTTCAAAATCGGTGACGATTGACGATCGTGACAAACTCTGGCAAGAGGTCGAGCAAGCTCAAAATCAAGGATTACCACAAACGGCCATGGAATTACTCAAACGAATTTATGAGAGTGCAAAACAAGCCGAGGCATATCCCGAAGCGACAAGGGCTATCTGTTATCTCTGGAACATGGAGGGCCAGGTTCAGGAGGGCGATCCATCCAGCTATGTCGTCAATAAACTTCGCGTCGAACTTGAATACCAACCTGTCGCGATGCACCCCATTCTAAAAGTCATACTCGCGGATTGGATGTACACCTATTACAACAACTATCGCTGGCAATTCGTGAATCGCACGCGCACGGAGCTTCAGCCTGGTGAAGACATCAGAAGCTGGGATGGGCCTCAGTTACTTGCTGAATGTGACCGTTTGTTCACGTCTGTACTCGCCGACGCGGAAGAACTGAAAAAGATTCGCATCGAAGATTATTCAGCGATTTTGGTCCAAGGAAATATGCCTGAAACTTATCGCCCGACAGTCTTCGACTTTATCGCCTACCAGGCACTAAGTTTTTACAAGCTGGACGAACAATTCACACGCGCCACTAATGCCTTTGATCTTCCAGCAAGCAGCCCCATTTTTGCGGAAGCCAACGAATTCTTGGCATGGAAACCAGAATCGGAGGATCAAGATTCGCGCTTGCTCAAGGCGATTGCCATCTATCAACAACTCTTGACGTTCCATCAAGCTGACGAAGACCGATCGGCATGGCTTGCAGCAGACTTGGATCGGCTTAAGTTTGGAGACAACGAAGCGTTTGGTTCGGAGAAGACGGCCCGTTATCAAGCTGCCTTAGAACGATTCATCGAAGCCAATTTAGGTCACGAAACGTGTTCATTAGCCATATATGAGCTTGCCACGATTGTTCACGGTACCGGGGATTGGGTCAAGGCGCATGAAATCGCGTCGCGCGGTTTAGCACTTCACCCAACATCCAAGGGGGCCAGTGCATGCTTCAACCTAATTCAAACCATCGAAGCAGTAGAAGTCACGATCACCTGCGAACGCGTCTGGAATGAACCTGCCTCCCAGATCGAGTTTTCGTACCGCAACTTGGAAAAGGTCTTTTTTCGATTGTGCAAAGCCCCAGATTACGCTGAGCAGATTACGGGACCACGCGCCAACACGGAGTATTTGGATCACGATCAACTTGTGGCACTGATTTCTTCGCGGCCAACCGCCAGTTGGTCAGAGACATTGGAAAAAACAGCCGACTATAAAATGCGATCAGCCGCCAGCGACATTCCCGTAGACATCGTTCCCGGTCGCTATTATTTGTTGGCGAGCCTGAATGAAAACTTTGCAGATGCGCTAAACGTTGTGGCTCACGTACAAATCTGGGTGAGCAATTTGGCCTTAGTAATGCGCACTGGAGAAAGCAGTAATTCAATCGATGGCATTGTAACGGACGCAAAGTCCGGTTTGCCAATTGCCAACGCCAAAGCGACAGCCTGGCATTACAACAACCGTGCCAATCGGTGGGAAGTTGCTGGCACCGTCAATACTGGCGAGGACGGATTGTTTACCATTCCGCGAAAGCTCGATTCGATGCATCTCGTCCTGGTGTCACATGGCCAACATCAATTGGCCATTCAAGGGGGGATCTACATGTACCGCGGCTATCAAGAGCCGCAATCGTCGACGCGAACCCACTTGTTTACTGACAGGGCAATCTACCGCCCTGGCCAAACCATCTATTTTAAAGGGATCAGTATCTCAGCCGATCCGGCTAAGAACAACTATTCGGCCATGCCGAATCGATCATTTAAGTTGGAACTGCGCGACCCGAACCAACAAGTCATTCAAACCTTGGATGTGCGTACTAACGAATTCGGATCGTTTCATGGCAATTTCACTGCACCGCACGGGAGTGTTACCGGCCAATTTTATATGAGTGTCAATGGGGGCCCAAATGGTTACCAGACGATCCGCGTTGAAGAGTACAAACGACCTAAGTTTTATGTCAAGCTAGAGACACCTGAACAAGCGACTCGTTTGGATCAACCTGTTGAGATAACCGGCAAGGCGACTGCCTATACAGGGGCCGCCATCGATGGCGCCGAAGTGCGCTGGAAAGTGACACGCAACGTACGCCTGCCGCAATGGTGGTATTGGCGTTGTTTCTGGTTCCCGCCGCTCCCCGGCGATTCGCAGGAAATTGCCTATGGTACGACGACAAGCGAAATTGACGGTTCATTCAAAATCAACTTCGTGGCGCAACCTGATCGCACGGTACCGCGCGAAAGCGAGCCGATTTTTACCTACACCATCTCGGCAGACGTTGTCGATCGCACGGGTGAAACCCGCTCGGATATAACTAGCGTACGTGCTGGTTACACGACGATGACGGCCAAGATTCACATTGACGAATTTCAAACGATCGAAAAACCTGTTGAGATTCAACTTTCAACCAGCACGCTCAACGATTCACCGCTACCATCCGCAGGAAAGCTGAAACTGCTTCTGCTGAAACAGCCTGAAAAGCCGCAGCGTTCAAAATTACAAGCGAATCGTTACTGGGGCTGGGATACCTCTAACTTGGAAATGACTTCGGCACAAATCGATTTGAGCGACTACAAGACGTGGCCGGAAGAGCGTCTTGTATCCGAAACCGAAGTCGAAATCGATGCATCGGGCAAGCTGACCAAAACCTTCGAACTTGCGACAGGTGCCTACCGGATTATTTACGAATCTGCGGACGAATTTGGGGAAAAGGTATCCGCGGAATTTCCGTTTTTGGTGATCGATCCCAGCGCCAAACAATTTGCCGTGAAGATTCCGAGTTTGTTTGATGCCCCTTCCTGGAAAATCGAACCAGGAAATGACTTCACGGCAGTTTGGGGAACAGGCTATGAAAGTGGCCGTGCGTTTGTACAACTCACGCACCGAGGCAAGTCGTTGCAAGCGTACTGGACCGATGCTGAATCGACTCAGACTACAATCAAGCAAGCCGTGACGGAAGAAATGCGCGGTGGTTTTCAAGTGCACGTAACCTACGTCCGCGAGAACCGAGCGTACACCTACACTCGCAAAGTTGAAGTCCCCTGGAGCAACAAAGAGTTGAATGTCCGATGGGAACGCTTTGTTTCCAAGTTGACGCCGGGCGCCAAAGAGACTTTCGCGATCGTCATCAGTGGCACTGATTCGCAGCGGGTGGCGGCGGAACTGGCGGCAACACTCTACGATGCTTCGCTCGATGCGTTCGTTAACCATGCATGGCAAAGCTCGTTCAGCGTATTTTATCAGGATTACTCCAGGCTAAGCTTCGGGTTTCAAAATCAATTGCTGACTCTGAATCCACACGATCAACAGCGACAGGCCAACTATCGCGATGCGTCGATCATCCATCGCTATTTTGACCAACGGGTACTCCCCTATTCATATTTTGGTCAAGGACAATCGGGATGGGGTGGAGCAGGAGGAGCCAAGCACTCACCCTTTATGAATTTAGGAGCCGCTCCTGCAGCCATGGGGAGGGACGGGATTGATAGCCTAGAGATGGCCGTTCCGAGAAGAAGCATGGCCGCTGCGGGCCGCTTTGATGAAAGCGCGGGCATCTTGGCAGATGGAGATATGGCGAAAAACGACGAAGCCAACGCGGCAGCGGCCTACGCCGAAGCGGAAGCTGCAGTAGCTGACGTCGACTTAGGGTCGGTCGCGACTCGCGTCAACTTACAGGAGACCGCCTTCTTCTTCCCGAGCTTGACCACATTAGAGGATGGCAGCGTGCGATTGGAATTTACGATGCCCGAAGCGTTAACCAAGTGGAAATTCCTGGGCTTCGCCCATGACGTCAATTTGCGTGCCGGACTATTGGTTGACGAACTGATCACGAGTAAGGATCTGATGGTTCAGCCCAACCCGCCGCGCTTTTTGCGTGAAGGTGACAAACTGGCTTTTTCCGTGAAGGTAACGAATAAATCGGCGACACGACAAACTGGCAAGGCGCGATTAGCGTTTACGGATGCCCGCACTGATGAAAGCCTCGACAGTCTGTTTAACAATCGGCAATTAGAACAGTCGTTTGACCTACCGGCAGAACAGTCAACCAGCTTGCATTGGACCATCGAAATACCAGACTACACTGGGGTGATTGTGTACAAAGCCGTTGCGGCAACTGAACGCGTTTCCGATGGAGAAGAGGGAATGCTTCCCGTATTGTCTCGTCGAATCCTGGTCAACGAGTCGTTGCCCCTGCCAATTCGCGGTGCACAGACAAAGTCGTTCGAATTTGAACGCTTACGGAATTCGGGCGAATCGGATACTTTGCAGTCCCAATTGGTCACGGTGCAGATGACGTCAAATCCAGCTTGGTACGCTGTCATGGCGTTGCCTTATCTGATGGAATATCCGTACGAATGCAGCGAGCAAGTTTTCAACCGCATGTACGCGAACGCGCTTGCCCAACATATCGCCAACAGCGATCCGCGGATCCGCCGTGTGTTTGATCAATGGCGGGGTACCGCTGCGCTGGATAGCCCGCTAAAGAAGAACAGGGATTTGCTCAATGTGGTGATTGAAGAAACTCCTTGGTTACTCAGTGCCGTGAAGGAAACCGACGCTCGAAACAACGTAGGCGTTCTTTTTGACACCAACCGCCTGCAAGATGAAATCGATCGGTCGCTACAGAAGTTACGGGAAATGCAGCATGAGGATGGAGCATGGCCATGGTTCCCAGGTGGCCGCGGCAACGATTATATAACCTTGTACGTGATCACGGGTTTTGGCCGTTTGAAGCACATGGGTGTAATCAGCGACGATTCCCTAGCCATCAATGCTTTAAGTCGTATCGACGGCTGGTTGAATGAACGCTACCAAAACCTGCTCAAGAGTAAGCGGAATTTGGAGGAATTCAATTTAGACGCGACGATTTGCTTGTACTTGTATGGCCGCAGCTTTTTCAAAGAACATCCGATCGATCCGGCTGCCAGCACTGCCTTCAAGTATTACATGGGTCAAGCGAAAAAGTATTGGCTCAGCGTGGGACAGCGACAATCGCAAGGACAGTTGGCGATCGGTCTAAAACGCTTCGGCGACTTAGACACGCCCAAAAAGATCATGGCTTCGTTGAAAGAACGAGCGGTTGTCGATGAGGAACTGGGAATGCTTTGGCGCGATGGCCAACGCTCTTGGTGGTGGTATCAAGCTCCCATCGAGACGCAAGCTATCATGATTGAAGCCTTCGATGAAGTCGCCGCCGACAATGAAGCCGTTGAGTTATGCAAAGTATGGTTGCTCAAGCAGAAACAGACGCAGCAATGGGAGACCACCAAAGCAACGGCAGACGCCGTGTACAGCCTGTTGTTGCGCGGCGATCAATTGCTCAAGTCCACAGCGCTCGTGAGCGTATCGGTAGCCGGCGAAGAAATTCGACCTGAACAAATCGAAGCGGGAACTGGCTTCTACGAAAAGCGTTTTGTACGCAGTGAAATTCGTCCAGAACTTGGCCAAATTGAGTTGAAAAAAACCGACGCAGGTGTGGCCTGGGGCAGCATTCACTGGCAGTACCTTGAGGACATTTCAAAAATCACGCCTTATGAAGGGACTCCTTTAACCTTGAAGAAACGACTCTATCGAAAAGTCGATACCGACAAAGGAAAACAGCTTGTCGAGATCGATGGCCCAGTAAATGTGGGAGATGAATTGGTCACGCGCGTCGAGTTACGCGTTGATCGTGATATGGAGTTCGTACACCTGAAGGATTACCGGGGCAGCGGAACGGAACCGGTCGACGTTTTGTCGGGCTACCGCTACCAAGATGGCTTGGCTTATTACCAATCGACAAGAGATACGGCTTCGCATTTCTTCATCGACTACTTGCCTAGGGGCACGTATGTGTTTGAATACTCGGTGCGCGTCCAACATCGCGGCGATTACCAAACCGGCATCGCTTCGATTCAGTGCATGTATGCTCCAGAATTCAATAGCCACTCCAACAGCGTACCGATCAAAGTCGAATAAGCGTCTACTTTGCTCGGACGGACACGTGGTGCAGCAATGACGGCAAAGTTCGGGCAGTACGTTGATTGGGGCCGCGGAAATTGCTGGCTGCATCAGAGGTAACTTGTCGCCTGAACTGGAAGTTCACTCATTAGGAACTGAAATTTTTTGAGAATTTGTTTGCCTGACTAACATGGGTGCCGAAACCTGTGACGTGTTGTTTGAAATCGCCCTCAATCTGTTGCCAGCTAGCTTTTGACAACACGCCCGATTGCAGTTGAAGGCAACACGTGATTATGAGTGCACAATTTCTTGCGAATTACGACGCTTCTCACGAATTGCCGTTCAAGCTCAAGTCATGATTGCTCGGTGAATCCAGAGTTTCGCACACGTGCACGGCCTTCCGCGGTGTTCGTCCGCCTGCGCGAAAAACATGTTGCTACTCGATCCCGGCTAAGTATCCCATTTCTTGGAGTACGAGGCTGATTCTCGATTCAGTGCTTGCCGACCGTCGAGGAGAGGGGTCGATAATGGGGGTTAAAATCGTACAAGCCTAGCGAGTGATCAAGGAAATTTCTGTAATTTTCCAAAAGAAAAATTTTTCTGTACGCCGCTGCCCTAACTTGTCAATGCTTTGGCGAAATATAGGACTGTACCACTTGAAATCACGGCATATTGCCCTTACGTTGAAGGTTCTTAAATGGAGTTCCTGCGACGAATACCCCAGTCAATTAAAGGAGTAAACCATGACCACCCGAGCAACATCTAAAGGCGACGATTCCTCATCTACAGGCGACAATACTATGGCAAAAAAAGAAAGAGTATCCCGATCCACTGATTCCAGAGCAGATTCGAAAAAGAAGACTCAAGCCAACCCAATCGAGGCAATGCTAAATGAACATGAAAGTTTGAAAACAGCTGTACAACAAATCGAAAAACAGTTTGGTGACGGGGCCATCATGGCTTTAGGGACTGATTCTCAATCGCGCATCCGAGGCATTTCGACAGGCAGTCTCTCAATGGACATCGCTTTGGGCGGGCAAGGTCTACCCTGCGGTCGGATTATTGAGATTTTTGGACCTGAGTCGAGCGGCAAAACAACCATCGCCCTGCACGCGATTGCTCAAGCGCAGAAGAACGGTGGAATTGCCGCTTTCATCGACGCTGAACATGCATTCGATCCAACTTGGGCGAAAAAAATTGGCGTCCAACTTGACACGCTGCTGGTTAGCCAGCCGAGCAGTGGCGAAGAAGCCATGCAAATTTGCGAAATGCTGGTGAAGTCGAACTCTGTAGATATCATTGTGATTGACTCCGTTGCCGCTCTGGTCCCGCGACAAGAACTTGAGGGGGAAATCGGCGATACCCATGTAGGTCTACAAGCGCGTTTGATGAGCCAGTCGATGCGGAAACTTACTGGCGTGATTAATAAGAGCAAAACATGTACGATTTTTATTAACCAAATTCGGGAAAAGATCGGAGTCATGTTTGGCAGCCCTGAAACTACACCAGGTGGCCGCGCATTAAAGTTCTACAGTTCGGTGCGTGTCGATGTGCGACGCACTGGCTCACTCAAAGAAGGGGAGGAAGTCGTAGGGCAACGTGTCAAAGTCAAAATCGTCAAGAATAAAGTGGCTCCTCCGTTCCGTGTAGCCGAGTTCGATATGATGCACTCGAACGGCATCAGCTACGAAGGTGACATTCTCGATTTGGGAGTGGCTCACAAGATCATTGCTCGCAGTGGTGCCTGGTTCAAATATGGCTCAGTCCATTTGGGGCAGGGAAAAGAAAAGGCTCGAAATTACTTGGTAGAGAATCCCAATGTCACTGAGGAAATCAAGACAAAAATTATGAACGCCGGGGGCTATATCGAAGAACTGCATGACAGCGAAGCCGAGGCGCTTGCTGCCGAAAATGCGGTGGAAGAAGAAGCCGCCGTATAGCCTAAGTGTTATCTATCTCATCATTTGCAGCCGGAGGGTTTTCCCTCCGGTTTTTTCGTGTACGCTTACCATATACTCAAGTACTCACAGCGCGAAATTCAGAGCGCTACAAAAAAATCCCGCAGGTCGATTGGTTAAAGTTTGCTACGGCCAACCAAGCCATGCTCGTGATTTCTTAGAACAGTTCTTTTACCGCCATCAGTGACCATTCATGAACCATCAGCCCTATCGTTTAACACGGACTTGCCCAACGCAGACGGTATACGCAGCGTCGCTTGTTTGGATAGTTTTCCTAATTTACACTTTTGCACTTTCAGATAATGGAATTGGGCAAGAGATCCGTTTAGGACCTTGGCAAATTTCACTTGACGGCGGAGAGTCCTTTCAGCCAATTGAGGTCCCGGGCACCGTCGAAGACCAAATCGACGTGCATTTTGATGGCACCTCCATTTATCAAACAACCATCCAACCTTTTCAATTTCGCGAACATCAACGTGTATTTATCCGTTTCGCTGGCGTTGCCACGGCGGCCCGTGTCTATTTGAATAACACGTTTGTCGGAGAACACCTCGGAGCATGGACGCCGTTCACGATCGATCTAACCACTGCCATCCAGCAAGCAACGGACACGAACCATGATGTCCGACCAACAACTCCCGGCGACGGATGGCAACTTCGTGTCGAGGTCGACGAAAAAGTCGGACACAATACGCAGGGCTTTCTCCCGGTGATCACCCATCATTTTGGCGGGATTTGGCAGCCAGTCAGGATCTGGACGAGCCGCACACCCAATCACTTACTCGCCGATGCTGCGCGAGTTGAATGGCTCGGTACGGATCGCGCGCGAATTGAAGTGCCTGTTTCTGGCCCAACCGACGCCGACCTAAGGTTTGCCATCCGCTTGCGGAAGCAAGCCCTACCAACCTCCGCGAATTCAACACGGGATGTTGAAATGACGTCCGATCAACGGGAATGGCAGGCGGCGCAAATTCTCACCTCCTCAATGAACGCCATCGCCGACCGACAACTCATGGCCTGTAATCAATCTGTATTTGCAGAACGCCTTTATTCGGCAGAAATTGAATTGCCGTTTGCGACGGAAGCTTGGTCCAACGATTCACCCCACCTTTATGAGTTTGCAATAGAACTGATGGATGACCAGTCCTCGGCAAGTTCATTCCCGACAGAAGACAAAAATCAAACGGAGGTTGCCGACCATGTTATTTTGACCAGCGGTCGGCGCACCATCGATATCCAGGGGGATCGATTTCTACTGAATGACCAACCAATTATTTTTCGTGGTTTATTGAATTGGGGTTACTCCCCGCGCAGTGTGGCTCCGCTGTTGGATGAGGAGTGGATGCGGGATGAGATCGAATTTGCTCGGCAACGCGGTTTCAACCTGATGAAGTTCTGTCTTTGGATACCGCCCAAGCGTTATTTGGAATTGTGTGATGAGCTGGGAATGATGGCGTGGATCGAATATCCCACCTGGCATCCCCGGTTAGACGGCAAGCATTTAGATGAACTACGGCAGGAATATACCGAATTTTTCCAGTTCGACCGCAATCATCCCAGCGTCATGTTGCGCAGCTTGACCTGCGAGACTGGTCCCAGCGCCGAATTGGCCGTGATCCAAGCACTGTACGATCTTTGTAAACAATATGTGCCTGGTGCGATTGTCGTCGATGACAGTAGTTGGATTTCCTGGAATCGCGTCTATGATTTTTTCGATGACCATCCCTACGGCAACAATCATACGTGGGTCGCCACACTTACCCGCTTGCGAAACTATATTGCCGAGCGAGACACGAAACCGCTGGTGCTAGGCGAGGCAATTGCCGCCGATTCGTGGACCGTCCCGAATCAAGGTCTCCTACAACTGGCGACCGAATCTCCGGCGCATGGTCCGTGGTTCGTTGCCGATAACCTGCGCTGGACCGAAACGATGCAACAGCTGGCCGCGCACCGCTCCCGCAAATTCTCACCAGATTTGTTGTTACCGAGTTCGCTGCATTACGGCATGTTAATGCGCAAGTATCAGATCGAAACCTATCGGCGCGAAGTCCCCTACGGCGGGTATGTTGTGAGCGTGATACGTGATTTCCCCAAAGCCGCTATGGGTTTGATTGATTTTCAAGAGCAACCAAAGCAACCTCCTACCGATTGGAAGTTTCAACAAGACAGCATGTTGTTATTGGAAACCGAGCAGGATCGCCGCAGCTTTTTCGCGAATCAAGATGTCGCATTGGTATTCCAGCTTGCGACTCCGGGTAAGTCGCTGAGTCCTGAATCAGCCTCGATAAGCGTCAGCGTGCAAGGGCCCGCAGCGCAACCCCGTGCCTTTGAAGTAAATGATGTTCACTTGCGCGATGAGTATCGGGCAAGTGGAACCCTTGAATGGTTGCCTCCTGCAGTTCAGCGTCCGCAAAGATTAGAAATACACGCTGCATATCCTGTTGGTGAATCAGCGATCGATCCGATCGAAAACACCTGGCCGGTTTGGGTGTTCCCTGCCCTGCCCGATCATCCTTATGCCGGCCTGCATATTCACGACTCAGCCAGTGAGCTAGCCGAATTGATGAATGCCAATGATGTCCGCTTGAATCCTCGTTTTTCGACAG
The DNA here is from genome assembly GCA_937862885.1 of uncultured Planctomycetaceae bacterium. Classification (GTDB taxonomy): domain Bacteria; phylum Planctomycetota; class Planctomycetia; order Pirellulales; family Pirellulaceae; genus CALMEE01. The sequence goes on from CALMEE010000121.1 coordinate 135,820, forward strand.
AGCTGTCGCATCAACATGTTGTACTAACTCGCCGCCTGGATCGCGAATTGCTCAGTTTCATGGAGCGAGGCGGAAAAGTATGGTTGGTTCCGGACGGGAGCGAAGGCAGTCTGCCTGTTACAGATCACTGGTTTTTGCGAGGCTCGGTAGCTGCTTTGCCTGGCAATGAAGCGTGGCTCAACGAATTTGATGCCGATCCCAGCGAACTCGGTTCGTTCGAATCGTTTTGTCGTGAACTCCAACACTTTGATTTGGCAGGTCCTGTCGTTTCCAATATGGACCATTACTTGCAGCGAACAGATCCGCTTTTGTTGCTCTGGGACAATCATGACCGGAGAGATGTGCTGACTCACGGTCTGGTGTTCAGCATCGATGTCGGTGACGCAGGACATTTGTTTGTGAGCACGCTGAGACTATGGGGGAATACGAACGCTGCCGGGCAATGGTTAGGTTACCAGTTTTTTCGACAATTGGTTTCCTCACCCGCTCCCTTGACTGCACTCGCTGAACGGATGGACAACCTGGCTCAATTCAAGGCCGAACTGGAGCGAAAGATCCTTGCCCTGCATCATCGCACGTGGCGATTTCAACCCGATCCTTCAGTACACGGCAAGGAGCATGCCTGGTTCGCCGTCGATTTCGACGACGATGCTTGGGGCTCCATTCGTGTCGATAGACACTGGGAGGGACAAGGATATTCAGATCTCGATGGTTGGGGCTGGTATCGACTCACGGTCGAGATACCGGAGGATTGGATCGCGACAAAAACGTACCTGAACTTCACCGGGATTGACGACTATGCAGACATCTTCGTCAACGGAGAATTGGTTGGTACGGCGGGCAACATCGAAACTAAGCAGACAGCATTTGACGAGCGGCTCAGCTTCGACATCTCTCGGTTTGTTGGGCCTGGCCGCCAATTGCAAATCACGGTCGCCGTCTACGATTGGTTTGGAGCCGGTGGCATATTCCGCCCGGTAACATTGTCCACTGAACCGCTGAACGAAGCGCCGCCAATCCTAAAGTAAACGTCTCCGGTCTGGTTTGAGCTATTTCTGTGCTTCACCGGTCATCGGAACAAAAGCCACTGGGGCGATTGTTGATTCGGTGATGGAACCATCGGGGAGTTTTTCGATGAGTAATAATTCTTGGTAGGCGCCTCCTACCGGGATGACCATTTTGCCACCAACGGCGAGCTGCTCCACCAAAGGCTGGGGAATGTGATCAGGTGCGGCGGCTACAATAATCACATCGAATGGCGACTCGTCTGGCCATCCCTGATAGCCATCACCTGCGCGTACCGAAACGTTTTTGTAACCCAGATCCTGCAGGCGTTGGTTGGCTTCGAGGGCTAATGGCTCGACGATTTCAATGCTAAATACCTTTTCGACCAACTCACTCAGCACAGCGGTTTGATAACCGCTCCCCGTGCCGATATCTAGTGCGCGATGGTTGGCCTGCGGATCGACCAACTGTGTCATCAGGGCAACAATGTACGGCTGCGAAATTGTCTGGCGGTGCCCGATCGGTAACGGCCCATCGTCATAGGCCCGTGACTCGAGGTCTATCGGTACAAACTTATGGCGTGGAACCCGAGCCATCACTTCCAAAACGCGTTCATTTGAAATGTCACGCTGTCGCATCTGCCGCTGCACCATCCGCTGACGTTGCTCCGCAAACGCTTGTTCACGAGCCATCTCACTTTGGCTAATTTCCACTTTATTTGATGGCAGTTCCATAGCGGACTCTTGCTCACTGCTTTTATCGACCGGAGCACAGCCGACTAAAATCCATGTTAACGCGACTAGAAAAAGCGGCAGCCGTGCCCGTTTCATTGACATCAGTCTCTCCTGTTTCGATGTGGTATTCCTGCCGAGCATGTCTATCGGAAAGCACGCTAATACCGCAAACCAATGTTCACTTGGCAAAACCTCTGACAACCAATTAGGTGCACTTCAGGCCCATCAAACAAGCGGCAATCTGCAATGCATTCGTTGCTGCCCCTTTCCTAAGGTTATCACTCACGCACCAAAAGGCAATCGCATTAGGTGTTTGGTCAGCTTGTCGAATTCTTCCTACGAATACGTCGTTCTTGCCGCTAGCCATGAGTGGATTGGGAAAATCCAATGCGTTTGCATCGTCTACCAGGGTAACTCCTGGCATCTCTTGAAAAAGGCGTGCGGCAGTTTGTGCGTCGATTTCCCTTTCACACTCAACATAAACCGATTCGCTGTGCCCTTGTACAACCGGCACTCTGATACACGTCGCCGTTACCGCAAGCTCTGGAGCATCTAAAATCTTCCTGGTTTCATGCACCATTTTTAGCTCTTCGCTTGTCGCGCCACAAGGCTTAACACTTCCGATATTAGGAATCAAATTAAACGCCAGCGGCCGGTTGAAAACCGAGTATTCCCAAGCTGTCCCCTCTAACGCGGCTCTGGTTCCACCAATTAAGTCGTTTACGCCTGCCGCGCCAGCGCCACTAGCCGCTTGATAGGTCGAAACGATTACGCGTTTCAGCCCGGCAACGTCGTGAATCGGTTTGAGACACATCACTAACTGGGTTGTACTACAATTGGGGCTGGCAATAATTCCTGTATGCCGAGCCAGTTCATGAGAATTTACCTCAGGGACCACGAGCGGAACATGCTCCAGCATGCGGTGCGCAGCACTTTCGTCAATCATGGTCACCCCAGAACGAAGACACCACTCAGCGACCTCGGTTGCAATGTCATCCGGCGTGCTCGCAATCAGCAGATCGAGGCCTTGAATATTCTCCGCGGACAGCAACGCAATCTTGCGAGCCTTTCCGTGCACTACGATGGTTTCGCCAACGGAACGTGGAGACGCAAGCAGGCGAATTTCGTCAGCTTCAAACTCGAACTCAGCAAGTTGCTCGCAAATGATGCGACCAACGGCTCCACTTGCACCAGCAATACCAATCCTTAATCCCATATTTTAATATCCACAAAATCTGTTTGAAGTCGATTAGACATCGCGCCTGCGAATCCACTGGAGGCAGCAAGTAATGCTGGGCGTAGATTGGACATTCCTTTTGCACTCGTCCGCACGTCCATCGCCGTTAACAGTCTACCATCCTCTGCCGGCCCAACACAGGTGAATCGGTGTTTACGCGACTCTCCCTTGAATCCACGTGAGAAATGCTCAACCAGCATCACGACAGAAATCTTGCTCGATGACTTGATCATGAAAGAAGCGAAATTCCATAATCGCTTCAGTCACAACGTGACGAGCATCAATCGTCGTCGTCTGAATCTCCTGGAGACGAAGCTTCGCTTCCTGCAAGCTGTGGCAAGTCAATTTTTAGCAATTGCCGCAACGTTTTGCGAATGATGGGAAACTTAATCGGCAATGGGATGGAGGCATGGTGCGGCTTGAGCTTGATTGATGAGAGAAGATCGAGTTGGTCCTCTCCTAGCAGAAGAAGTGCCGGTATTTCGCTTGTAGTTCGGTTTTCAGCAAAATCATTGAATGCCTCGAAGCCCAAACGCCCCAGGCCCGCACAGCCAAACACCACGCAATCGGCGGGTGACTTTTCTCCGTGTTCCATCAGTTCAAACCGCTGCAGCGCGCGCTCTGGGTCACTCAAAATCAATACCCGGTAACCAATCTTTTTCAACTTCTCACGCAGTAAATCTTGCACTTTGGGATTGGACTCGATCACCATGATGGTAAAGTCCCGACCCTCGTTCTTGCGAAGTAGTTTAGCGTTGAATCGGCTCGCCTCGCGATCCGCATCGACCTTATCCACTGACGAGACGTCACCCGATTCGATGGCATCGATCACGAAATCAATTTGGTCCAAGGCTTCCGCCGGGGACTGCGTTCTTTTTTCCGGATTAAGCTCCATCAGATGATTGACGAGGCTGACAACTCGACCGGGGAGATCAGGAGCAAGATTCGTGATCGGTGGCACGTTGCGAAAACGCTCTGCACTCATGCGGCGCATGCGCTCTCGCGTCTCAAACAGCGGCGGACGCCCGGTCAACATGTTATACAACATGCATCCCAAAAAATAGATGTCGCTTCGCTTGTCGTCGCGCGAAACATTCGTGTTCTTTTCAAGTCCAGCATAGTCCACGCTGCGCGGCTGAAAATTATCTCTGCTCGATTCATCGTCAATGCCGGCCAAGCCAAAGTCCACGATACAAGCGCGGCCAGAACTCGAAAGCAATATATTTGACAATTTCATGTCACGGTGAGAAATGCCCATTTGATATGCGTAATTCAAACCAGCTGCGACATCGCGAATGATCTTTAAAGCCGTCGACAACTTGACTTGTTTATGAGCACGAACAAAGTCTCGCAGGTTTTGTCCCTCGATGAAGTCCATCACCATGTACAATTGATTTCGCACCGTATCGACTTCGTGAATCGGCACGATGTTGGGATGCCGCAACTTCATCACTGTTTTGGCTTCTCGTTCGAAACGCTCACGCGTCAATTCGTCTTCCGCATACCGCTTGCGAAGTACTTTGACGGCCTTGACATCAGCCGTCTTTACATGTGCCGCTCGGTAAACGCGGGCGAACGTGCCAGCACCAACCAAGTACAGGACCTTCCAATTTCCATAAAAGTACCCGTGCCGATGACCTTCACGAATTCGCTCCGCCTGCCAATTTGTAATATATTCCAATTGGATCAAGCGGCGAATGAACTCTTCCAACAAGACGTCGCGCCCGCCAAGCTTGGTGAAAACCTCATCAAGCTTTCGTGCTTCCACCAATCTTGTATGTTCCAAAAGGTGAGCAAACTGTTCGGCGGTAGGATTTGACATTTGATACTAAAATTACTGCAATTTGGCGGAAGAACCATCTTCTATGATATTCACAACGCATTTTCTGTTCAATAATCAAATACCATGAACCCGAAATCTGTCGGTCATTGATGTGCTCGCAATACGGTCATTCCCGAAAAACGTTGAGCCATCGCACTGTCTATCTCGTATCGCATGAAAATTCACTCCCAATCCCGCTCTCTTCCGGCTTTTCTCAAGCAAACGGGCGAACACGCGAATTCGCCATTTCAACTAGGATTAACTTTACTGCTGAACCCCAAAGGCTCATGGCTGCCAAGCGGACTACCGCGCTAATCCGCAAGATCGTCCCAAACAAACTTTTGCAAGGCATCTCTGCAAGATAGTCTCGTGAATGGATAGCTGGAACGTCTGGCGAGGAGTCTGCACATCATCAAATCTTCCCCTCTTGTTACACCGGAGTTTAGGGGGAGTTCCGAGAAGGTTACTTGGCAATTTGTGCCCGCACTCTGATCTAGCAAATCACACATCCTGCCAAGATCACAAATCGTGGCGACGAAAAATCCGCTTCGTGAAACCATCTCGTCTGACAATAAATTGCCGTCAGAAACCACGCAGCTCATTCTTGCTTGATGTGTAGGCGAGTGGCTGATGATTATTTCATCCATAACAGCGACTCTTCGCGACGTCGCTGCGTTTAGCGGAGAGAATCGGTTACTCCTGGCAGGAAAACCTAGCTCGTCTCTCGCCTTAACACGGGCAGTTCGTCCAGCGCCACTTACGAGGATCTTGCCGTCTCATTAAGACCCAATTTTCTAAAGTGACTTGCAAAAAAAAGGCGGCCCGTAGGCCGCCAGAACCAATCCTGAAAATTGTCGGAGGAATCAGGTGTGGTTAGCCGAAGTTTTCGTCGGAGCTGTCATCGAGGGCGGTTCGATATTTGTCTCGTTCTCGACGCGTGGCCTCCAAATCGAACATCAAGTATTTCATATCCAGTCGCAATTGCCCAAGTGCTTCCTGAACAAGGGACAGGATCCTGCGGCGACGCTTGGTCATCTCCACCACGCGTTGTACGCTTGGTAGCAGCCTGTGTTGGTATTCAGCAGGTAAAGTTGATATCAAGTTCGCCAACTCGTTAACTTCCCCTGGCAACGCATCGTGATCGACGAGTTCGTTTCGGTTTGTTTGCATGGTGTATTCTCCTGCGGTTGTTGTCTAAGCCAAAAGCACAACCGGTGCCACAACATGGAAGGCCGGGGAGAATTGCGATCTAAACTCCTTTCTGCAATAGACTTAAATCAATCTTGCCAATTTTTTATGACAATCAAGCGTCGATTCTGGCGTTCTATTTTTTCATCGTAATTGACCTGGAGCATGTCACGAAATCCTGCTAAAAGCCGGAGTTTATGAAGATTTCAGCACGCGTGTATCGATGTTGCGTTCTTTCAACACTGTCGCAGGAAAGCAACGTCAGGGTGAGCGCAGGCTACTGAAGTTGTTTGTTTTAAAAATGAAAAGCGGAACGATCCGCAAATGTTTTGAGATCTGGCATGGTTACACGAAATTGGAAAATCCGTATTGACCAATGTCACCGCTTGCTGGCTATTTCGATGTGCTTAACAGCCATACTGCACTTCGACTTATGCAGCGGACTCGCTCAATCGGGTGTCGAAGTAGCGAAAACCCGCTGGAAGATCGTCGAATCAGATTGTCGTTTGCAGCCACGTGTGCCCATTCACCGAATCTGTACGGAACAGTTCTATTCTGAGCCCGATTCGGAAATGTTCTATTTCACGGTGGTTGAGGGAAACTACTTGCGCGTTGCCTATGACGTTGAGCCCGCCTATGTCATCCGCGAACTAGTGCCTGCGGTCATGGTCCGTGCAATGCGCAGCGGCGTTCAACTCTATGCTCGAGTTATCTTGCCGCATTTTCCTGATCCAGATGATCCATTCGGCAAACCTTTGGCGGTGCTGATCGAGGGCCCAAAGGTTAAAGACACAAACCAGTGGCGAAAGCTATCTTTCGCGTCACTTGAGACCGATATGGCTGGCCTATTGAAGCAAAAGATGACCTTTCTTCGCTCCAAGTATGGAAACCGGGTCAATGATCGTGAAGCTTATGTCGACCAAATTCTAGTCAATCTAGCAACAGGGCCTGGTGAGTATCATGTTTGGTTGGACGACCCAGTAGTTACTGGCGTAGTCACCGTACCACCCGAAGTCACCCAACGCGGTCGTGGGCGTCAGCCAGCCACGCCGATCTTCGACTCTCAGGTACAATCCGCAAGTTTTGAATCGGGCACCATAAGCTATCCGACTCCATCGATCAAAATCGACGGCACCGTAATCGAAATTGACGGCCGCCCCTTTGCCGCGCGGATCATTGAACACAATGGCGAACCATTCGATTTTTTGGCTGATTTGGGTTTCAACATCCTATCGCTCAAACTCCCTCCGCGACGGGACGAACTCGATCAGGCAAGGCGGCTCGGAATTTGGTTAATCGCGCCACCTCCCCAACAGGCAGGACTTGCACCTTTTGACTCCGATTATGATCGCGTGATCGCCTGGCATGTTGGTTCAGATTTGACGGCCAAGGATTTCGAACGGACCCGCATGACCATCCGCGAAATCCGCCACTCTGACAGTTGGAAAACCCGGCCGATCATTGCGCACCCGGCTGCGGATTGGGAGGCCTTCAGCATGCTGACCGATATCGGCGTCAACGGATTTGAACTCTTGGGAGGGAGTTTCCAACTCTCGCAATACAGCAATTGGCTACGCCAGCGTTCGGAACTTGCCAGCCGCACACAGCCGCAATGGGCTATTCTGCAAACTGAATTCCCGGCAACCTACGTCAACCAGGCGTCGCTCCTCATCGGCCGAACGCCTCCACTCCCGATCGATCCCATCCAGGTTCAATCGATGATGTATGAAACGATTGCCGGCGGCGCGCGGGGGCATTGGTTTCCCTCACGGACCCGATTAGATGGACGAGATCCGCAAAGCGAATTGCGGGCGCTGACCATCCGCTGGATCAACATGCAATTGCAACAGCTGGAACCTTGGATTGCCGGTGGGGCCGTGATCAAAGCCCTGGATTCGCTCCAAGCTGAAGCAGAAGTAACTTCGATTAAGACCAACCGCTCGCTGTTGATGTTAGTGCAACGACCAACCTATATGGAACAATGGTTTGCCGGTTCGCCGGAAGTGAAATCGGTCGTGATCAGCAATCCCACACCTACATCGAACGATCAAGTTTTTCAACTGGCTGGATCTTCGCTACTACCTTTGGATCGCTCGCGACAACTCAATTCAGCACAAATTCGCATCGATAATTGCCCGACCAACACTGCGATTCTTTTGACCCAAGAACCGAATGTGATCCGCGCGTTAAATGAACTGGAACAACGTCAATCCAATCGAACAATCACACAATTGCAAATCGAACTAGCTAGGCGTTGGTTGATTGTGTCACAAATCGTCGGAGAGCAACTGCAACGATCCGGAAATGGAATCGGTGAGGCCACTGGCGCAATCAACGAAGCCAACAATCTTTTGCAACAGATCACTCAACTCGCAGCAGCAGGCAGCCCAGCCAGTTCGATTCCCTATTTAAACCGAGCTGATCAGCGTTTGGCGCTTGCGCGTCAAGCCATCATTCTGCGTGGGCGCCGCGCGTTTGCCAACACCAACGCAATCCCGCTGTTCGCTAGTATCACGACGCTCCCCGGTTATTGGGACCTAAGTCAACGACTGGAACGCGATTCCTGGCTTCCTAACGGACTCGTGGGAGGCGAACTTGAGGACCTGGCACATCTGACCAGCAACCGTTGGGAAAATGTCCGAACGAATGACAACACCGTGACAACGCGCGTCGAGTTGACAAGCGTGGCTGCTCGAGGAGGAGCCAACGGCTTGTTACTGTCTGCCCAAAGCAGCAAGACCTTGATTGAAAACGACACCGTTTGGATCAAATCAGCGCCAGTTCGCGTACGGCCCGGACAACTGATCCGTATTCATGGCTGGGTCAACATCCCCGAGCCCATCCAAGGCAATCTCGACGGATTCATGATTTACGACTCTTACGCTGGGCGTGAGTTGGCCGAACGGTTTACAGTCACGCAAGGATGGCAAGAGTTCAGTCTGTACCGTGGCATCGGTGAAGACACAGACGTGCGGATAAACTTCGTGCTCTGCGGCACGGGGCAAGTCATGCTCGATGAAGTCACGCTACGCACGGCACAGCTTCCAACCCCCGACGCCCCTCGCCAAGCTGAACTAGAGCCAGCTCCACTTCCGCAACTCGATCGTAAGTAACGCTCATTCACGACACATCGAATTCGGCACGCAGAAACAAGCTTTCCTCGCAAGCATGACGTTCCGAGGATCGTGCATCGTCAACGCCAAAACGTGAGCAAGCATTCTGTTTACCGAGTGATTGTCCTCGGCAATCACAAAAGACGACAATCACAAAAAAAGGCTGTACCGTTTTAATGTACAACCTCAAGATTCGGCGTTAACGCAGCACGGTCTGTACTGCGAGCCAGCTCTTAAATTGTCGAAGCGACATCTTCGTCTTCAATCTCATCGACGGCAATGTCATCTTCAGCAAGATCATCCACTTCCAGCTCAACACTGGGCGAATGTCGAGTATATTCCTCGGAAATACCAACCGAGATTGTGTATTCTTCCTCGATGATTCCCGCTTCCTTGAGCACACGATTCAAAACACCGCGAATCTTCTGGGCCGTTTTTACTCCACGAGAGCGATCGTTGAAGTCAGGGAATGAGCAGACGGCCGCGATCGTCTGATCATAATTCTTTTGTTTGAGGTATTCCAAAAGTTTGACGGTGAACCCGGACCGTTGATCGCTGGGTGGACGCCGGTCCTGCAAGCTCACTGTTGCTGCATCGTATTTCTCAGGCAAATCGGCTAAACGCACATCAAATACTTTCGAGATGTCAAAGTCTTGAATTTGATCCAAACCTCCATTGCCGAGCTGCCAATGCCAAGTATCCAGGGACAATCCGACATTGGGCCGATCGACCATTTTGATCAACGTCAGCAACTCCTCGGGCTTACAGATGAATTGATAAGCGTATTTGCTTCGTGCGCCGGCCGATGCATTCAAGCCGAGGCCCATGCGAATCGAACTCTTGGCCAAGCGATCAGCAACTTGGCCCAATCGCTGAATATGCCGCTCAAAATTTTCTTGGAAGGCGACATGGTCACTGCCTGGAGCAATCATCGCGTAACAGCGTTTGGCCTCGATCGCTTCTGCCATCGAGCACCAGGATTCCAACCGTTCTAGAGCAGCATCAAATTGAGCTGGTTCGGCTCCGAAATCGATGGGTAAGCGAAACAAAGCAACTTCAATATTAGCGCTGTTCACGAACTGCGTTGCAAATTCTTGACCCATCGCTTCCGCGCGGCGCACCATCTCATCCAGGTCAACTTCGATCCCCGAAAAGCGGAACGTCAGCGCCATTTCAATCATCTCGTTTTGACGGGAAGCAAACGGCAACCCGTACATGCACAAATTCTCAATCATGTATTGCAACTCCACCTATGGAATGTTTCAGCTTTGGCAAAAGGCGATGTCTGTTGGTTTATGGTCATCAGGACAACATTCAATTTCCAATAAATTACGAGAAAAAAGCGGTTTCCGCAATGGTTAATACGATTACTGGGCACTTGTTCCGGCTGAACTGTGCGGTGCAAATACGGAAAAGCCGCGCCCGCGACGTCGGTACCGTGGTGTGCATGTAATAAAAACTGGTCCAAAACCTGGCTGATGCAGGTCATTTTAGGGCTTGGATTTGGCTGGAGATTTTAGTTTAATTACATCGCGAAATGACAATGGCGTTGCCGAACGGAACGAACCATGTTAGAAACAAGTCGAGCAAAACTCGTTTGGAACGTGTCGTTTTTGTTGGGAATCAGCGCATTCCAGCCATCATTTGGTTGCGGCAATCGTCCGGTAACAACACCGGAAGCTCAACAAATTCAGGCCAGCATTCTGGTCAGGTAGCTCAGTTGGTAGAGCAATGGACTGAAAATCCATGTGTCGCCGGTTCGATCCCGGCCCTGACCACTTGGCACGTAGCAGCAACATCGAGAAAACCCCGGCAATCGTCGGGGTTTTTTGCTGCGCCCTCCAATTCTGTCCGTGTGTCGCCTGACTCACTTTCTCCGTCCTGCCCCTCGATGCCCGGTTTTACTGCTGCGCTTTCTGCTGCGCTTTTTTGTTTACAGTCGCCCGAGTCCTGCCCGGTCACCCGATCAAACAGCGCATCGGTGACTTGCAGGTAATGCTTGGCTGAGACCAACTCGCTGTGTCCTATCCACGCACTGACCGCGTGCTGCGGAACGGTCATCGCCCATTGAGTTTCACAACTTCGCCTCAATGTCTGATACAGGTCGTCCCAAGGCTCCAGACCAGCCGCTTTGACAATTTTGATCATTTGCCGGTGGCGATTGTGGCCGGTCAGAGCCACAATCCGACCGTCTTTGTCGGCCGCCTGTTGGTAGTTTTCCTGCAAAATTTCCATCAATTGGGGACTAATCGGAACGATTCGGGTTGAGTCGGTTTTAGTTGCAAACACCGTGAGCCGCATTTTGTTCCAGTCAACATCCGTCCAATTCAGTGAATGGGACTCTGAGGGCACCCTTAATCCAGCCAATCGAGCCAGCCCGACCAAACATTTCCAGTCGGCGTTGGGACACGCGGCCAGCAACCTATTGGTTTCATCTTCGGTAACAAAACGGGTTCGTTCAGCAGCAACCGAGGTGCTGACCAAGGCCAAGAACGGATTTTCGCTGAGGTATTTTCGCTCAACCGCGTCGCGAAAAACCGATTTGGCGTTTCGGGCATTCGTCCGAATGGAGGCTTCGCTAAGACCACTTTTAAGCATCTGAATACGCCAGTCCTTAGCGTTTGAGGTCGTGATCTCGGTGATCAGCGTGTCTGGCTTGAAATAGTCCTTCATTTTCTGAAAGGTATTTTCTAGCCGCTTTACACTCGAAGCTTTTAGCTCCACTCGTTTTTGCTCAACGTAATCATCCAGGAGTTTCCCGAGCTTTGGAGCAGCCTTACGAAATTCGGGAAGTTGGCACAGGTCAAACTGCGCTAACCTTCCTCGCACATCGGCACTTAGTCCGTTTAGCCAAGAGATGGTTTCCGAATCGGGTAATTGCCCCAATCGCCTAAAACCGATCAATTTTTCAATTCTCCGCTTGAATTCGGTTGCCACGTCATGGGTGACTTTGCCGATCCGCAGCCGCTGACGCTTGCCCTCTACGTCGAAAAAGTCAATCGCACGCGGGGGCTGTTTACCTTTACCAAGTTTTACAATACTCGCCATTTGTCGTGTCCACCTTTCGTTTGGATCGTATGCCCGACCTGCTATTGGGGCAAATTGGGTTTTGGATTTTCGTTCTGGCTGGTAATCCAGTCTCTCAGGGCTTCCACCGAATAGCGGATACATTTACCGATGCGCACGAACGGAATCTTGCCCTCACGACGAAGACTAAAAAGTGTTCGTCGGCTGACGCCTAAGGCCGTGGCCGCTTGAGCCTCGGTCAATAGCAAGCGGTTTGTTTCTGCGTTCCCGTTGTTTGACGAATTATGGAGTTGCTGAATTACAGGATCGGATGATCCGGGTTGTGTTTGTTTCATCTTTGAAATCCTCTTTCGAAAATTGATTTGTTCAGTCCAGCAAATCATCCAAGTTCAGATGTGACTTGCTGGTTTTGGGTTTGGGTTTATCTTCTGTTAGTGGTGGCGTGCCCTTGCCCTTTTTACGTGCTGGGGCAAACTGCTCGCGTTGTTCCGGCGTCCAGTCCGGCATGTACTGATGGGAAACATCACGAGGCACAAAATCTGGAACGTTGGGTTCCGGCGATACCAGCATGTGCTCAAATAGATCAACCGGATGGACGTGAATGGTGGTGCAGCCAATGTTTCTCAGGGTTACAATGCCAAACAGGCCATTCTCGGATGTACATGCTGGCATGCTCAAGAATTCAGATGGCAACATCGTGCGGGAAATAATGTTCTGATAGGAATGGGTGGTAGAGCCATGCTGGCCGTATGTTTGGCTGTTGGACTTCTGAATAAGCTCCCTTCCCCCTAACGTTTTAGACGCAAATTCAGCCGTTTCGGGACATTCAATGCGGCCAAAGAAACGACAACCGATTTGCCCTACGACCTCATCCGCCATGTACTGACCAAAGTTTGAAGGGTCGCGAAGTCCGCTAATCGTTTGAAAGGCGATGGCAACTCTCGCTCCTTTCGACCTTCCCTTTTTCATCAGCGATACGAGCCCATCCAACTTGCCCGCTTCCGTCAATTCATCAAGGAAGTACCAGGTTCTATCCGATGTATATTCCGGTTTGGCAAGCTGCATATCCGTCGCGCGCTTAAAGATCAAGCGATTGATAGCATCTAAAGATTTCTTGGACTCTTCACAGTTTCCCAGCACCAAGATCATTTCACTATTGAAAAATTCGGTCAGGCTAATTCGTCGTGTGGCCGCCTCCCAGCACCCAGCGACCGGTCGAAAGTCCAGGAGCTTTGTGGCGATGGTTGAAAAAATGTTGAAGCACAGTCGCTTGTCGGCAAAATAGGTACTCATGTATTGAGCCGATTCCTTGTGCCGCTTTAATACTCGATGCGCTGTTTTGGGATTCGAAGCTGCCCGAATAACATCGGCGAGCGACCAGGGCTGTTTTGAGAGGATGAAACTTAAGACGATGCCGTAAATAATGTCGCGACTGGCATCTGCAAAAAATGGATTTTGTTCGTTGGTTTTGGGCACCAAGGTAAAGGCCAGCTCCAGCGCTACCCGTGGCTCGGTAATATCCTTGGCAACATCCCAAGCCACACCCCGATCATCAAATGGGTTTAGGGTGAAGATAAGTCGTGGGTCGCAAAAGCCCGCTAGAATTGGCAAGGCGTCTTGTTTGGCATCATAGACAATCGCCCGAACTCCCCTACCCATACCAACGTCTGGCAGAACCGATTGCATGAGCAAACGTAGAATGATCGTCTTCCCAGAACCGATCGTACCCACAGCCATAAAATGAGCTTGTGCCTCATCGTCGCCACAGGCTGGCGGAGCGACTGCGCGGAAAGCTTGCGCTCCCGCCGCACCCAACTTCGCCATTCGCCATGAAACTGTCCTTCGAGGATTCAAACGTTTCGGTGGAAATTGAAATGGTGGATTGAATCAGCTAGAATTGAACCGAGGTTACGGATCGCAATTGCCCATGAATTGGCCTGCCCCGATTTTTTGCGTAATAGTCACGTTTTGAGAAATCAACTGTCACCTAAAACTGGAGAATTGCATATGAACGATGCACCGAATGAAAAAGCAGATGCCAACAATGAACGAAATCGCATGATTCAAAATGGGGAGTGGGAGGAATGTTTGAAGCTTCTCAAGGCGGTTACCTTAGGTAAATACTATTATCCGGATCGCCTCAGTTCTGCCAGCGACATCGTGCGTTCAGCAATCGGCTCTTTTTTGCGACTCAAACAAAAAGGAGAAATTTCGCCGAACGAAGAATGGGTGACATTGATCAAGCTGGTGAACCGAAAACGATCTCGGAACAATCGGCGAATTCACAATGAAAGTCAGCGTTTTGTTTCCGTGGAAACGATGGACGTCATTTCTGAGGATGAAAATAACGACGATTTTCGGGAGGACATGCAAGGCATTTTGGAGCTTATTCTTCAATGTGAGAAATCCGACGTGAAGCCTTTGGATGAACAGCACAATATGGAACGTATCAGCGTCGTTGCCCAAGAAATGTTTGACGAATTAAAGAAAATTCTAACACCGGAAGAGTTCTTTGTTATTCGAATGCGACTACTAGAATACAAATACTATGAAATTGCTGATAAGTTGGTGAAATCTGGTATGCGAAGCGCATGCACTAGAAATCAAGCAATTTACATGTGGGAGACAGCCAAACAAAAACTTGAAAAGTTGTTTGCCGAGTTCACAGAGTGATTGGCACCCTCATGAGCAATCAAAACCCCGACGAGTGTAAAGTTCGCTTTGAAATTGGCTTGGAAAAGTTGGTGCGACAACAAATTCCGAAGGAACGGATTAGAGATTTTGCTGCGAGGGAGTTAAATGATCGGTTAAACAGCGGGCACATTTTTCCCCTAAACGCGATCATCGCAAGCTTGGAAGAAAAAGGCATTTCTATCGAAGAGTACTATGGCGAGTTGGCATATCCTGAGTTTATATCGTCGATAAAACGTGGCGATATCCAGAATCCAAACGAATACGAAACTAAATTTCTAAAGCGTAAAGTCTTCCAGGTTACCCCAAGAGTGCCATGGGGATGCTATTTTTGCGACTATCCGGACAACCTCTGGTCAGATTACAGCGTACTGGAGCATGTGTCGCTAAGTGATGTTAAAGCAGAATGTAGCAAATGTCGCCGTCTTTGCCACGTATTTGACGATAGCGTTGAAAACGCCGACTTGCGACCATACGGTCTCGTCAATCCTGGACCTTTGGCCAAAGGAGGTTTTGCCGAAATCTACAAAGCGACCGATCCAGGATTGAAACGAGTGGTCGCTGTCAAGGTGTTGCGAGATGATCGTAATCGCCCGTCGATTAAAGAGCGATTTTTACGAGAAATGGCAATCCACTCATCTTTGAACCACCCGGCTATATGCCCAATTTACAACAAGATTCTTTTTCAGGGGGTTCCCGCATTTACCATGCGGTGGTTACAAGGAGAAACCTTGGAAAATGCTTTAGAGAGAGCAGGTCAGCCGACAATAATCGACAGTGAGAGTAAATCCCATTCAATCGAGATAACGTCTTGGAAGGATAGACTTTCCAAATTTTTAGATACGTTTGAAAACCTATGTCTAGGTATCGCCTATGCTCACAGTAAGGGAGTTGTACATCGAGATATTACACCGAGAAATATTTATCTTGAAGATCATCACACCACGGTTCAAATTATTGATTGGGGTTTATCTAAAAGGCTAGGTCAAGATGAGGAAACATGGCCTCACAACCCGCACAGGGTTGTATTGGAAAAACCATCAAATTTATCAACACAAATTGGTGTAGGCTTAGGTACGCTTCTTTATATGCCGCCAGAACAGTTTTCGGCTGCCCGCGATGCAAACGAAAGTGCTGATGTTTTTGCTCTGGGATGCATTTTGTCAGAGATTATTACGGGTTCACCTCCATACGTGGACTTGAGTGAATACAAGTCTTGTAAATTAGGAACAATTGACAAGAACAAGATTAGTATGCGAATATTAACTACAGAGTCTTGGCCGGGCGAATTGGCACTTGCCAATATCCTAAATGGTACTACCAAAAGCGACCCTGTTTTGGATGTCGTTAACATCGCAGCGCGTTGCCTTTCACGCGACCCCGAAAACCGATATCGTCACGCAGGCGAAGTCGTCGATGCTCTTAGAAAGTACCGTAGTAAAGTCAATGAAGCCGTCCAAAAAGAGCTAAAAAATAAAGCCAGAAGACCGCTAGTATTAACTCTTTTTCTAATATTGTTTGCTGCATTAATTCTATTCGGTCTCATTGGACAACAATTATATTTGGCAAAGAAATCTTCAGATCTTAACGCCGAGCTAGCAACCGAAAACGCGACAAAATACCGGCAGACCTTGTCCCGTAATCTCTCGCGTGAGGGGTTGGAATTTTCTCGACAACCCGAAACATCACTTCGCGGAAGTATGCTTGTTTTAAAAGCGGCAATCGAGGAAGGTAAAGCGGGAAGTGATTTAAGTAAACCCCTCCAAAAACAGTTTTGGTCAAATTTAGGTCGACATCCAATCTTCACGTTGAACGCCAAGAAGGAGATCCCTTGGTTTCAGAGCGCAACTATTTGTCCTCGACGTGAGACACTGGCAATCACTTGTTGGAGCCAAGAATCCGGTCGCGTTGAACTGAAGCTGTTCGGAACCGATTTTCGAATAAGATTCGAAACCGACATAACAACGGTTGTCAAGGCCATGAAGTTCAATCATGACGGTTCCTATCTGGCTGTTGCAGGCCTTGATAATACATTGACGGTGTTCAATATTATTAAAGGCGACCAAGTTCCTGTCTCTTTTGACGCTGGTTCAAGTATCGAGCACATTGAGTTTCTAGCGAACGATCGAAACTTGTTAATTATTGGGGCTAAAGTTAGCGAGTCAGTGAATGAAGGCGACAATCGGCTTTTTTTCGAAATTATCGATTGTGAGTCAGGCCGAACGGGTGCCAGTCAGCCGATTGATATTGTAGGCAATATCTTGGCCGTTTCGGAAATTCGTCCAATCAACAAATTGAACAATGTCTGGCGTTTTGCGTTCAGCCTTCCAGATCGTATTGAAGTCCACAGGGTATCTCTGGACTCACGATTAAGTCAGTTTCTGTTCAAGCAAGAAAGAATTATAGAATACAACACCGCAAATAGCTTACAAATCGATCGTTCAGGTACACGACTACTTGTTGCAAACCAGAAGTCCTTACAGGCACCTAAAGTTGTCGAACTGGAGAGCGTCTCGACAATAACTCGTCTCGGCAATTCGTTTGAGGGGGAATTTCAGTTCTCAAAACTTGATCCAAGCGGTCGGTTTGTCATTAATTCCCAAGGAGCTTCGGTAAAAATATATGAGATTGAAAAAGGATCGAAAGCTGAGCCGGTCGCGATGCTTCCTCATGAAGCTATCGTGAAGGTCTTGGATTTCAGCTCAGATGGCTCCCAGATATTAACAGTGACCGAAAATGGAAAATTGCGAACGTGGGAGTTTGAGTCCGGGAAACAGATTTCACCACCAGTTCAAGTCGCGCGTTCAACATCAGACGCATACTTCTTTAGCGACGGCTCGATTCAAACGATAGCCACGACGGTAGTCTCGTCTCAGGCGAATCAACCTACAATTATCGCCTTACCCGCCACATCTCATAACGAGAACTCTGATTCAGCTACTACGCTTCACGTCATTGCAGGCGAGCATTGCCATTGGACTCCCTTTAAATTTCCCCCACTGATTTTGAACTTAAATCCTCCAAACGACGGCTTTGTACACTATGTCGGAGCACGAGTACAAAATAACAGCCAATTGGTCGCTCTTTCTCACGATGAGCGAGGAATCAAACTGCACATTTGGGATTCAAAAGGCGGTTTTATTGTCTCGGACGAATTAAGACAAATTTTGGATCACCCTACTGATCCCAACTCAAGTGATGTTCTCCCTCGAATTGTTGTCCCTCAGTTGGAAATCAATGGTCGTGGAAACCTTGTTACAGTTGCATTAATCGGTTACCGGTCAATTAAATTCAGCGAATGGAGTCTTTCCGATTCTGCTCTTCTTGAACAAGCCGACCTGACATTTCCGAGCGAGATTGATTTCGGAGACTACGCTGACAATGTTTTGTTGAATTCATCGGGAAGTTATGTAACGGCAACTATTCAAACATGGGAAAATGGAATACGTCAATCCTATTTGCTAGTGTGGAACCTCATTGACAATCCAGGCAGCTTAGCCCCCAGTCAGATTCAATGGCAGGGCGAAGAGAAAATTTTCCACGGTACGGTTCAGTGGTTAACCGATGAGTTGATTCTATGGTATTCAGGAAACCAGGCAATGGTTTTCTCGCCCCGGAAGCCTGAGATTTGCGATCTCGTTTCTTTGGATCAAAACTGCGAGATAAAGTTCGCTAGCTACGACGAGGATTCGAGCAAGCTAGTTCTGGGTTCGAATTATGCGACAAATGGACTAAGTAAACTTGATATTTGGAATATTGTCGACAAACAATTGGTAATTGATCGTAAAGTTCCTTCAACTATCAGTTGTTTGTCCAGAATTAGTCAAGGGCAAACAGCGATTGGAACGACAGAGGGGAATGTCCTTCTTTTAAATGGGCAAAATGAAATCGATAGGGCCTTGTCCCACGAAGGCAGCATCGAAAAAGCAATCTTTGATGAATCAGGGAATAGCCTGCTGGTTTTAAGCAGACTGATTGACGGCCGATGCAAAATGTATTTATGGTCGCTACTTCCTTACCAGCCCCTTTTGCTTTTGACCGAGACAATGAACACGGGTGAAGTTGCTGAGGTGGGTTTTGCTCACGACGCAAGTTTTGTTTTTGTTGTGAAGCAAGACGGCCCAATCATGATCAGATATCTTTCGGAAAGCGTGACTGATTCGCTTGAAGCAATAATGGATGTCCTTAAAGCGGCAAGCGGAATCGAAATCAATTCGGCCGGAGAACTAACACCGTTGACGTTCGATGAAATTGGAAAATTGTGGACGAGAGTGACTCAGAACCAACACATTGATCAACTTTTTCCGGTTACCTCTCAAAATCAACTTAGGTATTATCTATTCGCGGCCTCCATCAAGGAGTCAGAAAGACGATTTTCGGAAGTTCTCTGGCATTTGAACCAAGCCGAGAAGCACCTTAACGAGTTGAAACCGTGGCCTTTCTATTTGAAACGCGCAATGGCCCATTTTCATCTGAGAAGAACGAGTCAAGCTCTTGAAGATATCGACCAGGCGATAGAGTTGTCTGACCAAGCATGGTGGATCAGGCACACCAGACTTCTGATGCTCGCGACATCCGAATCCATCAGTGATTCTGAGATTTGGAGGCAGTTAAAAGATCTACAGGCCAGTCATTATTGTAAATTGGTTTATTGGCTGCGGACTGCCCAATATTTGGCAGCTTCTGGACGTTGGGAGCTTGCGATTCAAGCGGCAGAATTGGCCTGCGAGGCTGAACCGAATTCCAAAGTGGCTCGACTATTTTTGGAGGAAGCATTTCTCAATTTTGGAGAAGAATTAGCCGCTTCCGTTCACTCGCTGTGTAAACTCGGGCGTTATTCCGAAGCATTTTCCATCCTCGATGAACGGAAACTAAATGAACTGCCAAATGCTCCTGACCTGATATTTCAGAAGTTGGTTTTGTCAACATTCTTGGACAACGAAATTGGCTTGAAGAATGCAGTCGAAGCCGAACCGACAATAACAACGATTCAGAAGGCTCGTTTAGCTCTTTTGCGTTCAGACGTTGACATAGACTTTCTTCAACAAATTCTCGATGAACTAGACGCTTATGTTCATAGTATTGAACAGGAAGCAGGATTTCTCGATCCAAGTGTGGTGTTTCCAATTCGTGCCGGTTTACTGTTTAGGATGAATCGATACAAAGACACATTGGCCGAACTAGAAAAAGCTCGTGTAGCATTGATCACGCTTGTCGATTCGATTCCGATCGACAATACACGACTGCCCATTCACAATGGGATACCTGTGAAGGAGTTGTTCTTACTCTCGATGACCTGCAGCAAATTGGGGGAGACGGAAAGGGCGGCAGCCGCAATTAAGCATGCTCGGAATCTTGAGCACTTGCTTAACATGAATACCTCCGCGATCTCAAGAGAACACGAGGATCATTTAGATATTTCGCTCTTAAATCAATTACACTCGTCTCGTGGCTGGGATTCTTGGATGTACTCCGTTGAAATTGCGGTGCTTAAACGGGAGGCGGAACAATTGCTCCAAAAACCTCCTAAATGATATAGTCAGAATTCAAGGACTTCATATCACGATCATCCGAAGTGTTATTGCTAGGTTTGGATTCATCTGGCTCTTTTTTCTCTTGGTTTAGTTTCTTTTCATTCGGGCCGATTGATGCAAGAATAAGCGAGAAAACCGAGAGGGTTAGAAAGTGCAGGCCACCCCATTGAGGAGTGATTTGTATGTTGTCGTTTGATATAACCAAAATAATTACTGCGATTAGAAAAAAATCTACCATTGAAAAAGCCGACAACTTTAATGCGAAATACGGGGTTGGACTTTTTGAGATGAACTGCTTCCAGGCAAAAACTATCTTAATGATTGGGGCAGCAATGGTCAGACAAAACAAGACTATACCAATTCCGAAGAAAATCCCGCCTTGATTAAGGTAGCTAACAATTCCGCCGAGGATTGAATAGTACTCTGTTTTGAGGTCGATGCCTAGAAAAACAACCGCAAACAAGTCGCCGGCACTAGATCCTGTCGTTTTTTGGATCTCAATTGCTGTGCATGTGATACCTAGCGGATACGTTACGGTCGCGGCCGAAAGTAGTATGAGTGAATACATTCGGCTTTTGCATAGTCTTGTTGTCAAACACATTAGGTTCATTTGCGAATTTCTGAACGAGATCTATCTGAAAAATTGACGGAATGCAATAAATCCCTGGTGCTGATAAAAACGCAAAAGAGAATTGGAGAGGTGGTTTTCAACCTCCTCTCCATTAACTTATTTGACCAAAACTTCGGCCAGCTTCAGAGTTTCTAATGGTCGGTCGGTCCTGTGCAGCGAAAACGCGACGGCGTGAGTCTCTGGTAATAGACTCACTACATGTGCCAAGTAGCGGCTCGTATTCCTCGGAGGGATAACACTTGCTGGCGAGATGCGATCAAGCTCGGCCGTTTCTTGAGAAATCACTTGCCCCGAAGCGGAGAGTTGGCGAATCGTGGATGTGATATGGATGAAATCCAGAATTAAAGAGTTGGTTCCCCAAATTTCGGCGGTGATAGTTTTATTTTCATGCTCGATTTCAATGTGGGCTTCCCCGAAAATCGCATCATTGTTGCTGAACTGTTTCCTTGGCACAGAAACCGTTTGCCGGCTTCTTTGCTTCGGAGCGGAATTTGTCAAATGCCTGGCGATCCCAAGGCGAACGACATTCGTTTCGCCTAGTTTTGACAGTACCTCGATCTCCAGGTACCCATGAGTTGGATCGTCAGAAAGTTGGCTCACCTCAATCAGCAACTCCATTCGACTGTCACTTGCGTTAAGTATTTGGCAGGAGACAAACGTAAGTGCCGGCTCCCCAATGGCTCCTGCTTTTGACACCACACCTTCGCAGTTTGATAAGCCCATACCGAAGATGTCGATTTTCATTAAATTTACATCTGTTGGCAACACAATTAGGCCGGGTAATACCCGAAACACTCGGGGTGGGAGATGAACTTCAACGTCTAAAGCTGTTGCTAAAACTGACAGCATTTTCTGCCGATCTCCAATTTTTTTGGCATTGGCGATCTCTACTTCCAGTTCTTCCAACCTCGCCAAAACGGCTTTCAAGTACTGTTGAACGTATTTCGCAAGGAACTGGACGCTTTCGCGGGACTCGGCACCTAGTTCGCTCGGCAAACGGTCAACGATTTCCTTGACTGAGCGGTCGAGTACTGAGCCGGCGCTATCTTCCAATTCTTTAATCGCGAAGTTGAGCCTTTCCGTTGAAGTGACGGAGCTGAATGTCTCGTGAATGCGTTGAATCGATTTCCGGAACTCTGCGACCTCGTCAATCGCTCGGTCCGGGATACAACCGCTAACCGCGCTCATTAAGAAAAGCGTCGCAATAATGATTGGGTGACTGTTTCTTTTCATTGGTTTGGTACTCCTAAAAAACTGGTGTCGACTTGTTGCATCCCCAGCGGTGGAGTGCAGTTACACTTAACCAGTGTAAGCGCCCGATGAAGTGCATTGTCGAATTGGTTAGTGACGCGGCAATTTTC
>CALMEE010000122.1 GCA_937862885.1 uncultured Planctomycetaceae bacterium
GTCGTCGTTATAAACAAAAATGGCTCGGCGATGTTGCGGAGAAGTTTGCATCAGCCATTGGACTTTCGCTTCACCCGCGCGATTGAGCTGATTCGTTTCGGAATCGAAATGGACTGACGTCAATGTGCAAATCTGTTCCCAGCCAGCATCGATTCCAGTTTGAAAGAACTGATACATCAATGCACGGTCACGGCATTTGAAGGGTTGAGGCCAAGCGACGTTTCGCGCGACATCGAGGTTGTAAGCCGCCTTGAATTGCTCCCAGCGCTCGCGATGCACGCCCATGCCGCCGTCCCCCAGTTCATTTTGGCTTGCACAGCCTGCATTGCCAGATGGCCAATGGGTGTGGCATTGCCCTGCGACATGGGAGGCAAACAGAGCCGATAACATGACGACGCCAAAAATCCTTGCATATTTGAATACCAACATTGGCCGACTCCGAATTCCATTTCAGACTAGAATAACTATCCTGCGATCTGCACGTTTCGCAATGAAGTTATCGGATGCCAGTATTTGCCGGGCGCGAAATACTCATACTTACCCGATCAATTCGATTGTCGAAAGACTACCGATTTTGCATAGCTGGGAGCATTTCGCGGACAACAGTGATTGCAGCGGGCCCAACGAGAACAACGAATATACCGGGAAAGATGAAAAGAACTAACGGGAAAATCAATTTTACGGCCGTCTTAGCTGCCTTTTCTTCCGCGATTTGACGTCGAGTGGTACGCATCGAATCGCTCATAACTCGCAACGCCTTGGCCACACTCGATCCGAATTTGTCCGTTTGGATGATCACAGATGCTAGCGTCTTTAAGTCATCGACTCCGTTTCTCGCCCCCAAAGAATTGAACACGTCTTCGCGTGTTTTCCCCATTTGAACTTCCATGTTGGACTGGTTGAATTCGTAGGCAAGTACTTTGTTGATGTCATCCAGCTCTTCAGCGACTTTCCGCATGGCTTGATCCAAGCCTAAGCCTGCCTCCACACAGACAACCAGCAGGTCGAGTGCGTCTGGGAGCCCAAGAAAGATCGCTTCTTTTCGCTTTTTCGCCAAGAGCGAGAGGATAATATCTGGTGCAAACAAGAAGAGACCACCCACGACGAACAAGCGCATCAGACCACTCAAGTTCAACCCCGCCGTTAAGAACATCAGACCGCCGCCGAGGATCAGGCCAATCACAAGGCAGATGGCTTTTATTCCCAAGTACATGGTCACTGCATCATCGCGTCGAAAACCAGCAAAGTCTAATTTTTCTTTGAGTTTGCTCGTCTCTTTTTCGGACTTGGGCAGCAACGGCTTAGCCAGAGCTGGGCTCGCTTCTTCGAGTTTTCGTGTGAGAAAATCTGTGGCTCCTTCGGACTTGGATTGTCGTCCGGACTTGCTTTGCAATCGATTCAATCGTTCAACTGCCTTGGAGTTTCGGTTGAAGACGAAATCAAGTACGAACCACGCTGCAGCGCCCAGTGCGATGAATACTGCGAATGGAATCATGAGCGATAAGTCAATCATGGGTCAGCTTTCGATGATTAGGTTGTCAGCACAACTCGGATACGGGATATCTGAATTTGCTGTTGTAAGTTGATTGGTTTGCTTTTGGACTTGTTGTTGTGCGAATTTCGAATCAGGCAAATCAGCTACACTTTGATCGTGATGATCTTTTTGATCACGAACGCGCCGAGAATTTGCATCACGATTCCACCGGCCAACATCATTTGGCCTAGCGAGTCATTAAACAACAACATGACATAATCATAATTCAGTCGCATCATCACGATGAATAACATCGGAGGCAAAGCTAATAGCACAATTCCCGATAGACGGCCTTCGCCAGTTAGCGCTTGAATCTGTCCCCAAATTTTGAATCGTTCACGAATTAGCGAGCTGATCTTGTCGAGGATTTCAGCCAAATCGCCACCGGTTTGCCGTTGCAGGATAACCGCCGTGGCAAAGAATTGCAGATCGAGGTTGGGAATTCTCTCCACCATCTTCCGAATACTTTCCTCCAGGGGTATCCCCAGCTTTTGTTCTTCGAAACAACGCATAAATTCAGGTCCGAGCGGTTCGCTCATCTGTTGACCAACCAATTGGATACCGGCCGGCAAGCTGTAGCCTGAGCGTAACGCGCGGGACATCATATCCATGGCCTCGGCTAATTGTTCAGAGAATCTGCGCAGGCGTTTCTTCTTTTTGAAAATTGCAACGAAGAAGGGTAGCGCTACTCCAGACAAAAATACAAACGGAGCAAACAGAAAATACGGAGCAAAGTACAGGAACACAATCGTCAAACCTGCGCCCAAGCCTAACGCCGCCCCGACGAATTGACCAACGGGCATCTTGATACCGGCTAAGTTCAACAGACCTTGGATGTCGAAAATTTTGGCGAGAAACGCTTCGAGTTGGCTGGTGCTGTCTTCCAGTGTGCCGACCAGCAACGAACGTTTTTCCTGAGCATTTCCGCGCCCGCGGTTCTTTGTTAGACTAGCTAATCGATCTTCCATTTGATTCCGACCATGCAAGACTCTGGCGAGAATTGCAACGCCCCCCACGAGGCAGGAAATACAAATGAATACGGAAACGAGTACGAAAATCTGAAACATGATTTACTCAATGGAAAATGTTGAAACGACTGGTGCAAATCTTTAGTGAGCAGGCTTCCTCGTTGGACATGGTCGACTCGCCCGAAAATTTGCGGCCAGCCCCACTGAAATGAACCGGATTAATCAACGAGCATGACTCGTTCCGAGAAGATGCTCGCCGGCAATTTGACCCCTGCCGATTCGAGCCGATCGAGGCAGCGTGGTCGAACTCCTGTGCAGATGAATCGTCCCCGAGCGCGTCCATTTTCGTCGATCCCGTCCTGCACGTACTTATAAATGTCTTGCATTACAATCACGTCATTTTCCATCCCGCAGATTTCCGTGATGTGTGTAACTTTTCTCGGCCCACCTTGCAAACGGTTGGCTTGTACCACGAGATTGATGGCGCTGGCGATTTGAGTTCGCATGGCCTTGATGGGCATTTCAAAACCGGCCATCATGATCATCGTTTCCAATCGACCTAATGCGTCACGCGGAGTGTTGGCATGCAATGTCGTCATCGACCCTTCATGGCCAGTATTCATGGCTTGCAACATATCCAAAGCTTCGGCACCTCGGCACTCACCAATGATGATTCGTTCAGGACGCATACGCAAACAGTTCTTGACGAGGTCCGTAGCCGTTACTTGACCTTTGCCTTCGATGTTAGGTGGTCGTGTTTCTAAGCGCACTACGTGATCTTGCTGCAGTTGCAATTCTGCGGCGTCCTCGATCGTCACGATACGGTCATGGTTACCAATAAAACTTGAAAGTGTATTTAACAGTGTCGTTTTACCGGAACCCGTACCTCCGGAAATGATAATGTTCAATCTGGCCTTCATGGCGCCTTCGAGCAGCATCACCATTTCGGGTGTGAAGGCTTTATAGTTCAACAGGTCTTCGAGTTTCAGCGGGTTCGAACCGAAACGACGAATCGACATCGCCGCACCATCTAATGCCAATGGGGGAATGATGGCGTTCACACGAGAGCCGTCTTCAAGCCGCGCGTCGACCATCGGGCAGGTTTCGTCGACGCGTCGACCGACTTTGGAAACGATGCGATCAATAATTTGCAGCAGGTGGGCGTTATCGCGAAATTCCACCGCCGTCTTTTCCATCTTGCCTTTCCGCTCAACATAAATGTTTTTCGGACCGTTAATTAATATGTCACTGATGGTGGAATCCTTCAGCAACAACTCTAATGGTCCGAGGCCAAACGTTTCGTCCAAGACTTCGTCGACCAGCCGGTCACGCTCAGATCGGTTGAGGAGGGTATTTTCCGAGTCACATAGATGCTCGACGACCGTGCGAATCTCTCGGCGAAGTCTCTCGCCTTCCATTTCGCCAACTCGGTTCAGGTCAAGTTTGCTGATCAAGCGATGATGAATCCGTTGCTTCATCTCATCAAAGGCTTGCTGGCTGCTCTTGCCTTTGGACAAGTTATCTATCACTGGTGCCATGATGCTCTACTTTCAGACGTTCCTGTTATGCTCAGAGAAAATGAAACGGAACCTAATTGCCGTATGAACCGTATCCAGCCCAAACCTATGAATAAATTGCGTCGACACTCAAGCGACATACGGCATGCTTGCTTGGAGTCGCAATGCCCAAAAAATGCTGGGACCATCTGCAAAAAGATAGCTTACAGAAAGTAATCAAGGTAAAATTACCTCAAATTTGCTGTCCTTCAGATTCGACATAAGTCAGTTGACCGCAACTAATGGCACCGTCGTTTCAACCAGTACATGTCGACCTTCAGCAACCAAGGTGCTTTTCAAATTGGCGTCAAGGCCGCAGCTGATGGCGTTTCCCTAAACTAAACCGGACAAATTACGATATTTTCCGCTTGCCGAGCTGATCATGGCCAACCAAAATAGGGATGAGGTTTCGGTGCGCCGAGGGCGGTTTGCCGCTGGTTGAACCACGATCTGCGAATGTCGATCGGTCGAGAAAAGCCAACCGAACTCTGTAAAACGCCATATCCATTGGCATGGTACCGCTCATACGCTGAGCGCATGTATAATCAGTGCATCTTAAAGACGCGGGTCCAGCAATAACATCGGATTTCATGATGAATAAGCGGTCAATTTCCTGCCCGAAGTGCGGCGCAAAATACCAAGTGGACTTGGCGATGGACGGCAAAAAGCTCAAATGCCCGTCGTGTCAACATGTCTTCGCGCTGAATTTCGGAAAAACGCAGCAGGCTGCAACAAGTGACAAAAGGAAACCGGTTGCCACGACGACACAGGCAACGTCAACGACTCGCGCGGCGGTTTCGAGTACAACAGCCGCTTCGCGGGAAAAGTATAAGAAGTATGGATTGGATGGTCCGCTAGAAAAGGAAGCCGATTTATTTGCCGAATCTGGGCAACCCACAAAGGTCGTCTTGGACAATTTCGCGGCTGACCCTGGCTTCGCGAACATCGATCCTTCTCGATTTGTCTTTCAAGCTGACGATCCCCGCAAAGACAATCCTCTGTTTGCCAACCCTGCATTTAGCCACGCGGAACAATTGGCTGATAAGGTGCGAAGTGGCGAGGTTGGTCCAGCTGAAGCAGATCCAAATGCGCCAAAATTGGTCGAAGGCATCGGGGTACAAGCGGGGTCAATTACGGCCGTGCTGTCCTTAGTCGTAGGCATCTTTGCTATCATGCAAGTCTTCGATATGTTCACGATCCAATTAATCTTCGCTGGCGTAATGACGCTCGCAAATATAGGAGGACTCGTTGTTTTTGTCCAATTGATCAAGCGGATTTTTGCTGTAGGCGAGACGTGGGAAGGGTTGCTTTCCGTGTTCGTACCCGGCTTTATCATCTATACTGGGATCAAGTATTGGAAGCATGTAAAGTATGAGTTCCTGCAACAAATCATTTTTGGAGTATTGGCGACTCTCGCCGTAATAATCTATTTGGTTTGTCTGGTGATCATGTTGATTCTTGATCCAGGCCTAGCGAACCGCTAGTGCCATTCTGATGGCAGCGCGCGTTGTTTTTGGGAGCTGGGCACACTTTGTCTAGTTGGTAAGGTCTCCGCCAACTGCTATCAAACTGGGGCTCGGATCGTCTCATCGCCAAAATCGATTACCCCAGAAACTTTGGAAAGACTAATAAAATCGAAAAAATCCTACTATCAGGCCGCTTGATTGCCGAAACTATTATCAGGTTAAAGCAGCGTTTGTGTGTCCAGGGGGGTTTCTGGGCAACCAAAGCTTTAGGTTGTAAGGATACTTGCGCTGGGATGCTGCTTTTTTTACGATGCTCAGGACCAAGGCGCGCCGGTTGGATCAAACGATCGACCCAACATTCGAGTTTTGGTTCGTAGTCGCAAACCACCAAGGCAGATTATCGCAGCGGTTCGCTCGCTTTCGACCCAGTGTAAAACGAGAGGGGTTCGGTCCGCAGGAAGTGGTTCAACGAACAAATTCAGGAGGGAAACCATGCGACGTTTAATTTTAGGTTTGGCGATCGCGCTGGTGGCTGGCTTGGTCCCCGTCAGCGTTAACGGTGATGACAACGCCATTCGCCAGTACATCACTAACACGCTCAAAATGGAGCAACAACGCGGAACATTGAGTGGATTCCACCTCAATCTCCGCGTTGATCACGGCACCGTTTGGTACGAAGGATTCGTGTCCACGGATGCGCAAAAGGCAATGATATTGCGAACAGCTCAGCAAGCAAAAAGTCTGGGTGTCGTTCAAATCGTCGATGACATTGAGGTCCGCGGCGGTTCGGTAATGAGCGACTATAGTATGCGGCAAACAACCTTTGTTCAGGATAGCCACCCCAGCGCTGCGATCCAAGAATACAGCCCAGCACCATCGAACTATTCGCAAGTGCCCGTTCACATGAACGCCGCTCCAATGCAATCTTACGGTGTTCCAATGCAAGGGCAGCCGATGCCAATCAGCTACACGACCGGAGCAGGTATCGTGGCTGACAATCCATCTCTGCCAGGTTATGCTTGGCCAGGATATGCGGCTCATCCAAATTATGCTGCAGTAACTTATCCGCAACAGTACTCGCCATCCGCGTGGCCGTACATTGGACCATTCTATCCTTACCCACAAGTTCCTTTAGGATGGCGTAAAGTCACCCTTCAATGGGACGATGGTTGGTGGTACTTGGATTTCCACAACAAATAAGTTCAGCAAAAACATTGAGTTGATGCACATTAGAGCCCCTGAATTTTCAGGGGCTCTTGTCGTTTCCCAGCGCGATCTTTTTCGGAGAACTCTGCCCAACTTAAAACCAGTGGTTTCTCCTCGCGATTCGAGTGCAATTTTTGTCAAGGTATTTAGGGACATGACAAACGTGCCCGATTGTCATTTCCTAGGCTCGAACCGAAAGTAGTTCTAAAAACTCCGAGAGTGGCCGTGTATTGGCCACATCGTCACGAGTCACGCCGCCGCGCCGCGCTTGGAGCACGCCATAGCGCATATCTTGCAGGCTCCCCGGATGGTGTGCGTCGGTGTTGATGACAATTTTAATACCCAGCGATATCGCCTGCGCACAATGCAAATCATGCAAATCCAGCCGTTTGGGTGCGGCATTGAGTTCCAGAAACTTACCATGCTCTACCGCCGCCTGAAACACAGCCAGCATATCAACCTCATAAGCTTTCCGCCGATTGATCAGGCGTCCGGTGGGATGCGATATACAGTGCACAAACGGACTGCGGATCGCGTTGAGAATTCGTTCCGTAATCTGCTCGCGACTCTGCTGTTGGCCGTAATGGATACTGGCAGTCACCCAGTCCGCCGCCGACAGAACTTGGTCACTGAGATCTAATGAGCCATCCTCCAAAATATCACATTCTACTCCCTTCAAGATGCGAAACTCACCCGCAAAGCTCGGATTGAGTTCGTCGATTGTGCGCCATTGTTTCATCAAGCGTTCACCGTTCAATCCATTGGCCATCGTGACACGCTTTGAGTGATCCGTAATCGCGATGTATTGCAGTCCGCGGGCTCGAGCGGCGTCTGCCATCTCCTGGATTGTTGCAGAGCCATCGCTGGCATCGGTATGCATGTGCAGGTCGCCTTGAATGTCGGTCAATTCGATGAGCTGCGGCAACCCTTCTGGCCTCACAGCCCATTCAAATTCTTGACGCGCTTCTCGCAACTCAGGAGGAATCCACGGCAGTCCGACAAGTCGGTAAACGTCCGCTTCATCGCTGCCCGCAATCAACTCTTCCTGTTCATTTTCAAGCTTAAAAACTCCCCATTCATTGACTTTCAATTTGCGTTGTTTCGCCATCGAGCGAACGATGACGTTATGCTCCTTGCTGCCTGTAAAATATTGCAGCGCCGCGCCGAACGATGACGCAGGTACAACCCGCAGGTCGACTTGAAATTCACGTTCGAGGTAAATCGACATCTTGGTCTCCCCGCGCGCGATGCCACCGGAAATACCTGGGAATTTTGCGAAATGATCCATCACGGCAGCCGATTCTTCGGACATGACAAGCACGTCCAAGTCACCGATCGTATCCTTTCCCCTGCGATAACTTCCAGCGAACTCCAATCGTTCAACTGCCGGACAATTCTCGAAATGCTGTCTCAATTGTTGCGCAATCTGATCAGCATTAGCCCAGGTCGTCCGCAAATTGGCCGCTTCCGCTATGGCAATCCCCTCAAGAATTGCCTGCTCCGTCTTGCTGCCAAAACCCGGAAGTTGCGCGATCTTTCCTCCTTCGCAGGCGGTCTTCAAATCCTGAAGATTACTAATCCCCAGTTGCTTGAATATCACTGAGACCTTTTGTGGTCCCAACTTGGGAACAGCTAATAGATCTAAAAGACTCAGAGGCAATTGCTCCAACAATTCGTCGAACTGGCGTATCGTGCCTGTTTTGACAAGTTGTTCGCACTTTTCCGCCACTGCTTTGCCGACTCCCGAAATTTCTGTCAGATCAAATCCTTTTTCGACTAAGGCTTCAATTGATTCGGGATGTTCTTTGATGGCTTTCGCCGCATTGCGATAAGCGCGCAATCGAAAAGGGTTTGTTCCTTGTACCTCCAGCAAATCAGCTAATTGCATCAACTTGTTAGCAATCTGATCGTTCGATATCACCATAGATCCAGTCCTTATTTCCCAAAGCGAACAACTTCTGAGTCACATCAACAGTGTTCACGCATGCGCTTCCTCGAAAACAATCCCTCTGACTCGTGAGAAGTCGGCGATGTTCATAACTCCAAGGCATCGGTATTGAATGTGACCATCTCTGGCATCTTTTGCCCTCTGTCCAACCAGAATGTCACCGCGGCAATTTCTGGAAGCGCGTGGCAAAGTCGCTCAACCTCCGTACGCGACATAACGCAAAACGCCGTCGCCAAAGCATCGGCGACGGCCGCCGAATCAGCAATTACCGTCGCGGAAACGGCCCCCTCGCCAGACCATCCGGTCCGTGGGTCAAGGATGTGGCTTAAACGTTTCCCTTGGTGAAACAAGGCTTGGCGAGCTGAACCAGAGGTTCCCATGCAGCGTTCGACTAGCCGCACTTCCTTGAGCCGCGACTCAGCGATGAGCGGATCGGTTAAGCCAATCCTCCAGCCTGACTTCATCTGGCCAGCAACATCGTTGTTTTCCGTACGACGGTTCCCGTTTGCAGCAACGCTGCTTTGTCCACCGTGAATCAAAAAATCCGTTACTCCTGCTGCCAACAATAACTCTCGACACTCATCGATCGCAAACCCCTTTCCAATTCCGCCAAAATTCAGTTTCGCATTCGCTTTCCGCAAAGCAACGTAACCTTGCACAGCATCAACCTCAATAGACCGAAAGTCAACCGAGTTCAGCAACGATCCGAGTTGACTCGGCTCCGGAACCGCAGGTGCCCTTTGCTCGAAACCCCAAATTTCCGAGAGCTTGCCACTCGTAATGTCAAACGCTCCCTTGGTTAGTTCCGAAACCTCTTGCGCCACTTGAAAACACTTGATAGCTCTGGGCGAAAATTGCACAGGCTGACCAGGCTGATTGCGATTGAGTTGCGATATCGGGCTATGCGGTCTGTAAATCGAAATCTCGGCTTCGATTTGTTCGATTAGTTCGAAGGCACAAGCGACAACATCTGCCACGCGCGGGTATTGAGTTCCATTGAAGATAAACTCAAATTGGCAACCCATCGCCTTCTTCGAAAACTGCAGGACATGGGATGCCTGCTGTCTTGATTCAGATGAGCCAATCAACTGACTTGGCATCAAACTCTCGGCCGGAGGATTAAGGGTATCGCGAAGCGACTCAACCGCATCTTTGCCCTGCAGGAACCGGCGCCTAGTGGTTTTCTTGTTTGGATCTAAAGGCATTTTCAAATTCTAACGTGACCACAAAACATGTTCGCCAGCGTTCACCTTCAGGCAATTTCGGAAATCAAAACCAAACAGAGCACCCGCTTCGAATTTCTTCGCGCCTGGTCAAAATGTATCGCTCGGTCATCGCCCGCTCAAAGTCTTCGTCTGCGGCTCCAACGTGTCGGAGATTCAACCGTGCACGCATTTTTCATCATTCTTTGCTAGTTGCATCCACCGCAACTGCACCTTAGATTCCTCGAAAATGCACTTGCGACTATAATTGTAGCAAGATTCACATCGCAATGTCGACGTTTGGCCGTATTTTGTTGCGGTGAACATTGACAGACAACTTTCTGGAGGACGTCGTGTCGCTGCATCAGTTCTGTATTCTCTTGGCCGTTTCTTATTGGCCAAATCCGCTGCTACAAGACGCCGATTCAATCCGTGTTCGCACGAAAACTATTCAAATGGAATTGGCGACTCAGGACAATGCTGCGCCGCCAAAGTATACCGTGAAGCGTGCGACACGCCCCACGTTTAGTAAACGACTTTGGGACGGAATTTTCTTTGAAAATCTGTTTGCCGATGGACTGAAAGGCGAACGCCCCCCCATGGTTGGAATTGCTCGTCGAACTCAGCCATCAACTACGCTGGACAAGCCTATGGAGAACGGAAATACGCAATTGACTTGGAGCGGTACAATTTCCGCTGAAGCAATTGAAACGGAAATAAAACGCCTCAACAATCTACTCAATACCCAAATTACGAACCCCACAACGTTCAGCAGCAAATATCGAGAAACGCAAGTGACGTTTTCGACGCTCTCTGTTTTGTTCGCAGTCATCCATGAATTCGACAAATCAGTGCGCTGGAAGGATCACGCTTTGAATGCGCAGGCAGCCTGTTATCGTGCGGCCACGTTCCCCAGTAATCGCATGCGCGAGGCGTTTGAATTTGCCAAGACGCGAAACGAATTGTTAAGCGAATTGATTCGCGGTTCTGGATTCCCACCAGAAGAAACGGCGGGAGAAGAACTCGATTGGGAATCGGTTGCCGAGCGCACTCCGTTAATGAAGCGGCTGGATGATTCGTTGTATAAGAAACTTTCAGCCTGGGTTGCCAACGAGACTGAGTTTAAAAACCAGAAAGATGAATTGATCCAGGAAGCGCAAATGATCGCAGTTATCGGTCGTTCTATGGTCCAAGAAGGAATGATCGACGCCGATGACGACGAATATGTTGTGTTGTCTGAGGCTATGTTTTCCGCCGCAGTTTCCGCAGTGAGTGCGGCCAAGTCGAATAATTATGAACTCGCGAGCCAAGCCGTTAACACTCTTGGGCAATCGTGCAATAAGTGCCACGAAGTCTATCGTTAATAGTTGCAGTGGCCGAAGTCATCCTCAACCACGTACGGATTGTAGGTCAATTCGCCGTTAAATTGCCAAATGAAATGCGCGAAAACTCTAAGATGTTTTGCACTTACCTGATCGCGCCTCATGGCACTTATCGGTTGCATGTCACATGTAATTGACTTCGATTCAGTTCCTGGATCGCAAAATTTCCAACGTTGGAGTGGCACCTTGCGACCACGGGTTTTTCGCGACGATCATGTTCGTTATATGAAATCACTTATCTGGCATCATGCTGCGGAAGGCCTGCTTAATTTCGGGTTTCACGATAATCACCAGCGCCCAGATGCCAACTGGCGTCCCGATCAGGCAACAACAACCGCAGGGGATGATTGACATTATCGAGGCCGCCAAAGCCCAGCCCCAATTCCCGAGGGTTTTCATCTGCCATGCCCCAAAAATGATGAACGCAAAAAAGACAATGGAGATGACTGCGGTGGAAATATTGACTGCCAAAGCAAATGGATTATTGCGCTGCTGCTCCATCTGTGCATCAAATTCTCGCCGT
Source organism: uncultured Planctomycetaceae bacterium (assembly GCA_937862885.1). GTDB lineage: Bacteria > Planctomycetota > Planctomycetia > Pirellulales > Pirellulaceae > CALMEE01. The sequence goes on from CALMEE010000122.1 coordinate 11,786, forward strand.
GCATCTTCGCTGGGCAATATGCCTCGGATTACGTCGTTGAGTGCATCTTGTATGATCGGTCCGACAAACGGGGTCGATGCGGCATACACTATCGAAAACAAAGAATAAATAATGATGATTATTGCCGGAATCGCCACTCTTGCCGCCGCCTGATCCGCACCCATTGGACTTGAACCTCCAAAGTTCGGATTCGGAGTTTGGTACGGATTGGGATTCTGAAAATCGGACATAAGTTCTCCTTGAATTCTGTTCAATCAATTGATTTGGCGATTGCTTGTGCCTCCGGTTATATCAGAATGAATTCGCGTACAGAAGTACGACACGTTTGTTGCCATGGAAACAAAAACAGCCGCTAAGCAAAAAAACCTAGCGGCTGAAGTTATAAACAGGCGGCTCGTCCTCCTAACGCTCAGCCAACTGAACAACAATTGACGTGATCGCTTGGCGAACTGAAAACCGCAATAAAATCGGGGAGATGGACGGGCCCCGCGAGACGGCGGATCGATGATGAGCAACGGGTTGTGCCCGTCCATGTTTTTCTGACATTGCAATCGACGTGCCAATCAGCGAGATAAAGATTATTCCAATGGTTTCCTCAAAAAACGCGAACAATCGGCAGTCGCCGATTCTCGATTTGAGACTGCGTTCGCAATATCGGACGTTTTTCAGAACCAAAACAAATGTTCGTCGACAAGCCTCACCGATGATGTCTCTTGAAAGACAATAGGTTTCTTTGTCGACACGAGGTATCTAGGCCGCAAGCAGCAAAGCACATATTTTCAACCTAGTTTTTTAGGGCAATGTATTCTTGGAAGTGGGATTGCTGACCCAGTCATAGTCAATGCAATGTATTGGTTGGCTGTCGTTTGAAATGAGGGAGAGCAGGGCAGAGGTGTAATTGGTTTCAAGACAAACCGAATTCCGCGTTCTACCGCACGAATTGGACCAGCAAAATAGCTGGCCGGTTAATCTCCGCGGAGGCATTTGAGCGATAACCTGATCACGGACTTCGTGCGGCATATTTCGAAATCTGTCGAGTTATTGTAACCTGAGAAACAGTCTTGTTCGTCAATTTAACCGGATGAAGCCCTTCCATGTTTGAAAACGGAATTTATCGTTCTTCGTTGGCGTTGCTTACCGACATGTATCAACTGACGATGGCCTTCGGCTATTGGCGGTTGGGAATCCACGATCGATTGGCTTCATTCAATCTCTTTTTCCGTCGTCCGCCGTTTGCGGGAGGCTATACGATCGCCGCTGGACTGGAAGATGCGTTAACATTCTTGGAAAAACTCCGATTCAATGACGACGACTTGGCATATCTGGAATCGCTACGCGGCGCTGATGGGAATGCGCTATTCAACGGAGACTTCATACGCTTTCTTCAACAATTTAAATTTGATTGTGACGTGCATGCTGTTCCGGAGGGAACCGTCGTATTTCCTCACGAGCCAATATTGCGTGTGACCGGGCCCGTATTGGCTTGCCAGCTTGTTGAAACGGCTTTGCTGAACATTGTCAATTACCAGACATTGGTCGCGACGAAGGCGGCCAGGGTCTGTTACTCTGCTCAGGGCGATAGTGTTGTCGAATTCGGATTGCGCCGAGCTCATGGCATCGATGGCGGTCTATCTGCAAGTCGCGCGGCATTTATCGGCGGCTGCTCTGCAACCTCAAACTTGCTTGCTGGCAAGACTTATGGTATCCCGGTCAGCGGAACCCACGCCCACAGTTGGGTCATGTGCTTCGAAAATGAACTGGATGCCTTCACCGAATATGCAAACACAATGCCGGGCAATTGTGTGTTACTGGTCGATACCTATGACTCGTTACGGGGAGTCAAACACGCAATTGAGGTCGGTAAAAAATTGGAACTTCAAGGCAAACAGTTGCTGGGCATTCGCCTTGACTCGGGCGACCTGGCGTATTTGAGTATTGAAGCACGGCGACTACTCGATGAAGCAGGCTTCACCAATACACAAATCATTGCTAGTAATGATCTCGATGAGGTGATCATCGACAGTCTCAAGCGGCAAGGTGCAAAAATCAATATCTGGGGAGTCGGAACGAAGTTGGTGACTTCCTATGATCAACCAGCCTTGGGGGGTGTTTATAAGCTGTCGCTAATCCAGAACGAGCGAGGACAATGGTTGCCGAAACTAAAACTCTCCGAACAAGCGGTTAAAATCTCGACTCCTGGCCTCTTACAAGTCCGAAGGTTCAGCGACGATAAGGGTGCTGTGGCGGATATGATTTTCGACGAGTTAACTCCTCCACCGGCAGGTGCAACGATCATCGATCCGCTCGACCCCACGCGCAGGCGGCGACTCACGGAAGATTTGAAATCGGAAGACCTGCTGCAAAAAGTCATGGAATCTGGACAGCGCGTCGCCAACACGATGTCCCTACATCAAATTCAGGTCAACACCAAGAATCAATTGGAAAATTTTCACGACGGGATCAAACGCTTGGTCCATCCTCACCGGTATCCGGTTGGTCTTGAGCAGAACTTGTACGAAGCGAAAACTCGTTTGATTCTAAAACAACGCGGATTTTCTGAATAAGGTGCTGAAGGTGCGGGCGCTCATTGTCGTTGACGTTCAAAATGACTTTCTTCCCGGCGGCGCACTTGCTGTGCCGCGTGGTGACGAAATAGTTCCGCTAGTCAACCAGCTCATGAAGCATTTCAAGTGGATCGTCGCCACGCAAGATTGGCACCCGCCAGGACATTTGAGTTTCGCCAGTTCACATTACGGCAAATCAGCCGGCGACGTCATCGATCTATTCGGAGTCACGCAAGTTCTTTGGCCAGATCATTGTGTTCAAGAATCTTGCGGAGCGGAGTTCGCCAAGACCCTGCACTCCAATAAGTTTAGTCAAGTGATCCAAAAAGGCACTCGACGCGAAATCGATAGCTATAGCGGATTCTTTGATCAGTTAAAGCAATCCGATACCGGCTTGGCCGCTTGGTTGCGATCTCAGGGCGTGGAGCAATGCTACATAGTTGGTTTGGCCACCGACTACTGCGTTAAATTCACGGCAATCGATGCGCAAGAACTTGGATTCGCGACGTTTGTGATTACCGATGCATGCCGGGCCGTTAATCTTCAAGCCGCGGATGAAAAACAAGCTCTAGAAGAAATGAACCAAGCGGGAATCCAGCTTATCCGAGCGGATTCAATCCTCACGTTGAAACGATCGACCAATAATTATTAATGCGTTGAATCAATGCATCGGATAACCGCTCTTGGAATTGACGGTGCGCATCTAAAGATTCTTTAGAATAAACGACGTCATTAGTTGACGCAGGTGACGAATTTGCGATTCTCGAGTGATGCTGTGTCGATTTTTCGACGCGTCTCAGGTCTCGGTTGGTTTCGAGCGAACTTGAAACTCGTGCGGGGAAGTTTTTCGACTTGGAGTCTGTCAAAAAGATCATGAATTTGCTGTTCAAGGCGCACCGTTTGCGCAATTGGGTTGGATCGAAATCATTTTTGGCGGTGATCAAGCGAGAGTGACAACGCGAAGTCTATCCCGACGCCCAAATGGGAGGCCGAGCAGGCAGTGATATTTGTTGAAGATGAGATAGCACGCGTTGAAGGACTTCGGCGTAAGGATAAGCCGATGAAATGGAAACCCAGACCTTACGGACCGTCACTCGTATCTCGGTTCCAATCTTGAACAGTTTTTGCCGAATCGTATGACACTGGGCTTTTTCGAATTCCGTTCCACGCAGGCCATGCTCCCGCAATGCATTGACCAACACATACGCCACGCTCGAGAGCCACAGCCGCAATTGATTGGCACGCATGGTCGAGGCACTGGTGCGATCGGCAAACAGATAAAGCTGTTGCTCTTTGATCCGGTTTTCCATCTCGCCCCGAGCACAGTACTTTTGTTCGTACAGCGTTGCGGAATCGCAAGCCTCGGCCGTGAGACTGGTGACGACAAAGCGTGGGTTGCTGCCTTTGCCTAAATGTTCGGCTTTGCCAATCACGCGGCGTTCTTGACGCCAACTCTTTTTGGTTTTGTATTGGAGGTCTTTGAACAGGCGAGTGGCTTGGCCTGTTTGTTGAAACTGTTGTTTCGCCTGCTGCAATTCTGCCCCTAAAATCCGCTGCAACAACAGTTCTGCCGCCTTGTATTTCATGCAGCGAGGACTACGGTAGTCATCAAAGTATTGAGCAAATTGCCACACAAACCCCAACCGCTCCTCAACCTCTCGAAGCAGTAAGCCACCGCCATCGGAGGAGATCGCCGGAGCATCAAATTTTTCGACAACTTTTCGAAGACCCAGGGGCTGAAATGCTAATGATAATTGTTTACACTCTGTCATGACCAAATCTTTTGAATTCGTTTCATCGGATGCGTGATTTCACCAATGAAACCGTGTCAAAACGGTTTGGTTTCTCTTCATATCTCAACAGTGTGAGAAATGCGGGTTAGAGGAGACTAAGAATTCGGCCATGGAACAATCGACACTCACTGATGAGCAATTAATCCGTCAGGCCTCCGTGAGAGGCTTTGAGGCTTTTCAGGATTTGGTCGAACGCTTTCAAGATCGCGTATTTGCTGTCGGGCGGCGAATCACGGGGAATCTACAAGATGCCGAAGATGTGACCCAACAAACGTTTCTCAGTTTGATCGAACATCTTGACGGCTTTCGGGGCGAATCGTCTGCTGCGACCTGGATTTTACGGATCGCCACCAATCATGCATTGAAGATTCTGCGGAAACGTCGGGGCCTACCGTTGGCAGGGCAGATGGCTGCGGACGCTGACGATTCTTACTCAAGTCTGCCCCACCCAGAATTCATCGCTCACTGGCAAGAAACGCCCGAGGCACTAGTTGAACGTGCCGAAGTCGGCGAGCAAATCGAATCGGCGTTGGAACTGCTGGACGAAAAATATCGGTTGGTGTTCTTGCTGAGGGATGTGCAGGAACTATCGGTTCGCGAAACGGCTGAGGCGTTAGGTTTAACTGAGGCCAATGTCAAAGTCCGCTTGTTGCGCGCCCGGCTTATGCTCCGCGAGCATTTAACCCGCGTTTTTGGTGACGAATCGACCCGCGTTTTTCCCAGTCACGATCATGGATAAGCCGCTGATGACTCCACACAACAAAATGAGGTTCGATTCTTTGGCCATGGCACCAGGATTCACCGATTTGATTCGAGTGTGTGCGACGTTTGCGCAAGCAAAAATTCTCAGCCGTTCGAATGAATTTGGATGTAACTTTTTTTCAGATAATGGATCAGTTAAAGGAAATAGCTGTTCAATTTCGTTAATCCGTGTAGGCGGTGAGCTTATTGTCGTCGTTCGCTCCGCGAACGATACGCTTCCTAACGTATCGTTGGCGGAGCAGACGACGACCGACTTACCTTCTTGCGGCGGAAACGCAGCGAACGGGAGGCATGTGACATGACTTGTGAAGAATTGCTAAAAGCACTCAATGAATACGTCGACGGCGCGCTCGATTTGAGCGAAGCCGAGTGCCAGCGATTTGCTGAACATTTAGCCGGCTGCAACCCCTGCCAGATAGTGGTCGACAACATCCGAGGAACGATCGAGCTGTTTAGGAATGGAAAACCTTTTCCGCTGCCTGCGGAATTCAAGACGCGATTGAATCAGACGCTCCGGCAGCGTTGGGCAGAAAAATTCGGCAGGTCGGCGTAATCCCGCCCAATCCCTCCAGCTGAAATGCCTGACTCAACGTCACATTAGGGTGCAGTCGGGAATTGACTTCGGTCAGCATTCCTGAATTCTTCGTGCCGAGTGCTGCAGGAATTGATCGTTGCTCACAGTAGAGCCAAGCCTCAGGTTCCCGACGCAATCACAGCATCGCAGGCAACTTGTCGTTGCTGTATCAATATTTGCTGAGATTCTTGTAACCTTTCCACCGTTGGTGGATCAGTCGTAATGTGTTGATTGCGTATGGAAGCAATTGGCTTTAGCTGATCTTTTTTGGGAAGGGAAATTCACCATGTTGCTCAAGTATTTTTACGATCCCGCACTCGCTCATGCGTCTTATCTGGTGGGTTGCCAGCGAACCGGCGAAGCGGTAGTTGTCGATCCGGGTCGCGATGTCCAGCAATATCTGGACGCTGCCAAGGCCGAGGGAATGCGGCTGGTGGGCGTTGCCGAGACCCACATTCACGCTGATTACGTTTCCGGTGCCCGCGAACTGGCTGATCAGCATGGAGCAAAACTGTTCGTCTCCGATGAAGGCCCGGCGGCATGGAAGTACGAGTATGCCAAGGACTATCCGCATCAACTGCTCAAGGAGGGCGATACGTTTTCTGTCGGCAATATTGATTTCGAAGTCGTTCACACGCCAGGGCACACGCCAGAAAGCATCTCGTTCCTGGTGACCGATCGCGGTGGCGGTGCCAAAAAGCCGATGGGGATGTTCACCGGCGACTTTATCTTTGTTGGCTCGATTGGTCGCCCCGACTTGCTGGAAAAAGCGGCCGGGATGCAGGGAACGGCGGATGCAGGCGCCCACGATCTGTTTCGCTCGGTCGAGAAATTCAAGCAGTTGCCGGACTATCTGCAAATCTGGCCGGCGCACGGTGCGGGAAGTGCTTGTGGCAAGGGGCTGGGTGCGATTCCCTCCAGTACTGTGGGCTACGAAAAGATGTACAACCCCGGTTTGCAAATTAGCGACGAACAGGAGTTCGTCGAATACATTCTGGCCGATCAACCAGAGGCACCCAAATACTTTGCGGTAATGAAGCGTGTCAATAAAGTCGGCCCAGCCGTTCTCGGCAAGTCGCCGCTGCCGGGCAAGTTGTCTGCGAACGAGGTGGTGAAACAGGCTCAGCAGGAGATGGTCATCGATACCGGTTCGGATGCCGAATTTGCCAACGGGCACGTGCCCAAGTCGATCAGCATTCCGCAGAAGTATGTGGCTGCCTGGGCAGGCTGGCTGGTTGATTACGAGCGACCGGTGAGCTTGATTTCAACCGTGCAGGACTTGCCTGAGGCTGTGCGGGTGCTCCGCAAGATTGGCATCGACAATATCAGCGGCTATTTTGACGCCGACGAAGTCGCCAAGTCGGGTGCTCGTTCCGAGAGCTTTGCCGAAGTAACGCCTGAAGAGATCGCCCCAGCCGTTGAGAATGGCAATGTGATACTGATCGACGTTCGTGGCGAGAGCGAATGGAAAGAGCGACACATCGAGCAGGCTCAGCGTTGTTTTCTCGCCAAGCTGCCTGAGATGGCGGCCAAGTTCTCGGGTGATTGCACTTTGGTTTTCCAGTGCCGCAGCGGTGGCCGATCGGCGATCGCCGCCAGTCTGGCTCAGGCAGCTGGGGTTAGGAACGTCAAGAATCTCAAGGGCGGAATTGTTGCCTGGCATAAAGCCGGACTTCCGGTGGTGGAAATCGGTGCGAGTTGCGGCCCTGACAGCGATGCTTGCACTCACGAAGCTGCCAACCAGGGGCAAGCAGTATTCTGGAACGCCCAGTGCCCGGTGTAGGTGTTGCGGCTAAGGGGTCAGAGTGACTTCTACTTGCCCCTTATTCTCAGCAATTAGGAAATCTCGTACTCGTACTCAGCGATTAGCGGTACTCGTACTCGTACTCGAAGGTGCAGCGTACGAGTACGAGTAGGAAGATTACCGATTCTCATAGTCAATTTGTTTAACATCAAAGGAACCTATTCATGATGGAATTCTTGCTCGCCCCGTGGCCTTGGTGGTTCTCGGGAATTTTGGTTGGGCTGACGGTACCCTTGCTGTTCATCTTATCTGGCAAGGCATTTGGAATCTCGACCAGCCTGCAACAAGCCGGTGCGATGTGCGCACCCGGTTGCAAAGCCAGCTACCTGCGGGATCACGATCGACGAGAACACGCCTGGACTCTGGTGTTTGTGCTGGGGATTGGACTGGGTGGTTATGTCGCCGCGCATTGGCTTTCAGCGACGCCGGTGGAGTTTCTGCCGGAGTCCTATTTGAATGTAGCGGGACTGGTGAAACTGCTGGTCGGTGGATTTCTGATCGGATTCGGAGCCCGTTACGCAGGTGGATGCACCTCGGGCCACTCAATCACCGGCATAGCAAACTTGAGTTGGCCTAGCCTCGTGGCGACGATCGCCTTCTTTGCGGGAGGTTTGGGCGTGACCTGGGGGCTCGGAACCTGGCTGTTCAGTTAACCAACTAATAAGGAAACACGATGAGTACAAATATCCACACGAATATCGACTCGCCGGCCGCGAGCAAATCGGCTGCTGGCTCCGCAGGCATGACGTTGGGAGCTTACCTGCGCGTTCTGCTGGTAGGCATTTTCTTCGGAATCGTGCTCGTGAAATCCGAAGTGGTTCGATGGCAGCGTGTCCATGACATGTTCCTGTTCCGCGAGGCCCACATGTATTTGATTATCACCACAGGGATTATCGTAGCCGGTCTGGCCATGCAGTGGATCAAGCGTTTTGGGATCAAGACAATTGACGGCAAACCAATCGTCTACAAACCCAAACCATTCCACAAGGGAATCATTCTCGGCGGCATCCTGTTTGGAGCTGGCTGGGCGATCACTGGAGCTTGTCCAGGACCGATCTATGCCCAGATAGGTGCAGGAGCGTGGATGGCCTTGGCCACGTTGGCAGGAGCGCTGGCAGGAATGTTCGTCTACGCCTACGCCAAACCAAAATTGCCACATTGACAGGATTCAAAGTGAGAATCTTTTTCCAGCGATGCCGAACTTTTGTACTCGTATTCAGCCACTGGCGGTACTCGTACTCGTACTCGAAGTAGGGAACGGTTTTCAGGTGCAAACAAAGGCATTGACGCAGCAGGTTCATTTGTCAATTTTTTTCATTGGGTAACGCAGGAACTATGTGGATCATCATCGGAGCATTGGCAATTGGATTGTCGCTGGGGCTGCTCGGTTCAGGCGGATCAATCCTGACGGTTCCCGTGCTGGTTTACTTGCTGGGACATGATGGCAAGCCGGCGATAGCCGAATCATTGGCCATCGTCGGCGGCATTTCGTTGGCAGGAGCGATACCGTTCGGTTGGGCACGTCAAATTGATTGGCGCAGCGCTATTTTCTTTGGGCTACCCGGAATGGCGGGAACCTATGGCGGAGCGTGGCTGGCAAAATTTGTTCCCGCAGCCGTGCAATTGATTTTATTTGCCGGTGTGATGTTGCTGGCTGCCTGGATGATGTTTCGGCAGGCTTCCAACAAGAATTCCGAAACTCCAAAGAGTATGGAGAATAGCGAACCTGCGCACCAGCATCCGATTTGGCAAGTGATTGTCGAGGGGCTGGCGGTCGGCGTATTGACCGGTTTAGTTGGTGTCGGCGGAGGATTCCTGATCATTCCGGCCCTGGTATTGCTGGGAGGTTTACCGATGCGGCTGGCGATAGGTACTAGCTTGATCGTAATCGCCGCCAAATCTTTTGCTGGCTTCATCAAGTACCAACACGTTTTAGCAGACATCGGCGCAACACTGGACTGGCAAACAATTGGCTGGTTCGTTGCACTTGGGATTGCTGGGACGTTCGCCGGAAATTATCTCGGTTCATTTTTTAATCAGCGTATGCTGCAAAAGATGTTTGCGGTATTTTTGGTGGTGATGGGCTTGTTTGTTCTGAGCCAGGAAGTCCCTAAATTGTTTGATAGCGAATTATTGTCTTCCGAGAACGAATCGAGTTTGCATGTGAACAATGAAGTAAGTGCAGATGTAGTCCAGGTCTTCGACCAGGAGAGATCAACAGGGACAGACAACCGCCTCACAGAGGTGGTCTACATTAATAAATTTCGTGTAGGGAAGCCCGTAATTGAATTCACTCCCGGAGGAATACCAACGCAAGCCGTACATTCCAAAGGGATTCTCACCGGGGGCGAACGTGCCCGCGCATACTGAAGGGTTCGTAAACCAATAGCCGTTGGTTGAGCGGAGCGACACCAACGGATGCGAGCGTAAAATCATGTCTCGCATCCCGAAGGGATGCCAGCATTCGCGCTGCGCCCACCGGCTAATCACTCTTTTAACCCCCTCAAGGAATCCCAAATTTTGAGCCGTGGGGCAACACCATCCAAATATTCCAACGAGTTCGCGCATCATAAAACCCTGTTACTTGTTTCCATTTGATTTTTTTCGTGATCGATGCATGTCATCGTGTATGCAAGTTGATGTTTTCGCTCGTCTAGGCGAGCATGATGGGGGTGCTCGTCTCCGATCTATTCCTGGATTGTCAATTGGCACTGGATTTTGCATCAGGCATCGTGGTCAATTGAGCGACGTTAAACCTAGAACGGTAGGTCTGTTTTGTGGAGTAAAGGTGATGAATCTAAAAAATTTTTGGATGGTGATATTGGCTTTGATGATCCTTGACTTTGTCCCTTTTGACAGGAATCCGGGTTTGCGAATTTGCATTGCCCAAGACTCCGACACCAGCGAAATTGATATGAACAAGGCGCGAATATTGCTCCGCCGGATGCGTCAAGGGGAATCGCTGAATGCCGAAGAACGGGCGTATCTGGATCGGGCACGTGCCGCTCGAAACAACAGGAATCAGGGTGGAGAAGCGCAAGTCGAAATATTACATGGCGATTCGATCGGATTCAAGCCGCTAATTGAAATGACCGATGACGACTCCTATCTTGGCCAAGAGGGTGGCTTGTACGGAGAGGGACGTAATGAACCGCCCGCAGACCATCACAACGCAGCACTCGACGAAATCGCACGCATCGAGCAGTTGGACGGCAACGGACGTCCGGACGAAAAAGGTAAGGTCGTCTTCATCTCCATCAGCATGTCGAATGCCACTCAGGAGTTCTCGCGATTCAAACAACTGGCCGATGCCGATACCCGTAAAAGCCCCGATGTCACGATCGTCGATTGTGCTCAGGGGGGCCAGGCCATGCGCGAGTGGGCCAATCCTGACGCCCGACCGTGGAACGAAGCAGATCGCCGACTACGTGCCGCTGGCGTTTCACCGGCCCAGGTTCAGGTCGCCTGGATCAAACTGGCAAACAAGGTGCCCACGGGAACATTGCAGCAGCATGGCGAACAACTACAGCGAGACGCGACAGCCGTTATACAAAATGCCAAACGCCGGTACCCCAACCTACGAGTTGTCTATTTGTCCAGTCGGATTTACGCAGGATACGCCACAGCCAATCTGAACCCGGAGCCCTATGCCTACGAATCGGCGTTTGCCGTCCGCTGGCTGATTCGCGATCAGATCGCGGGCACGGAAGTTCTGAACTATGACGCCCGGCGCGGAGCGGTTGTCGCGCCGCTGTTGCTATGGGGGCCGTATTTGTGGGCCGACGGCATGACGGCTCGCAAGAGCGACGGGTTGCGATACGAACGCCGAGACCTGGCCAACGACGGCACTCACCCATCGCCCTCCGGCCGCGAAAAAGTAGCAAGACTAATACTCGACTTTTTCACTTCAGATCCCCTCAGCCGGAGTTGGTTCCAGAAAAAGGACTAAACCATTCTTTAAGCCAGACAGGTAAATAAAAGCGTGCGATCACAAAACTGGCGTTAACTTGATGTCGATTTTGGTGGAGCCGATCGGCGGCACTTATATGCGGATCCGTGTTCAGCACACTGGCATTGATGGTCTTGTTTGTCTGCGTAATTTTCTTGGGAAAACATCTGAAAACGAGTGTTTTCTGTCGAATTCCTGTAACCAATGTCGTTCTGGTGGATCGGTACATGGACGGGATTGCTGCAAGCGTCCTTAGATGACAAAACCCCTGATGAATGGATCACAAAATGAACAAAGAACAGATCGTGAAGCATCTCAACGAAGATTTGGCGGGTGAGTTGAGTGCGATCATCCAGTATCTGACCTATGCGGCAAAAGCAACCGGGCCGTATCGCCCGCAATTGGCCCAGTTTTTCCTGGCCGAAGTGGCTGACGAACAACTGCACGCCCAGTTTCTTGCAAACAAGATTGTCGCACTCGGCGGTGAACCGACGACGGTGCCGCGCCCGGTCGCTGCGGCTGGCTCGAATCGTGAGATGCTCGAAGCTGTGCTGGCCGCCGAACGGCAGGCCGTGGCCGATTACACCCAACGAGCCCGCGAGGCGGATGAGTTGGGAGATAAGGGGCTGGCAGTTCAACTGGAAGATATCGTGCGCGACGAAAGCGGTCACTCCGAAGAAACGGAACGTATCCTTCGCGATTGGCCTTTGTAATGTGAACATTGATGTACATGCGTTTGGGCATCGTTCGTTTGCCAGTTAGCCGCAGGCGTACATTGAAACCTGCCGCAAGTGTGCGCCTGCGGCTGACTGTTAAACGAAGAAACTTGTGGTTGTTGAAGAAGTATCTGTTGCCGATACTGTACTGGCAATGCATGCTGAAAGGGCGGGCGTAATTCTGGCGATTGCGTCAGCCGTAAAAAAGGGATTTAAACAATGAGTACGTGGAATAGGTTGAAGCGGTACGCGGGTGCCAGTACGCTGTTGTTGGCCGTCGTCGCGGGCTGCGCGAAAGGGCCAGGTGAAGCAACCAGCGGCAATGCAGCGTCAAGTTTCGTTGAGTCGACCAACTCCGTTTCCAAGGAGAAAGCGATTGCCGCTCGCGACGGCATGTTTGACAGATTGTCGTCGCGATTGATGGAGGCGATGACGGCCGGTGGCCCGGCGTCGGCGATTCAGATTTGCAGCCGTGAGGCTCCCGAGATTGCGGACGCGATCTCTCAGGAGTTCCAGGTGCGGATCGGACGAACGTCAGACAAGCTGCGGAACTCCTCGAACGAGCCTCCCCAATGGGCCAAATCGGAACTTCGCGATCGGCCGACCGAGCCAAGATTCCTTGAACTGCCGGACAATCAGGTAGGTGCTTTGCTGCCGATTTTTTTGAAACCGACCTGCCTCCTTTGCCACGGATCGACCCATACGTTGTTGCCGGAGGTCAAGCAGCAGTTGGCGATGCTCTATCCATCCGATCAAGCGACCGGTTATCGCGAAGGCGATCTGCGAGGCTGGTTTTGGGTCGAGGTTCCGGGGAGTGATTAGCCACGTCACGATGCCGCCCTGTAGCCTGGTTCTGTGACCCAGATACGAAATGCACAGATTTCCGCCTCACAGAGGCGGACTACAGGGCGGGCAACCACTTAGGTCAGCACGCCTAACTGAATAGGATCGAATTCTATGAACGGCAAAACCATCGCACTTCTGGCCTACTCGCTTGTCATACTTGCCGCGACAGCGTTCGTGTTGATTTGGAGAACCGAACCAGCGGGTGAAAACAGCGAAGCCATCGAATCGCAACTCGTCAATGACAACATCGATCGATCTTCTGCCGAAGATGGTCTCGTTTCGTCCAACCTGACCAACAACCAGAATCCTCATTTCGAGATCGGGACAGAATGTGCCCTCTGCCATGCCTATTCGAGCCGAGCGACGGCGATGCGGGACAGTGCGGGCAACAATGTAGCACCCTACGATCTTTGGGAAGCATCGATGATGGCTCAATCGGCTCGCGATCCGTACTGGCGAGCGGTGTTGTCGGCCGAGGTTCATGCTACGCCCAGCCAGAAAGCCCATATCGAAGACGTCTGTACCCGCTGCCACACGCCGATGGCTGCTCCGGTATCCACCAGCCCCAAGGGAGAAATTCTAGCGTTCTTGAAAGCCGACACCCGACAAAGTCATCTCGGCCTCGACGGAGTCTCTTGCACCGTGTGTCACCAGATCACAGACAAGAATCTCGGAACGTCGGAGTCGTTCACGGGCCATTTCGAAATCAACACCGAGTCAAAAATTTTCGGGCCGCACGCCAATCCGGTCACGATGCCGATGCAACGCCATGTGAACTACACGCCCACCCATTCTCCACACATTCTCAAGTCGGCTCTCTGCGCGACTTGTCATACCGTGATCACTGATGCGGTCGATGCCGATGGTGCTCATGCCGCGTCGAACTTCCATGAACAGGCGCCGTATCTGGAGTGGCGCAACTCTGTCTTTAATGATGAAGTCGCTCAACCATCGCCCAAGGCACGCAGTTGCCAAGCCTGTCACATGCCAACGACTGATACGACGGGAGCCGCCATCGCTACCATGCTGGCGCATAATCCCGGTGGCCGCGGTTTTCCCTTTCTCAACGATCGTCAGCCCTATGGTCTGCATTCGATGGTCGGAGGGAATGCCCTGATGACGAGAATCCTGCGCGACAATCGGGCGGAACTGGGAATCAAAACTCCCGCATCCGCCTTCGATCGGTCTCTCGAACGCATTCAAACCTTTCTCCGCCAGGAAACGGGAAGCATCGAAATTGGTCAGATCACTAGAGAAGGCGACTTGCTCGCGATACCCGTTACCGTGCGGAATCGTTCGGGACATAAACTGCCAACGGCCTATCCCAGTCGAAGGTTGTGGGTGGAGCTGACGGTCATCGATGCCGAAGGCCAAACCGTTTTTCAGTCTGGCGTATGCAACGAGCAGGGCGAACTGGTGGATGGTCAGGGGAACGTGCTGCCCAGCGAACTGGCTGGTGGCCCAATCCTGCCCCACTTCAATGAGATTCGCGAGCCGCGGCAAGTGCAAGTCTATGAATCGATCATGGCCGATGCTGTTGGTGACAAGACTTTTTACTTGTTGCGAGGCGCGACGTTCATGAAAAATAATCGGTTGCTGCCACTCGGCTGGGACGGTGGTCATGCCGATGCGGAGGCGACCAAGCCGGCTGGCATTGATGGCGATCCAGATTTTATCGGAGGCGAAGACCAGTTACGGTTTCTTGTGCCGACCAAGGGGACGGCCCCTTATCGAGTCCACGCCCGGTTACAGTTTCAAACCATTAGCCCCCGCCACGCGGCCGAGTTGTTTGGTAATCCCATACCAGAGGTTCGACAATTCGAAGCGATGTACACGGCGGCGGATCGAAAACCTGAGTTGATTGATGAAGCCGAAGCAACGGTAGAGTGAGTAGGGAAGGAGGGGACTGCGAGTGATGTCGTTTGCTCGGCTAACGAAACACTGCTAACTTAGCTAACGGCAATAATGTTTTGTTCGCAGAACGAACGACGACAATCACTGCCGGTCGCGAAGCGCATTCGAGAATTAAAGATGTATCGACTATTTTCCAAAACGATAAAGACGATTCGCTGGCTCGTTGTGCCGCTGATTGTTTTGGCCGCAATTGGTTGGTTTCGCTTTTCGCCGTTGTCTGTCCAGTCATTCACTCCCCACCGGCAAACGATTGTCGAAGAAGTTCTGGGGACAGGGACGTTGGAAGCCCGCGTTTCTGCCACGATCAGCCCCAAGATTGCTGGTCGAATCGCCCAGGTGCTGGTCGATCAAGGTCAGGAAGTCCGCGCCGGGCAAGTGCTGGTGCGACTCGATGATCAGGAACTGAAGCAACAAGTCGCCATCGCAGAGGCCAGCCTGGAAGCAGCTCAGGCAGCCACGCAACGGCTGATCGAAGACAAGCGGCGAACCGTCGCCGTGTTCGAGCAAGCTCGACGCCACCACGAACGACTTAAGGCACTCGTTGACCAGCGAGCTACTTCGCTCGACGAATTTGAGCGGGCAGCAGAATCGCTGGCGATTGCATCAGCCGACATGGCCCGCGCCGAAGCCGCCATCGCCGAAGGGCAAAAGAACGTGGTCGCCGCCGAGAAGAATTTTGACTACCACAAGACTCGGTTGGCCGACACGGAAGTCCTCGCTCCGTTTGACGGCTTGATCACCGTGCGGCAGCGAGAATCGGGCGATATCGCCGTTCCGGGCAGCCCTGTGTTGACTTTGATTTCGCAGGATGAGATGTGGATTTCCGCCTGGGTCGATGAGACGGCCATGTCGCGAGTTGCGGATGGACAACCGGCCCGAGTTGTGTTTCGCTCTGAGCCAGATCGGGATTACCAGGGCGTTGTCTCTCGACTCGGACGTCAGGCTGATCGCGAGTCGCGAGAGTTTATCGTCGACGTGCGCGTGAGTCCGTTGCCTCAGAACTGGGCGGTCGGCCAGCGAGCCGAGGTGTATATTGAAACCAATCGGCGCGATAACGCCTTGGCGATTCCTGCCAGCTCGATTTTGCTGCGTGATGGTCGAGCGGGCGTATTTGTCGATCGTGGCGGAGTAGCCACCTGGCAATTGATCCAGAGCGGTGCTCGGGGTGCAGGTTTCGTCGAAGTGCTGGACGGGATCAGCGATAGCGACACCGTGATCGTTCCACCACAGGGCGTGACGGAAGACCGACTGGACGGTCATCGAGTGAGGACACAACCCGCGGCAAGTGTTGGGCCGGCAGGATAGTCGTCGTTTGCTCCGAAAACGATACGGTTGAAGACCGGTTCTTTCGCGGAGAGAACGACGACTTTGACAACTTTTTGAGATCAAAACGAATGAACCTGGCCATCAAGGATATTCGACACAACCTGGGACGGTTTGCCCTGACGACCGTTGGCGTAGGTTTGTTGTTGATGGTGGTGATGGGTATGGGGGGCATCTATCGAGGCGTAATCGAAGACGCTGTCCTGCTGATTGATCGGGTCGATGCCGACTTGTGGATCGTCCAGCGTGGCACGCGCGGCCCGTTTGCCGAAGTGTCGCGCGTCAACCAGAACCTCGTTCATCGCGCTCAAGCCGTGCCAGGAGTGGCGACAGCCAGGGAGTTCGTCTATCACACCATCCAGCGGGAACGGGATGGTCAGCCACTGCGAATCGCCGTGATGGGACTGGATTGGCCCAACGACAAGGGAGGCTGGTTGCCGCTATCCGCCGGACGGGCCCTGGAAAACAACCATTTCGAGATGGTGGCGGATGAATCGTTGCGATTGCCTCTGGGTCATCGGATCAAACTGGGCAAAGAGACCTACACCGTCGTTGGATTGACTCGGAACTTCATCAGCTCCAACGGTGACGGCATGGCCTTTGTTACCGTCGCGGACGCGCTGGCGATTCAGTTTGACGTGCCCGGCGAAGCGACTCGACTGGAACGCGCCGCTCGCGAGTCCCGCGCTGAAACTTTTGAAGCCGTCTTGCAAAGTCCCACGATGATCGACAATGCACAGCGTCCCGCCATCGCCCGGCCGCAAGTGGGTGCCGTGATGGTACAACTGCAACCCGGCGTCGCGCCCAACGAAGTCGCCAAGATTGTCGAGGGCTGGGGCGATGTCACGGTCTACACCGCTGACGGCCAACGGGAACTATTACTCAAAGGGACTGTTGACAAAATCAAACGCCAGATCGGACTGTTTCGAATTCTCTTGACCATCATCGCCGCCATCATCATGGCCTTGATTCTTTATACGCTCACGCTGGACAAGATTCACTCGATCGCCCTGCTCAAGCTGATCGGAGCACCCAACACCGTAATCCTGGGGATGATCTTGCAGCAGGCATTGTTGCTGGGGGGAATCGGATTTGGCATCGCTTACGTGTTAGGTCAGCGAATTTTTCCAATGTTTCCCCGGCGGGTATTGATCACCGATGAGGATGTGTTGCAACTGGGGCTGGTCGTGCTGGGAATATCAGTTGCCGCCAGCTTGCTGGGAATTTGGAAGGCCATGAAAGTCTCGCCGAATGAGGCGCTGTCATGATCGCCGCCAGCACCAACGAACTTGCCATCGAAACAGTTGGCTTGACCAAGATTTACGGCAGTGGCAACACGGAAGTCGTGGCAATGCGAGACGTCACGATGCAAGTCCG
This sequence comes from uncultured Planctomycetaceae bacterium, assembly GCA_937862885.1. Lineage (GTDB taxonomy): Bacteria > Planctomycetota > Planctomycetia > Pirellulales > Pirellulaceae > CALMEE01. The sequence goes on from CALMEE010000122.1 coordinate 29,408, forward strand.
CCGTGGCGAAGTGGTCGCATTGCTGGGCCCCAGCGGTTCGGGCAAGTCGACCTTTCTGACAGCCGTCGGCTTGATCAACCCGCCCACGACCGGCACAGTCATGATCCGAGGCACTCCCGTCCTGGACGGGCCTCGGGAACTCACTAATCTGCGATCTTTCCGGCGGCAACATATCGGCTTCGTTTTCCAAAAGTCTAACCTGATTCCTTTTTTGACGGCCGTGGAGAATGTGCAAATCGCCATGCAAGTCAACGGCGAAACGGGGCGACGTTCTCGAATTCGGGCGATGGAGTTACTTGACTATTTGGGAGTTGCCGACCGAGCCAGTAACCGCCCCGCCATGCTCTCTGGCGGTCAGCAGCAACGAGTTGCCGTCGCGCGAGCGCTGGCCAATCATCCCAGCGTCATCCTGGCGGACGAGCCGACGGCCGCCCTGGACAGCCAACGTGGCCGTCAAGTGATGGAGCTGTTTGCCAAAGTCGCCCATGAGCAACAAGCCGCCGTAATCGTCGTCACGCACGACCATCGCTCACTCGATGTCTTTGACACTCAATACGAAATGGAAGACGGACGTTTTAAAAGTTAGACAGGATTAGCATTAGAGGTTCAAGCTGAACTGGTTGAGCCTTTAATGTTGACTAATGAATCGCTGATTCCAGAGTGACGATTATTTCATCAATAATTTGACTGGGTCGATATTGGGAGGACGCGATTGAAGCAACTTTTTCACGGTCAAGGGTGAAGGTAAAGTCCAACGCTTTTAGGTAGACTTTCAAATCGCCCTGTTGTGAACGATTCTGAATTTGCCTTGAACCTCTCGGCAAGCCGATGACCGTTTTTCCGTTCCGACCCGATTTGATAAACGGAGCTCCAGTTTTTACGCCAACGGTCGGGCAGCCGGCTAGGAGGATTTCCTACAGGGCCAGTGGGCCGTAGTCGGCGTCGGCGAGGTAGGCGCAGGAGCGGCGGGCGGCGGGCGGCGGGCGGCTTCGATGAGGTCGGCGCGTTTGGATTGGCCGTAATGGAATTGGATGTTGTTGGGGTAGAGCTCGGCTAGATGCTCGAGCAGCCGGGTCGGTGATCGTTCTTGGCATAGATAAGCAGGTCGTATTCGGCGGGGAGTGGGCCCTCGGGCATTGGGTCGCTGGGGTAGCCCGCATTTCTCACACTGCCAAAGTTTTTTTGATTTCGGTTGGTTTAGTCGCCGATTTTTCGGCGCGTCTCAGGTCTCGGTGGGTTTCGAGCCATCTGGAGGGTCGTGCGGGGAGATTTTTCGACTTGGAGTCTGTCAAAAAGATCATCAATTTGCTGTTCAAGGCGCACCGTTTGCGCAGTTGGTCTTGATGGAAATCATTCTTGGCGGTGATCAAGCGAGAGGGACAACGCGGAGTTTATCCCGACTCCCAAATGGGAGGCCGAGCAGGCAGTGATATTTGTTGAAGATGAGATAGCGCGGTGGATAAGCTGATGAAAAGGAAACCCAGACCTTACGGACCGTCACTCGTATCTCGGCTCCAATCTTGAACAGTTTTTGCCGAATCGTATGACACTGGGCTTTTTCGAATTCAGTTCCACGCAGGCCATGCTCCCGCAGTGCATTGACCAACACATACGCCATGCTCGAGAGCCACAGCCGCAATTGATTGGCATGCATGGTCGAGGCACTGGTGCGATCGGCAAACAGATAAAGTTATTGCTCTTTGATCCGGTTTTCCAACTCGCCCCGAGCACAGTACTTTTGTTCGTACAATGTTGCGGCATCGCAAGCCTCGGCCGTGAGACTGGTGACGACAAAGCGTGGGTTGCTGCCTTTGCTTAAATGTTCGGCTTTGCCAATCACGCGGCGTTCTTGATGCCAACTCTTTTTGGTTTTGTATTGAAAGTCTTTGAACAGGCGAGTGGCTTGGCCTGTTGGTTGAACCTGTTCTTTCGCCTGCTGCAATTCTGCCCCTAAAATCCGCTGCAATCGCTGGTTTTTGGCCAATCCCAGAATGTAATCCACGCGATTGTCTTCGCACCAAGCCATGATCTGCTCGCGACAAAAACCGCTGTCGCCTCGAATGATAACCTGAACTTCCGGCCACTGTCTGCGAATTCGTTTGACGACCCGATTCAGTTGCTTGACCGAACCGGCTGAAGCATCCATATTCGAGGGGCGAAGTTTGGCACAAAGCAAATGGCGACCGCAGAAGATGTACAACAGCAGATAGCAATAATTCTAGAAGTAGCCATTAAAGAAACGACCGGCTTGATGACCATGCAGGGAATCGTCGGAGCATCAAATTTTCCACCAATTTCTCAACGACCCAAGGGCTGAAATGCTAATGATAATTGTTTACACTCTGTCATGACCAAACCTTTTGAATGCGTTTCATCGGATGCGTGATTTCACCAATGAAATCGTTTCAAAACGGTTTGGTTTCTCTTCATATCTCAACAGTGTGAGAAATGCGGGCTATAACAAATGAACCATGCGGGAATCCGACTGATCCGAGCGGATTCAATCCTCACGTTGAAACGATCGACCAATAATTATTAGTGCGTTGAATCAATGCATCGGAAAACCGCTCTTGGAATTGACGGTGCGCATCTAAAGATTCTTTAGAATAAACGACGTCATTAGTTGACGCAGGTGACGAATTTGCGATTCTCGAGTGATGCTGTGTCGATTTTTTGGATAGAGCATCAAATCGAATTCCTTCCCCTCATTTTGCAGTGCATACACTAACTGCAACGTATTGCCCAAGTGGACATTGTCATCCATCGTGCCATGAATTAACAATAACCTCCCGTGAAGGTTTGCTGCCGCCCCCACCACCGATGACCGTTTATATCCATCTTCATTATCTTGTGGCAAACCCATAAATCGTTCTGTGTAGATGGAATCGTAGTTTCGCCAATCAGTAACTGGAGCACCAGCGATGCCGCACTTGAACGATGTGGAATGCGTCATTGCATAGGCGGTCATGTAGCCTCCGTAACTCCATCCCCAAAGCCCGATCCTGTCTGGATCTATCCAGGGTTTCGACTTCAACCAAGTTACCACCATTTCGATGTCTTTCAGCTCCACTTCTCCCAGATTCCGATGGACTGCCCAAGCCTGTTCGACACCATAATGACTCGCTGAACGATTGTCACACATAAAAATGATATATCCGTGCTGAGCTAACATTTGGTGCCAAAGGTACCAAGCACCCCGATACTGGTCGCGCACCGTTGGGGCCTGTGCACCAGCATAGATGTGATACAGCACGGGATATTGGCGAGAAGAATCGAAATCTGGTGGCAAGATGAAAACTGCCTCAGTCTCCCATTTTTCGCTACCGCCTCCCAAAGTAATTTTTTCGAAATGCGGCAGGTTGATATCCAGATGTTCCAGTCGATCATCAATCTTCGGCACAATTGTCCGCACCAACGTTCCGTTTGCATCACGTAAGTCAACTTGCTGGGGCTCCGAAATCGTTGAGTGAGTGTCAAAGAAGTAGCTAAAATCTCGATTGAATTCAGCCGCATGATGCCGTGTACCTGTGGTCAACAGACGAATGTCGCCACCTGTAAAGTCATCATTCAAATCGAGTGAAAAGATTTGATTGCGAATACCATCCGGTTTGGCTTCAAAAAAGACTCTTTTCGCTTTGGGATCGTAACCAAGAATGGATAGAATTCCAAATTCGAAATCAGTCAATGCCTGAACCTGTTCGCCTCCACGGAACACTCGAAAGATTTGACTCTTGCCCGTACGCGGAGAAAGCCATAAGAACGAATCGTCGTCCAGCCATTTTGGGGCACCCGGGGACTCAATCCATGCGGGGGTAGTTTCAAGCAAGATCGGCTGGCTAGTTCCGTCGTCGGCTTGTACACGGAGCAATGCCAGTTCGGTCTGCTCTCGATTCTGCACTTGGACATTAACGGCAATGGAATTTGGTTCCCATGAAACAAACGAAATCACGATCTTGTCATGGCGATTTTCGTAATTCCCTAAGTCAACTGGAACCGATCTATTTTCGGCGACATCAAATACCAACACTTTTGGAATAGCCTGAGGATCACCCGCCAGCGGATATGAATCGATTTCTACGATAACGTCGAACTGAGCATCATCGACGATGGTGTATGTCGGAGTGTTGGATATGTCTAATTGCAAACAGGCAATAAAGCGGCTGTCGGGTGACCACCAGTAGCCTTTGAAGTTGCCACGACCATATAACTCCTCCTGATAAACCCAATCGAGTTTTCCACTCAAAATTTTGGAACCATCTTCCTGTGTCAGTGATTGGATGATGCGAGACCGACAATCCAACACGAAAAGATTGCCAAGTCGGACAAATGCCGCGAACTGTGAATCCGGGCTAAATTCCACAAGTTCCACCGACTCCTGATCAATTGACAATTCGATTGCCACCTTATCTTGAAAGTCATAGTAGACCGCGCGGCCTCGGTTCTCAAACACAATTCCGCGAGGCGATTCAGCCAAAATCTTCCGCGAAGTTGCCGTTACAAAGTCGCTTGGGTTTTCTATTTGGAGATCTCTAACCGAAGAAATAACTTCACGCTCGTTCCAAGTCTGAATTCTTGTTGCGGGTAGCATGCCACCAGTCGAAACATCAACCAGGACCGGACGAGAATTCCAGGTTGTGCGGTACAAGTTTGAATCCGCTGACCAACTGGGCATCTCGATTTCAGCCACGCCGCGATTGATGCTCGGATTGCCGACGAGCATATCGATGGACAAACGACCTCTGCGGGAGATTTTTTCCGCGATACGCAGATTCACTTCAGTCGGCTCTTCAAGGCGAAACACTGGAAACTCATCGCTGCTCGCCAACTCCTTGTCGAAAAAATTCCATGTGGTCAATCCATCGTCACTCGTCGGTTCAAGCAAAAATGCAGCGAGCCGACCTAGAGGTTGACTGGTCAGAACAACATACGTCCCAGCTGAGAATTGTTTCTCTTTAACGACAGGAGTCGCTTCAACCGACGTCATGGAATGTCCTTGGAACGGTCGGTTGGAATGCCTGACCAACGCCAAAATATTCGCGCTCACATCGAGTGTGACCTCATCGAGCAATTGATGTACAACAATTCCATGCCTTCGCAAACGATCGACTTGACGGGATAAGTTCTGGTCCATGACATATGCAAACGGCAAAGGCACAGAGCGCGTCGATTCAAAATCCGCAATGAAATCAACCTCGATATCGCTGGGAGACTCTCCATCGTAACCCATGATTTTAACTTTGTCGGGAAACGCCCGCGCTTGTTGCGTCATGTGCACCGCAAACCGATGTGGATCCGACGCGGCACCATCGATCAGCTCATCTTGTTCCGCCGCAATGAGTTGGCCAATTTCTTCGGCATGAGTTATCGTGAAGTCGATACATTGCCGAACAAATTCGCGACTTGCCTCGATTCGCTGTTTGTACGGTATGTAAGAATAAGCTTCGGACAATATGGCAAATCGACCCCGCAAGCCAACGTACTCTGTACTGAAGCGAGGCTCATGCCCATAGGTGGTCCACCGCGATCGATCTTGTGAAAAATTACCGTAGTAAAATGCATGCCGCCCGACCTCTGCCAGTTTCGTGGTAACCTCTGGCATCATTTTCTGCCGCATGTAGTTTCTGATTCCCTCAGGGCAATTAAGATTATGCGGGATGTCGTACGTCAGTTCATAGCGATGGCGCGAACCGTTGGTGGTGTGCAGATCCATGAACAAATGAGGATCAAACTGATCAATTAGTGCGACTAACGCCTGGACCTCTGGTGAAGTGAGTTTGATAAAATCTCGATTCAGGTCGAGTTGTTGAGCATTTTCGCGCGTCCCCATGCCATTAGCAGGGCCCATTTGACCAGGACGATGGAACTCGTTCTTGCCCACGCGGTCGTTTCCGTCAGCATTAAAGTTGGGAACAAACAAAATTGTCGCATCGCTAAGCCATGCGTGGTTTTCATTGATCGAGATCTCACGTAATAGTTCGAGGACTGCTTCCTTACCCGCACATTCACCGCTGTGAATGTTGGCGTTCACAAGGATGCGAATTCGTTCAGAGCGTAGGCTCACGTCTCGATCCGGTCCGGTAATCACGCCGAGCAACGGTCGCTGCTCGACCGATCTTCCAAATTCAAATACATGGACCCAATCGGCGATCTTGTCACATTGCTCGACAAATTCAACAACTTCGTGGGACAAGCTAGTCGCCGTGTATTCACTTTTTTCAGCGACGGTGCGCAAATCATTGGTTGGTGATTGCTCTTGAGCAGACGCGATGCCGCACAATATGAGGCAAAAGCAACTACACAGCGCCCGTAGTTTAGAATTAACGTGAGATTGCATAACGATACAAATTGAAAGGTTGATATTCATTTCCAAGTTGGCTGAGTTTTTCAAGTTGGCTGAGTTGAACAAGAATCAAGTACCCCAAACCTCGGTCGCAGCTCGTCGCGCGAACAGTTGCCAACAAGCGACGGACTAACGATTTCCATCAACTCCATATTGGTCAACCACTTGTGCAGCAACCGTATCACAGCAGCGGATTGTCCGGAGGAATTTATTACTGTAAACTAGGATTCGCGAGTCGCACAGTCAGATTTCCGACGAGTTTTCATTTTAGCGCACGCGTTTGGAAATCGAAACCCGTTGACTCAGGATCACTCGGCCAGAATTTATCCTGACCAAGCGAAACATGCCCGAGAATATGCCTCGACTTACGTGGCCTGCGACTTCAACTCGGCGACGAAATTCGAGGAACCAATTGTCATGGGCAGAATTAATAGCAAATGGATGTTAGTTTTTGCCGCCGCAATTGTGGGGACTGGCGTTTTGTTGGGAGCGATCGGCAGCCATGCCCTGCGCGGCTACCTTTTCACGCGACTTTCGACCTCTTCGGCAGACGCACAAGACGTTCGCGACGAAGTTGAGCTACGATTGTCCCAATGGGAAAAGGGCGTGCAATACCAGATTTACCACGGGCTGGCGATTCTGGGGATCGCTTGCGTCAATCTGTTCGCGCGTCATGCGCTTTTATCGCTTGGCTCCAACTTGTTCGTTGTCGGCGTTGTACTCTTCAGCGGGACCCTTTACTTCATTGCGCTTTTCGATTCGTCTCCGGTTGTCATGCTTGCCCCAATCGGAGGTATTTGTTTCATGTTGGGTTGGGTCTGTTGTCTTATTGCGTTTTTGCGAATCGAAACACACACGAACCCTAATTCTTAGGTCTTTCCACAATTTCAGTTCCGGCGTAATGATTTATGTCTGAATCTTTTCACGCAACAATTGGATATTGCACAAATATCCATGCAGGAGAAAGTCTGGACGCCGTCATCAATAATCTGCGCTCGATTTCCTCTGGCGTAAGACAAGTGGTTACGGGTGTCGAGCCATTACCTGTTGGGTTATGGCTGTCGCAGCTTGCCGCAGTTGAGGCTGAAAGGCAAGTCGATCGGTTGCGAAGGGTCTTGGATGAACTGCAAATCATTCCATTTACCTTCAACGCCTTTCCATTTGGAAATTTTCACAACGAGTTTGTAAAACATGACGTGTATCGTCCTGATTGGACGACTGCTGAACGGTTGGAATATACGCGTCGAATCGCCCGGCTTGGCGACCAACTAGCGCCAGTCGGCCAAGTCTTAAGCATTTCCACCTTGCCGCTGGGATGGCCCAGCGATGACAGCGAATCAATAATTTCGCGATCCGTGAACAACCTGCATGCATTAGCCAAAGATTTGGCGCAAATCGAAGCGAAATCTGGACGAAGGATCATTCTCGCGATTGAGCCTGAACCGGGCTGCATTTTGCAGACGAGTGCCGACATAGTCGAGTTGTTTCAAAACCGTTTGCCGCAAGGTTGCTCGGCAGCCGAGCGCGAAATTATTTCACGACATCTTGGTGTTTGCCATGACGTATGTCATGCGGCCGTCATGTTCGAAAATCAAGCGGATGTACTCCACGAGTATCGCAAGGCGGGAATCTCAATTGGCAAGGTTCAGGTATCGGCGGCAATCGAGTACGACTGGACCGATGATGTTCAAACGCGGGAACAGTTACTGATAGATTTGACGCAATTCGCAGAACAGCGTTATCTCCATCAAACGGTTTATCGCGGCTTGCAGCATCCCGTCACAAATATTCCCTGTGCGACCGAGATCGACGACCTTCTATTTTTTGAGGACCTACCGCAAGCATTAGCCGCGCTCCCTGAATTAGGGCCTGGTCAGTTACGTAGCCATTTCCACGTGCCAATTTACGTCGAGAAATTCGGCACAATCCGCTCCACTCAAGCGAATATCGAAACATGCTTAACTAGTCTGTTTGGGTTCAGCGAAGATCCGATTGAGGCGAATTCTTTACCGAGGTCGGCGTCAACCCACAATCGTACGCTGCAGACGAATCAGGCGATCAAGTTCACTGGTCATCTTGAAGTTGAAACTTACACGTGGCAAGTCTCCCCTCAGTCCATACGCCAGCGGTCCTTGGTCGATTCGATTGCCAGCGAATTGATTTGGTTGCAGCAATGCACCGCACGTATTCGATGACATTGGCGGTTGTATCGATTCAGTCAAAATTAATGACGCATGGAAACAATTTCTTTGTGAAGCGGTTAGTTAAGCTTTAACTTTTGGAGAAAACAGCCGAACTTTAACATTGAATCAAACTTCCAGTCTTCTATTTGGGGTTTGGCGAACATTCTCGAAGGAAACGTCTAGGGTGGTGCAATGGTTCAATTAGTCCCCCACTATTTGCTGTTCACAGAATCACGAGTCGACCGCGAGTCGGGCACGGGGTATTGGCGGTTTTTGCTGCAACGAGTCGGAGAACGCACCTGTTTCGAAGTCAAAGAAGACGAACAGGATTGCCAGGGCGATCGCTTGGAGCTTCTCGGGGTTTTGCGCGGACTTCAAGCATTGGAACAACGCTCGAAAGTGACGATCATTACATCCAGTCGCACCATTCATAAGGGCCTTCGTCACGGTCTGAGCGAGTGGCGTGAGAACGACTGGTGCTGGGAACGCTTCGGAGAAATGAAGCAAATCAAGCACGTTGATCTTTGGCGAAAAATTGACCGAGCATTAGCAATTCATGACGTCGAATGCCGCAATTGGAATTACGAAACAGCCAGCAACCTGTTTTCTTGGTCGGCAATGCCGGAATTAACCAATCAAAATAGCTCCGGTCAATTCTCTTGGTTTACACGTTGGGGCAAAATCCGCTGGGAGCGGATTGCCGAGCGAGCGAAACATTGGGCACTCAGAATATCCGGCATCGAAATTATCGAGGTGGAACAAAGTCAGTTGGCGTAAAGTTGGCAATGCCCGTTTACCGAGCATGGTTATTCAGGCCGAATTGAATGACCAATTCAGGAGATTTCGCTTTTGCCAAATCCTGTTTACATGGCCACACGGGAAAGAGATAGTTTTTCAGATAACTGGATTGACAATAGGATCGCAATGACTGTAATGGACTCTAGTGTAAACGACTTCGATTTGGCCGTCATCCCGTTGACGCACAGCTTGAGATATCCGACTTTTTCGACCGACTCAGATTGCCAACTGATGAAAAACGGTAACCATTACCGACTGTATCGATTGATGGGTTCGCATTTGCGCGAAGTCGCTGGAGTTGCCGGAGTAAATTTCGCGTTATGGGCACCCAACGCACGCAACGTCTCTGTCGTCGGCGATTTCAACGCGTGGGATGGGAATGCAAATCCTATGCGGCTAGATCCTGCAACAGGAAATTGGGAGTGTTTCATCCCAGAGTTACAAAGCGGCGCGTTGTATAAATATTTGGTTACGTTTCGCAATGGCCACCACGTCCTAAAGGCAGATCCGTTCGGTTTCCGATTCGAAGTTCCGCCAAAGACCGCCTCAATTGTGACGAGTTTGGACAATTACCAATGGAATGATGGCAAATGGATGTCGCGGAGGCAGTCGAATCCCAACTTATTGAACCAACCAATTTCCGTTTACGAACTTCATCTTGGTAGCTGGCAGCAAGACCCGCAGTTCGAGAATGGTTGGCTGAATTATCGTGAACTCGCGAAAAGAGTGGTTGAGTATTGCAAACCACTTGGCTTCACGCATATCGAATTGCTGCCGATTTCGGAACACCCCTACACCGGAAGTTGGGGCTACCAGACCGTCGGATACTTCGGAGCTACGAGTCGTTACGGTTCGCCAGAAGACTTTATGTTTTTTGTGGACTATTGCCACCAACATGAACTCGGTGTGATCATTGACTGGGTACCTGCCCATTTTCCTCGCGATTCTCATGGCTTGGCCAGATTTGATGGAACGGCCCTCTATGAGCACGAAGACCCAAGAAAGGGCCAACACCCGGATTGGGGAACGCTAATATTCAACTACGGCCGTCATGAAGTCAAAGACTTCTTAATTTCGAATGCACTATTTTGGCTTGATAAGTATCACGTTGATGGATTGAGAGTTGATGCCGTCGCCTCCATGCTGTATCTCGACTATAGCCGCCAAGAAGGTCAGTGGGTTCCCAACAAGTACGGGGGACGTGAGAACTTGGAGGCAATTCAATTCTTGAAAGAATTTAATATCGTCGTTCACCGCGAGTATCCCGGAGCGTTGACCATCGCCGAAGAGTCGACGGCGTGGTATGGCGTATCGAAGCCGACTTATAACGGCGGTTTGGGATTCAGCCTGAAATGGAACATGGGGTGGATGAACGACACGCTGAGCTACATGGCCAATAATCCCATCTACCGTAAATTCCATCAGAACACGCTGACGTTCAGCATGGTGTACGCCTACTCCGAGAACTTTCTGTTGGCGTTTTCGCATGACGAAGTTGTTCACGGAAAGCGATCTTTAATCGATAAAATGCCTGGTGACGAGTGGCAAAAATTTGCGAACCTGCGGCTCTTGTATTCCTATATGTGGACGCATCCAGGAAAAAAACTCCTGTTCATGGGGAGTGAGTTCGCACAATGGCGAGAATGGAACTGTGATGGTCCTCTGGATTGGAATCTCCTCGATTACAATTTGCATCAAGGTGTCCATAAGCTTGTTGGAGACCTGAATCGACTGCTTAGGAATGAGCCCGCGCTGTACGAACATGACGTTGATCCATCCGGATTTCGCTGGATAACCTGTGATGATCGGGCGAACAGCGTAATTGCTTTTCTGAGATACGCAGACGATCAGGCAGACTTCTTAGTCGTTTGCTGCAACTTTACGCCAGTTATTCGTGCTGAATACGTAATTGGTGTCCCGGCCGCCGGAACCTATCGCGAAATATTCAATAGTGACTCCGAGTATTACGGGGGCTCCAACCAGGGAAACGGTCTTGGCGCTATTGCTGAACCGATTGCAGATGACGAAGCTGCACAGCATGCATTCGCATTTCAACTGCACGTCACACTACCGCCACTTGCTTGTGTTATTTTAAAACGATCGACAACTACGCGAGATTAATACCACATCCTTAGGCCATGTAGGTTAGTGACGCATCGTTGTCCCAAAAGGTTTGGGATCCGGATCAACATGAAATGCCGTCAATACTTCAAGATCTGATCGCCTGGTCGCGTTGCGGATTTTCCAATGAACAACCAGAAGCAACTCAATTCGTTTGATTCCAAGACTACCGTGCGACTCGCGCCGCGCGGTGACGTCGACGCAATCTCGGGCTATGCCTAACGCAAACCCTAGCGGCATCATGACAACCGCCAAGCGGAGTCTTCTTTTTCACTACCGCAGTTGCAAACGCGACATTTTGGTCATTCTTTGGGGCAAAAATACTGCATACCTCGTACTTTAAACTAGAATTAGAAGCGAGAAAATAGCAAGAAGATGCCCCCTGCGGACACTGGTCTTGGTACGCAAGCCCATGGCCAATCAAACAAAGGTTTTGCGACTGCTGTGTAAGTCTTGCCACTTGCGTGTTCGGCGTTCCACAGTAAATTGGTCAGGTCGTGCTGTTTTGGGTGGCAACTGCAATTCCGATGAAGATATCCATTCGGATCTTTGCTCTAATTCAAGCATCTCTGCAATTTCGGTCCAAGGCTAACGCTGGGGATACGAACTTCAAGATTATAAAAGTATTTTGTTTCAACGAACATTGATGAGGCACCAATGATTAAAAACGTGTTTACGGCGATCACTTCTTGGATCGCGATTCTCAGTTCAGGACTTCTGTTTGCTCAAGACGTTCCCGGAAAGCCATCTGGGAGCATGATGCGTTATCCTGCAGTTAGTGCAAGCCACATTGTCTTCAGTTATGCAGGTGATTTATGGGTGGTCTCGCGCGACGGGGGTGTTGCGAACCCGTTGGCCTCGCCACCTGGCAATGAAGCCTTTCCACGCTTTAGCCCAGATGGCAAACGAATTGCCTTTGTCGGGAATTACGACGGCAATCAAGATATTTATGTGATTCCGATCGACGGTGGAGTCCCAGAGCGGTTGACACATCATCCCGCGGGAGAAATCTTGAGCGATTGGGCTGCTGATGGGCGTCTGGTCTTCTCTTCGAACGGCCTCTCTGGCTTCGAACGATCAGCCCAACTGTTTACGATTACGGAAGAAGATCGTTTTCCTCGGAAGCTTAAAGTGCCTTACGGAACCAATGGTGTTCTCAGCGATGATGGCAAATGGTTAGCCTACACGCCCATGAGTCGCGATGAACGCACGTGGAAACGATATCGCGGCGGATGGGCTTCCGATATCTGGTTGTTCAATTTAGAAACCAATGAATCCAAGCAAATCACCGATTGGGAAGGCACCGACTCCTTTCCGATGTTTCATGGGGACAAAGTTTATTACCTCAGCGACGCTGGAGAAAACTTCCGGCTCAATATCTGGAGCTACCACCTCGGAACTGGCGAGCGAACGCAAGTTACCAATTTCGATGAATTTGATTGCAAATGGCCTTCGATTGGTCCGGGCAACGCTGGGCAGGGGGAAATTGTCCTGCAAAATGGGAGTTCTCTTTGGTTAGTAGACCTCGCAAGTGGAGCGTCAAAAGCGCTTGACATCAGCGTCCCGGGGCACAAGCCGAACATCCGTGCCACGCGAGAAGATGTTTCCTCGTTGATCGGTGGCGGAGATATTTCTCCGAATGCCAAACGAGTCGTAGTTGAGGCTCGTGGAGATATCTGGACGTTACCAGTTTCGGAAGGAACGCCAAGAAATTTGACCGCGACCAGTGGTGTTGCGGAACGTTCTCCGAATTGGAGTCCGGATGGACGTTGGATCGCTTATTTCTCGGACGCCAGCGGTGAATATGAACTCTATATCACTCAGTCGGACGGTCGAGGCGAAACAAAACAGCTTACCCACGATGGGAATTGTTTCCGGTATAACCCAACATGGTCGCCGGACTCGAAGCATATTGCATTCGCGGACAAAACAGGAGCCATTTATATCCATTCGCTGGACGGCGAAACAAAGCTGGTCGACACGGATCCCCATGGTACTCCACCCAACGTCAGCTGGTCACATGATTCGAATTGGTTGACGTACTCGTTGGGAGCAGACGCAAGGGTTCCTACATCGGTTATCTACGTTTACTCGATCGCGGATGCAACGCGGCACCAAATCACCAGCGGATTTTTCAGCGATTCCAATCCAGTATTTGATCGAAAAGGGGAATTTCTATATTTCGTCAGCTCGCGCGCCTTCAATCGCCCTCAGTACGAAGACAATGGCACGACGTTCATCTACGCGGGCACCCAGGTCCTTTTGGCGATGCCATTGCGGGCCGACGTAAAATTGCCGATGCAACCAAAAAACGAGGAAGAAACTTGGAAAACCGAATCTGAGAAAAAGGAGAACGGTTCGAGCAACGGCGAGAAAAAGAACGACAATGATAAAGCTGATGACGAAAAGAAAGCTGACGAGCCGAATCAAGATCAACCAACCGATGAGGCATCCGACACCGATCCAGTAAGCGGCACATGGACAATTAGTGTTGACAGTGAGTTCGTTCCCGAGACTGAACGCACGGTCATCGCTGAGTTAAATCTGGCCGCTGACGGAACTGTGACGGGGACCATTGACATACCGTCGTCGGGTACTATCCCGATCAGCAACGGGAAATTTGACGCGGCAAGCTCACAATTGACGTTCAATGTTGTGCGTGATGGCATGACGATCGTCGTTAGTGTCAACATCGAAGGAAATAAGCTCTCTGGATCTGCGTCGAATGGGGAGATTGAGTTTCCATTGAGCGGTACGCGCACTGGCAAACCAGGGACCAAGCAAGACGAAGCCAAAGATGATGATAAGCCAGCCGAAGCAGCCGCTGACGATAAGTCCAAAACGGCTGAGCCGTTCAAAATTGAATTTGACAATTTGGGTTATCGAACTTTCCAATTGCCGGTGAGCCAAGGAAACTTCAATCGTTTAACCGTAAACGATAAGAATCAACTGATTTACACTCGGCAAGGATCTCGTGGCGCGGAAGGAGGGGCTCCCACGATTCATTTGTACGACATGCATGAAGAAAAACCATCCGAAAAAGTCGTAGTTGCCGGTGCAGGAAACTATACGATCACACCTGATGGCAAGAAGCTATTGGTCCAACGAGGCCAATCGATGTACGTGTTTAGTGCTGCCGCTGGACAAAAACTTGAAGGCGAAGTCTCGAAGACCGGAATGGTTGCAATGATCAATCCGCGCGAAGAATGGAAGCAAATCTTGACGGATGCATGGCGTGTGCAACGTGACTTCTTCTATGATCCCCACATGCACGGCAATGACTGGCAAGCAATCTATGATCAATATGTTAGGTTGCTCGACGACTGTACTTCGCGATCGGATGTCGGGTTTGTCATCGGTGAAATGATCGCAGAACTCAACGTCGGCCATGCTTATTATCGGCCTGAACCGAGTCAAGGATCTCCATGGCCACAGCATAGCAAAGTTGGTTTGCTCGGCTGCACATTCAGATCCGAAAACGGACGATATCGAATCGACACGATTTTTGAAGGTGCCGAATGGGATACCGACGCTCGCAACCCGCTTCGCGCCGTTGGGATCAAAGAGGGCGATTATTTGTTGGCTGTAAACGATGTTGAGTTGACTGCCGACATGGATCCGTACGTATTATTTCAAGGGACCGCAAATCAAGTAACCGTGTTGACCATTGGCGATGATGAGAACTTGAACGATACGAATCGCCGAATCGTCGTGAAAGCTTTAGAAAGCGACTCGAACTTACGTTTTAGGCATTGGATCGAAAACAATCGAAGATATGTCGAAGAAAAAACGAACGGTCGCGTGGGATACATCTATGTCGTGAATACTGGCGTACCTGGTCAGAATGACTTGTTCCGCCAATTTTACGGGCAATTGAATAAAGAGGCTTTGATCATTGACGATCGTTGGAATGGCGGTGGGCAGATACCAACTCGTTTTATCGAGCTGCTCAATCGGCCTGTGACCAACCACTGGGCAACCCGCGACGGTCGTGATTGGACTTGGCCTCCGGATTCTCATCAAGGTCCCAAATGCATGCTCATCAATGGCATGGCTGGTAGCGGCGGTGACATGTTCCCAGCGCTATTCCGCCAGGCGGGACTCGGCAAGCTCATTGGCCGACGGACATGGGGTGGACTCGTTGGAATTTCCGGTAACCCATCCATGATCGACGGATCCAGCGTGACAGCACCAACATTTGCCTATTACCGCACTGATGGTACATGGGGTATCGAGGGGCACGGTGTCGATCCGGACATCGAAGTGCTGGACGATCCGGCTAAGATGGTTGACGGGGGTGATCCGCAATTAGATGCGGCCATCGAATTGATGTTGTCGGAACTGGAGACAAATCCTTATGTTCCGGCGACGCGGCCACCGTATCCAAACCGCAGTAAATTCGGAATTGACGAACGAGATCGGTAAGCAATTGTTCACACAGGTTGGGCCAATTATTGGCCCAACCTTTTTTCGTTTCTTGAACCTCGAGCGTGGTGACGAGCCAAATCGCCGCCTGGATCACGAGAACAAAAGCTGCCGTAGGCTTCAATCTTGCCAGCACGTCTGTGGCGAAACATCCGTCCTTTTCAATTTGATACTGCGAACCTCTGCGCGAGCAATACTGATCATCCGCACCTTGATGTCGGGCTTCCTTGCTATGCGGCCTTTGCAACTTGCACTGCGGCTTCGATTGCTTCGTCGTTCGTTGCCACGATACTGATACCGAATTCATCGGCCAACTTAACCATTTCGACTTGGTCGAGTACGATTGTCTTATCCGCTTCAATCACCAGGAGTCTACCGCCAGCCTCACGCATGGTTTTGATCGTGCCGATGCCGATCGTCGGCACGTCAAATCGCATGTCTTGTCCGGGCTTTGCCACTTTGACAACCGTAAATCCCCCCGACGGACAAAGTTGACCGGCGCGGCGAATGCATTCATCGGTACCCTCGACCGCTTCCACCGCCAGCACCGCTCGATTCTTCACGGCGACGCTTTGCCCAACATCCAGGTGACCCATTTGACGAGCTAAATCCCAAGCAAATTTCAAATCGCCAAGTTGACTCTGATTAATATTTCGCTTAGTTAGAGTGCCTGATTTCACGAGAATCTCCGGTAGAAATTGGGTGGCTGGGAGAAAATTTACTCCATGGTCCGCGAACAACTTGATCGCTACTAAGAGCAAAGCATCGTCATTGTTATCTTTGGCTTTCAGGAAGAAGTGGCGGCCAAAATACTTGAGAAACGTCAAGTCAGGAATATTGTGCAGCCAAACCCAGCGTTGAAACAAATGCGTTTTAAATACTTTTCCCGCCATTGTGGCTATGCGGATCTTGTGGCGACGCAAGTACTTTAGCAGCGGTTGCACCCGAGCCGGCGAAACCAATACGTGATCATCGCAGATTTGTTCCAGCTCTGGCGATGCGTGCCCTCGAATTGCCAAACAGTGGACATGAACACCCTTGCTTTTTAGGTGGCGTGCTAAGATCACTGGGTACCTCCCCCAGCCCGCAAGGATCGCCATCTTATCTATATCTGAATTGAACATTTTTGGTCTGAGCAAAATTATTTGACCTGGCGATTGCGGCAATTCGCGAGACTCAAGATCGATCTGATTTATTGTTGCGAATCGCGGGGCCTATTCATGCAAATTGAGGATCCGATGCCGCATGGCAATTTCGAACGCAGGTCATGTCGAAGTGCGACTTGATCACGGAACCAACCATGGAACAGAGACAATAAGAAAACTTGGCTGTCCATGTCAACACACAAAATTGGTAGTCGCATCGTTGCTAGGCAGCTTGAGTTTTGTCCGGATGACTCGGGCTATGCGTCAAAACGTCCTCGACCAAATCAGCGGCATTGTTCCATTGACCAGTGACATTGTTGTCTTTTCGCTGGCCGCTCTCTAAGACTCGACTGATTGTTTCAAGTTGTTTACGCAAGGCTGCGATCTCTTTACGCATAGCTGGAATTCGTGATTGTGCTGCCAATCGTTGAAACTGCTCTTTAGCAGGGGTTACTGGGATTCCTGCATACATTTGGTCCCCAGGCAAATCGTTCATTACGCCCGATTTGGCACAAAGAATTGCACGAGCACCGATCGAAACATGGTCTCCCACGCCAGTTTGACCAGCCATAATCACAAACTCACCGGTCGTGCAGCTACCTGCGATGCCAGACTGCGATACGATCAGGTTCTTTCGGCCAATCGTGCAGTTGTGCCCCACCATGACTAAGTTATCAATTTTCGTTCCCGCACCAATTCGCGTCTGTCCGTAGGTGCCTCTATCGATCGTAGCACAAGCACCGATGTCGCAATCATCCTCAATGACCACGTTGCCAAGTTGGGCCGAAAGAACATGGTTCCCACTGCTTGATTCGTATCCAAATCCGTGTGCCCCTAAGACGGCGCCTGCGTGGATGTTGCACCGATCACCAATGCACGTTCCAGGATAGAGCACAACATTTGGAAAGATATTGACTTCGCGCCCGATTTCGCAACCCGCCATCACGCTTACATTTGCATGAATCGTAGTTCCATCTCCGATCGTGACATCATCGTCGATAAACGCGCCAGGATACACCGTAACCCCTACGCCCAACTTCGCGCGAGGGCTTATATTTGCCGCTGAGCTTATTCCGCTGAAACGCGATTCGATGGGCCGTCGAAACATGGCAACAATTAACGAGAACGCATGTTCAGGTTCATTGACCTGTATGCAGGGGCGGTCAACGAAGAACCCTGTCGGCACGACGAACGCTGTCGCTTGACAACTCAAAAGTTCACGCTTGAACTTGTCGGAGCGAAGGAAAGAAATATGACCACTTTGCGCCCGGGAGAGAACTTCAGCCCCCGAGATTTCAGCTCGCGCGTCGCCAATGACGGTGCCGTTAACGATTTGGGCGAGTTCCCCCAATGTATACATTCAGGCGTCCTTTCCTGAGGTAATCTGTCTTCTAGCGCGAATGTGTGATCCGTTCCGCTGCCGCGCTAATACGCCCTCTATCGGTCGATAAGCCAGCGACTTTGCAGACATCGATGCGCATGCGGCTAGAGGCAAAACAGACAACCATGCACCGGTTCAACCAAAATCCATTTTGCCATCCATGTAATCGCTTATGTTAAGCCGTAAATGAATTTCGACCAATAGCGCTTGCGAGAGTACGCAATGTCGAGAATGGAATTCGTGCCGGAAAACATTCGACTCAGCCGAGTGTGCTAGCGGATTCCATCGGGCCAAGTGAATTCATGAGAATTGAATAGGGCCCACCATATATCCTGTAGGGCTTGCACTTTATTCTCGCCGGCCTTAGTTAGCAACGCAACTCCTTTTTCGATTTCGTCGTCTGATGGTTGACGCTTAAGGGCCGCGATGAAGATATGCTCAAACATGGCTCGGTCGTCCAGCGAGCTTTCAGCAATCTTTTGCAACATATCGGCATTCGAGCCCGCCTGAGCCCAGGCCGCTTGTTTTTCCGGCAAAGATTCACGTAAGCGGAGTACGCGCGGCACGTCGCCAGCCTTGCCAGCCGTTCCTCCATTGCCAACGTTTAGGCGTTGTGCCAGTACTCCTCGCATTGCGACTAGATCCGTTGAGCCTTTAGACGAATACGCTTCATCCACGATCGCCAAGGTTTCTGCTGGACGACGATAGCTTGGTGGATACACATAAAAATGGCTAAACGATGCTTCGGTGCCTAACAGCGGGTTATCATTCAAACGCGCGCCACTCTCATCAGCACCGAGTGCAAAAACTCGGCTCAAAGCGATTGCATGCACAAGATCGTGGACATTGTTTTGTGAGCTAGACAAATGTTCGGCCAATACGCCTTCCAATTCTCGAGTCGCTGAATCTACGGAAGCATTAAAGACTAGTGGACTGCTGAGCATAATTGCCCAAACATGATTCACAAGTGAGCGCTTCCATGAATCTGAATCGGCAATCGATTGCGCAAGCGCCGTACGCCGATCAAACTCTTTTACCAAACCACTACGTGACCCGGCAGGATGTCCGAATAGTGCAGGATATGCTTCATCCACTTGCCCGGTTTCACTAGCAAATTCAATCGCTGCCTCTTCTAAACTCTCCACACCCTGAGGCAAGTAGTCCAAGTTGACGAGAAAGACGTTCTCATTTTGGTCTTTGACGAATTCCGTTTGGGCAAAGTACGCGTGCAGTTCAAAAAATTCCTTTTGCCGTACCAATTGGTAGTCTGATTGATCATGGCATTGAACGCATTGTTTATTCTCGCTGAGAAATGTTTGACTTACATGACTCGTCCAGAAGGTGCGTTCGGGGCCCAGGCGTTTGGCCAACAACGCGGCATAACTGGTGGCCGGATTGAATTGCGGATGGTTAGGATTAAGACTGCCAACTGCGGAAATTAATTCATACGCCACCTGATCCCAGGACTTATTGTCGCGCAACGCATCCCGGAGGAAGCCAACTAACCTTGACCAATCTTCATCATCGGGACCTTGAAGATCAGAGCGAACGCCAATTAACCGGGCTGCCAAATTTCGGGCCCAATGATCCAGATATTGTTCTCGAAATTCCGGGGATGTCATTAATGTCTCGACGACCGCTGCTCGCCCTTCGGCAACGACCTGAGCGCGTAACAGTTGCAACTGCGGTGCATTCGGTGTCGTACCCAACAAGCGATTTGCCACGCGCAACAACCATGCGTCATCGTTTATGGATCGGGTCGGTCGCAGCTCTCTCGCCTCCCAATGCTTCTGAAGATATTGATTGACGACTTCCGCCAGTTGTATTGGCGATACAACCATGCCGATCTGGTTTCGCTGCGCTTCAGCATAGGGAGGTGGCAACACAATTTCACCGGGCCGCAGGACATTAAACACGGGTCTGGGCGAATTTTCCGCAGCAATCTGCGGAGATTCAGTGCTTCGTACATCTCGATCGCCAGCGACGTTCAGGTCACGCCCCTCCAAACCGGTAGTTCCATCGCGAGCAGGCGACACTTCGGGCTCTTCCACACCACGAGAGCGTATTGAATCGCTGGCTGCGATCTCTCCGTTCTCGAGATTGCTCCCCAAAGGATCATTACCAATCTCACGACCATCACGTGGAGTCTGGCGATTCTCCCCGGTGTCTGCAGACAGTGGAATTACCGCCTCGTCCCCTCGATTGGCGTTATAAACAACGACAGCACTAGTCAAGAATAACAATGAAGCCGCAACCGCAATTGCCCAATGGAGAACTTTTTGTGCCTTGGTTGCCAGCTCTGAGTTGTATGACTCCGCAATATTCTCAACAGCAAAATCCAGGGTTGAGTCAGATTTCGGTGGATTCAATTGGCGTCCAACATTCTCTGTTGGGGAAGACTTGAATCGCTGGCTCTTTGCCTTCTGTCGAGGAACAGACGTATCACTGCATCCAGCGAGCTTTGATCGTGCGGCAGATTCTCGGCGACAATTCGAATCACCGTCGAGATTGGTCTCAACATGCTCGCTCAAATCGCCGAGATCCAAAGGTTGCGTGATACGAAATTGTTCTGGATTAACGGGTTCACCCGCCATTTCACCAGCCGATGTGGATTGTGAAGTATGCTTGGATCTGATCCGCGCGCTGTGTTTACGAAGTATCTCCTCGGTGAAGTCGTTCGGCATTTTCTCTTGGCCGATCAACTCAGCGAGAAAGGCATTCAAGATTTGTTCGTCAATTTTCGACGCCATCTGAATTTACTTTTCGGTCAACACAGTCACGTAATTGTTTTTTTGCTCGTTGCATCAGATTCTTCGCGCCGTGCTCGGATAGCCCAATGGACTCTGCGATTTCGGCACGCGATAGCTGATCTTTGAATTTGAGACTCAATGCGGTTTTTGCGCGATCGGTTAGCCGCTGAAAACAATCGGTAAGAGCGTCGATAAATGCCTCACCGTTGGCGTCGCGGACCCATTCGTTCCAAACCATCTCAAATTGCTGCATATCCTCGACAGCGATTACCTTACCTGCTCGCCTATGGTGCGAGATGTAAAGATTGCGCGCGATTTTCCGCAAGTAGTTGATGGTTGCCAAAGGATCCAAAACCGTGAAAGGGCGTTGTATCACCTTCAGGAAGGTTTCCTGTGTCAAATCCTCAGCCAAACTCGCTTCGCATCCCATTGCACGCAGGTAACGCCAAACGCCCACCTGATATTCGTTTATCAGTTGTGCCGGGTCGAAATCGGATTCCTGACCAACCCGGGCCGGCGACGTTGTCATTGAGTTACCCTAACAAGAAAACGAAAAAGAAGTCGTCATGTACTCAAATCATCGGAAACCTCCATTTTCCCGAGGATTTTCAGTACTTTGACGGGCAAAAACGTGTCAAATGTGACTTCCAAATATAGATTGTCCCATATCCATCGACACGGATTTTGACGGCAATTTTACAAGTTATGCAGTACTTAGGCAAATAATTCTTTGATGACTTTACCGCTATTAGCGATTTTCATCGGTCGCCCACTGCGACTGTAAAACGTTGTCTCCAATGATATACCCAAGGAGTGGCAAACCGAGGCCATTAAATCTTCTGAAGAATACGAGGTCCCCACGACGTCAGTTCCGTCATCATTTGTGGCTCCCACAGTTATTCCTCCCTTGAATCCAGCTCCGCCCACGACCACACTCCAACCACGGGCCCAATGGTCGCGACCGGCCGTGCCATTGATCCTGGGCGTGCGGCCAAATTCACCCATCCAAATGATCGCCGTGTTCTGCAACAGTCCTCGATTATCTAGGTCTTCAACCAATGCACTCATCGCACGATCCAAGGTCGGCAAACGATCATTCTGCAGCGTGGGAAAAATTCCTTTATGATTACCCCACCCGCCAAGATCAACTCCCACAAACGGCACACCGGCTTGCACCAACCGCCGCGCCAACATACATCCTCGTCCGAAATTATTTTGTCCATACCGTTCTTTCAACTCTTGAGGCTCGTCGTCGACTCGAAACGCCGCCATCTGCTGGCTGGACATCAAGTTTACCGTTTTTTCAATCACCTTGGCATGTTCGAGCGCAGCAGTCCCACGATTCTCTTCAATAAATTTCTTCTCCAAACGACTCAGAGCATTCAACCGTAAGGCGAACCGCTCCGGGTCCATTTGCATATTAAGATTCCTAACTTGGCCATTAGAATTCACTGTGAAGGGTGCCCATGCCATTCCCAAAAACCCAGGTCCTTCACTCGATCCACCCACAGCCACAAACGGCGGAATATCGAGATCCCTGCGCTGGCCAAACAACTCGTGAGCGATCACCGCCCCATAGCTCGGATGTTCAATGTTGGGATTTGGAACGTATCCCGTATGCATGTAATACCGACCACGATCGTGATCAGCTTCGCGCGTACTCATGGAACGGACAATGGACAACTTATCCATGACTTGCGCAGTCATGGGCATATGTTCGCAGATCTGCATATCGCCTTTCGTCGCGATCGGCTTGAATGGTCCGCTATTCGCGGAGTTTGGTTTCAAGTCCCAGATATCGATGGTTGATGGCCCGCCCCCCATCCAGAGCAAAATTGCGCTTTTCTGGTTTCTTGCCAATTCCGAAGCGTTCAATTGCAGGGTATGCCCTAAAGCCAAAGCAGAGCCAGAAAATGCCGATGCACTTGCGAGATGCTGCATAAAATGGCGTCGCGACATTCCAGTAGGAGTGCGGAACAACATGTCGAATTCTCCTTGCACCAAAGTTAAATTGAGGCTAATTACCTTTTCTTCTCGCCCACCTGTGCAGATCAATTGTCCAAACGGCCCCTCGTTACGGACGGACAAACGAACGCTACAGTGCGTGTCCACAATAGATTGTGACGCAACCGCGGAGAAATGTCAAATTTTTTGCCGATCCTGGCACTGCTCAAACAACAAGATTCAAGACTCAGTGATTGAAAATGAACTCGTTGGTGTTCAAGATCGTCCACCAAACATCTTTTAGGGCTTCGGTTTGATTTCCACGATTAATTTTCAGGATTTCTTCGCATAGATTCAGTTCATCTCGGGTCGGCGTTCGACTCAGGCCAGCCTTAAACAAGTAGACAAACCGATCTCGGTCTTTCAAACGAGGATTGTTGGCCAATCGAGCTATCAGGCTACCTCGATCGGAACTGGTGGCCGCTCGCATTAGCTCGCCATTAAACATCATCAACACTTGCGGAATCGTGCCGTTGAACGTCGTCGTTTCATCGCCTTCATCCGTTCCAAAGGCCGACGCAAACTGCCGCAACCAAAGATTCTTCTGACGCTCTTGCTCTTCGTAACTTCCTTGCGTTCCTTCGGCCTGCGTCGCCACGACTAACGACTCATACAATTCCTCAGCCCGCATTTGCCGCACATAAAACCGCGAAAACTTTGGTGTCTCGCCGAGCAGGGGATCGTCGGATTTATTTCCCGCAGATATCTTGCTGGATAAGGCATAGGGTTGGCTGAGAACGATCCAAGTTATCAACGAACGTAGATCATAGTCATACTTTCGAAACTCGTTGGTCAAGTATTCCAGTAACTCCGGATGAGACGGTGGATTGTGTGGCCCCATATCATCGACCGGTTTGGTAAACCCATACCCCAAGAAGTGAGCCCAAGTGCGATTCACCATGGTCATTCCCAAATAGGGAGACTCAACAATCAACTCACCTAACTTCTGCCTTCGATTCACGACATCGACACGCCCATCCCGCTCAATTGAGGTGCCGTCCACAAACACTGGATAGGCGACAGCTACCTCGCCATTTCGCAAGTCGTAGTAAATCTCTGCGGAGTCTTGAATGCCGGCTGGTCCCCGGTAATCGACGTCAACCAACTCCGCTGTTTCATTCATGGCCGCAGCACGACGGCCAGCGTTTCTCGCGCGAGTTTGTCGGAAGAAAGCGTTGATCTCCCAATACTTGTCCTGCTTCCACTCGTTGAACGGATGATTGTGGCATTGCGTACATTGAACTTGTAAACCCAAAAAGGTCTTGGTCGTCGCGGCAGTAGCTTGCGCCGCATCATCCATGTTCACTTTATCAATTAGAAAATTGACCGCACCATTGAAGTTGGCGTTTCGCGGAGCGGGAGATCCAGTCGCGGTCACCAGTTCATAAACCATCCGGTGATAAGGTTTGTTCCTGGCAAACGAATCTCGCAAGTATTTTTGCATCCCTTCGCGACTAATCTGCGAGTTGTTGTCGGTGCCTCCCGTCCGACCAATTAGCAGATTCGTCCACAGGGTCGTCCAGTTACGCGCATACTCTTCAGTGTACGTGTCATCATACAGCAACCGATTTACCAATTGACTTCGCTTGTCTTTGTCTTTGCTCCCCAAGAAATCATCGAGTTCTTCAACTCGTGGAATCCTGCCCAAAATATCGAGGTAAATCCGTCGACACCACTCGGCATCCGACGCAGGTGGGGAAGGGCGCAGATTGTAGGCTTGCCACTGTTCGGCTACAAGTTGATTAATTTGTTGAACTTGTTCGGGAACACCTCGATGGACAAGATCAGTCTGAGCAAAGCAAGTCCATGCAAAGCCTAAATTGAATACGAAACAGACACGGAATAAGCTCGTTAGAGTGTGGCGGCATGGCATCTGCACCAATCGACGATACTTGTCCATACATGTTCTCCACATAATTCGGCCAAGAAATTAAGGTGTTGCTCAAGAAACTCTTACGCCGACGCTACTAGTTGTCACCGTAGTCTATTCTACCAGTGCCGCATCCAAATGGAATATCGTCGGATGTGACTCCTGCAATTTCCGATCTAATTCTTGTCGTATGTGTCGTGCCACATGACTAAATTGTTATGTTTTTCCCAATCAGATGACCCTGTATCGACACAGGCTTACCAGTTACGGGAAATTAAAGGAATTAAACAGCGACATGCTGTTAACGATGCAATTCGGCGTCTACGTAAGCACGGAACCGGTTCCAAGGGCGTTCGATTTGCGGCGATTTAGGAGAGGCAATTACTTGGCATCAATTCGTGTACATGCGCGGGCCCCAAAACGAATGGTAACTTGCCTGAGTCCGTGCGTGGTTTTTATGGACCGCTGGCGTGGCCGTTTGAAGTCGATTGTGCTGGTGTGCTCGGCACGTCGACTGAACGCGTATTCCATTGTCAATCTGCAGCAGCCATGCATGAGCAATAATTTTCGAACAATACTCTGAAATTAACCTCACGCTCCTCTAATCGATGCATCTGTATTGATTGAAATGGTCGATCTTTGGAATCGGCATCAAGAATCAGCTAACCATGTAGAGGTTTAAGATGAACGCAGCTTTGTTTGATTACAGATCTATTCCGGTACACATCATCAGGCGACTATTCTGTGGCGTTATCGTGTGGATTTCGGTTTGGACGGGCACATACTCCTATGCCGACTTGATCCACCAGTATCGCTTGGATGGCACGTTTGCTGATGACCTGGGAGGAGCACCACTCGTCTCTGGAGGTGGTTCCTTGGGCCCGACGGGTTACACATTTGCGGCATCTCAGGGTTTGTCATTTGTCAGTGGTCTGGCGGATCCAGGAAATTACTCAATCGAAACAATCTTTCACTTCAATGAGTTAACCGGATATAGAAAAATCATCGATTTCAAGGACCTGACCGTGGACACCGGACTTTACAACATCAGTACGCAGTTGACGTACTACGGCGGGGGGGCAGCAGGTGCACCTGGCAGCTTTTCACCAGGCGTTGACGTCCGATTGATCGTGACACGTGACAGCGCGACGAATGTGTTTACCGCCTACATTAATGGTAATTATATTCTCGATTTTACCGACTCCTCAAATCTTGCTCTGGCAAATGGACCGAGCAATATCATTCATTTCTTCATGGACGACATCGCCACAGGCGGTAATGAGGCGGCTCCTGGTTTTGTCGATTTGATCCGCTTCTACAATGCTCCGCTTTCGGCGGCCGAAGTCGCGGCACTTGGCGGCCCAGGTGCCGTACCCGAACCTTCATCGTCGCTTGTCCTATTGTTCGGTATGACGTGCTGCGCAATTTTGAAGCGTCGTACCCGCTACCAAACCGACGACTTAAGGCCTACCGAGGGTGATTACCGCGTCTGCTAGGTCAAATGTAGAGGATTTCATCACTTCCAGCCCCCCAATCAACCAACACTCGAGGTCCAGGATCAAAATTCCTTTCGATCTTCAGTCACTCCATCAAAATCCCAAAACGTCAGCTGGTGGGCTCAAACCTTGGCTGACGTTTTGGCGTTCAACAACTCACCTTCGCGCGACGGCAACGTCCTGCCGTCTCCTAAGTCTAAGCGCGACAGCATCAAAACGAAGTGCCCCATCAGGACACGTTTAGAAGACATCCAGTCAAACTTGGAATAGGGCTTCGGCTTTTTAATTGCACCATCGCGTGGACAAACGATCGATCTGCAAACCCTCACTCGCGGCAACCGCAAACACGCTGAGAATGAGCTGCAAACGTCTTGCTCAATCGAAGTTGAATATTTAGGTAGTTCATCTATTTACACGGCAATGTCAGACTGGGATCACCAAAAAGCACAAACTTCATTCCTTGGAAAAAGATGCTGGGAGGGTACCAGCTTTCGGTCGGTTTAAGCTCCGACAACCGTTCCGCGTCAACGTAATAATCGATCATCTTCCGATAGGCATCACCCAAGCGAACCGGAGGGTTGGCGGCTTCATTGGGCACCGCCGACACGAATCCTCTCAACAAGGTCAAGCCGCAAGGCTGTGAACCAGTTGCACAACCAAAATAAGCAACGGCACCGCGGGGAGTAGCAACCAGCAAATCGGTTCCCATACTACGACAGGTCAATTCGACCGGTTGGAGTGGTGCGACAGCGGGGGGCGGCGATCGAAACACTTCTCCTGCATTCGTTCCTTCGTGGTGTACACCGTCAATATCAACGTACGGTTCATAGGGAGCCTGCGGAGCAAAGACAGCGGTGCTACATCCGACTGAAAAAATAATTGGCCAATGTCCAGCCGTATCCACATCCAGCAACTGCGCCAATGAAACACAATCATGCCATCGATCGGGATGACCGTGTCCGGCATGAAACAACAGTCTCGCCTTTTTGCCGAACAGAGACTTCACTTCGCTCGCGGATGGCGGCGCCGTCAAATCATTTCGAGTGCGGTCCGCGTAGTAACGCTTCTCAATTGTCCAGCCGGTCAGGTGTTCGGCGGCCAGATCCAAACTGGGTCGACTGTCGATCCAGCCATCTACTGAGATAAAACCAACAGTGCGCGAATCTGTCGACCGCGCGCGAATCTGTCGCTCGTGTTCCAATGATTTGCCAGCAATGGTTTCGAACTCCTCGATAGTGCGAACTGGCCAACGACCAACTCCAATTTCGGGTCGATAATCGATTTGATCGTAGTTGATCGGATCAGTTTTATGCTTTTCTCCTCGCACCTCTCCAAAATACTGACCATGAAATCCCTCCGTTACTCCGTTCCAATTCTCGAAGCCACCATCAGACTTCGCCAAGTCGGCGTAGTAGAGATCACTCGCATAGAATGCGTAGTCATGTGCCGCTGGAGTAACCCGATCCAGTACCATGTACCGAACCGGCATAACACTGGCATCGCCAATTAACAACACGTGGTCAATTTTTGACTGTTTCCATTGTTCATACAGGTATCGCTTAATTTTTTCTGGCTCGTCGGTTCCGGGCTGCGCCTCAACCAGATCTTCCCAGGCAACAACGTGACACACTACATCCGGTCGCCGCGCTGCCGAGTATGTGTTCATCTCGCTTAGCCAGCAGCGAGGGCCGACAATCGTCATTTGAACCGGAGCATCTTGTCCCGCCGCCGTCATCGTGGAACACTGCCAAGCGAGCGCGACGAGCAAAACCATTTTCAAAGAGATATACAACATTAGCTTAACTCTTCCAAACGCTGACTGAATCGAATCACAGCGTTATTATAATGGCTTTCGGCCTCAACCGAAGACACGATCGCTTATGAACAGCGTCAAACAGAAAAGAATTGTGTGGGTTAAGACCTTCCAATCCCATGCTCGGACTGTGAACAATCTTGGTTGAATCCTAATTGTTCTGCGGTCTCTTGCGCGGCAAGACGACCATTCCTCGATCAGTATTGGCAATGAATGAAGGGAAGCCTGCTTCATCCAATAACGATAACATTTCGTTGTCATCAATTAGGGTGAGGGATACATGCGACAAATGAAGTTTCAGGCGTTCTGGTTCCACTGCTATTACGTCCTGTTCCTCGCCGACTTCCCGATCAATTAACGCAACACCATTCGGAAGCTCCGAGTTCAATCGATTATTCCCGGTATCGAGGCGAACCAGAAGCAATGCAACACCTACCATTGCGAAAACAAATAGACCAGCTAGGCTTCGCCGCCGCAGACTTTTTCTTTGTTTTGCCTCACGCAACAATTGCTGCTGCAGACGGTTACGCATCGCCGACCGTCGCATCTCTCCTTGTGTGCTCAACTTTTCAAATTCGTTCATCATTGACTCACTTACCAGCTCTCGTTGGCGTCATGCTCGATCGACAATGCACGTAACCGTTCGATCATCCGACGTAGCCTTCCATCGACACATCCGGGCCGCAGTCCAACTTGCTTTCCGATCCGTTCTAATGTCCAACCCAAACGGTACCGCAAATCGGCTAATTGTTGTAAATCCTTGGGCATCTCGGATAATTGCTCTGCCAGCCACATCTCTCGCGCCTGCAATTCTAGCCGCGCCTCATTCGATGCATCGCATTCATCGACCTCTTGCACTTCAACATCGGCATAAGAGTTGAGCACGGCAGCTTGCCGCCTCTGTCGCCTGAGCCAATCGTAAACCACGCTTTTGACAACGACTATCGACCAAGCGATCACGGATTGATGATCTCGCAACGGCTTCATGCAGCGTCCCGCTTTAAGCATCGCATCTTGTACGAAATCGAGGGCCGTGTTTTCATCAACTTTAACTATACGGTTAACTTCACGAAACATCGTTCCGAATAAATGGTCGTAATAGATCCCAAAGGCATCCATATCTCCTCGGCTGATGCGTTTGGTTACGTCGTGCCAATCCAAGGATCCCGGTACTCCGTCGGCTGATGACTCTGTCGATTCGGTCTCTAGTTCCGAAAAGCGCTTCTCGCGACAATTCCAAAGGTGCGCCGAATTCGCAAAAGCTACTTTTCGCGTTATTCGGCTCGTCATTCCCATTTGCAATTCCTAACTCAAGAGCCAAAGACAACCCGCAGGTTGCTTTGGTCTCTTTTCCTCCGTCAATCAACAATCAATATTCGCATCTTCACTGTAGATCAGTCTTAGGCAGTCAGCTAGTCATTATTATTGATGCCAGCACCGCCACCGCCACCAGCACTAGGCCCAGAAGACGGTCTAATAGATCTACCAGTGAACTGGCCGACGATCTGGCGAACAAGGTCGAGATCTTGGGGCGTTCCTTTTGCAAAAAACAACTCGCTTCCGGCATGATATTTGGTCGTAACTCCGCCTATAGACTGCTGAAAGGCCAAACCTTCATTCACTGCTTCAACTAGCGCTTCAATTCGCGAAGCAAATCCAGTTAAGTTAAAGACCAACACCTCTTTCGGTTCCTCGTCAATATAGATCGATATCCACCCTGATTCGTCACTGTATCCAATCTTTTCATCAGTTACAAAAACCAAGGCGTCTAGCAGACTCTCAACCGAAATTCCTGTCACTTCCAGTTGTGGAACAACAATCTCCTTTGCTGAATCTTGGATTACAAAATTGGGAGCGTAACCTAGGTTATCGAAGACCTGATTTCTTATCATTTGAATAACCTTATGCAAGGGAACTTGATTGACATGAAAGTCGACGATCGGACATTCAAGCGTCTTCGTCGTATCTTGCAACGAATCCTGTTGCTCCGACGTAACTTGAGCAAGCGCGTTGAAACTTCCGCAAGAAGTAGCCAGGACAATGATCACGTGTAAAGCAGTTGAGTTAATCATTTGACAAATTTTATTCATATTATTGCTCCGGTATAAAATGTCTTTTCCCGTTCTTTTCGGCACTGCAAATTTCGACGATACCGATGATGAATCATCGATCCGCCAACGAGCGCTCTCCCGATCCACCACATGGTACTTTTTTCAAGACAAGAACAGGTACGAAATCCTCGGCTTTTGAGCATGGCTGAGCACGAGTGCCGCCAGCGAAACCACGTCTTCTCGTCTGGATTTGTTCACCGAATATGATGGCCGTTAAACCAATAACGTTGCTCATAGCTTAATTTCGCGCCCCGGCAACGAATTATTCTCAAAAGATCGTGATTTTCGGATCTCTTGGCGGATTGCATGCAAACAGAGCGGCTTTGAAACCGGTAATTGCCCGAATTTTCAAAGTCTCGGCCTTGGTTGACCATAACTCAGCCCTTGATCTCGAATATCACCGTCGATCACTAGCTGGTGATTAAATCAATCCAATGTGCGAACGAAGACATCTATTGTTAGTGGACTGCCATTAGTTATACGGTTGCCGAAATTCGACAAGCAAATCAAAAATGCGTTGATCTTGTAGTGAGGAGACTACCAAGTCAGCGTGCGAAAAGTCCTGGTTAACGCTATGCCTTCCGGGGACGGCAATCGTGAAAGCACCCGCACGTGCGGCTGCCAAGCTGCCATTGTAGCTATCTTCAAACACCATCAACTGCGTCGGCGCAACATTTAACTTCTGCATCGCCAGTTGATAAATTTGTGGATCCGGCTTGCCACGTTCGATATCGTCTCCAGTCAAGACAAACTGAAAATTCCTTTCAATACCGGCAAACTTCATCGCCCAATTCGCTAACTTGCGCGGGCTACTGGTCACAACGACCCTGGGTATTGAGCGTTGATCGATCTGTTCAAACAACGAAAACAAGCCCTCCATGGTTCGGATCTTTTGTGGTATGAGTTCGAAAAATATTCGCTCTACTTCATGTTGGATCACGTCGAGTTCTTGCTCCAAGCCAAATCGTTGGCTGAGCACGCCGAACGCATCCCGCGCTGTCAGCCCCATCATGGCCAGTTTAAGGTCCAGCGTAAAAGCGAAACCTCGCCGACCTAGAAATGTCTCCAAGACTTCATCGTAAATGTCTTCTGTATTTACCATCAAACCGTCCAAATCAAATGCAACTGCATGAAATGGCGACGGAGAACTGTTTCGACTCATAAGCAGCGACGATTCTTCTCGCGGTGCGGTACTCAAAGTTACTAGAGGCAATTCAACATCGCGCTCACAAAAACCAGATTTGTAGGAATGGACTGATCGGCGACCACACAAAACGTTATAATGAAGCGGAAGAAAAAGCAACTGACGTCAACTCACTTTGTCTACGCGGCTCGGGCTTAATCCTTTATGGCTCCCAAACCCAACGTTGAAAACTCGAAATCGAATCGGACGCAACTTCAGTCAACTGAAGAGATTCTGCGTTCCAAGACGCTCAGCGAAGATGAGTCCAAGCCCCCCTCAGATGTCCCAGGATACTCGATCCATCGTTTATTGGGGTCAGGAGCTTATGGTGAAGTTTGGTTAGGCATCGACCAAACTACGGGTAGGCAAGTGGCCATCAAATTTTACACGCGGAAACACAGTTTAGATTTCACGATGCTTGCGCGGGAGGTCGAAAAACTTGTCTACTTGGCGGCTAATCGTTATGTAGTGCAGTTGCTCGATGTCGGCTGGAATGCCGAGCCGCCGTATTACGTCATGGACTATATTGACCATGGCTCATTGGAGGATGAACTGCGTAATCGATCGACGCTGCCCGTCGATGAAGCCGTCGAGTTGTTTGAAGAGCTGGCGATTGGGCTGATGCACTTGCATGGCAAAGGAATTTTGCATTGCGATTTGAAACCTGGCAATGTCTTACTCGATCCTGAAAAGAAGCCCCGACTTGCCGACTTTGGTCAATCCCGATTATCGCATGAACAAGCGCCTGCTTTGGGCACGTTATTCTACATGGCTCCAGAACAAGCAGATCTCGGTGCGATTCCCGACGCTCGTTGGGACGTCTATGCGCTGGGGGCGTTGATGTACTGCATGCTCACTGGCAGCCCTCCCTATCGGGACGACCAAGGTGCCGACGATTTGGCGACATGCCAAACCTTGGAATCGCGACTGGCATACTACAAAAAGTTGATCGGTAACGCGCCTAAGCCAACGGCTCATCGTAAAGTTCCAGGCGTCGACAGAGCGCTGGCTGATATTGTCAATCGTTGCATCGTACCTGATCCCAAACAACGATTTGCGACCGTGCAAAGCGTCATTGATGCGCTGCGACAACGTAAAGAAGCGATGGTGCGACGTCCTTTGATGTTGCTTGGAATTCTCGGGCCATTTTTGGTTCTCGGTTTGATGGGAGGATTCGCAGCTTGGGCTTATAACACATCCATCACGCGAGCCGAAGCCGATTTTCGCGAACGCGCCGTCGAAAGCAATCGTTGGGCAGCGATGTTCGCCGCTCGAGCCGTGGCTGAACGGATCGCGGATTATTTTGAGGGGTTAGAGTACCAACTCAACAGCCCAGAGTTTGTGGCGGCTTACAAAGAGTTCCTGAGCCACGAACGCGTTCAAGAGTTGACGCCTTTATTTACCGATCCTAATCAAAACGACTTAGAAATATCGAATCGTCTCACCCAGGAGGAAGAGCAAATTGTCTTGGCTCGTGAAGAGTTCGTGGATTTAGAAGTGAGACAGAAACTCAATCGGTTCGTGGATGGCTGGTTGAAAGACCCAAAGATGCCTCACGCGAATAGTTGGTTTGTTTGTGATCGAAATGGAGTTCAGGTCGCAGCGGTTTGGGATAAAGATACCAGCAACACCCTTGGCAAGAACTGGTCTTATCGCTCCTATTTTCACCAAGGTGAAACCGATTGGATTAGCTGTGATGAGTCCGGCACTGTGCGATATCATGGAACAACATCTGGTAGCACCAAGGAACATATAACCGACAAAAAAGTCTCGGAGGTGTTTCTCAGTCGCGCCACGAACACCTGGAAAGTTGCTTTTTCCGTCCCCATATTTTTGCAAAACGAATTCGAGGGAATCATCGGCGTCACCGTAGAGTTAGGTGAGTTCATCTCGTTCGAGGATGGAGATACGCAATACGCGATGTTGATCAATGGCCGCGGAGGCATGAACCAAGGGATGATCTTGGAACACCCAATGATTCGAGACGCCCAGAAAAATCTTCGTGAAGGCGAACAACTGGATGAGCGATTCGCCAAACGCCAAGTTGACTTTGCGCAATTTAAGGAGGCCCAAAATTATTTCGCGGATCCGCTAGGTTACGATCCGAGGCACCGCGGCGACCAACAGAAGTGGGTGGCGGGTATCGTGCCGGTCACCTACAAGCCTAATGGTACGAATCAATCTGGCGAAACTGGATTGTTTGTCGTCGCTGTGCAAGATGCTAATACTGTCATGGAACCGGTCCGCAGTCTAGGCCAACGCCTTGCGCGGGTGGGCACATTTGCATTGCTCACTTTCGTGATTGTAACAGCTAGTTTGACCTACATCGTTTTTCGTTCTTACCGACAGTCGCGACGGTCGCTTTCGCGATTTTATAGCCCGCAAACTGAGGCGAGTTCGCTGCATGAATTACGCACCATACTCGCTCCTGCAGATGACTTGGCCAAAACCAGCCAATTCGGCAGCTAATTTTTAGCAACCGAACGATCGAATTAAACTCTTGATATTGATTGACAACAAATTCGACTCGCCGGCTAAGGGCAAGTATAGCCAATGAATTTAGATTCGCTTATGATTGGCGCACCAATTGATGGTTCAGCTCGACCTGAGCTTACACAAGTCGTTGGGCATTCGTGGCTTGCCAGTGCAAACTGAACAGAATATTGCGTTCTTCGAATCGTCGAACTTTCATGGTACAACAATCGCTCCACATGCAATGGATTCTCGCGGCGACCATAATCGCATACGTAGTGCTGATGTTGTTTATCGCTAGGGTGGCTCAACGCAAGGTCAAGAATCAAACCGACTATTTGATCGCGGGGCGTCGGCTCGGCCTGTCGCTGGCCTGGATGACACTGCTCGCTACATGGTTTGGTGCCGGAACGATCTTGGCAGTGGCGGATGACGTGCAGGAAGAGGGAATCCGCGCTGCGGCCCTCGACCCGCTGGGCGCTGGAATCTGTTTGCTGCTTGTGGGTTGGTTTATTGCGGCTAGGATGTGGCGTTTCCAAATTGAAACTGTTCCGGACCTGTTCGCCAAACAGTTTGGTAAGCGCAGTGAAATCGTTTGCTCATGCGTGATGATCCCCAGCTATTTCGGATGGATCGCCACTCAGTTTGTAGCGTTGGGTGGGCTGTTAGAGTTGATTTTTGGGCTACCCATATCTGTTGGCATTCTTTTGATCGCTCTGGTAACAACGATTTACACGATGATGGGTGGGATGTGGTCGGTCACGTTGACGGATTCGGTCCAAGTGCTCCTGCTGTTAGTTGGCTTGATCTTCTTGGTCGGTACAGTGCTTTGGCAAGTCGGGGAGGGCAGCCCCCTGACTGGATTTCAGAAAGTGATCGAAAGCGGCGAGGAAGGACATTGGGTTCTCGTCCCATTGGAGAGCAGAGTTGCGTTCTTCTCATGGCTCGGACTGTTGGCGGTCGGGGCTCTGGGTAACATTCCAGGCCAAGATTTGATGCAACGCGTATTCGCTGCGAAGTCCGCAATCGTTGCGCGGAGAGCCTGCCTAATTGCAGGTTTTATGTACTTATTATTCGGTGCCATCGCCGTCTATTTGGCAGCGGGGGCGGCTGTGCTATTACCTGGCGAAACTGAAAAGGGAGTTCTCGCGACGCTTGCACAAGCGTTCTTGACCCCTCCGCTCAACATCATCTTCATTGTCGTGATTTTTTCAGCTGTTATGTCAACCATCGATAGCGCGATCCTTGCACCTTCTGCAGTATTGTCAAAAAACCTTCTGCAACCGCGATTGAACATGGACCCGCTGAAACTGAACCGAATCTGCGTGGGGGTTGTGGCCTTTTGCAGTTTGCTCGTTGCTTATTCTGGAAAAACCGCTTACGAATTACTTGAGGATGCTTATGCGATCACCATGGTGGGCTTATTTGTGCCAATGATCTTTGCCATATATTCCAAACCGCGGCGCGAATGGCCAGCACTCGCCAGTATGCTCGTCGGAATTTCCGTATGGGGCTGCCACTTCTTATTGGGCTGGGAGTCATTTTTGAATCCAGGCGGACTCATTTTGGAGACGGACACATTCGCACCCACTTGGTTCCGTCCTATCGGCGACTGGCAACTCCCCATTTCGCTCGTGGCAACATTGATGAGCTTGATCGCGTATGTGGCCGTCGATTTCTTCTTGGCTAGGATCACGAATAAAAGGAACTCCCGTGAACCATCGAGCCAATGATTTGAATCTGCAGAAGAAATCAGCGAATTTGTAAGAGTAACGTGCGTAGTGCAGGTAGACACCAGAGCAAAACAAACATGTCTGGATCAAACAAATTTGAACATTTGCGACACAAGCCGCCGACAAAGCTCGCAAGAGACAGAGAACTGGTGATCGCCTGCATGCCGATGAGAAGCAACGTCAATTTGTCGCGGATCGTGCGTGCCGCGGGCTGTTTTGGCATTACATCGCTGGTTATCGCTGAACGATGTCGACTGGATCCTGAAATTACTCGCGACGCCATCGAAGTTGTTAACATCAAGCAAATCCGGTCTCTCGCTCCAGCCCTGCATGAATACGCACGCCTTGGTTATCGCTTAGTGGGATTGGAACAAACAACGAATTCACAATCCATTTACGAGTATTCCTTTGTGCGACCATCAGTGCTGGTGGTTGGTAACGAGCGGCTTGGAATTACGGACGACATCTTGGCGATCTTGCACGATGTGGTGGAGATCCCGGTTTATGGTCGCCCGTTAAGTTTTAATGCTGCGACGTCTGCCGTAGTGGCCATGTACGAATACTGCCGGCAGTTTCCCGCAGGATAGTCGACCTGTAAACGTAATCGATGGGAACTTACGTGCATGTCGCCGACAACTTGCACGGCAGCTTGGCATAAATTGTTCACGATCTCGAACCCGTGCGCGTAGGCTTGTAAAGAATGTTGTCCAACGCACTTTGTATTTGGTCGTTGTGTGATTCCCTGGTGCGAGACTACAATTCGACATGGCAGTGTTTTCCTGACGTCAACGCGTGAAAGTTCATCGCGTCGACGAATCGACATTCCGCAGCAGCGACCCAACATCGCTCACAAAACGCATTAAGAGATAGTGAGCGTTTTAGAGATTTTTTCCCGTCTATCTCGATTCGCCCGCAAATTTATTGTAGAAAGACTCCGAGGTCATGGTTTACTCGTATTCGACTTATTGGCATGGTTGAGTGAAACCTGATATTCGCTAACGCTGAGGTTCTGCTGGTGGAAAATTCGCGCATTGGTCCTTTTCAAATCGGAAAGTCGATTGGTCGCAACCGACGGCCATCGTTGTACCGCGCGACACATTTGGAACATGGCAAAGAGTTTGCGCTCAAGTTCATTTCCTTGTCCGAGAATGTTGATCGAGACGAGGCCATTGCCAAGTATCACAGGGAAGCGGAATTGCTGAAACCGATTCGGCACGACCATTTGGCGCGTGTCTACGGGATCGGAACCGATGGTAACAAAATTTTCATTGTATATGAACTGGTCGCCGGTGAGTCGCTGGCGTCCGTATTGCTGAGACGAGGTCGATTGGCTACCGATCAAGCGGTTGCCTTCGGAAAACAGTTGGCAGACGTGTTAGACTACTTGCATCAGCAGGAACTTGTTCACGCTGAGGTGTCACCCGACAAAATCATTGTACAAGACGATGCAAATGTGAAACTGGTCGGCCTGCGATACAATCGCAGCGGCAAACGACGTTGGGATAATCTGAGACGTCCACAACTTGAAACTGCTGCGTACCTCTCGCCTGAAGGACTGCTCGGACACCCGCCGACCCCAAAACATGATCTTTATTCGTTGGGAGTCGTGTTGTACGAAATGCTGACGGGCCATTTACCCTTTGAACCGGACAACATTGCCAAATTAACTCAACAAAAACAAAAGATGAGCCCACCTCTGGTTTCGTCGCAGCTACTCAATTGCCCGTTTTGGCTGGATCGGGTTGTCTCGCAGTTGTTGCAACCGGATATACGCCTCCGCATGCACAGCGCAAAAGCTGTCACCCTTGCATTAAATCAGGTACAACGCATCGATCAGGTTCAACAATCTG
Source organism: uncultured Planctomycetaceae bacterium (assembly GCA_937862885.1). Taxonomy (GTDB): domain Bacteria; phylum Planctomycetota; class Planctomycetia; order Pirellulales; family Pirellulaceae; genus CALMEE01. Next base: position 67,083 of record CALMEE010000122.1, read on the forward strand.
CCGCCGAGCAGTTGGCCAGCAGTTTCAACCCCTTACATGCAGGCATTGATAAGTCTGAGGCAAAGCGCGTGTTCGGACAAACGGATGCAAAATCAAGATCATCGCGAAACCAGTCCGTTGTGTTGTCGTCGCTCGGAATTTTGGCTGCTTTGCTTGTGATCGCATTGATCTTTGGCTACGCACTAAGTCCAGTCCCTACGGCCAAGCTGATGGACCGTGCAAAATTGTTGCTGACGTCCGATCGCGCGACAGATTGGCAGACCGCTCGCGAGCATTTGCAAATCGTCATGCAGCGAAATAATGCAGGCCCGTTAGCTGAAGAAGCAGAAGAATTGTATTATGGTTCTCTCCGCAAGAGTTTGATCCATCGAATCGAACGAGGAATCAACCCCTTCGAATCGAACGAAGCAAAACAATTTCGCGAAGCTTACGCATTGGAACTCGACGGGAAAACGCTGGAGGCCGTCGACTCATACACCGTCTTGATGGCAACTTTGGATCCCACAGGTGAGCATCGACACATCTACGAGGAATGTAACGAACGAATCGCAAACCTTCATGCAGCAAAACAAAAAACGGAACAAGAACGCCTCGATCGGCACAACCAATTTACCGAACTAATGCAGACGGCCGAGCGATTTTACGCGAATCAACAATATCCGCTTGCCATGCAAGCGTTCAAACAGGTTATCAGCGAATTCGGCAACGACGCGGAGTTCGCTGAGACAATCGAAGTATTACGAAACAAAGTACAAGAAATCGAGAAAACGCTGATCAAGGAAGATGACGAAGCAAGGCAAACTGAAGAAGGCAACGACAAACAATTGGAATTGCAATTTTGAACGTCGTTCAGCGGTCTCGAAACTTACTCGCGTTGTCGATAGGAGACTCTGTCGACCTTAGTAGAGTGCTGGTTTGGTGAAATAGTATTAAATTCGGACGGGTCCGCAACCGTCAAACACCAGCAAGTGCAGCGGCGGCATCACGACTAGATCATCGTTTAGATCGGATCTGCTATATTGCCAGCGAATCGGTCTTATCGCCGTGACGAGCGTTGGCCCGTAACCAGCCGACCCTTTTAGTATCAAATGTCATCCATAGAACTGGTCAACGAACATGAAGCAAAACGAGAGGTCGCTGTTTGGTCCAGGTTTCTTGGTAACAGCAGCGTTCGTCGGACCGGGGACAATCGCCACCGCCAGTAAAGCTGGATCAAGCTTCGAGTTCGCTTTGCTATGGGCAGTCGGGTTCGCCGTGGTAGCCACTATTCTGCTGCAAGAGATGACAGCGCGGTTGGGAGTTGTAACCGGGCAAGGACTCGGCGAATCCTTGCGTGCAACATTTCCTTCGGCCTTCCCTCGATTCTTGGTCTTCACGCTGGTGATCGTGGCAATCCTTATTGGTAATTCAGCATTTCAAGCGGGTAACATAACAGGTGCTTCCTCCGGCATCGCCGGCCTGGTGGGCATTCCCTTTCGCTGGATCGCAGTGCCAATTGCGATCGTAGCGTGGTTGCTCTTGATGTCGGGCAAATTCAAACTAATCCAAAACGTCTTGGTATTTTTCGTGGTATTGATGAGTATTTTGTTCATCATCTCCGCGATCATTGCCAAACCGGATTGGGGGTTGGTGTTGCAGGGACTTGTGGTTCCCAACCTTCCCGCCGAATCCATTGGAATCGCGATTGCTTTGATCGGAACAACGGTAGTGCCGTACAACCTGTTCTTGCACAGCAGCTCGGCAGCAAACACTTGGGGCAACTCGCCCGATCCACGCCTTGCGCTCTCGCGTTCTCGCCTCGACTTGATCATTTCTATTCTAATCGGCGGTTTGATTACGGCTTCCATCGTAATCACAGCGGCCGTCACTTTCGCCGACAAGGAATCAAGTGGAAACCTACAAGAGATTGCGAAGCAACTGGAACCGAGTCTAGGTTTTGCCAGTCATTGGTTGCTTGGTATCGGCTTGTTTTCGGCAGGCCTGACTAGCGCAATTACCGCACCTTTGGCGGCCGCCTACGCGATCTCGGGCTGCTTGGGTTGGAGTTCCAATTTGGCAGATCGTAAATTTAAGATCGTATTTAGCGCCGTCATACTATTCGGTTTAATTGGCTGTTTGGTATTTGCGGACGGCCGCAGTCCGGCACAGCTTATTGTAGTGGCACAAATCGCTAACGGCATGTTGTTACCCATTGTCGCGATAATCTTGTTGATTGTGATGAACAACCAAAAACTTCTGGGTGACAAGATCAATGGACTGGTGGGAAACGTTTTAGGGGTTGTTATCGTCCTGCTCACGAGTGTTTGGGGCCTTCAAAAAATCGCCGCAGAACTCATCAAGATAGTCTCGAAGTAAGCAACAATACAAAACAATTTCTGTGTTCCAAATCAAGCGATAGACCAGAACCTTTTGCCTATGGCCAAAGCAATGATAAAGCCGATACACACTTGATTGCCATCGGCAACAAATGGCTGAACTTGAATAGCGCGATCGCCAAACCGCTCCCTATGAACAAGTTGAAAAGCCAATTTCGATCAATTGATCCCAGACGAAATTCACTGTGGAACATTTTTTTATCTGAGCCAACATAATGGACTCCCAATTGACGGGTTGCATCGCTTGGTCCGACAGAATTCGCGCGTGGACTCATGTCTTACACGTACACAGTGTCACGGGTCAACTAATTGCCGTCGATGATCCCAAACAATAACCGCGCATTCTGCGATGGCTGCTTCGTCCCACTTCTTTCACTATTGGATTTGCATGTTCGGTGGGGTAGAATTCGAGTATCGTGATCGCGTCCGACTAAGATGAAGGACATGACGTATTTAGCCAACCCGCTGAATGAGTTTTACGTGAGAGGAATCCGAATGTCGCCTGACTCAATTTCCCAGCTATCCAGAAGACGAATGCTACAAGTCCTAACTGGCGGTATGGCTCTTGCGTTGCCCGGTTGGACCTTGCGAAAAAACGGGCTGTGGATGCCGGATGACTTATTGCCGGTAACTCCCAGCCAAACTGAAGGTCCGTTCTATCCAGAAATCGAAATTGCAAAACAACTTTTCAGTGACACAGATCTCAGCCAAAAAATGGATGGTCATGAATTTGCCAAAGGGCAATCCATTGAACTCGGCGGCATCGTGAGAAATCGCAAAGGTACTCCGTTGGAAGGTGCCATCGTTGAAATCTGGCAAGCATGTTCTACTGGGCGATACAATCACAGTCGGGATCAGAATAAGAAAGCCTTGCTCGACAACAACTTTCAATTTTGGGGACGAGCGATCACAGGTGCCGATGGAAGGTACGCGTTCAAAACGATCATTCCGGGGCTGTACCAAGGCAGAATGGGGCGACACATCCATTTTCGAATTGATCGAGAAGGCATGAAAAGATTGACGACCCAATGCTACTTTTCTGACTATGGTGAGGACAACGCTAAGGATTCACTATATCGTCAACTAAATGCCGAACAACGCCGTCAACTAACGGTTGAGTTAAATAAGTCCGACGAACAAACTATGCCTTGGACTGGTGCGTTTGACGTCGTCCTTGGTTGAAGCGTCAAGTTTCGGTAAAATCCGTTCTGACAAAAATTTCGTATGCTTTGGAGGTGCCAACATCGGATTGTCTTTCATGACGGATCGTTGCCTGCAGCGGTTTCTGCAGCCTGCAGGAATCGAGCTCAATGGCCCCAGAACGATTGTGATAATAGTGCGACAAACAATACAATTTCATGTTGAATGCTGCTAGATTGAACAAGCAAAGGATTCTTGACCTAGCAACCATTTCTGTTACTGCTTTGGCATGTGCCATTTCAGTGAGCTTGATCTTAGGCGCTCGCAGCAACACTCAAGATTGGCAAAATTGGGTAGATGTCAAATCCCATGACCGCCAAGTGTTCGACGATTTTCAAAAACATTTTGGGTCGAGCGATTATATTCTGGCGAGTTGGGATGGATGCCGAGTCGACGATGAACGGTTAATCGAGTTTAAGCGGAAGATCGACGCACTTGATGAACAAAATCTCGTTGACCATATTGTGTCTGGCATGGATATCATCGAGCAGCTTACTCAGCGGGATGCTGGCTTTTCGGCATCTCAAGCTCGTCGCCGTTTAAAAAACGTGTTCTTTGGCAATGATCTGGAGGTGACGTGCGTCTCGATAAAGCTGAGTGATCAAGGATCACATAATCGGCGCGAGTCGGTTGAACTCCTCTATAACATAGCAGACCAGGTGACAGGTCTAGGACGAGATAAGCTGAAACTGCTGGGCCACGCTTATCTCACGGTCGAGATGGATCGGCTTACAAAAAGAACAGCCTTGTGGGCACCACCGGCCTTGCTCGCGGCACTTGTTGTTGCGTGGCTCGGCGTGCATTCGTTTCGCTTGATACTCGTCCCGATGATTGTGAGTGGCGTTGCCGGTTTGTTTTCGCTGGCCATCGCAGTCGTAATCAATGGTGAGTTGAATGGCCTATTGGTTGTCATGCCCTGCTTGGTGATCACCATTTGCCTATCGTCGGCCGTCCATGCACTTAAACATTTTCAGATTGCTGTTTCGCAGGGAGTAAGCGAACCGGAGAAAAAAATGGTGCTGACAGCCGCACGTCCCGTGGTTTTCGCCATGTTTACCTCCGCGGTGGGCGTCGGGTCGCTGATTGTCGGTCGTGTCCCCGCAGTGAAGCAGTTTGGCACGTTCTCAGCCATAGCGATCATCGTGGCACTAATTTTATTGATGACGCTTTTTCCCAGCTTGCTTAGACTGCTCCAGATTCAACGCGTTACCAATTACGGCTCGCTCAGCAAAGAACTCGACCCGTTACGTCGCAGATTATTTGAACTGGCGACTCGTCGGCCAATGCTGACCGTTGCTGCCATGATATGTGTCTTGGCGTTTGCGGTCGCGGGATTATCTCGACTTAACGTCAACTTGGACAGTGCGGCGTTAATTCGCAAATATAGCAAGTTCAGCCAAGATCGGCTCTGGTTTGAGGAGCAAGGCTTGGCGAGTAAAGCCGTCGAATTTGTGGTCTGGTTCGATCGTGCCAGCGAAGAGGATGTTCATTTACAGGTTCGCTCGTTGTTGCACATTCAGGCAGTATTGAATGAAGATCCGCGAGTCTTATCCTCAGTATCGATTGCCAGTCTAATACATCACTCAAAGTATCCGTCCTTGTCGCGCGGCGTGCGCGACTTGAGTTATCGCACCACATTCAACGAGGGATTGTTGGCGCGGCAATCGCAATTGGAGAACAATGGGCTACTGGCTGTGGTTGATGGACGATGGCACTGGCGAATTACGGCCTCTTGTCAAACCGATGAACGCATTGATTTGAAAGACTTGATCGAAGACAACACAAGGAAAATCAAAGAGCTAAGTCTGCCGATGCCAGGGGAAGTGCACGTGATCGGAACGGGATTGGTGCCGATCGCGCGGCAAGGACATCATAGTTTATTCGCCGATCTAACGTGGAGTTTCTTTCTTGCGTTCGCAATTATCACGCCGCTGGTCATTGTTCTATTGCGTTCCGTGGCTGGGGGGTTCCTTGCCATGTTACCTAACGTGTTTCCAGCAGGAGTCTTTTTCGGCATGTTAGGCTGGTTTGAATTTCCAGTTGACGTTGGTTTGGTCCTTACCGCAAGTGTCGGTTTGGGTATCGCCGTCGATAACACGTTTCACTTCCTACACAACTTCCGGATGGCGTATATGCAAAAAGGTGAGTGCAGTCAGACCGTATGTATTGCGTACCAGCAGTGCAGTGGACCGATGCTCCTCACTACGGCCATCTGTTGTTCAAGTCTCATTATGTTTTCATTTGCCGAGTTTGTTCCCGCCAGCCAATTTGCCATCGCGATTGTATTAATTCTCTTGTTGGCGACAGCTGCTGACTTAATGTTTTTGCCTGCGTTGGTATCTTTGGCTCGGGGAACGTTGTTTGCAAGGGGGAGATCGAGACATTGAAAGCGAAGGAACTCGCTTAAACATTTGAAACAATCGTGCTACAATTTGGGCTTACGATTGGCTCACTGGAATCTACGGACCGGAGTCGCTGTGTCGCGCTAAATGTGACCAATGCAATCATCTAATCCAATATCTGTATTGAACTTGAAAGGGAAAGACTCATGAATACGCCGCTTGAACATCGCAGTTTGGCCATCAGCAAAAGCGGAAGGGTGGGACGACGACAATTCTTGCAAGTTACTTCTGCAACATTGCTCGCCAGCGGCGCAGCCTGCACATTCCCCTCGTGCGTGGCCAGCGACTCGGCATTCAAACAGGTTGGATCCGCCGAGACGTTTCCTGACTTCGAGTTACCAGAACTTCCCTATGCATACGATGCCTTGGAACCTGTCATCGATAGTAAAACGATGAACATTCACCATACGAAACACCACCAGGGATACGTTACGAATTTGAATAAGGCTTTGGAGGGGCATGCTGAACTGGCCGGCCATAGCCTGGATGATCTATTGCGAAAATTAAACGACTTGCCGGAATCGATTCGAACAGCAGTTCGCAATCATGGCGGTGGACATGCCAACCACAATCTATTCTGGCGTGTGATGCGCTCGCCGCGTGATGTCAATACTCCTCAAGGCAAATTGGCGGAAGCAATTGCATCAACGTTCGACGGCTTTGAGAAATTTAAGGAAGTGTTCACCAAAGCTGCAATTGGGCAGTTTGGTAGTGGATGGGCTTGGCTTGTCAAAGCGGATGATGGATTGTCGGTTGTCGCCACAGCGAATCAAGATAGTCCAATCACAAACGGTAAGCAGCCACTTTTGGGCATCGATGTGTGGGAGCATGCATATTATCTCAACTACCAAAATCGCCGTGCGGATTATGTCGACGCGTGGTGGCGAGTAGTTAACTGGGAAGAAGTGGCTAACAACTTCGCGGCTTAGACAGCTTGAGCGCTGAGCAAAGTGAAGTCTTGAAGAAAATGAAGCCACGAGCGACGCGCTCGTGGCTTTTGCTTTGCCAGGTTTCTTCGCAATGTCTGGATTCCAGCGAATCCTGAATACAGATCCGTCGTCGAGACTATTCCTCTTTTAGGCCACGGCGAATCAGCAAACCATCGACCGAGGGTTCTCGTCCAGCGAACTCGATATACAAGTCCATCGGCTCTGAACTTCCCCCGCGAGATAGGATGCTGTTGCGAAATTGTTCGCCACTTTCACGAGAAAGTCCGCCACGACCCTGTACCAACGCAAACGAATCGGCCGCTAAGACTTCGCTCCACATGTACGCATAATAACTGGCCGCGTATCCTCCCGGCCAGACATGGGCGAAATATGCTGTCTTGTAGCGTGGTGGAACAGCAGGCAGATCCACGCCGTGCCTTCTTAACGAAGCAGCTTCGAAATCCTCCATATCTGTTGGCGCATTTTCCGGTGAAACCGCATGCCAGTCGAGGTCTAGCAATGCCGCTGAAATGTATTCCAGCGTGTCAAACCCTTGATTGAATTTGTTGGCCTGCAGCACTCGCTGCAGCAATTCATTGGGTAACACTTCGCCAGTCTGGTAATGCTTGGCGTAATTCTGCAGCACTTCTGGTTCGATCGACCAATCCTCTTGGAATGTCGAGGGGAACTCAACGAAGTCTCTCGGAACCGATGTCCCAGCGAGCGAGGGGTACTCCACGTCGGAGAACAGTCCATGAACGCCATGCCCCATTTCATGGAACATCGTGCTCGCTTCATCAAATGTCAGCAAGGCAGGGGCTCCCTCAGCAGGTTTCGGAATATTCATCACATTGATGATTACCGGTTTGGTGCCTTGTAAACGAGATTGGGTGACAAATGAACTCATCCATGCACCACCTCGTTTTTCAGGTCGAGCAAAATAGTCGGCGTAGAACAAACCAACGGTCGAGCCGTCTTCGTTGAATACATCAAAGACGCGCACATCAGGATGGTAGACGGGAATATCGAACCGCTCGCTAAACGACACACCGAACAAGCGATTCATCGTGTAAAACACGCCATTTTTCAACACGCTATCCAGTTCCAAGTATGGCTTAACTTGCGACGCATCGACATCATACTTTGCTTTTCGCACTCTTTCGGCATAGTACTCCCAGTCCCATGGCTGGACGTCGCCGTCGAGACCATCGGCCTTCATCATGGCCTTTATCTCCGCGGCTTCCTGCTTGGCCTTGTCGACCACGGCGGGCACCATATTCGTCAACATCTCCGAGGCAGCTTGAGGGGTCTTGGCCATTTGCGGTTCCAACGCATAATGCGCGTGGCTGGCATAGCCGAGCAACGCTGCCTTTTCCGCACGCAACCTAGCAAGTTGCAAAACCAACTCGCGATTGTCAATTCCACCGTTTCTGCCCAAACCTCGATAGGCTGAGGCTTCCCAGACACGTTTACGCAAATCGCGGCTTTTGAGCGAAACGGTGATCGGTTGTCGAGTGGTATTCGTAATCACTACTAAATATTTTCCATCGTCGCCTCGATCAGCAGCTAACTTAGCGGCAGCGGCAATTTCGGCTTCGCTCATCCCGTCCAACTCCTTGACGTCGTCAACCAAGACTGAGCGTTCTTTAGTAAGCGCCAGCAAGTTCTCTTGGAATTTCGCCGAGATCGACGACATCTCTTCATTAATCGCGCGGACTCGCGCCTGCTCCTCTGCATTCAATTGTGCACCGGCCCGCACAAAGCGAATATACGTTTCTTTGAGAAGCTGATGTTGTTCGCCATTGAGTTCCAGATTTTCACGATCGTCATACAATTGCTTGACGCGCGAGAACAACTGTGGATTTAAAAAAATATTATCCGAATGCGCTGCCAGCTTAGGCGCCATTTCGATTTGAATTCGCTGCAATTCCGGATTGGTATTGGCGGAGGTCAAATTGAAGAAAACGCGCGAGACGCGAGTCAACAATTCCCCCGTTTTTTCCATGGCGACAATCGTGTTTTCGAAAGAAGGTGGGTCGGGATTATTGGCGACTTCTAAGACTTCTTCGTATTGTTGTTTGATTCCGGCGTCGATTGCGGGCTGGAAATGCTCGTTCTTGATCTTGGTAAAGTCAGGTGCTTGAAACGGCAACGTACTGGGGACCGAAAACGGATTGTCACGGTCCAATTCAATTGTTTGAGCATGCATATGCGGTAAACTAGTAAGAGTCATGGCAATCAAGCCAAATGATAAAGGAATTACGAAAAAGAATTTTGTCATGAGGTCTGCTCCAGAATAGATTATTGGATTGAGTCGACCTTCTTGTTTGCACCGCCAATTTGTACATGACGAGCGGGCTGTAATGGCCCCAAGAAGAACGGAACACATATTCTCAGATGTCTGTGCAATATTCGGGAATCAGGAATCGATTCCAGAATGCACCCCCATAGTTTTAAACTTAACATTGGCCAGCGTCAATTATTGAGGTCCTGCGGCGAGTGGCTACTCAACGAATTCGGAATCGACTAGCCTTAAGATCGCCCGCGATGGTCTCGCGGCGAACGCAAAGATGGTTGGAAAATTGTGGGACCATTGTCGAAATCACTTTTGGAGGAAAACATGCTCAAGGCAGTTCAATTGTGTTTGACCTTACTCTGTATAACTTGTGTCGCAAGTATCTATGGTCAAGATTGGGCGAAAGCTCGCTTGGAAGAATCACCACGACATGGCGAATGGGTCGAGATCGAGCAAGGCGACCGAAAATTGCAAGCTTTCTTGGTTTTTCCGGAAATCAAGGACAAGGCAACCGCAGTGATCGTGATTCACGAAATCTTTGGGCTCACCGATTGGGTTCGAGGTGTTGCAGATCAACTGGCGGAAGCGGGCTACATTGCGATCGCACCGGATTTATTATCCGGCATGGGTAAGGACGGAGGTGGAACATCGAGTTTTGGTGGTGAAGAAGTTCGCCGAGCGATCGCTGGTTTGTCCCTTGAGCAAATCACGGCTGATTTGAACGCCGCCTTGAAATATGTTGAAGAATTGCCAGCCTGTAATGGAAAAGTGGTTGTGACCGGCTTTTGCTGGGGCGGTACGCAAACGTTTAATTTCGCGACCAACAATTCGAAGATCCTGGCTGCGTTCCCATTTTACGGCACGGCTCCGCGCGAGGCTGATGCGATCGCCAGGATCGAGTGTCCTGTATACGCGTTCTACGCTGAAAACGACGCGCGTGTGAATGCCACCATCGACGACACCAAGCGACAGATGCAGGAACACGAAAAGAAATTTGATTCGGTCATGTATGACCAAGCCGGTCACGGTTTCATGCGCGCTGGCGAAGCTCCCGATGCCAACACCGCCAACAAACTTGCTCGTGAAGCGGCCTGGGCGCGTTTGAAAGAAATCTTGTCAGGTTTAAACGACTGACATTTTTTAGTTCAAGATCCAATCGGTCGCCCGTCGAGTCGCCGCACGACGATCGTGGCGGAACGCGGGCGTCCTCCGCTGGACCCGTCCGGCCATTGGCTGTACATATTGGGATCGAAGGCATCGCTGACTTCATCGGCAGGTTCACCTGGATGCTGAATGTTCACGAACATCACCGTACGATCAGGTGTCATGGCGTTACCGGTAATTTCGCATCCCAATGGTCCGGTAAGGAAGCGACGAATCTCGCCAGTCGAAGGATCTGCGGCCAGCATCATGTTGTTTCCCAACTCTTCGAAGCCAGGTTGCCCAAGCACCGATGACGATACATCGGTCTGGATCCACAAAATGCCGCTGGAGTCAAATTTCAAACCATCTGGGCAAGCAAACGAATCGCCGTTAATTGTACCACGATGTGCTGGCTCGCTTTGAGCAGCATTTCCTGCCAAGACAAACACTTTCCAGCGAAACGTCAATGATGCGGCATCTTGATCATCTTCTTGCCAGCGAACAATATGACCATAAATATTCTTGGAACGCGGGTTCGCGGCATTGCTCACGCTGCGTCCTTTGTTATTCGTCAATGACACAAATACTTCACCCGACACGGGATGGACGGCGACCCATTCAGGTCGATCCATTGGGGTCGCTCCCACCAGAGTTGCCGCCTGGCGACTGAAAACAGCGATTTCAGCCGATGTCAAATCAGCCAATTCAACGCGGTTGGGCGACAGTTCTAGCCATTCTCCGCGTCCTCCTTCATCGAACCGGGCGACATACAACGTTCCATCATCCAGCAGGCTACTGGTCGATTCGACGCCTACCGCTGATTTGGTTTCTGTATCATAAGCCTGTCGCGAAACATATTTGTAGATGTATTCGTCAGCTTGATCATCACCCATGTAAACGACAACACGTCGATCGGCGGCAAGTGTCAGCTCCGCGTTTTCATGACGGAATCGACCGAGGGCTGTGCGTTTAACAGGAACTGATTTTGGATTCAGTGGATCGACTTCAACCACATAACCGAAACGCAACGAGTCATTATCCGGATCCGCCAAATCAAATCGGCGATCTTGTTGCCACCAGCGAAATGAGGAAACCTTTACACCGTCGATATTGTAGGTGTAACCACTGGCTTGCAGTCCGTAGCGAACTTGGTTTTCATCGGGCGAAAAATCGGTCTGATCGGTTCCAAACACGCCCTGAAAATTTTCTTCACACTTCAGATAGGTGCCCCACGGAGTCCGACCAGCTGCGCAGTTGTTCAACGTGCCCAGAACGTGCGTTCCGATCAATTCACTCGCGGGCCCGGAAATTCGCAGCGGCGTATTCGCAGTCAACCGTCGCGCTCGCGGCGAATCGATGACTTTCCAAGTTTGGTCTGCTTGTCGGGCGATTTCCACAATAGAAATTCCGTGTGCCGCTTGTGACTTGCGCACCTTTTCCTCAAGCATCGCGGAGGGAGGCATCGGTTGAAGTCCATCGCTAAACAAAAGAACTTGATCGGTGTACTCATGATTGACGCACAGGATTCCCTGCAAATTTGGGTCTACCCCGGGAATCGCAAAATATTCCATGCCATCGTGTCCCATTCCAGCTTGAAGTTCCTGGTCGGCTGCAGAATCTGACGCGTCCATCTGGAACCGTGGCGCAACTCCATTGATGGGATCGCCCCAGCGATAGAGGACTTCGGCCACGTATCCCTCGGGAACCACAACTGCATCACGTTGTGACGTCGGTACACCAGTAAATTGAAACAGTTCGGAAGTAAATCGAGAAGCAGACCTGTCGCCCAAGCGTTTCAATTCCGCTGCGGAACTCGGCGCGAGCAAGGCTCCACAAGCGGAGGCAAAGGTCACATGCAGAAAGTCACGACGGTCGATGGCTTCCTCGACGATTTTCGAAAGCGATTTCGGCACTGGAGGCGATTTTTTATGGGTAGAAGACATTTTTCAAAATTTCAAGAATGACAGTATTAATACAGGAATTTCACGTGAATAATCGGCTGTCTCATTGTTCACCAGGGACAAAAACCTGAAGGCAAACACGAATCAAATAATTCATCACTCGATCTCGAACATCGCATGAGGTCGAGCAAACGAATTTCCGTGGCAGACTTCGACGAGCAGCGCAACCGTGACGTCGACTGCGAAAATGCGGACAATTTTAAGCACAACCGCGCATTGCATGCTTGCGAACAGCGACAACGGTAATGGAAACGATTATACCGGGTTCGCATTTTTATGGCAGATAACGCACAAGCGAATTAACCGAACGTTCATATATTGCAAGTGATCGGGACCCGCCTCATTGCAGCATTCGCGAAGCCGAGTTGAGCAACTATAATCTAGTGATCGAGCGTCCAGAAATCTCGCTCATGAGCCGACCCAGACCGAAGTCCAGACTCGTGAAGGTCACTGCAGGGCGTTGGCTCGTTATGAAGATTCCTGGGTACGTCTAGGCTCTCGAAAGTGTGGGTCGCTCAACACTGGTTCACCAAGCCGAAAATGTCCGAGGGAGTAAACACCACGCATTTGCGGACTTACGAATTACTGAGGGATCGACGATTCCAACTTCGCTTGAACGCGTACATTAACTGAAACAAAATTAGACGTCACATGTCCATAGCCTCCGCCCCGGAAAAACCTGATTTGAAAACTGAACCACTGGATGCACGCGTCGTCGTTTTAACCCATTACTTGCCGCCGTACGTATCCAGTGTCTTCAAGCACTTGGCCAAGCAAATAAAAGAGTTCCAAGTGTTGTTATCGATTGATCAGGAACCCAATCGCGATTTCGGTAACACTTGGGCGGATTTGAGCGTTACGGTCCAAAAGAGTTGGATGTTGCGGCGCAAGTGGAGGCATAGGAAGGCCGGGTTCCAGGACGAATTGTACGTTCATTTTCCATACGACACATACAGTCAACTGCGACGGCGAAAGCCAGACATCGTCTTTTCTTACGAGTTGGGCTTTCGCTCATTGGTTAGCGCAATCTATTGCTGGTTGAATCGCAAGAAACTCGCGATCTGTGTTTGCGTTAGTGAGCGAACTGAGCATGGGCGTGGCAAACTACGATATTTGCTGCGGAGATTTTTACTGCGTCGCGCGCACGCAGTCACTTACAATGGTCCAAGTTGTCTCGCTTACCTAAAGCGATTTAAGGTCGATGATAGGAAACTCTATCATTTCCCTTATGCCTGTTCGGATCAATTGCAATACACCGGTTCAATCGAGCGATCACCCAGCGCGCGGCGGCGTCTGCTCGTTGTCGGTCAGTTGACTGCGCGTAAGGGCGTAATGATCTTGCTCGATAGCCTCATCGAATATTGTGCGGAAAGGCCGTCGCGACATGTCGAACTTGATTTCGTGGGACGAGGGAATTTGGAGGATGAACTGCAGGCGCGTGAGCTCCCGGCGAACTTGCAAGTGCGGTTCCTCGGGTCTATGGGCTATGGTCAAATTTCCACAGTGATGGAAGATTGCGGCATGATGTTGTTTCCAACCCTTGCCGACGAATGGGGGTTAGTTGTCAACGAAGGTATGCGTGCCGGAATGCCGGTTATTGGCAGTGAATATGCTCAAGCCAGCACGACCTTGATTCAAAATGGTGAGAATGGTTGGAGATATCGCCCCGATTGCCCGCAAACTTTATTCGACGCGTTAGATGCATTGTATACATCTTCAGACGAGCGTTTGCTTGAAATGCGTTACTCCGCACTGGCCACGGAAAAAGAGATCACCTCAGCAAACGTCGCTGCAAAGGCACTAAAGATGTTCCACGATCTGTGCAATGGTCCCGACACGCGACGGCATTGAAGTCCAGTTACGCCCAACGCCAATCAGTCACAATCGTTCATGGAGTTGTACCATCCGGCGATTGTATGGAAGGCTTTTCCGAACCAAAACATCGATAAGTTTCTCTCGATCGATGCCGATTTGCGCATCTGAGTGCGAAACTGGACGGCAGTTCGTTTCACATTTGATGCGAAATTCAGGAGACTGGTTGCCGATCGCCACCAGCGATTGCGTCCCCAACCATCAAATAACAGTATAGTCCTACTTGTACTCAGCCTTTGCGGGCCTCGCCGGTGCAAACTCGCATGCCTAGGAGTTGGAGTTTGCGGTTGGAGGAGGTGGTGTTCAGCGAGAAGTTCAAAATAACTCGTATTTTTGGTGACTGGCTTTACGTCAGTCCAGGTGGTTGATAGCAAGGAACTCTTTTACCACGGGACGATCTTTGATGCGAGGGTTCACGTGAGGGCGTTTTTCCAACAAGAGTTGCTGGATCTCCGTCGCCTGTTTGTGATAATGTCGACACATCCAGCACAACAGAATCGTTGCACTTCGAGCTCGACCAGCTTTGCAATGGACATAAACTTTATGCCCCTGCCGCACCATATCGTCAATGAAATTGACGGCAGATTCTACGTCAGCCAGCGTGGGGTGTGTGAAGTCCTGCGTAGGAATATAGCATTGCTGGATTCCGAGCCGCTCATATTCGGCCAATGGACCCTCGTATTCAAGACAGGTATTGACGACCGCTCGAACGCCCAAATTGTACAACGTGTCTACATCGCTGGAGAATGGCAACGCTCCAAGATAAACGTGCTCATCAATTTGTGTCCACCAATCACGAATTCGCAGCCAACGGCCAAGGATCACGTTCCAAAGCAGGGTGACTCGAAACAAGAATTGAATTTTAAGCCATTGCATTACAGTGCGGATAACTGCAAAATATAACGATGAAAATTGAATGAAGGGCTGTTACAGGATTCCAGGCGACTCAAACAGCCGCGTTGTGCAACCAATTCACTGGTTGGTAGGTCAACTGCGTGCTCACGGGGCAGCTTGGGCAATGGTTTCGCCTCACCGTATCGATGCAGTGATCGAGCAAATCGAGGCGACGGAGATGATGCTGCCTGCCGGAAAGTAACGAACCGGAGAATCGCCTCAAGCTCCTTTTAGTTTAATCCGTTAAGTTTTGCAAGTATCAACCACTATTTAGAGATCGGATACGGAATTGGAAAACCATTTACAGCAGAATTATTGGTCGACCTTGGATGCCATGCACTTATATGGCATGGATCGTTGGGGGCGTGGCTTCTTTTCAGTCGACGGACAGGGCGATGTCGTTATCAACAGTGAATCGAAAGACGGCAGAAGAATTCGCTACAACCTGCCCGCCATAATTCGCGAGACAACATCACGGGGTCTGGAACCGCCGATTATCGTCCGTTTTCCCGGGATTATTCGGCAGCGTATCAAGCAATTGCACGATTCGTTTGAAAAGGCCATTAGCGAATTTGACTATCGCGGCAGTTACCGCTTTATCTATCCGATTAAAGTCAATCAGCATAAAGAGGTCATCGACGCGACGCTCGATGTTGCTGAAGAAGTCAAGATTGGCTTGGAATCGGGCAGTAAGGCCGAGTTATTGACGGTGGTTGCCAAAGCGAGCAACGAAATCAAGATCCTGTGCAATGGGTTCAAAGATCGCTCGATGATTGAATTGGCGTTTCGAGCATTTCAGATCGGCAGAGATATCACCATTGTTATCGAAAAACTCTCTGATATCGCCATAATCGCTGATGTGGCCAAAGATTTCGCAAAAGTGCCAAAACTTGGGATTCGTGCCAAACTCAGTTGGCAGGGTGCGGGACACTGGCGTTCAACTAACGGTCCACGTTCGAAATTTGGTTTGACATCGACCGAGTTGCTCTCCGCAATCTCTAGTCTGCGAAATGCGAATCTCTTGGATAATGTACACTTGCTGCATTTTCATCCTGGAAGCCAAATCACTGACGTTCGGGAAATCAAATCGGCACTGAACGAAATCACTCGCGTCTACGTGGATTTGGTCAAGCAGGGAGTCCCATTGGACACAATCGACGTGGGAGGAGGGTTGGCCGTTGACTACACCGGCAACCAAAACCGCGAAGCGTCAAGTATGAACTACACCGTGCAAGAATATGCCAATGACGTTGTCTATTACATTCAAATGGTTTGTAACCAAGCTCACGTACCTCATCCGAATCTGTACTCGGAAAGCGGTCGCGCCGTCACGGCTCATCACAGTGTTCTCGTGGTTCCCGTTTTTGCCAGTTCGGACAAAGTTACCGAGGACTTGTCGGTGGCCACCAACAATGGCCCGGTCGATCCTAACAATCCAAATTTGCAATCGGTTCGCGAACTATCGATGATCCACGATGAGGTGGTCAAGCAACTTATGGGGACAACTAAGCCGAACCACCGGTTTCTAACGGAAGCGTATCACGATGCACAACAAGCATTGGAAACGTCGCTGCAGTTGTTCATTAACGGATACTTGACGTTGGAGCAACGGTCGCAGGCCGAGATGAAGTTCTGGAATATCTGTGCGAAAATTCGCGAAGTGTTGTACACGCTCGATTTCGTTCCTGACGAGTTGTTGCAGATGCGCGATATGCTGTGCGACACGTATTTCGCCAATTTTTCTGTTTTCCAATCACTTCCGGATTTTTGGGCAATCGACCAATTGTTCCCGGTTGTACCCATTCATCGTTTGAATGAACGCCCCACCAAACGCGGTGTGATTGGCGACATCACCTGCGATTCCGATGGGCAAATCAATTGCTTCTTGAGCAGCGTGTCCGACGACGACAACTCATTGCCATTACATGAATTGCGAACCGGAGAGCCGTATTGGCTGGGCGTGTTTCTCGTAGGAGCTTATCAGGAAGCCCTGAGCGATGATCATAATCTGATGGGCAAATTCCATATGGTTTCAGTCGATAAGTGCTCGGACGATGACGGAAGCAATAGTACGTTTTCGAAGATTATGGAAGGATCGGACCTACGCGAGGTCATCGAACACGTAGATCATAACTGGGCGCAGCTACTCTCCAGTTTCCAAAGTGCATGCGATACCGCGTTAGAAAACGGTTCAGTCGACCAAGAGTTTTACCAAACGACCATCGATTATTTTAAGGATTTGTCCAACCACTACACGTACCTCAAGTCGTTTCCTGGTGAAGTTAGTATGGGTCCGCGCAATCCCGATGAAGCCGTTACGACCGCCCATTGAAGGTACGTGCACTTGCCGATTTCATGTTGATGAAGGCGAGTTGATCGAGGGATGAGCATGGGCACGAGAGTAATGCTAGTTGCTTACCTAAGGCGTGATTGCCGTCGGCACCGGTTGGAGATTTTTTTTACGAATGCATGGAGCTAAAATTATGTCGGATGCAATTCGATCCTTGATTGGCTGTGGAACCAAGTTGTGGCTCGATTCTATTGATCCAAAGTTGATTGATGAAAATCGGCTGCTGGGTGCGACCGGTGCAACGTCGAATCCAATCATCATTTCCGATTTGATCAAATCAGGTCGATTTGATGAGCGATTATTGGAGCTACTTGACGAGAATCCAGATGACGAAGCTGTTGCTTGGGCCATGACCGACGAGTTGGTTTCAACGGCTGAAGAAAAGTTTCTGGCAGTCTATCAACAGAGCCAAGGTGACGATGGCTATGTTAGTTTCGAGCTGGATCCCTTGATTGAAGACGAATCGTTCGACGGCACCGATGCTGATCGGATCTCAAAATATATTGAGTCCGGTATCGCCTGGAACAAACAGCACGTTAATCGCATGATTAAAGTACCGGCAACGACCGCTGGTTTAGGTTCGCTGGAATCGTTGGTAAAAAATGGTGTGAGTGTCAACGTCACGTTGATTTTTACTTTGGAACAATATCGTGCGGCACGTGAAGCCGTCTGGCGAGGTGCTCAGGCTCGCAGTAACTTAAAGAAATTTAAAAGTGTATACAGTATCTTCGTGTCACGAATCGACGTTTACACCAAGAAACATTGTCGTGCATTGTCTGCGGCAGCTCAAGGATTAGTTGGAATTGTCAATGCGCAAAGAATTTGGGCTGAGAACCAAGAGTTTTGGCGGGATAAAGCATGTCCATTACGGCAAGAAATCGTGTTCGCAAGCACGGGGTCCAAAGACCCGGCAGATGACCCCTGCAAGTATGTTAAAGCTCTAGCCGGAAGCGATATCCAGACCAACCCGCCGCAAACAAATGAGGCAATTGTCGAAAGTGGGCACGCATTTACGCGTTTGGTCGATCGATTGCCGCCTCAGGAGATCTTGGACGACATAGATCAACACGTCGATTTCGGACACCTTTTCAATACCTTGATGGCTGAGGGAATCGCCAAATTTTCCGAGCCGCAGAAAGATCTGTTGCGATTGATTTCCAAAAAACGACACGAACTTGCGGGCACATGAACGGGTCAATTAGCTGTGGAAGCTATTCAGGTTATTGACCCAAAGATTGTCGGCAGATAGTTTCTGGTTGAACACTTGATTGACGTTTTGACGTCATCAATAGTATATGTTGAGTCACTACGTATTTGGCGAAGATCATTGTACTTTGGTCGGGTGATAAAGTCGTTGGGCAATTTTCGTCCAGAGGTCACTATTTTTGAATTAGAGTTTTTGGGGCGGTAGCTCAGTTGGTTAGAGCAGGGGACTCATAATCCCTTGGTCGCGGGTTCGAGTCCTGCCCGCCCTATTTTTGTTTTTTGCATGGCACGGACTGCTTTTCAAGTAATTTTAGCCTGCAAGTTGAGACTTCAATTCGTGATGTGTGAGCGCTCTGAATCGCTATTTGCGAATCAACCATGCCCCACTAGCGCGCATCTGAGGTAAGAAGAATTGAGTGAGCCTTCTGAACGTAAAATCATTTTGCCAGTCGGTGATTCTCGGTTGAACGAGTTCATTCGCCGAGCCGCACCGATTATCACTTCCGAACGAGGCTTGAACGAACGCAGTCGGTTGAAACTTCGCTTAATTGCGGATTCGTTAAACCTACCCAAGACCTTATTCGACTTGGCACTTGAGTATTTGCGTCAAGAAGGAATTGAGCCCAAAGACAAATATACTCGCTTCGAGCGTGCATTCGTCAATTGGTGGAAAAAGTATTTACAGACCTCTCAGACGAACATCCTTTCAGCCGAACTAGAGCAAAAGGCTCTAGTTCATGCCAAGGACAAATACCAATTGACGGTTGAGCGAGCCCGCGAACTGATTCATGAGGTTGCGCGTGAACAAGGTCTACAACGTGTTTCATTAAAGGAGGCTGAAAGCTATTTGCGTCAACTGGTCGATGAACAAATCGGCACGGCAGTAGTGCTCAACGACCATTTGCGACAACGACTGGAGAAGGCAGCGCAATCTTGGGGTGTCGAGCTAAATACCATCGATGGTTTTATTGATTATCGATTAGCGGAAAATTCGAAGCTGGATGCCAACCCGCAAGTCACTCGTCGAAACGCGGTACTGGTTGGGACGATCATCTTGATGACTTTGGTGTTGTTTGCTGTAAGTTGGTACCAACAAGAACAGATAGCGCGTCGAGCTCGATCGGAAAAACAACGCATTGATCTGATTTCAAGGACTCAAGAACAAATGACGGCGACGGAGGTTGATTCCGGCTCTCCGGACATCGAGCCCGCCGCCCTCAGACACCCTGGCTGGAGTGAGTCCACGTACGAGATGCTTGTATTGGCCCGCGAACGCGATTCGCTAGTTGAGCAATGCTGGAATGTCTTGACGGCGAATGACTCGGCGGGACGTGTCGAACTGCTGAGGGATGTGAAAGACCATATTCTTGATCGCGAATCGAACTCGCCGGGATTAAGTGTTGATTCAGTCGCTGAACGCCAGTTTCTGGGTCTCCTATTAAGTAGTGAGCCCGATGGAAGTAGCTTGCCGCGTTTGGTCTCGGAACTCGCAGATGGAATTGACATTGAATTGTCCGGCGTATCAACAACCGAAACGTCTCAGTTGGGAAGTGCCTTCAAGACGGCTGAACTAACCGTTGAAGTCCGCGGCATGCTGGAGCCTGGGTCTGCGGCCAGGACGTTGTTGGATCAGGAGTTCGTTGCACTTTTAGGCGTGAGCGACATAAAGGTCGTTTCCGAAGGGGAAGAAGGGTTATCGAATGCATCTGAACCACCTTCGACTCTCATGGCATCTCTGCTTCGAGCGATTGCAGATCGCTGGTTGGACCAATTGGTGATATCTACGCGACAAGGAAGCGATAAAACGGCCTCTCTCGCCGTTCAAGTTAAGGCCACAGTTGACAAATGGTTGGGTGACGAAGCATTCAGCAATCGATTCGAAGATTTGTTCATGCTGATCTTGGAAACCTCTCCGGATTCTCTGCCAAAATTGCAGGACTCAATCGATCCATTTCTTCGCAAAGCTGACCGAGAACAGATTTTTGCCTGGGGACAGTTGTTGAAAACTACAAAGGATGAACGGGTTCGCACATGGCTCGTTGACCACTTGGCAAATCATTTCAAGATTGATCGGCAAATCCCGATACTAAAACAATTAGAACAAGTTCGCCAAATTCTAGATCAACAACTGAATGAGTTCACTGGCGGACGGAATACGTTAGTGATGCAATGGATTAATGAGAATCCTAGATTGCGCAAGTTATTGGAAAGCGATGAAGTACCCGCAGCGACTCCGCAGAATATTGCTGATATTGCCTACTGGGGCACGCAAGCTTTGGCATTCAGCCGCGGTCATTTTGAGCTTTTCCGGCAAATGAATGACCATCAGCCAGATTCACTGATTGATGCGGCGCTGATTGATTCCTCAATAGATGATGTTCGACTATTGCGTGGCGCGACGTTTCGCGCTCATGCGACCCATCGCGAAAACATGGAAAAAGCTCTTGCAACCCTATTCGATACGTCGTCGACACCTACAGCCAGGGCAAGTGCCTTTCAACGGGTTGCCGCCGAAGCGAATCGTTTCGAAGATATTGAAACCGAACAAGCTCGGTCGCTCGTTAGATACCTGCTGATGGCGGAATCGGATGATGAGTTTGTCGCTATTCGAAATGGAGTGGGAAAGCTGAGGCATTGGACGACGCTGCACCAGGCGATGATCGAGTTGACGGACGACGCGAACACTGGTCAGGAGCGAGTCCTCCGACTATGCCGTCT
Organism: uncultured Planctomycetaceae bacterium; assembly: GCA_937862885.1. Lineage (GTDB taxonomy): Bacteria > Planctomycetota > Planctomycetia > Pirellulales > Pirellulaceae > CALMEE01. The sequence goes on from CALMEE010000122.1 coordinate 88,429, forward strand.
GTTGACTGGCGAAACGTTTGCCATTGATGACGAACACGATTGGCGGGTCGAACTACGGACGAAGCTCACGGCTTGGTTGCGGCTACATTTGCATTTCGCTGTGCTCCAAAGCGGAGAATCGGATAGTTTGTTGTGGGAACATCTGCATCAACGATTAAGGGATGAACAGCAAAGAAGAATAAGGATTTCGGGTGCCGCCATTCTGAATAATACGTCCTATCTTCAAATGTTGCACGCTTTTACCGATGCATTGGCGGCCAACTCCCTGGAAGCGGAAGACTTAGAATCGATGTGGCAACTCGATGCATTTATTGCACGAAATGAATTGCACGAAGTGATTTTGGCCGGACGCAGGTTGATTGACGTCGTAGCGCGCTTGGGGAGAACTGGAACTCCGCAGATTGACTATCGGATAACAAAAATCAGTGACTGGCATGCCACTCGGGTAAAACTGTCAAACAGCTTTGCTGATCAGTTGATGCTTAATGAGGTAACGCTACTCAAGATTTGGACGGCAATATGCTTAGCGAAGTAATGCACAAACTTGTTCAAGTCATTTGGTGTGCGACTTTCTGCACTATCGCGAACGAACGATTGCTGGCAGATATGGTTTGGCTGAAAAATGTTCCGCAACCGCTGTCCGGATTGATCGACGCTGAACAGGAGACCACGATTGAGTTCCTAGAGTTTACTGGGGGTGAGCACCTGCTGCCCCGTTCGATCCCCAAGTCCGAAATAGTTCGCTGGGTCAGTAACATCGATGGCTCAAAGTTTTCCTTGTTCTCAAGTGAAAAACCTGAATTGTTCTTGGATATTGCTGAAACAATGCTTAGTTTCAGCCAAGACGCCTATGCACAATATCTAGCTCGGAGACTCTATTTTCTCGGCGCCTATTGGGGAAATGACAATGTTCGGGAAAGTTGCTTGCGAGGGTTAATAGCGACAGCCGACAATCGCGATCAAGCGCGGCGACTTCAAGCACTGGCATATCAGCTTGATCCCTCTCGCAACGCAACATGGCTTTTAGATGTTTCAGACCAAAAATCACATGGCGAATCCAATTCCAGCATTCTCGACTCACTCAAGGTTGACGTAGTCCAGGCCATCAACTTCTTACGAGGATCAAATTACGCAGATGCTACTTCAATCGTTAAGTCGATAAAAGAACGCATCCGAAACGTTGATCTTCAGAGTTCGGCTGAAGTGCAGGCATTGTCAGCGCTGTTGTTGATCTTTGAAGAGGTCATCCAGCAGCAAAAAGCCTCGCCATCGCAATGGGTTCTAATTCTTGACTTCGAACTTGCATTGTTGCGAGAACAAAAAGCACCGCTGTCTTGGAATGTCATTATCGCTAATGAGCCACCTGACTTTCGTCCATTGCACTTGGAAGCGATTATCGGAATTGACCCGAGGTCATGTTATTTTGCAAATGGAATTTGGCGTCGCGATCCGATCGAAGACTAGAATTGCCGATTTCGCTCAAGTGAACTTGGCCATGAAACTCAAGCATCCTCAAGATGCTTGGGCGGCACACATCGGGTGCTGTGCGCGAATGCTGGAATGCAAAAAAATCGCGGGACAGGTTTTACCTGCCCCGCTGAAATCTCGTTAGAGGATGAGTCGTTGTGCGCTTATTGCTGATGCATGATCAATCGCACCAAAACCTATGGTCACTCTTGCAAACCATCGCAAGCACTAAACACGTACAAGTTAGAGACCTCAGCCGTAGTGCTTGACATAGCAGCCAAGATAGCCGACCTCAAAATAAAATTAGAAATCGTCTCGTCGGCGGTTTCGATTAGGGGCTTCGCCTCCCTCGCGATTCCGATTCCGTTGTCCCTGCATGCCGGGGAATGCGCCGCCACGGTCAAATTCAAATCGGTCACCTACCAACTCTTTATATTGTTCCCGTTGAGAACTCGTCAGCACGCTCAAAATCGATTCCTGCATTTCCTGACGGGCCTTGCTCATCTTCTCTTCAAAATCCTTTTGAGCGGTTTCAGCCCGTTCTTTGAGTTGTTCCATCTGTTCATCGCTGATGTCCAACTTCTCTTTCAAAGACTCAAGAGCCGACAACGCGCCGCGTTGCTGGCGATTCTGAATGACCAATTGATCAAGGCGCTTCGTCTGATGCGGTAGCAGGATCGACCGAATGTCTTCCTCAATTTCCTTCATTTTGGCTTGCATGTCTTCTTGGATTCTGCGGAAGTCCGGTCGTTCCCCACCGCGTCCCTGACCTTGAAAGCCCTGGAACATGTCTCTGCCCCATTCCCGCATTTCATTTTGAATATCTTCAAATTCCTTGATTTGATCTTCGTTGATGGCCAATTCTCGACGAATGTCGTCACGCATCAGCAACCCTAAAGCGCTATCAAACATCTGTCCGAAGCCACCAGCTCCACCAAATCCACCGCCGCCCTGGCCACCAAATCCGCCGAATCCACCCCCCTGGCCACGTCCTCCAGGTTGAGCCAAACCGACATTACACGCCAATGCGGAAACTGCTAACACAGCGGCCAGCGTCAAACACCATCGAGAACCCATTTTCCATCTCCAAAATCTAAGACCAAACTCGTTTATCTTTGCGTTCAAAAAATTCCACAATTCGTGGTTGTTTTTTGTATGGAACAAGAATTGCCAGCTTATGTTTCGGAAAAAGTCAATATTTTTGCAAAAAACTACCCGAATTCAGCAGAGACATGAATCGCCGTAACTCCCGAACCAACCGCAAACAACTGTCTTTCCGCGAGAGCCGCCGTAGATTGGCTGTTTTTGCTGAGAAATTGAGGCAATTTCCTATGTCTTTTCTAAATCGCCTTTGATGCACGATACCCATCGGCACAACGTGATCCAATTTCGAATTGACCAGCTAGTCGCCAATTAACCGCCAGCGTTTCAATCCAGGTTCCGCTACCACTCGCCAAGTCCCCTTTACCGCTTTCGCAGAAAAGGCCCCCGCGTCTCTAATTAGGTCGTTAGTTTGCTGCTCCAATCGAAGCGGTGAAAAGGCAACTTGATGAACCTCAGCGGAATTCCCGAACAAAACCATTCAATCTCGATCGTTTATGCTAAAATTGGGCTAGGCAACGCAATTTTTGCCCGTAAATTTTGGTTGGAGACTGTCGTCCCCGCGTTCGGCGTTAACGTTCCTCGGGTTTGGTGGTGCCAACGGGAAAGTTGATATGGACAAACGAAAAACGGCCGCTCCGCATGAAAACGAGTGCAGACAGCGGGACCGGGAACCGGGCGATGTGTTTCACGCGGCATTGGTTACGCAATATCATCTTTTGAGCGATTAAACCGTGTGCTCACGTTTGTGAACCATCAATGAACTGCGCGTGCGAAAATGGAAGCTTAGTTATGAAGCTCTGAAATTTTTTTGGTGATTGCCTAGACTGCGGGCCATTTGTAATTTGTCTTCAAGTCCGCCAAACGTATGTTCGAACAGCAATTGGAAATTGAATAACTATTGTTAATGATCCGAATATGAACACAGACCCATCGCAACCAAGTGACTTTGGTTCCTCGCAGTTCAGAAAAATTCAATTTGGCCATAAGCCGCATGAAGAAATCAAATCCGAGGATATCGAGCGTTCCGCACGTGAACGGATCTCGGTGCCGGCGAAAATCCTATTGATCTTATCAATCCTGCATATAGCTGGCTTAGCGATTTTCGCGATGGTCTATGTGGGCGGCATGACCGTGAATAAAGGGGAATGGGTAGAATATTGGAACGAGTTGGCGCGCGAACAACACCGCGCGAACAAGCGAACAAGTGGAGCCCAAAATCCGCGGTTGAACAAGAAAGAGGAGGAAGAACTCAAAAAGGTATATGCATGGAACGAAAATCTGTTTGCGATCATGCTAACCGCACAGATTATTCAGTTTTTTGCTGGAATGTGTTTTGCCGTATTCATCGCAGTTGCTGCACGTAACATGATGCAACTTAAGAGGAGAAGACAAGCTTACATTGCCAGTATCCTTAGCGTGATCCCCTTTACGGCACCATTGTTTATTCTGGGAATACCCATCGGAATCTGGTGCTTAATTGCCTTAGGTCATCCCGATGTGAAACGGGCCTTCGATCGAATCAAATAACTCAGTTGTGCGAACGTCTCAGTTGCGTTCACTCCGTAGACCTAGCATCATGGGCCACTTGGTCCCCTCGGTTAGTTGCTTTTGCCCTAAGTTCGTCAAGGGAATCATGCATAATGCAATTGGCCATTGAAGTTCGCAAGCTCGTCAAGACGTATCCTGGTCGTCCACCGGTCGAAGCAGTCCGCGGAATTGATTTGACCGTTGAAGTGGGGCAATGCTACGGCTTCTTGGGCCCAAATGGTGCTGGCAAGACGACGACAATTGAGATCCTTGAAGGGCTGATGTCGGCAACTTCGGGGTCCATACGTTTATTGGACCTCGACTGGCGGTCGAATCAACGGCAATTACGACAGCGTATTGGCGTATCCCTGCAAGAGACCAAGATGAGTGACAACTTGACGGTATTGGAAACGGTAAAACTTTTCCGCAGTTTCTACAACAGCGGGATCTCAGCCGAGGACGCCATCCAAAAGGTCAGCTTGCTCGAAAAATCCAAAGCCAGGGTAAAGACTTTGTCGGGCGGACAAAGACAACGATTGGCGATTGCCTGTGCGATTGTGGGCTCGCCTCAATTGTTGTTTTTAGACGAACCGACGACTGGCCTCGACCCCGCGAGTCGACGGCAGTTGTGGGACATCATTCGTGGTTTCAGGGAAGCTGGTCAGACGATTCTGCTGACCACACATTACATGGAGGAGGCGGAGCGATTGTGTGATCGCGTCGCCATCATTGATCAAGGCCGCATTATTGCGGAAGGAACACCGCCAGAGTTGATTCGAGGTTTAGGGGCGGAACATGTTATCGAAATCCCTTTGGAGACGATGAAAAAAGCGATTGAGGCTTCTGCTGTCTCTGGTCTTCCCACGGTTCAGCAGGTCGAAGTGCAAGACAACTGTTTGCGCATTGCCGTTGGTCAACCGCATTTGGCGCTCCCAAAGCTGCTGGATGCTCTATCGAGCAGGGGCTTGGAAATGACCGGACTTTCGATTCGGCACGCCACACTCGAAGATGTCTTCATTAGTCTGACAGGGAGAAACATCGACAACGGCAGTGCCAATGGTGCTCCAACACGAATTGTTAATAGTGGCTCGACGTCGCTGAATTGATGGTACTTAACCAGGACACGATGAACACAAGCCCCACACGCGAGTCGAACACGCCTTCTGGCAACTCTTCACCATTGCTGCAGATGGTCAAAGCACGTTTGCTGGAGTTTATACGTCAACCGGAGGCAATCTTTTGGGTTTACGTTTTTCCAGTGCTCATGATGGTGGCGCTGGGTGTTGCCTTTCGCTCAAGGTCGGTTGAGACGTTTGATGTGCTGATCGTCGAAGGAACGCAGGCCCATTCCGTTGCGCAAATCCTGGAGGGAGCAAGTGACTTTGCTTTTAATCTCTCGATATTGAGTGCTGATGAATGCGCCACAAGGTTACGAACTGGCAAGACCAGTTTAGTAATTGAAACAAAAGGCGAGTCTTATGTATATCGATTTGACCCGACACGACCTGGTAGCATGGCAGCCAAGGCCGCCGCCGATCAAACGTTGCAAGTGGCTGCAGGTCGGCAAGATGTGTTCGAAGCTGAAGAAGTTGCCAGCACGGAACCGGGCGGGCGGTACATCGACTTTCTGGTACCGGGACTCTTAGGACTCGGATTAATGGGAGGCGGGTTGTTTGGCGTGGGATTCGTAATCGTCGACATGAGAATTCGAAAACTGCTGAAGCTGTACATGGCCACACCCATGAAACGTTCTCATTTTCTTATGTCCTTAATGCTGAGCCGCATGGTGTTCATGATTCCCGAAGTACTCCTTTTATTGGTGATGGCGTGGTTGTTCTTCGGTGTGTTGATTTTCGGCTCGCTGTGGCTGGTCATCCTGTTGATCGTTTTGGGGTCAATTCAATTCTCAGGAATCGGTCTATTGATTGCTTCCCGAGTGCGAACATTAGAAGCGGCCTCTGGACTCCTGAATCTCGTTATGTTGCCGATGTGGACCTTGAGTGGCGTATTCTTTTCGTATGACAATTTTCCACAAGCCATTCATCCATTGATCAAGGCGTTACCTTTGACGCCCTTGATTGACGCGTTGCGAGCCGCCATATTGGAAGGCGAAGGGCTCACTCAGCTAATTCCAGAGTTGGCAATAATTATGGTGTGGGCAATCGCCTCGTTTGGCGTTGCTTTATTGATTTTTCGCTGGCAAGATTAAACGGAATTCGTTTCCAGAATTGCTTCGTGGCCCGCCGATTTGCCAAGCCTAATCCAGTTTTTGTGGCCTCAGCCTATATGATTCGACTTCGCAACATTGAATTCTCGCACCCGCGATCGACGTTCCGTTTAAGTTTTCCGTTGCTCGAGATTGCACGCGGCGAAAAGGTAGCCATCGTTGGTCCGAGCGGGTGCGGCAAGACGACTCTTTTGAATTTAATTGCCGGCATTCTGTTGCCCCAATCGGGGATTGTCGAACTTGGCGGCGAAGCCATCTCAAAGATGAAAGATGCGCAACGCAGACGCTTTCGTATTGCGCGGATCGGCCAAGTATTTCAACGGTTCGAGCTGGTTGAGTACTTGAATGTGCGCGATAACATTTTGTTTCCGGTTTACATAAATTTTTTGCTCCGCCTTGATCGAGCCACAATGCAGCGAGCCGAATCTGTCGGGGAACAATTGGGCCTAGCGGATAAGATGCTTCGCTTTCCAGCGCAGCTTTCACAAGGCGAACAACAACGCGTCGCCATCGGGCGTGCCATGCTCCTCGATCCACGCTGGATTCTGGCAGATGAACCTACGGGCAGCCTCGACCACTCGAATAAACTTAAGATGATCGACATGCTATTTGAGCAGAGCATGAAGAACAACAGCACTTTAATCGTTGTGACCCACGACACCGGCATTTTAGGTGGTTTTGATCGGATCATTGACTTCGCTGAACTTTGTGGCGCCCATTCGGAGGCCGCGCTAACTGCTTTATGACGAGAATCTTTTGGTTAGCTTGGCGGTACGTGCTGTATCATCGTTGGAAGACGGCGATCATGATTGCCTGTATATCGCTCACGTGCTTGTTCCCGATCGCGATTTCTGTTTTGCTCGATCAGTTTAATCACCAGATCGTACTACGGGCTAGGGCGACGCCTTTCGTCGTTGGGGCTCGCGGCAGTAAGTTAGACTTGGCCCTGCATACGATCTATTTTGAAGGTCGTTCCCCCGAACAAATTCCCTATGGCAGCATGGAATTAGTGACATCATCCGGCTCGGCTGCAGCGCTACCGATTCACTCCAAATATACGGCGCACGGCAAGCGGGTAATTGGCACAACACTCGACTACTTTGAGTTTCGCGGATTAGTCATCGATCGTGGCGATTCTCTCGTTCGCATTGGCGACTGTGTTGTCGGAGCGAACGTAGCCAGAGATTTAAAGTTGAAGCCCGGTGACCAAATATTGACTCACTCGGATAATATTGTGGATATTGCGGGAAGTTATCCCGTCAAGTTGACCGTCACCGGCATTTTTTCCCCAGCCGATTCCCCCGATGATCAAGTAATTTTTGTCGATATCAAAACGACTTGGGTTATCGATGGACATGGTCATGGCCATGCGGATGTCCGACATGTGGGTGATGAAAAATTACTCGGCATTGACGGAAACAAACGAATCGCCAGCGCGGCCGTTCAGCCTTACATCGAATTCGATGAAGAGTCTCTTCGCGACTTACATTTCCACGGAGTGATGCAAGACTTTCCGGTTTCGGCCATAATTGTTATACCGCGAGACGAACGATCGGCGACGTTGTTGTTGTCACAGCTAAACCGTAGCGAGTCAATGATCCAGATGACAGAACCGCTGTTGGAAGTTCAACAACTCATGGCAATCGTCTTCCAAATCAAGCGATTGTTTAACGCCAATGCTTTGTTGATGGGTATTTCTACGTTATTGTTGTTATTCTTGGTTGTTATGCTCTCGTTGCGATTGCGTGAAGGCGAACGACAAACCATGCATAAATTAGGTTGCGGTCGTCGCACGGTTTGGCTAACCCAGGTAACTGAACTCGTGTTGGTATTTATTTTTGCCAGCATCTGCATCTCAATTATGACGATCTTGCTCGTCCTTGTTCCGCCAGATTTTCTTAAATGGTTCACAGTGGCATCATGAATTCGCTGCGGCGTCAAAGATTTTTAGTGAAGATTAGCATTAGTGTTCGAGCCTGTTACCGCCGTCGATTGTGGTCGCAGTTGATCGTCTGCGTATTTTTACTTGCGGCTATTGGATGTCGGCAAAGTGTTGCTGACAAGTCAGGCGATAAGCAATATTCCGCGCAGCCACGTGTAATTGCAATCAGTTTTGCGCTGAAATCGTTGACGCAAGAATTGCTCGACGGAATTTGCGAGGTCAGCATGCCTAATTACGCCGGACAATATCCGCTGCATTGGTATCCGAGAACTGAGTTCATTCGCGAGATGCAGCGGGCGGATTTGGTGATTTGCAACGGCGGCGGTGCGCAGGAAGCTCCTTGGCTAAATACCGTAACTGTATCGCCATCGAAATTGGTGGAAACGATCAACAATATTCAATTGAGTGACTTTCTTGTGGTCGACGATGCACCAACGCATTCCCATGGACCGGAGGGCGAGCATTCTCATTCTGGGTTAATCGCATCAACCTGGTTAAATCCCAGAGTGGCGAGAGATCAAGCTGAATACGTTTACCGACGGCTCGTTCAGCGCTTTCCGGAACATGCCGCTAGGATCGAGTTGAACCGCCATCAGCTGATTGATAAATTCAAGGACTTGGAGGCGAGATTTGCTGAGATTATTGACTTGCGGGGGAAGGTCGTATTGAGCAGTGAACCTACGTTCAAATATCTATTCAAGAGCCTTGGAGTTGAGGACAAACACTACTTTTGGTCACAAGAAAAAGGCGAGCTAGAGGCTTCAATGTGGGAGGAGTTTGACACGACGCGTCCGCCTGCAGCCAGCGTCATGTTCTGGCCGTTTCCTCCTCCACCCGCAGTACAAGAAGGGTTGCGTAGCAGGTCCATCTCATTTGTGGCCTTGGATGCAATGATCGAAAAACCAAAAAACGAAACAGATTACTTTTCCACCATGCAAAAGAATCTGGCTTTGATCACCGCTAGTCTGTCGAATGACCTGAAATGATGCTACGGCAGAGGCAACAGATTGCTAGAGATGGTGCCTGCATTGCCAAACAGGCGCAGCACATTCACTGTGATACGGCCAGTTGCATCATCCAACGCGAACGTTCGCAGACGTGACATTTTGTTCCGTGCATTTCAATGTCCCGCCGAAGATAATTCATTATCGAGTTTTCTGGCATGAAGAGATAACCATATCGGCATCACCAAATGAACACGCGATGAATGGCTTTAAACGGTATGCAATTTACTGCACGCATCAAAACAGGCGGGACTAGCCAATTGAATGGTTCTATTGTAGGATCACCGCGTATTGAGATGTAAGCACTGCCGCTTCGCGACAAACATCCGCGCGGGAAACAGAGTTTAAATAGAATCTGGAACTTTGAGGTTGGCAGGTTGGAGACCGTCTTCAGTTAACTTGTTTTATCGAGAACACGAGCAGAGCCAACGCGTTTGTTCGATTGACGTCGCTGGCCGCAAGACATGCTGGCCTACAAAGTGAAGTTTATTGCCGCATGGAACCGGCGCTAGCAGCCGACTTACGAAGATTCGTCATTAGAGAGATACGCTCATGGCCAAAAAGACGATTGATCAAATTCCGGTTGAAAACAAAACCGTGATCATGCGAGTTGATTTCAATGTTCCCATATCAGATGGTCACATTGACGATGATCGCCGCATTCAAATGGCGTTGCCGTCGATCAATTCCGTCGTTCACCGGATGGGAAAGTTGATTTTGATAAGCCATTTGGGACGTCCCAAAGCGAAACCGGATGCAAAATATAGCTTGCGGCCAACAGCGACACGATTGCAGGAATTGGTCGAGAACAAGGTGCGTTTTTGCCCCTTTACGGTTGGGCCCGAAGCTGCGCGCGCCGCCGCTGAACTGAAGCCTGGCGAAATTCTGATTCTGGAGAACCTTCGATTTGATGCTGCTGAGGAGGCTGGCGAAAAGGCATTTGCTTTGGAACTGGCGGCGATGGCTGATATTTATTGCAACAATGCGTTCGGAACGTGCCATCGAAACCATGCGTCCATGTATGCGCTCCCGCTTGCCATGGGTGATCGGCCCAAGGTAGTCGGATCGCTGGTTGAAAAGGAAATCAAGTATCTCCAAGATGTGATTGCCAATCCGGTACGCCCATTTGTAGCTATTCTCGGTGGAGCAAAGGTATCGGACAAGATCAAGGTGATTGATAGGTTGTTATCGGTCTGTGATCACGTGTTAATCGGCGGCGCCATGGCTTTCACGTTCGTTAAGTCGATCGGCGGGAAAGTTGGCAAAAGTCTAGTGGAACTAGAACACCTTGAGCTTGCCAAGCAGTTACTGGCACGAGCCGGTGATAAGTTAGTGCTCCCGGTCGACGTCCGATGTGGTGAAGAATTAAAGGAAGGTGGCCATACGGAAGTCTGTTCGGTAGATGCAATTCCCGATCATTTGATGGGTTTGGACATCGGCCCGGCAACGATCCAAAAATTTTCCGCCATAGTTGCAACGTGCAAAACCGTGATCTGGAATGGTCCCATGGGAGTATTTGAGATAAAACCCTTTGATCAAGGGACCGTGGCGATTGCCGAGGCAGTTGCAAATTCTGATTCGACAAGTATCATCGGTGGTGGAGATAGCGCTTCGGCAATAGCTCAGTTCGGCTTCGAAGATCGAGTCACTCACGTGAGCACTGGAGGCGGCGCCAGCTTGGAACTGCTCGAAGGCAGCACGTTTGCAGCGGTTGACATCCTTGATGATGCATAATCAGTGTCGATAAACAACGGGGTTATTGGCCTCTTTGCAGGGCTCAAGGTAAACGTCTAAACCGGGATTCAGGACCCTCCGTCGAGCTATTGTCGCGTTGCCTGACGATTGTCTGATATCCGCATGGCAGTAAGCGCTGACAGTCATCTTGCAGAATTCACGCCAACCAATAGAATCAAGGGCGAAAAGTCGCACTGGTTACTAGTTGGGAAACGTCGTGAACGCGAGAATCGTTGCGAAATTCGCGGGTGGGCCGGACGCGTTTGTTCGAGTGTGCTTCGCGATGCAACGACTTTGCATCCTGGTCAATTCATACCCACCGATTTCAAAATTGGCTACGCGTGACGCGAGTACCTATTGGCGGAAAATTGGAACAAACGTTTTAAGTTATTTACGTTCTTCATATAAATAGGTGAAAAGTGGTTGATGTAAGGCAACGTGTCGATGGGCTAATCAGAATTGTGCTGCTGGAAGACGCAAAGATCTTGGACGAGCAGTTTGCCAAGTCTGTTGGCTCAAACATCGTCAAGCTTGTCAACGAGATGAGCCAAAAAAAACTACTCCTGAATTTATCGAAAGTGCAATTCATGGCATCCGCCATGATTGGGCAACTCGTCTTGGTCCGCGAAAATTGCAAGCGTCGCGGCATTGAACTTGCAATCTGCGATTTGAATCCAAATCTGTGCGAGGCCATAAAACTTATGCGGATCGATGAAATTTTGAAGGTCCACGACACAGAAGCGAATGCATTGGCGGCGATGTCTGAATCGTCTGCCGGATGACAGGCATTCGCGCTGGGGACTCACGTTGCCGCCAGGTGATGTTGCTTGCGTCTTCCCATCGACGGTAATGCGGCCTGTTCCTCTCCCAAAGTCGAAGAATGCATTTCAGTGAAGATATTCTACACCGATGTGTTTGAACTGCCATTGCCTCCTGGACATCGTTTTCCGATGGCCAAGTATCGACTGCTTCGACAACGGATCGAGGAATCGGATATTCGTCCTCATTGTCACTTGATCGTACCTCGTGCGGCGAGCAACGAGGAACTCATGCTTGTTCATACGCAAGATTATGTAACCCGTGTCGTTTCAGGGCAATTGTCTCAATTGGAACAGCGCCGGATAGGGTTCCCTTGGTCTGAAGCCATGGTTGAACGATCGCGCCGATCCGTTGGCGCGTCAATTGACGCAGGACTTGCTGCGCTGCAAGATGGCATCGGCGTTAATCTGGCCGGTGGCACGCACCACGCCTTCGCAGAAAGTGGGCAAGGTTACTGCGTTTTTAACGATGTTTGTGTGGCTGCCCGCGTGTTACAGCGGGAAACGCCGGTGCACAGAGTCTTGATTGTCGATTGTGACGTGCATCAAGGAAATGGGACTGCAGCCATTTGTCAACATGATCCAAGCCTGTTTTCTTTCTCGATGCATTGCGACAAGAATTTTCCGTTTCGCAAGGCGAACAGCGATCTCGATATTGCCTTACCGGAAGGCACATCCGATGCAAAGTATCTGGACGCGCTGGAAAGGGGTTTGGCTTCGGTGTTCCGCTTGTTCACGCCTGACATCTGCTTCTACGTATCCGGTGCGGATCCTTTTTCGGATGATCGCCTGGGACGACTCAAGTTGACCAAACGTGGATTAGCTCAGAGGGACAGTTTGGTTATTGAATCTATGAACCATTATCGGATACCTGTCGTCGTCACGATGGCTGGCGGCTATGCTAAGCAAATAGACGATATCGTCGAAATTCACTTCACGACGGTTTCAACGGCTTTACGGGTGACAAAAGGCTTGCCTAGTCACTGAATGCGATCGCCGATTTTCAGAGTTGAATGCAATCAGAGACGTGTCAAAACGTCCCTACCAGAATTTCTCGTGGCGACGTGGCGAGCCCTGATAACTTACTCGGCAACCTGCATTGTTTTCAGGTAAGCAGCAGCTCAGAACGGAACGCCCATTATCCCGGACCAATCAATACTTGTTGCTGATTGCCACCAAGGCCAACTGCAAATCGTACTTGTACTCGAACATTCACACGGTTTCGAGTAGGCGTACGAATAACGCACAAGCTGAAAACAAGGTCGAAAATGAAGTTGTGTTTGGTTTTGGGCGGCACTTCGTGACGGCGGTCAGCGAGAAGTGGCAACTAATCGACTTTTATGAAAAACCATAAGTAAAGGTCGAATACTAGTCTGTTTTGGGTATGAACTGGTAGATGCCGCCAGACTGTTTAGAGATCGCCTTCAAGTTCACTTGGTTGTCGAGATCTTCGAGCCCAATCGTGTGAATCGGACATCTAGATTTATTGAGCTTCTTGCAAAGTTCAACTGTGGATATTTCGCCACCAAACTTACCGTTACGATATTGCACGCCATTAAACTCCCCATCGGAGAGGAGAAAAATACACGAAGGTTGTAAACTGAATGCTTCCGCCAAGGCTTCGCGGGGATCAGTCCCCGAACCCAAGCGTCGGGATTCCAGCCATTCGCGCAATTTAGCCTGGGTTTCCTTGGTTGAAAAACAAAAGCGATCCCCATCAATTTTCATGCGATCCGTCGTAAAGCTGAATAAGAATACGTAAAATTGTTGATGAACATCAAGTTGTTCAACCGATTGCATCAGCGCCTTGACCGCTCGCTCATAGCGAGTGTGATATCGGCCCCGTGCGGACATGCTGCGCGAAATGTCGATAATGTAGACGATTCGCTCACCATAGGGTTGGATGCCAAAAAAGCCGAGGCTCTCTGCGCTGGGAGCGGCGGTATACAAATCGAACGGGTCATTGCTTTCCAAGCCAAAGTGCTCAAAATCTGCAACCATCACAACGTCATTGGACGCTAAATCCGTCGTCCAAGGTTCACTCTCTATCGGATCAAATAAAGAATCGTCAATCTTCTGCTCGACCGATTTGAGCATGTCGTTAGATTCAAATGACGTTACAACATCGTACAACGGCATTTGCGATTCCAGCGAGATCGTCGCCCGATTCGTCACAGGCCAGAACACAACGGCCAAGACAACGATCAAGGACGTATGTAGTAAGGTGGACGTCAGTATGCAGGATGCCGATCGTTTAATCTCGCGGATATTGTTCACGTACATCATCCATTAGATTTTGCTGGACATTGGCGTTCTGGGATTGTTCTTGAGCGAGTCGATCCGCAAACAATCCATACACTTCATAGGTGTCCGCCAACATCTGTTTCATATCGTCTGGCTTTACTCTTCTATTATTTCTGAAGAATATCAAATGTCCAGGTCTTGCTTCGACGGAGATGCCGCTATGTTTGGCAAAATAATCCAAGACGGGTTTGTTGAAAAACTGCCGCACTCGATCTTCTTGGCTCGATTTCAAAACGAAAGCATTTGAAAACTCGGGATGATTGTCGAAGTCGATGTCCTGAAATCCAAGCATTCCGCCGATGGAATCCAAAAATCCTTCCGGACGCATCGTGAACTCAGGAATATTGAAATCCGGCGATTGAATTGTGCTGATCGTTTGGCGGTGCGTGGAGGAGTTTTTGCCGCTGCCGACCGTAAACGTGTAATCGAAAATTGCCAACTTGACTTCATCCGTTTCCCCGCAGAGCACATTGCTGACTTTTCGACTATGCCCCTGATTGAAGAGTTGAAAATTTCGGCGAATCGAATCGAGCTGATCGTCTCCTTGGGGCAGAAAAACGAGCCCCAAACTTTCAGCTAACTCTGTTAGTTGTTCGGTTCTTTTCTTCTCATACCGGTAGGAGGCATATATACCAATAATCACAGCCAGAATGACGATGGCAAAAATGATGAAGGGGAGCATTCCCATGGTTTATTCAATTTGATGCTAAATGCTTGTTTGCTGTTTTCCGCGAATACCGTCGCGCTGCAAGGTTGCAACGATTTTCGGAAACGACGGCATCCGAATCACGACGCAATGGCCACATTTTTCCACCAAAGAATCCCCCAGGCGCCAAGGAATGAACCGACTTACATCAGTGCAAGATCTTCAATTCGAAAAGAACATTTCTTGGGGAAATCGACTAGGCTTTCTTGGATTTAGCCGATAAGGGCATCAGCAAGTCTTTGCGGAAATCGCAACCACTGTGATATTGGCCTGCGGCAACGGAATGGCGAATACCGCAAACCAATCGACGCGTCTGTTCCGAGAAAATCACACCTTCGATACCCGTCACGAAACGTCGCGTCAAAGTCTAGATTAACATTCAATACCCGAGGCGGGACTCGAACCCGCACGTCCTTAACGGACACAGGATTTTAAATCCTGTGCGTCTACCAATTCCGCCACTCGGGCAACTGAGGCAAAGTGCTTCAAAAACGATGGCTTGCTAGGCGATTTTACTCGCCAGTGCATTGGTTTGAAAGCGATATGTTTTCTGCCGACAACTCCTTTTCCCAATTGCTGCTTGAACAAAGCATTAAATATCCGTCAATCCGCTCACATTTGTGAATCATCCAGACAGGCTCGCGAATTCATGCTCAACTCAAACCATGGAAAATACCAATTGCGTCTAAGCGATCCCCGGGAATTATGCTAAAACTATCCGTTTATCACAATGTTGCCAAGTGGCTTTTTTTATATTTTTGCACGGTTTTTATTAGGAAATTGTTTTGATTAACGGACTCTTGCCAACGCGTGCAACGTTGATGCTGGACTTGCTAGTTGTCGGGATGGTGATCATCGTTGCCGCGATGTTTCTCAGTGTGTTGTTGGTCAAAGCGGGAAGATACAAAATGCACCGCCAAATTCAAACCGTTTTGTCTGCGATTCTATTGATCGTCGTGATTATGTTCGAAGTTGACGTCCGGTTTTTTACGGATTGGCGCGCTTTGGCCCGCGAATCAGCCTACTTCGAATCTGGCTGGGTATTTAGGACACTAATAATCCATCTCGTGTTCGCGATCCCGACGCCGTTCGTGTGGGGGACTGTACTTGTCCTAGCATGGAAAAATTTCGCAAATCCTCCGCAGCCTGGAGCACACAGCCGGCTCCATTGCAAGCTAGGTTATACGGCGATTGGATTAATGTTGATGACGGCAATCACCGGCTGGTTGTTTTATGTAACCGCATTTGTTTTATAGACCTGACCACGTCGATACCGCCGCCAAGGTTATCTCGCAGACGGCTCGGTCAAAGTCACATTCATTCCAACTTGTTCTCCCGCTCGCTCAACTACTAGCCAAGCCGTATCTCCCGGCGACAGGGTCGACACGACAAGTCGGAGGCTTGCGAAGTTTGAAATTGGATAGCCGGCGAATTCAATGATGGTGTCGCCTGGTCTAACGCCACCGCGTGCGGCTGCGGAATCTGCAACAACGTCGCTGATCAGACAGGCGGTATTCCGATGGCTGACACTCAGGTACGACTGCACTCCTAGGAAAGCCTTGGGATCCAATAGAATTTCAACCTCCGGCTTTCGTCGAAGAAAACCGAGCATATTGTCGATTTCAAATTGGCACCGGTCAATCGTCACGGAACGCAAGCCGCCTAATTCCGATAGAAATACCAATGTGCCTTCATCAATTTCGATTTCTCGCAAAATGACCTGTTCAAACGCGGGTAGTCGTTTCAGCAACTCCAATCCATTGGCGGCCTTCTGCCATCGAGAATTTAGGATGACGGTATCGATTCTTTTTCCCGGCGAACGCAGTGTTGAAATGGCGGCAAAGCCTTCAGCGGGTACCAGCGAAATTATGGCGGAAGGCTCAACTTCAACTGCTTCTTCGACAACACCTTCGAAATGAATATCGAGTCGCGGGATTCCTAAGCCGTAATTCTTCGCAAGATTATTTTCACTGCCGAGATCTGAAAGCTTCGCAATGAACTCGGATTCAAGGTCTTCCGCAGATGCGAGTTGGATCCGAGCTATCTCGTTCTTAAGCTTGTCAGTTTGTGTGACGTCCAATTCTGTCAAACGAGATTTCGTCTCAACTTCCGGAAGATCGGTTGATGCGTAATCATCGGTAATTTCCGGGAGGATTAGGCCCAACGGAACGCGGTACCCATCTGGAACCAAATGTACTTCAGCTCCCGTGCTTTCGAGAGCCCGAATATTTTCAAGAATTTTCGCGTCTTTCCAGTCATCAATAATTGCGGACACGGCTGGACGAAAATCAAAGACACCCAGGTCGGTGAACGCTTGCAATGTCAATGCGGCTCGGTAAGTCGTCTCGTCGTCCGCCGTGATCTGCATCTGTCGAATTAACCGTAGACAACTTGCCTGAGTTTGTACGGTACCCGATATCAATGTTTTGGCCAGAGGAACGATAATTGCCGGCCCAAGTTCGCGCAACTTATTCTCTGCGTTTTGACGGGTTTCAAATTTGTCCGCGGAAAGTTTTTCGATTAATGTTGCCACCTGTTGTTCATTGATGGATGGCTGTTGGGCGTGAGCAGCTCGTACAAGAATGCATTGAACTAAGAGCGACACCGCAAGTACCGAGACCATTTCCGCTAGCAAATGTTGCCGAAAAGGCCGACATTTTTCATCTTGAACACAATCCATTTTAAATCTCTGCGGGGTCATTGCGCGATTTGCTCTTCCCAATCTCGTAAAGGATCGCAACGGCATAAGCTAAGTTCGCCGTAATATCATGGGCTTACGTAGCAATTGTCCTCAATTTACGAGCAATGTTACAACAGTCTCGGAATTCACGGGCCAATGCACATGCGTGCCATCGATGCTGCCTTCGCCCCTGGAGTTCTTCAAAATAATTCGTTGAGGTTGACGACTTGCCAGTGTTGCCTGTTGCGAAATTCATGGACAGAAAATCTTCATGCAGGCGGAAAAAGCGCAACGTCCCAGATGAAAGGCACGCTCAAACAGCCATTCCACGACACCCGATGTCGCGCATCTCAAACCTCGTGCCGTCGACATTGGTTGGCTTCGTTCATAACTGCAATGCAAGTCTTAACCATTAAATTCTAGGTCATTCAGCGAATTATTTCGATGCCGAAATCCAAAAAAATAATCTCGATTAATTTGGATTGACGGTAGAAGTTCATTGCTGGTGCCATGCTAACGAAGTTGACAAACGAGATAATTCCACGATTCCAGAGTATTGCGATTCACATCCTATTCAAACGTGTGAATAGAATTCGCCTTCATCTCCCAATATTGAATTAAGCACATCATAGCGAAGTTGTGTGATAGCATGCGAATTGAACATTTAGTATAATTTCGGGTGGAGGGGTACGTTAAAGAAAACAATGGGGCGAGGAACAGGTTAATAGGAGGCATTCTAGAGGGAACAGTTTACATAAATTTGTTTACGCAATGATCGCGCGATGTGTGCGTAGCTTGCTCGGACTTCGGAGGGCACGATGGGTGAGATTCAGGCGAAAACACTATACCGGGCTGAGTGGCGAGAGATTGTGGTCGTTAATTTTGAGATTGACCCCAAGCAGCTAGCCAGTTACGTACCACCTAAAACCGAACTTGATTTGTTTGACGGCACCGCGTTCGTATCGCTGATGTGTCGAACGTGTAAGAACGTACGACCACACGGATGGCCAATTCGCGTGGCTAGGTCCGTGGAACAAATTCAATTGCGCTTCTATGTGAAGCGCACCGTCAATGACGAAGTTCGACGTGGAATTTGTCCGATCCGCGACTATGTGGCAAGCCGCAAAGCAAATATCTTTTTGAACATGTTGTTCAAATATTCATTTGTTCCCGTAAAAATCAAGCGAGAATCTCAGCATTTTGATTCCGCTTCCAAAGATGACGTCCCCTCGGTCGAGTATCGATGGCTCGTAAATGATCACTGGAATCGTCTACGCGTAAAGGCGCGGAGTCAAATGCGCCAACAGTTAAAAGAGACGAAAGAGTCGTTCGTCCTTGATCATCACTATGGGTATATCGTCAACCAAGGACGTACGCTCGAATTCAAAGTCGACTACTCACCGTGGGCCATGTGGGACGCACAATCAGGTTCTTTTGAATGCAATGTCGAGGAAGTTTTTGGACGACCTTTTGTCCGTGCCTTGAGCCACCGACCAGCCTCCGTTTTCCTGGCGCGCGGTGGTGACGTTGCCATCTATCGACCAACAGTTGTATGACGTTGTTGGAATTTCTTGCGCTACCCGCTATACTAGGAGTGAAGGTGTTGTAGTTCCTTAGTCAACTGACACTTCATGGCAAAATGCGGATTTCGCTCGCCCAGCTCGACATGGAATGCTGGGTTTCGCTCACATTCAATCGCGAATCATCTCAACTGATCTTCTGCGAGGACCAACGACATGAGAAATCAAAATTTCGTTCCGATTCCATTGCAAGTTTTTTGCTGGCTTGTGCTCAGCGTTGCCCTAACCGGAATTGGCTTCGCAACTGATGACACGACCGCAGTGTATGAACGTGAAGAGAAGCCACAAAGTATCGCCCAGGTTACTGCCCCTGTCCGGCAAGATTCGCTCAGTGAACAGATGAAGCGATTTTTGAGGATTAAGCGAGATGAAAATCGAAAATCGGTTGCCATGCAGACGAGTGTGACACGGTACATGAAGACGCTCGAAGACGGCCAACGTGTTACGGTCGACTTGATCGGTGTTGTGCACATTGGGAATCGCGAGTACTACGAAAAGCTGAACGAGATTTTTCAGAAGTACGATGCGGTCTTGTATGAACTGGTCGCTCCCGAGGGAACTCGGATTCCTAAAGGAGGGCGGATCGACGATGGCATGAACCCGCTGGCAGCACTTCAACGAGGAATGAAAAGCGTTTTGGAATTGGAGTTCCAACTTGATCATGTCGATTACACTGTCGAAAATTTTGTGCATGCTGATATGACTCCCGAAGAATTTTCGGAAAGCATGGTGAACAATGAGGAAAGCATCGTCGGCATGTTTATGAAGGCACTTGGTCAAGGACTAGCCAACTCGAATCGATCTGGTCCATCGGATACTGAACTCCTCTTGGCTCTCATGTCGCGAAATCGCGCGCAGCGCCTGCGCCAGATGGCTGCAGAACAAATGGAGGATTTGGAATCGGGCATGGTCATCTTTAGTGGCAAAGATGGATCAACGATCATCAATCACCGAAATCGCAAAGCATTCACGGTCTTGGATCGAGAAATCGAAATCGGAAAGCGTCATCTAGCGGTTTTTTATGGAGCGGGACATTTGCCAGATATGGAAAACCTGTTGATGAACGAACGTGGCATGAAGCGCGCGGGTCAATATTGGCTGGACGCGTGGCATCTCAGGTAACTCTCCTTGGCGGTTCGTGAATTGTAGGCATCCTGCAATCGAGCGGAATGGTGTGGGCGATTTATGCTGCATCTCTCTCTGCGCCGGTGAAGGATTGGCGTCCACGCCTATTTGAAGGATAATGGGTTTTGGCGAATCGAATACCGTGCCGTCGGCCGATTTGCCCATATCGTTTAAGTTCGGTGGAATGCGAACGAATACTGTCCTGCTTCTGGTGGTGAAGGAAGTCCAGGGTGTAACACTCTACTTAAAATACAAATGGTTGAAATTACTGACACATCCCCCAATAGCACAATACTTCCCCAATTTGAGCAAGCTGAACTGACCCGGTCGGAATATATCGCCACGATGGTCCATTTTTACCGTGGCGAATTGCATCGCTCGACTGAATGGCGACTTCGTTTGGACACTACCACGAATTGGGCCATCATCTCCGTAATGGCTCTGGTAACTTTCAGTCTCGGTGAGACGTCGCATTCGCACATCGGAATTCTCGCTGGCATGGCGCTAGTGTTTACATTTTTGACAATCGAAACTCGAAGATTTCGTTTTTTTGACGTGTGGCGCAGTCGCACGCGCATGTTAGAGGAAAACTTTATTGGCGCAATCGTGCGCCGTGATTTACGCAGTCCTATTCAAAACTGGGGGAAACTCGTCGCCGCAGATCTGCTCTGGCCCAAGTTTAAAATTACCTGGCATCAAGCGTTGAAAGCGCGGCTATTGCGAAATTATTTGCCTTTGTTCATCTTGTTATTCGTATGCTGGGTGTTGAAAATCAGCATTCCCACAGAAGAACCTTCGCTTGGCTTCGCAAATTTGGTATTTGAACTGAATGAATCAAGAACCAATTGGGCGCAAATTATCGCGTCGTATATTTCTGTGGCCTTTGTCATCGGAATTTACGGATATTTGGCGGCAGTGATCACTTTCGCAAGGCGAACCAAAAAGGCGGAAGAGGAGTATTGGCAAGTTGGCGTTGAGCTAGAAGAACTTCCAGAGTTGGACACGTAGTCGACCAGCCAAAACTGTCGACAATTTGAGAAGAAACTTCGTTGTTGAACAAGTGAGTTGTTGGAGTGAACACAATCCGCTCCCTGCGATATTGCAGCTAACTTAAGTCATATCGTGCCAGAATATTTGTAGTCAATTTACACCTCGCTTGAAGTGACCGCGAGCCATCATGCAATTATTTGATCTGGAAGCTGCATGCGCCTTTGGGCTTGAGGCGGTCGTCAAACGCGAATTGATCGAGCTTGGTTTTGATCCACATGTTTCGCAATCGGGGCGCGTTGCCTTTTCCGGCGATCTACGCGCAATTGCCAAGTGTAATTTATGGTTGCGAACTGCCGATCGCATCTTGGTTGTCGTGCAGAAATTTCCAGCAGCCGATTTTGACGCTCTGTTTGAAACAATCAAGAATATCGATTGGCACCAGTATTTACGCATTGATGCTAACTTCCCAGTGACTGCGCGAACCAAGGGTTCGCGATTAACAAGTCTCCCCGCAATACAGCGATCGGCCAAAAAGGCCATCGTCGAATCGTTGCGAAAAGGGGCGCAATACCAATTAACGGAAACTGGTCCGCTGTATAAAATCGATGTGGCTTTGCACAACGATCAAGCAACATTGACCATCGATACTACGGGACCCAGCCTCCATAAACGCGGATATCGTAAACTAGCCGCTCGGGCACCAATTAAAGAAACCTTGGCTGCATCGTTGGTCTTACTGAGTTTTTGGAATCCGCAACGCCCCTTGTTGGATCCATTTTGTGGAAGTGGCACGATACCGATCGAAGCCGCCATGATCGGCTTGAGTATTGCCCCAGGGCTACAGCGCGATTTTGCTGCCCAAAATTGGTCGACGGTCCATGGCCAAATTTTCTCAGAAGAGCGAGCGATTGCATTGGCAGCGAGCCAGCAAACACGAAACGAGTTATCCGCGACAGCCGATGCTCGGCACATTGTGGGGTTGGACATTGATGCTGAAGTCCTGAGTTTGGCACGTTACCATGCCAAATGCGCAGGAGTGGAACAATGGATTCATTGGCAACAACGTCCCTTTGCTGAACTGCGCAGCAAACGAGAATTTGGCTGCTTGATCACGAATCCACCGTATGGTGAACGGCTCGATGACCAGCGAAATTGGATCTCCTTGTATCAGTCAATTCCTCAGGTACTTTCGCGTCTGCCGACTTGGTCACATTATTTGATCACCAACTTCCCCAAATTTGAACAAGTTATTCAAAAGAAAGCAGATCGACGTCGAAAGTTATACAACGGCCGGATCGAGTGTACGTATTACCAATTTCACGGTCCCCATCCCAACACGGGCACGGTTTCAACTAGCTCGTACGCTGCGGACAATGAACCTCATGACACACAGCATGGTGACGTGGTTGATCCAATGACGATGACCCAGGAACTCGCAGAGCACGGAACTCAACGACCAAACCAAAAAGCAATAGACTTGGATCCGCTATCCCCAGAGCCGGTACACGTTTCCATGTCAGCTAACGGAAGAACTGAGTCGAACGAGGAACTGACAACTGACCGGCTGACAAAATCTCCACACCGAGTCAGCACGCATCCTGTGTTTGGAGCGCTACCAGACAAAGCTTCTGAACAAGCGAACTTGTTTGCAGCGCGATTGAGCAAACGGGCTCGACACTTTCGCCGTTGGCCGACTCAGCGAGGAATCGGCTGTTTTCGATTATATGACCGGGATATCCCTGAGATCCCACTGGTTGTGGATCGGTACCAAGATTTCCTGCACATCACAGAATATGAACGGCCCAGCGATCGGGATTTGGGACAACAGGCAAGTTGGTTGGAATTAATGGCCAAAACGGCAGCCAAGGCGCTGAACATCGACCGAAAAAATGTATTTGTGAAGAGTCGCCAGCGTCAACGCGGAAATATTCAGTATGAAAAGATTGGAAATAGCCAACACCAAGTTATCGTCAATGAGGCTAATCTGAAGTTCTACGTCAATTTGGCCGACTTCGTTGATACGGGACTTTTTCTTGACCATCGGATTACGCGTTCGATGGTGCGTGCAGCCGCTGGCAACAAACGTTTTCTTAACCTGTTTGCGTATACCGGTTCCTTCAGTGTATACGCGGCAGCTGGAAACGCTAGTTCAACGACGACGGTTGATTGGTCGAATACTTATCTCAATTGGGCCAAAGAAAATATGAAGTTGAATGGTTTTATCGGGTCAGAACATCAATTCGTACGGGAGGATGCAACTACATTTGTCAATTCGTTACCTAAAATACCATTATTCGATCTGGCGGTCATCGATCCGCCGACGTTTTCTAACAGCAAGCGAATCGAGGATGGTGTGTGGGATACTCAAAGGTGCCATGCCGCGATGATTATCTCGGTGGCGGAGCGAATGCCGACAGGTTCGACGATCTATTTTTCCACGAACTATCGCCGATTCAAACTTGATGAGGAATCATTGCGTTCACTTCAGATTCGGGATATTAGCCGCCAAACAGTCCCTGAAGATTTCCGCAACAAACGTATCCATCGCTGTTGGCGTATTATAACGTAGTCGACCTGATTCCGTTATTGAATGGTTGGTGACGGTAGATGAGTTTTGGGACGTCGGTTTTCAAATCAAGATTTCATCGCCGTACGATCTTTTCTCCATTGTCTGAAAACGAGTTGAGGAAAAACCCACGCATCTTTGGCGTAACGTTTGACAAGGCGTTTTGGTTCACTCAGCATACGATGCAGCCATTCAATACCCAGGCGCTGCATCCATACCGGGGCTCGTTTTTTCTCACCAGCTAAGAAGTCAATTGTAGCGCCGACACACAGAGCAACCTTGGCCTGAACTCGTTCGCAGTGTTCCGCGATCCAGCATTCTTGTTTCGGAGCACCGAGGCCGATTACCACCAAATCGGGACGAACCTCCGCGATTTTGCTCAAGATATTTTCGTTCTCAGATGGCTTGGTTTCGAATCCTAGCGGTGGACTATAGACCCCTACAATATCAACCTGAGCGAACCTTCGACCGATGTTTGCCGCAGCACGCAAACCGACGCCTGGTGCCGCGCCAAGCAGAAACACGCGCAGCCGTTCTTGTTGACTCAATGAAGAGAAGAGCAAAGGAACCAAGTCAGAACCTGGGACACGCTCCGGGAGTTTTTTTCCCAATAATCTGGAGGCCCATACAACCGGATGGCCGTCCGCCAATACCAGGTCGGCCTTAGAGTAGGCACTGCTCAGCCTTTTGTTCGTTTGCAAAAGCACGGCATGGTCTACGTTAGGAGTCACGACAAATCTACAACCGCCTGGGACCATCTCTTGCCTAGCGAACATCCAACATTTGATTTGAGCAATTGCCTGTTGCATGTTGACTCGATGAATTTTCATATTGAAAAGCGAGACAGTTGGTATCGCCTTCGATACTTCAGATATGGCGGTGGCCGACACTTTTGGAGCAGGGGACATCGTTGCTGGCATTTAGTCTTTTCCTTGAGAATTCTTCGGACACGAAACTCTAGGTTTTTTCCACTTACTTCGCAGAATTGGTGAAAACTTGGGGAATTCAATCCATCGAAGTCGAGTGCGGTTGTAAGGTTTATGCACGCTGTTCCGTTATGGCACGTGCCAGTATTTGGCAAATGGCGAGAAGAGATTTGATCGAGTAGCGAGAATAACCAACACTAGGCAAGAGACGGCGTTTTGCATTTTCAAGCCGAATCGACCGCTCAAATTTGTAGCCATCAAGTAGCTCAGTTTCGAAACATGGCAACTCGTGAATTCTATTCAAGCGGCGATTTCAATATTTGGATCGTGACGTGAATCCCGATTGAACTCGCCAAAGGCACATTTGTGCATTCAATATCTCGGTACCGCAGATGATCGACTACCAATCAATATTCATTGATGCCTATCGATGGGCGACCATGCCATTGCGTACCGCCTATTCGCGAAAAGCCGCCAAAGATCGTCTCGTGCCGATCGGTTTGCTCTTCTACCATCGAATTTCGAATGAATGGCCCAACGCATGGACGATGAGCGAGCTCGATTTTGAACGGCAAATTGACTGGCTGTCCGCGAATTTTGAGTTGATATCGCTTGAAGAGACGCAAAAGCGAATCACCGTGACTGGTAATGATACGCCTGCGATCAGTATCACGTTTGACGACGGTTACGCCGACAACTGTCGACGGGCAATCCCAATGTTATTGGAGCGAAGTATCCCATTTACGTACTTTGTTACTCTCGACAACTTGGTAAAGGGTACACCTTTTCAACATGACGTCGACCTGGGCAGGCCACTTTGGCCAAATTCAATCGAAACCATCAAAGTGATGGCTCAGGCTGGCGTCGAAATTGGATCACATACGCGAACGCATCGCGACTTAGGCACCATTCACGATGAAGAAGTCCTGTTCGATGAAGTGGTAGTTGCGACGAGAGAACTGGAAGAATTAATTGGAAAGAGAATTCGGTATTTCGCATTCCCTTTCGGCCGAGAAATCAATTTGAATCAACGCGTCTTTGCGATGGCGCAAGAACATGGTTTTGAGGGGGTGTGCTCCACAATTCATGAATGGAATTCAATCGGTGGAGACGCATTCCATCTAAAAAGATTTCACGGTGATCCAAATTTCGCACGCTTAAGAAATTGGCTCACATTCGACCCGCGTTTGCGTTGTTCGACTGGCGCGACAGAATTGCGATCTTCCGATCTCGCAAATCCCGCGTCTAACTCCGGCTCTTAGTGTCCGGCAGAACATTGTTGGGAAAGTTCATCTTACAATGCAACCAAAAACCGAATCGATGCCAGTTGTCCGATCGTGGCCCAGGAGCTGAAAACCACAATCAGGAAAGTAGAATTCGTTCCCAAGTTTCATTCACCACGTAGTACACGAAGGACAGGCATTGTTCGTTGTGTTCACATCGAACCATTTCAATCGTCATGACTAGAGAAATACAAGATCGTCCCCCGTTGCGTTGTATGTTTGTGATTACAAGCATGCCGGTCGGGGGCGCAGAGACGTTGTTGGTGAATCTGGTTCGACGGCTGGACCGGGATCGGATCGAACCGATGATTTGCTGTTTGAAAGAGCCTGGCGAACTTGGGGAACGGATCAAACATGACGTGCCTTTGTTTTCTCATATGATCTCGCATCGATACGACGTTCACGTGATTCGACGTCTGCAGCGACTGTTCAAAGACCATCGAATTGATTGTGTGATTACTGTTGGCGCTGGGGACAAAATGTTCTGGGGGCGTTTGGCAGCTAAGTACGCTAAGGTTCCCGTAATTCTCTCAGCGTTGCACTCCACCGGCTGGCCAGACGGCGTTGGGCGCCTCAATCGTTGTTTGACTTCAATAACGGATGGTTTTATTGCAGTTGCCGATGATCATCAGAGATTCCTAATCGATCACGAGCGGTTTCCCAGCGACAAGGTCTTCCTCATCCCAAATGGAATTGATAACGACGTCTTCATGTTCAACACTACAGCCCGACAGGAATGGCGAACTAGACTCGGCATTGATTCGGCTGACCCCGTCGTTGGCATCGTGGCTGCTTTACGTCCGGAAAAGAATCATGAACTTTTCATGCGTTTGGCTGCAAGTACATCTGCACATTTCCCGCAGGCGCACTTCTTGATCATTGGCGATGGCCCACGGCGAGCAGACTTGCAGCATCTGGCGTCAGCGACCAATTGCGCGAATAATATTCACTTTCTCGGATCATGTTCGGATATACCGGGAATCTTGTCTGCACTGGATCTGTTTGCCTTGACGAGTCACAACGAAGCGAGTCCAGTGTCCATACTTGAGGCGATGTCGTGTGCCAGACCAGTTGTCGCGCCAAACGTAGGCTCGATTCGACAGGCAGTCTTGCATGAAAAGACCGGATACCTTTACGATCCTCGCGATGAAAATGCGGCATTGCAAGGATGGCTTACATGCCTCGCGAACCAAGGCCTGCGCGAGCAATTGGGAGCGGCGGGCCGAGAACATGTCTCCGCCTATGGTTCGCTCCACTCAATGACGGAGGGATATATGCGGCTGATTGAGCGATTGCATTCAAAAAAGACCGAACGCAAGTCGAACCAACGCTACCAAGCGAATTCCGGTGCGACCTTTGCAAAACATGCTATGAACAGCGCAGAAAATCTGAATGATTACCGTTGAGGCAGTTGCTTCGCTCTAGCTACCGCGCACGGCTGCCTATCTAAGCTTTCCGACGACGATGGAAGCGTTGTGACCTCCAAAACCGAAACTATTGCTCATGCAAAAGTTCAGCTCCCGTTCCTGTGCAGTATTCGGCGTGTAGTTCAGGTCACATTGCGGGTCTGGATTGTGCAGATTAATGGTTGGCGGGACCAATCCTTGATTCATTGCGCAGATGCTGATGATCAACTCCAGACCACCACTGGCCCCTAACGTATGCCCGAGTTGGCTCTTAGTGCTACTGATCGAGAGTTTTCGTGCGTGGTTTCCAAAAACAGATTTGACCGCGTTGGTTTCGGCGACATCACCGAGTGGAGTACTCGTGCCGTGGGCGTTGATGTAGTCGATTTGATCGGCGTTTAATTTCGCATCGCGCAGAGCAAGTTCCATTGCTCGAGCCGCGCCGGTTCCATTCTCATCTGGCTGAGTAATATGACCTGCGTCGCCGCTTGTGCCATAACCTAGAATTTCAGCGTAAATCTTCGCGCCGCGCTTCTTGGCATGCTCGTATTCTTCAAAGATTACGATTCCCGCCCCTTCGCTAAAGACAAATCCATCTCGGTCCACGTCGAAGGGCCTGCTCGCGCCACGCGGGTCATCATTGCGCGAACTTAGGGCACGCATGTTTTGGAAAGCGCTCAAACCCATGCGGGTCATCGCGGCTTCAGTTCCTCCAGTAATCAGACAATCCGCGTCTCCTGATCGAATCAGATTCAGCGAATCACCCATCGCATTAGTGGCACTGGCGCAAGCCGTGGCGACCGTGTAATTGGTGCCGCGAATTCCGTACTTGATCGAAATATTTGAGCCGGCAGCGTTCAACATCAACTTCGGGATTGTCAGCGGCGATACTTTATCCGGCCCTTTAGTGATAAGCCGAGTCAGTTGCTGCTCGATGGTTGAGAGGCCGCCAATCCCGGAACCCAAAACGACGCCGCAAAGAAATGAATCTTCTTTGTTGAAGTCAATTCCCGAATCATCGACTGCATCGGTTCCCGCAACCAATGCAAATTGGGTAAAGCGATCGATGCGTTTCAGTTCCTTGGCGTCGATGTACGAAGCGGGATCCCAATCGTAAATGTCTCCACCAAAGCGTACGTCAAAGTCAGAGACATCAAACAACTTGATCTCATGGATTCCACTCTCGCCAGCGGCCACTTTTCTCCAGCACTCGTCGACGCTGCATGACAACGAAGTCACGATTCCCATGCCCGTAACAACTACACGCCGACTCATAGAGTAATTCCTTGGTCAGTTTCAGCTATTTGCAGTCGCGCTTTCAATGTGATCGACAGCCTGACCGACAGTTTGGATATTCTCGGCAACGTCGTCGGGAATGTTGATATCGAACTCTTCTTCCAACTCCATCACCAGTTCTACCTGATCCAACGAGTCGGCACCCAAGTCGTTTACGAACGAAGATTCACGAGTAATTTTTTCTTTTTCTACACCGAGTTGCTCGGCGACGATGTCAATCACACGCTCCAAAACACTGGCCATGCTTCATCGTCCTCCTTAATAAAATTGTTAATTGATTGTAAATTCAATCCTTCACTACACTTAACTTTTTCGGAAGGTTGATGTCCTATCGACCACCCCTTCGAGCGACTCGCTAATGGCGCGTATCCCCCGAAAAAAATTTATAAGCAAAATCCAAGCTACCAATATCTAGAGCCTGGTATTTCTTTGCAAGCCACGTTCAACCCGTTCCTACCAAGGCAAAAGCCGCAAGTGCAACAAGATAGATGATAAATGGCGGTTAGGTCAAGGCAGTATTGGTACGAAAACTGGTGTGAAACACTGAAAAATTTGACATTTTAGCCGGTCATTCCACCATCGACGATCAATACTTGGCCCGTTACATAACTGGCGGCCGGACTGGCCAAAAACAGGACGCAGGCTGCGACATCCTCGGCGGTTCCCAACCTATTCGCGGGAATTCGTTTCGTTACTTCGCTCAGAATGGAATCCCCCAGAGCCTTTGTCATATCGCTTTCTATAAATCCGGGAGCAACGGCATTCACCGTAATTTTGCGTTTCGCTAGTTCTTTGCTCAAGCTCCTCGTCATGCCAATCAACCCCGCCTTGGAAGCCGAGTAATTTGTCTGTCCAGCGTTTCCAATTATACCCGAGACGCTAGACATATTGATAATTCGCCCATATCGACTGCTCAGCATGTGACGCGCGGCAGCCCGAGCAAATAGGAAACTTCCGCGTAAGTTCGTGTTGATCACCGCATCCCACTGTTCATCGGTCATCCTCAGCATCAACGTGTCTTGCGTGATACCTGCATTGTTCACCAAAATGTCAATCTTGCCCCAATCTTCAGCGATTTTGTCAACTAATTGATCGACACTTTCGCGTTGAGCAACATCGCACGTAAATGCTTCACCCGTCCCACCTTGAGCTGTAATCGTCGATATCGTGTCCGCCAGCTTTTCGGCATTCCGCGCGATACATGCGACTCGGGCACCATTCAAGGCCAGACTAATGGCAACTTGCCGACCAAGGCCCTGCGAGGCCCCAGTTACAATTGCCGTTTGACCCCGTAAATCAGCCTGAAGTGCTTGACTCATATTCATTCCAAATAGAAATCGAATTATCGCCCGGCTAATCACCGAGCTTCCCAACATATTAACGGCTTAACCAATATTCTCGCAAGGTATCGAGCGGTCGATGCGCTTGAGGATTCCCTTTAGCGTGGTGCCTGTGCCCACTTCGTAGAATTTCTCGACCCCTTGTTCAACCATGAAGCGAATTGACTGTTCCCAGTAGACCGGGGAACAAACTTGACTCACCAAAATTTTCTTCAATTCGTCGGGAGAACTATGGATATTCGCGTCAACATTTGACACAACCGGAATTTGGGGGGGAACCAAGGACGCTTTCGCCAAAGCGGACTCCAACAGCGGCACGGCAGGACGCATCAGTTCGGTATGAAAGGCCCCCGCAACCTTGAGTCGTACTACGCGAAAAGCGCCTCGCTCAGAGGCAAGCTGTGACGCGCGCTCGATTGCAGAATTGTGCCCCGAAATCGCGATATTGCCTGGACACAAATAGTTGGCAACTTGCAGTACTTCTCCCTCTTCCCTTGCATCGATGCACACCTGTTCAACGGCTTCGGTTTCCATGCCCAAGACGCTAGCCATTCCACTTTCGACCAAATCAGAGGAAGCTTGCATCGCGTCTCCCCGGCATTGCACGACTCGTAAGCAGTCCTCGAAACTGAGCGATCCAGCAACCGCCATCGCAGTGTATTCACCCAAGCTCAACCCGGCCGTGAATGCGATGTCGTCGAATATGGCAGGCATTTCGGCCTTGAGCTTTTCCAAGGCTGCTATGCTGTGCACAAATAACGCAGGTTGAGAACGATTCGTGTGATGCAGGGTTGCTTCCGGCCCTTCAAAACATAGTTCACTCAGCGAATAACCCAAGATTTCATCGGCTTTCGAAAAAACTTCGCGCGAAGCCGAAAGTTGATTTGCCAAGTCTTTACCCATACCGAGCGTCTGAGCACCTTGACCGGGAAATAACAGCGCTAACTTTGCCATTAAATTGAATCGTTATGAATTTGTTTCTATTTTCCAAAAAGAATCGACCGCTGATCAACGCGATCGTAGCCCAGTGTAAGTTGCACCATGGTAATCGTCAACAACCGGTACGATGTCAGGAATCGCTAGTCTTGTTTTTGCACTTAGACTATATTGACTTGCAAATTAGGCTTCTCGGGTTTCAAACGCCAACACCTTTTTTCTTTGGAAAATTTAAAGTCGATGTCAAGTTTAAAACGCATTTTAGTCACCGGAGGCGCGGGATTTCTGGGCTCTCACTTGTGTGAAAGGTTAGTTGAACAAGGGCACGACGTTATTTGCGTCGATAACTTTTTCACCAGCCAAAAAAGTAACATCATGCATCTCTTGGATTTTGCTAACTTTGAATTATTACGGCATGACATCGTCAATCCGTTTTGGCTCGAAGTCGACCAGATTTACAATTTGGCTTGTCCAGCTGCGCCCGGTCATTACCAATACAACCCGATCAAGACGATGAAAACTTCGGTCATTGGTTCGATCAATCTCTTGGGGATGGCGAAACGTTGCAATGCGCGCATCATGCAAGCGTCCACAAGCGAAGTTTACGGTGATCCGGAAGAACATCCTCAACGCGAGTCGTATCGTGGTAGTGTCAATCCAGTCGGTCCACGCGCGTGCTACGATGAAGGAAAACGTGCGGCAGAAACGCTTTTTACTGACTACCACCGCATGCACAAACTCGATATTCGAATCGTGCGGATTTTCAACACGTATGGGCCTCGCATGCACCCGTTCGATGGCCGAGTTGTCTCTAACTTCATTCGACAAGCACTCAACAATGAAGAAATCACTGTGTTCGGTGACGGCTCACAGACGCGATCTTTTTGCTATCGCGATGATCTTGTCGAGGGGTTTATCCGCTTGATGAATTCCGAGGAGCCCTTGTACTTCCCCATTAATATGGGCAATCCAGGCGAGTACACGATTAAGCAATTGGCCGAACTCACGATCGAATTGACAGGCGCCTCCTCCAAGCTTGTTTACAAGGACCTGCCCGCAGATGACCCGACGCGGCGCCGGCCTGATATCAGCCTGGCAAGCAAACATCTTGCCTGGCATCCCACCGTGCCATTACGGGAAGGATTGAAGAAGACGATCGACTGGTTTAAGACCATCGATCCGGAACATTACCGACCGCCGACTCCGAATTATTGAAAACACAAGTTGATCAATAATGTTCTACCACGAACTGAACGCATCGAGCATCGGTTACATGATCAATGCAAGAGCGATCAATTTCGAAATTGGTCGTTGAGGGAGTCACAGTCCTAAATCCAAACTGCCTTCGCGAAATAATTCCGTTTCGCCGATCGTAACGACGTCACGCGTAAACAGCCGACCAAAAAAGGTATTATCGGTTATGGGAACTCGCACGGTGACCTTAACCTTGGGCGTGTTATTCGTTATGACGCTAGGCGTTATCGTAATTTGGGTGTTTCGAGCCCCAGACCGTCTCATCGCCGCCTGCACGGCATGTGTTACATCATCGGCACTCGCCCCCGGAAGGATGCCAACGCGCGCTCCTTCATAGGCTGCTGCACCGGCGGCATGACGCAAAAAACTTGCGCGGGCCAGTTCGTAAGTGCCAAACAGGAATAACAAGAATATCGAAAGTGTTAGTGACATCTCTACAGCGACGGCACCGCACCGCGTCCTGCGTTTCATTGCTTTTCGGTGAGCACTTTTCATAAGCATGAGTTTATTTTGGTGATATTTCAGGAAACGTTTTGTGGCGAGTCGTTCTGAATACTTCGCCCAACTTTGAGTGCCTGCTTTGCATTGTGAAATTCACAGTAGCACGGGAAGACTTGCCATCTCACTCAATGAGCACAATTGGTAACAGACGCGCCATGTCACGGAACGCATCAACAAGGTCAGCATTGGTTTCGGCATGCAAATAAATGCCCCCGGTTTGTTGCGCGACTTGCTGCATGAGGCTGCGGTTCGCGCTTGGGCTGAAAGTGATCGTGTGAACAGTGATATTTGCAGCGGAAGCCTGTTGAACCGCCACTAGAGGGCTAACCCCTCGATTGTGAATCCCATCGGTCATCACGATCATAATCCGTTGTGCGTTTGACCGCGCAAGCGGATCGCTAAATGTACTCAAGCCCATGAGAATCCCCTCGCCGATTGCCGTGAAACCGTTCGGCGTTGCATTGGCAAAAGCATTTCTGACCGATTGATGATTTGGCGTCATCGGGTGGAGCTTTGTCGAATTGGTGCTGTATACCGACAGTGATATTTGATCGCGCTGCCCCGATTGCTCAAGCTCGAACAGGAAGATGTTGAACGCATCGCGCAAAGCGTCGAAACGCCCAAAACTCGACATCGAACCAGACACGTCCAAGACCAAGGCAATATCTCGACTTGCTCGCGTTGAAGCGGCCGTAATCATCGGCTCAAATTCGGTCACGCCGAAGATTGGGCCAAACAACATGGGAACCGAACCACTCAAAGAGTTTTGGGTTCGATCACCGGTAACCCGCACGGTATCGAACGGTTGTTGGTTGGGGACAAACTCAATTTTTCCATTACTGCTGCGGAGGTTTCCTCCAAACTCGATGTCCGTACCTCGGAGTTGCAAAGGTTTTCCTGCCACGACATTCTGCGAGGCAATATCGATTGCTGCTTGACGCGCGAGGTCGACATTGCCAGTTCGACTAAGGGCTTCTGAACCCGCTCTGGCAGCTGCATCGGTCGCTGTTCTCAATTCAGCTCGAGTCACATGAATATGCGCGAAGTCAATCGCGAATGCTGCGGCAACCAGCAAGATGACAATGGTTATTGCGACAAAGACCATCATGGCTCCATCGCGATTGCCGTATTTTTGGGACCGTTTGATTTGGCTTTGATTAGTCATGATATTTACGGTATCGAGTGCATGAAAGTGAACACAAGCAAATCGGAGCTATTCCTTAATCATCGCTGCCTGTCCGCTCAAACCGATGCCATTGAACGGAGGGATATTGAACAGCGTGTTGTCACGTCCAGTCGCAGTGACACTGACGCGGACAACTTGTCCTCTGGTAACAGCGGAGACATCAGGAGGATCAAACACAACTTCGATATTGGCGATACGCCGACCGCTCGCTACGTTTTTGGCCGCAATCTCAGCTGTCGCATTTGTTCCGTTGCGGTGAGCAGCGACTTTTGCGGATTCGTAGGCAGCCTGTACCAATGCCTGACGTTTAAAGAGCATATTTGACGACTCGAATGTCCCCATCACGATCAAAATGATGACAGGTAAACAAACCGTTAATTCCACGATGGCGGCCGCTCGTCGATTTGCCCTCTTGGAAATGGGCTTGCAAGTTCGCCTAGCATAGAGATTTGAATTCACTGATTGGCTAGTCATTTTCGTTGTGTCAAATTGGTGGATTGGTTGGTGAACGAATAACGTCGAAACATCAACGATTGAACCTCAATGGATGTTCATGCTGCACGCTCGCTTGGAGCCGGCATGAACAAAATTCATTTTTGTGTAACCGAATTGTGACCTGCTGATCGATGCCGCGCGTCGGCGAATTGTCATTGCCCTACGCGTTCACTTCGACTTGATTCGAGTTCTTATTGTCCAGTGACTCACAGCTAGTAGTCTCAACTCTCTGCATTTTCTCGACGATCTGATTGAACTCGGTAGCGGCGTCAGCCCAGAAGTCATTGTCTCTGAACTTGAGAGGTGCAGCAGTCCCAGTTGCCGCCAGTTCTCGCATGGCTTTGCGCAGGCGGTATACGGGTCCGACAAAGCGGTTGCTAAAGCGAATCGTGTCCAACATGAAGGCGGGCAACAGAGAGATCATCGTAAGCCCCAACAAGAAGTTTTGACGAAAAGCGTCGGAGAACCGGTCGCTCAACGACTTTTCGGGGGACTCCAGCAATATATTGAAAAAGGCAATCGTCAACATCAGCACCGCAAAAAAGATTAGCCAATGAAACATGACGCGACGTATCAAGCGCCCTTGCACTTTCGCGTCAATTAGATGTTGTTTGCGCTTAGACATTTGTTCAACCTAAAATCAAAAGTTTGCGATATATGGCGAGAGTTGAACCGCCATTACAATTTCCTGTAAGAAATTTAGGTCAGACCAGGTGATTTCAAAAATAATTGCGAGCAAACATCGAGACACGGCGGCATTGCCGACGCTACAATCGGCAAGATCGTTACAACAACTTTGCGCGGCCAGTAGTTCACTGTTAAACGATCGTGCGTTTGTTGATGGGTAACTGAGGAAACGGGCTAGGCTTGCGGGTGGGGAAAACAACGACTTCGCAATCGAACTGCGGTGGGGCCGGATGCCGCCAGACTTTGAATCACCGCTGCGGGTGGCCCACGGCTGGAAAAACGGCTGCGCGGCCAAAGTGATGCCACGCAGAAATATCCCTAGATTGGTGAGAAAACTGAGATAGCGGGATTTGCAGGTCGGTGCGCTTCTGAATCAGATGTGCTGCATAGCGATATTACGCGACTTGCCGTGTCACGCGACGTTGCATGGAAGCGGCGTGCTGATCCGTGGTCTCAGATTCGTCAAATTCTTTAGGCAAGGGTTGCGGCAGACTGTGATAAAGTTCCCACAACCTAGCTTGCTTCATAAAGGAATAGAAAGCCGCCATCCAAGCTAATTGCAAACCTGCTTTCCCATCCAAAATTCCCAGCTGCAAAATATATTCTCGAAAGAACCGGAACGCAGGACGTACCAGCAGTTTAAAGTAAGAAGGTTTTATACCTTGTTCGTACCATTGCTCGGCTTGCAAAGTCGTATAGCGATGATACTTCATCAGGATTTGGTCGTAGTTCCAAACGGAGTAGTGCAAGAATTTCGCCCGCAAGGTTTCCACTTTATTTGTGGGGATAATCGTTTGGGCGTGGTCGCCAGGCCCCTCGCAGTAGCCGATATCCCGTCGGAATAATCTTAGGACGGCATCAGTCCTTGCGTCTCCCCAATAAAGCCGGTGCCCCATGAAATGGTTGTCGCGGTAAATCCAATAACCGTCGGCAGTCGGACCTCGGTCTAGCACCAGTCGAATTTCTTCGGCCAGTTCCTTAGTAACTCGTTCGTCGGCATCCACGACAAGGATCCACTCATTTTTCGCCTGTGGACAGGCCCAGTTTTTGAAGTCTCCCGACGTAATGTACTCGCGTTGGATGATCCTGGTTTTCGGATATTGTCGACTGATTTCAATTGTGCGGTCCGTTGAACCCGAATCAGCGATCAAGATCTCGTCCGCGAGGTCCAAAAAACTCTCGATACATGCGCCAATATTGTCCTGCTCATTTTTGCAAGGAACAATAACTGTCAATGGACGAAACACAATGAAACTCCCGAGCCTTCTGACGACTGCTTGTTGAAAGTCGTCTATTTAAATGATGCCAAAACTAGTCGTTAAAGTCTGATCTCAGAAAACAGTGTTAAGAAAGGACCGAATTCTGATTCGCGGAAGAAACTAGAGATTTCGTGCTTTTGCGTCAAATCCATTCTGCTCATTTGCCAGCGAAAATACCTTCAAAGAAAATTCTCGCTAGCAATGAAGCTGGACCTACCTCGATGAAATTGCCAACGAATCAATTTTTTCCGCATAAGTTTCGTCACAAAGGCTCAAATAAATTTGGTGATTGCCAAACTGGTCACTTCAAATACTTTCGTTTGTGAATTACCCTAAATAATCAAGTGAAACCCATGGATTCGCTGGATCAATCTTGTTAATCGGACGTCAAACTTCTTCCGTTTTTTCGGCGGAATTCGACTGAACCGATGCTAGTGCGGTCACATTTGTATCGATAGATGCTAATCTCATTTTTGGCAAACTTCTTCCCCGTCCTGAATTAGACAACTCGATGAAATTATTCGAAATTCAAAGCATAACGTTGTTCAATATATTGCAGTTTATCTTCAGTTTTGCGGTCTTCGCGGAAACTGTCGCACACGCGCAAACGGTAGGTGAGCGAGTATTCGTGACGACAACCTCCGATACGAGAATTCGAGACCGCGTTGTCGGCAAAGTCTATGGTTCGTCGATTTATACAGTGACTCATGTCGAAGGAAATTGGCTGGCACTTCGAGGCGTCGAAGGTTGGTTGCAATCCCGTTTTGTATTGTCACTTGATGAAGCGATTGAACAAATGAGTCAAAGAGTTGGCCGTAACCAAACGGATGCTGAAGCTTTGGCAACTCGAGGAATGCTGTTTTTGGAGCAGAGAGATTATGCCAAAGCATTTCACGATCTGAACGCGGCATTGCAGGTCAATTCGAAATTAGCGCAAGCGTGGAATAATCGCGGCTTGGCCTTATGGGGACAGGGACAACCTCAACTGGCAATCAAAGATCTTGAGATGGCCGTCAGTCTAGCTCCGAAGTTCACTGATGCCTATTACAACTTAGGCGCCATCTATTATGACGGGGGCAATTTCGCAAAGGCGATCGAGTACTACGACAAAGCGATTGGGTTGGCACCGAAAAACGCTCAGTATTATTTGAATCGCGGAAGTGCCAAACTCGAATGGGGAAAGACAGCTGAAGCGTTGGCGGACTACAACCGAGCCTTAGAAATTGATAATCGCATGGCGATGGCTCATCTGGGGAGAAGCAATGTTTACATCATGCAAGAGAATTGGAAGTTGGCGCGGGAAAATGCGGACGCAGCAATCAAACTTGATCCGAAATTAGCGATGGCCTTCAACAAGCGAGGCTGGATTCACACCTCGGAAGGCGAACACGAAAAAGCCCTTGAGGATTTGAATTTGGCTATCAGCCTCGATGGCACGATGGTTGAAGCATACAATAATCGTGGGGTTGTCAGAGCGAAGTTGAACAAGTTTGAGGATGCGATCGCCGATTTTTCGAAAGCAATTCAGTTGGATTCTGGAAATGCATTGGCAACCATGAATCGCGGCAAATCCCATTTCAGTCTGGGCAATCTAGCGAAGGCAAATGAGGACTTGTCGCGAGCGGTCGAAATGAGCCCTGAACTCGAACAGGCGCTAAATGCTTACGCTTGGTTCCTGAGCACCGTTTCTGCCAGCGAATTTCAAAATGCGGAAAAGGCGATTGAACTCGCGAAACAGGCTTGCCAATTATCGCAGTGGAAGAATGCGGACTTGGTCGACACATTGGCTGCTGGCTATGCAGCGGGAGGAGATTTCGAGAATGCCGTCAAGACCCAGCGAGATGCCATTTCATTGGCCAAAACTGCTGAACAGCGTACTAAATTCGGGGAACGGCTGAAACTTTATGAAAACCAACAGGCGTTTCACTCGGATATCGGAAAGTAGATGGTGCTGTTTCCGTCCACTCATTCGAGTCAGGCGCGAATTCGGCGTGGTAAGAACTCAGCCCACTTCAATAAGGCATCCCTGATTCGATGTCCTTCCACATGTCTTTCAAAATGCGCCGTGATGATGTGCCGAACTCACCCCACACTGCCGTCATCTGATCGTTCAGCGACCGTTCAGGGCTCAATCGATCAAGGTAGCATGTCAATTTCATATAGACCACTTGCTCGTCCGGACCATGCGCAGCGTTCCATCGCCTGACGGCATATAGAACGAGTGGTTCTCGAAACTTAACGAAGTTCGGATGGCAAAGATTGTGGTGCAGTTTGCGCCAATAATGATTTGGTATCGTCAGTCGAGCGTAGTCCGGTCGGTCGTGTGTTACCGGCAAATTGCGGAAGATATCGACTTCTTCACCGTTCGCTAACTCAGCTTCATAGACAAACCATGGGTTATGTTGTGGAGGAATGTCAAACATATGAAAGATTTGATCGACGTTTAAACTAGCACCAACCAACATGAGCGGTCGCGGCATTAGTTTTCCATAGATGTTGCTAACGTTCCACCACAAGAAGTATACGATGGCCAAACAACACACGGCATTGGCCCACCAACGTGTGCCCGCCCGCAGCAAAACAAGTTTTCTGGCCAGGCGTAAATTGCCTTGCCACAGTAAAAATCGAAGTTGCCGCCGCTGAGCAGGTTTGTTTGATACGAAGATTAAGTCGAGGACTCTACAAACTCTCACAACAAGCGGCATCTCCCAGAATCGAGTAGGCAATAAAGGCAACCAGCCTGCCATGCTGATATAGGAGAATAAACCAATTGCCATCGTGAACGAAATCATCAAATGCAACAACCAGAATGAAAGGATATTGAACCAACGCGTTGCTTGATTCCAAAACGGCAGGAACAACAACAGAGGAAAAATGATTTCGCCAAACACAGTTAACCATGAAGCCACCTTCATCAACCATGGAAACTGAACAACCCACTGCGACGATTCGCGCGTGTAAATGCTCAACTGCATCACATATTCCAACGCTTCGCCGCGAAACCACACCTCGTTGCATTTGGAAAAACCTGTGAACAAATACATGTACAGAAGTTGCAAAATAACGCCTGCCGTGGCAAACGAAGTTACTTGTTTGACAATTGCTCCACCGCGTCGACGCGCGTCCAATGACCAATAGGCCCCCAAGGGCAAGAACATTGACCAGAACAGTAACATTTTTAGTAACATGTCTCCCGACGTGTTAATCATCGGATTTCGAGCCTGCATCGAAGCGACCAGCAACCATACGACAATGGTGGCCAGACGCGTGAACAAGCCGACGAACATGCAACACGCAGCCAAACCGGTAAGAAGGAATAAGGCGATTTGAAATTCAATGGCGCCGGAGATTTTGTGGAATGACCAGTAACCGAACTGCTCCGTGCCACTGGCAAAACGATAATATTCATCCGCCAGCGAGCGGGAGAAGTATCCGGAATCAGTATACATCGCTTCCAATATTTCGAAGCGTAACACCAGATCAATCACCACAATTAGCGAGATTACCATACGAAAACACGCGAGGGATCTCACATCGCAGTAAAATACGCGTCGCAGGTAGTCAGTCAACATCGATTGCCGTTGCATGTTCGCCAGTTTAGGAACCTCCAATACGCGAGGTTCGCTTGGTTAAATTGAATTCGTCCAACCAAATTTCTGCAGGCGTGCGGCAAGCATTTCTGCGGAGTTGTTTAGGAACCAAACTAAACCCTGTCTTGTCGCAGTCGAAATTTCGTCCTCAATTATCGGTCGAATCGACGAAATCCGCTGATTGAATCAACCCTCATTCACTCGGTGGACAAGATGTCTCACCACACAATCGAGCGAAACGTTCTATTCGGTAGCCATACGGACTAAACCAGCTGAGCAATCAATGTCCAAATCCGAAAATTGTCCCGCTTTATACTGCTCGACAGCAATTGCCCCCATTACGGCGTTATCCGTACAGAGCTGAATTGGTGCGATATGAAGTTCCAACCCGCGTTCCTCTGCGGCGGCCGTCAATGTGTCGCGTAAAAGACGGTTGGCCGCCACGCCGCCGCCAACACAAAGCGTTGAAAGTTTTGAACGATCGACGGCCTGAAATGTTTTTGCAACGAGACAGTCTACCACAGCCTGTTGGAAACTCGCGGCGATATCAGCCTTGAGTTGCGGGTCGACTTGCAGACTTTGAAAATCGACTTTTCCGCGGCCGGCAAGTTCATAACGAACCGCTGTTTTGAGGCCACTGAAGCTAAACTTGATCGCTTCCTCGTTAATAAAGCTGCGTGGAAATTTGAAACGTTTCGGATCGCCTCGCGAGGCAAGTTTCGATAGGGCAGGGCCTCCCGGAAACGGCAGCCCCAGCATATTGGCCACTTTATCAAAGGCCTCACCAGCCGCATCGTCGATAGTTCCACCCAACAATTCGAAATGGATGGGGTCATGACACAAGTACAAGTGAGTATGTCCCCCACTCACCACGAGACCGACGCATGGAAACACATTTTTACCGCTAGAAATGCGACACGCGTAAATGTGTGCGTGCAGGTGGTTAACTGAAATAAGCGGCTTGTCCAGCGCAAGGCACAACGATTTGGCGGCCATCAATCCGACAACTAACGAGCCAGATAATCCAGGCGTCGTCGCCACAGCAATTGCATCGAGGTCTTGCAGCGTAATCCCCGCTTTTAAAATCGTTTCATGGATTACTGGTAAAATCCGTTCGACATGCGCGCGAGACGCTATTTCCGGCACAACACCGTGGAACTTCTCGTGGAGTTTCTCTTGTGTGGCTATGACACTAGCCAACACCTCCAATTCACCAGTGACAACCGCAGCGGCTGTTTCATCGCACGTCGATTCTATAGTCAAAATTAACATGTTCTTCCGCAAAAAAATGCTGATTCAGCGTCAACCATGGTTCCCGAGCTTGGTCTGGGTAAATCCCTGCGAAAATCTGGCATCGTTCCCGCGCTGAAATTTGATTCGGGATCACACATTCACGCCACCAATTTTTTCTAGAATTCTTGACAGAATCGGTCAACTCCAAGGCTCTATATGTTTGAATAATGACGTTGGTTCCCGTATCATAATGTGGCCGCGTTGAACCGAAAGGGGATTATATGAATACATCCACGACTCAACAGCAAACCTACTTGGCCTTATGGACACCTGGTTGGTACGAGTTGGATCAATCACTCGAAGTTAACGTCACGTCGCGTTTTTGGTTTTTTCAAAGCGCACCTTCGGATTACCCTGAGGTTGAGCGATATGATTTCGTTTTCTTTAATCAACTGGCTTCAGGCTCGAATATGCAAGTTCGAGAGGCCACAATCGTTTCCATGATCCATCCGCAACTGGGGCAGATCAAAAAAATCGATGCGGGAGGGCTAGATTACATTTTTTTCAGATTGGCTGCTCCCGAAGTTGTGGTCAACGCGGAGGAAGATCCAGGGACAATTTATGACGCGCCTATCATCATTACCGATTGGTCGGTGGCCGTCGAATTGGCCAACGTTTCCGAGCCAATATCCAATGTGGCGTAGTGGTTTCCTCATTCGCCGACTTACGAGTGCTGGTGCGACTGAGCCGTGAAGTTCTGTGATCAGCGTTGGACACTAGGCCCGAGAGTTCCGGTCACATGGCTTGGCTCATCAACTCCATCAGCACAACTCCGTCCGCTCGCTATAACGCAACAAAGTTGAAAGATCTCTGATTGGAAATTTTTATGTCGAAGAAAAAAAAAGGTGACGAAGACGTTGAGTGCCAAACATTGACGTTCGAAGACGCTGTTCGTCGCATTGAAGAAATTGTCACTCGCTTAGAAACGGGACGTTTAGATCTAGATCAATCTTTGCGAGGCTACGAAGAGGGGATCCAACTGGTAAACCAGTGTCACGCGATTCTGGAGCAAACTGAGGCGAAAGTATTGCTCCTTACCGGCACTGATGGCGAAGGCAAGATTAAGGTTGAAGAATTCGACACATCCGCCAGTACACTTGAGTCGAGTGGTCGCTCACGATCAACTCGTCGAACACAATAGTCTGGCTTCCCTACTTTGAGTGCTTGTCGTCGTATTTTCTGTCAACGCTCAGCTTGAAACTGCTTGGAGAAGATTTACAGTTCGCAACGTCGACTGTAAAATCTCACGTGTTACAACTGCATATAGATACGCATGTCCATGTGGTTGAAATCAGATTGGCCTAGACCGTGGGACAGATCGAATTAGAAGTTACGCCGGGATTCGCCAATTGCAACGGCTTTTTGATCGTTTATATGGGACTGTGAAATGTTACTGAAGGGTGCGCACGTTAAAATCTTGCCAGTTTCTCGGTTTTTGTAGAGACGAGAGTGAATTTTGGAAGTCCAATTCAGCGGGGTTACAACCCGACGTTTGCAATAAATGGCTGGGACATCTAGAATTTGGCACGCGGACGGAATCAGCAACATTGGTTTTTTAATTTGGCTCTATTACCTGAATTTTGTGGTTAGGCAATTGGAACTTGAAGCGGATCTGGAACTTGATCGACTGAGAAATTTGGTCGATGATGCCCTTGATCGGTATTCACGACTGGATGCCGCCTGTCCGGCGAAGCTTCGAGCGGCTATTCGGTACATGTTGTTGGCACCTGGCAAGCGTTTGCGACCCCTCCTGGTGTTGATGGCGACACGCGCGTGTGGGGGTTCGTTGGAAGTCGCTTTGCCGGCGGCCTGCGCTGTCGAAATGATTCATACGTATTCGTTAGTTCACGATGATCTTCCAGCGATGGATAACGATGAACTCCGGCGCGGTCAGCCAACTTGCCACATAAAGTTTGACGAAGCGACGGCAATTCTTGCGGGGGATGCCCTGCAGCCGATGGCATTTCGTCTTCTCGCAACGAGTTACGATTCTCAGATCGCAGTAGCGTGCATTAGCGAACTAGCAGATGCCGCTGGTCCGGAGAAATTGGTTGGCGGTCAAGTCGATGATTTATCCGGACGTCATGCAGAGATCTCCTTGGATTTTTTGGAAAACATCCATCAACGCAAGACCGCCGCGTTGTTGATCGCAGCGCTGCGAATGGGGGGGATAACCAGCCGCGCAACCGCGGAACAGTTGCTTGCACTGCGAATTTTTGGAGAAAAGATCGGTGTAGCGTTTCAAATTGTGGATGACCTGTTGGATTTTTCTGGTGATCCAATCAAAATGGGGAAACAATCAGGGAATGACGTACAAAACGGTACACTGACCTTTCCGACATTGTTGGGAGAGACAGCTTGTCGAGAATATTGCACTCGCTTGGTTCAGGAGGCGAAAGATTCTCTCCACGTATTTGGACCGGATGCAGATCCACTGCGAAGTATCGCTGATTTTATCGTTAACAGAGAGCATTAATCAATGATTCAGACGTTGCCCACAATTCAGAGTCCGCTGCAACTGCATAAACTATCGGTCAGTGAGCTTGAAAAGCTGGCTGACGAAATCCGTGAGGTCTTGTGTGGACTCCTGAATTCTCGCTCAGCACATTTCGCGTCGAATCTTGGAGTCGTCGAGCTTACTCTGGCATTGCACAGTGTATTCGACTTTAGCCGTGATCGATTGATCTGGGACACGGGGCACCAAATCTATCCGCATAAGCTTGTTACGGGACGGTTTCATCAATTCGAAACCATACGCATGCGCGGAGGATTGATGGGATATCCAAATCCACTTGAGAGTGATTACGATCTGTTCATGACAGGCCACGCCGGATGTAGTGTTTCAACCATGGTGGGGCTACGCAGTGGAGATCTACTCAACAATGAACCTGATCGAAAGGCGGTGGCCGTCATCGGCGATGGGGCATTGCCATCCGGTATCGTGTTTGAGGCATTCAATAATGCCGCTGAATTGGAAAGCGACTTGTTGGTTGTCCTCAACGACAATGAAATGTCGATTTGCCCGCGGGTAGGCGGATTGGCAACCTACTTGGATCGTCTTCGTTCCAATCCCATTTATTCCGGATTGAAAACTGAAGTTGTCAATATTCTCAACAAGGTGCCATTGTTTGGTGATCCTGCGGAAAGATTTCTGCAACAGATCAAAGAAGGCGTAAAAGCCGGGATGCACGGGGGCATGCTTTTTGAAGAAATGGGGTTCCGCTACTTCGGGCCAATTGATGGTCATGATATTCGAATATTGAAAAAGTACTTTGCCATGCTTAAGGATCA
This sequence comes from uncultured Planctomycetaceae bacterium, assembly GCA_937862885.1. Lineage (GTDB taxonomy): Bacteria > Planctomycetota > Planctomycetia > Pirellulales > Pirellulaceae > CALMEE01. Next base: position 132,946 of record CALMEE010000122.1, read on the forward strand.
AAAGGGGCCGGTCCTGCTGCATGTGCTGACTCGAAAAGGGCATGGTTTTAAACCAGCCGCTGAAGATCCGGTGTACTTCCACACGCCTCCAGCCTTCGAACGTTGCGGGGACAAAGCTGTTCCCAAATCCAAAGGAGGGCTCAAGGCGTACACCAACCATGCTGCGGATTCGATTATGGATCAAATGACACATAATCCGAAAGTCACTGTGATCACGGCCGCGATGTGCCAAGGCAATAAATTAGAGGCCGTACGTGAGAGTTTTCCTGATCGGTTCTTTGATGTGGGAATCTGCGAGTCGCATGCCGTCGCCTTCGCCGCTGGGCAGGCAAAAACGGGCATTCGACCGATCGTAGACATTTACAGCACTTTCTTACAACGTAGTTTTGATCAAGTCTTTCAAGAGGTTTGTTTGCAAAACCTGCCCGTTGTCTTCATGATGGATCGAGCGGGTCTTACGGCCAATGATGGTCCAACCCATCACGGTACATTCGATTTCGGGTATATGAGAATCTTGCCCAACATGGTTGTCATGGCGCCGGGTGACGCCAATGATTTGGGTGCCATGTTAGACTTCGCGTTGCAACATGATTCACCAACGGCTATACGTTACCCTAAAGATGATGCCGCTGAAATTCGGCGATCTTTGCAGCCGGTTGAACTGGGCCATGCAGAAGTATTGAGCCATGGAGAACACGGCACGATCATCTGCGCTGGTACACAACTTCATGCCTGTTTAGCCGCGTCGGCTCAGTTGAAAGAAGATGGAATCGATGTCGGCGTAATCAACGCTCGATTTGTTAAACCCCTTGACAAAAAGACGCTGAGCGAAGCCATTCGAACTTCATCATTTATCGTGACCGTCGAAGAAGCCATGTTGATGGGTGGGTTCGGCTCAGCGTTACTGGAAATGGCCAATGAGATGCAACTTCGCACCGATCATATAAAACGATTAGGGATTGATGATCGATTCGTTGAACACGGTGATCGACACGAACTGTTGGCCACCCTGGGCATCGACCAAGCTGGAATTGTTGAGACCGTTCGGCAAATGGTCAAAATCCACTCTGAATTTGAAGACAGTCAAATTTACAAATAGATCATCGAGGCATCAAAACTCCTCGTGATTAAGTTTCTGTCGTAAATTCGATTCGGTGATCCACATTGTTTTTTATAACCAGTTTGTCCCTGCGTTGGATTGATATTGATTTGGCGGGGTGGATTCAGCGAGCTTGTTCTCTCGTTCCATTGGTTCTCGCCGCAAGATAAGCGTCATCACGCCGCCAACGTGTGCCCGAAATCCGAAGCAGGTTTTCAATGACTGACATTTCGAAGCTTCACCAAGCGATTCAAAACGGCAATTTGAATGTGATCCTGTTGGGTTCGGGTGATCGCCGTCCTAATATTCTCATTGAAGCGCAGGCGATGCGCGATGCCATTAAGAATGTTGTCGAGATTGTCGCAGAAGACTACGCCTATCAACTGGATCTCTCCAATACTTCAGCGGATATGGCCATTGTGTTGGGAGGGGACGGTTCGATACTCAGGGCTGTACGGCAAATGGGGTATCGACAATTGCCCATTCTTGGAGTGAACTTGGGTAAGCTAGGGTTTCTAGCGGATGTCCAGCCAAATCAATTGGCGATATCACTGCAGAAGCTGTTGGCCGGACAGTTTCAGGTCATTCCGCACTTGATGGCTATTTGTCAGGTGTTTCGTAATGGTGAAATGGTCAGCGAGCAGTTGGGCCTGAATGAAATCGCCGTGCTCAACGGCCCACCATTTCACATGCTATCAATTGAACTACATGTGGATTCGGAATTGGCGACGATGTATAGCTGCGACGGCATTATTGTCAGCACGCCTATCGGATCGACGGCACATAACTTGTCGGCTGGCGGCCCGATTCTGCGTAAGAATCTGCAAGCATTTGTCATTTCACCCATAAATCCTCATACTCTCACCGTGCGCCCCGTTGTCGATACAGCTGACCGAATTTACGAATTGGTCGTAACGAATCCCGGCGAAACCACTATGGTCGTGTGCGACGGACAATCGCTGTCCACATTGGAAGCCAATGACCGTGTTCGCATTATGAAGGCAGAGCCAGTTTTCCAGTTGATTCAAATCGAGGGACATGGTTATTATCGCACTCTTCGCGAAAAGCTTGGTTGGCGCGGCAATACAAGTTACTCGAATCCAAGCTGAAAACAAACTGTTGAATTGATTCACATAGGTCATGGAGGGATCGATGCGTTCTCGCTCTAAGTTTTACCTGTTGGTGACATTTGTCGTCGCCAGTATTCCATTTCTGTGCGTTGCGAGTGGTTACGTGAACGGGCAGGAGGATGGAAATACTAAGAAACAGATCGCGAACGCTGCGAATAGTATCAGCCGCTTGCAAAAGTTCACATTTCGTCACAGCCTAAAGAAAAATGAGGAGTTACGCTGGGATGTTGAACACATCGCTTCCGTCGAGACACGAGCCAACTCGGTCGAAAACAAGTTGAGTTCTCGCACCCAGTCAACCAAGTTATGGCGTGTCATCGAGGTCGATAGCCTTGGTAGCATGACGATCGAGAACAGCATCGAGCGATTGAACCTGTGGAACAAGAATGGCGACGAAGAGCCAATGAGCTACGACAGCGAGAAGGGGGATAAACCGGCACCGATGTTCGAGACTGCTGCGGAAAACGTCGGCGTTGTGTTATCGGTAGTCACCATAGATTCGCTGGGAAATGTTGTGGGTAGACAAGGTCAAGGGGCGGAGGCAAGTTTTGGTGCTGGCGACTTCACCATCATTTTTCCGGAGGAACCGATTGCAGTCGGTCACCAATGGAGTTTGCCCATCGATTTGATCGCCCGCCATAAAGATGGGCAGGTTAAGCAGATTCGTGCTAGAAAGCTGTTTACGCTCGATGCAGTTGACAATCAAGTTGCGACGATCAGTCTAAAAACAGAAATCCTGACGCCAATTGACGATCCTTGGGTCGACTCGCAGATCATGCAAAAGAAGAATAAAGGCAAATTGCGTTTTGATTTAGCAGCCGGTCGAGTGCTGTCCCAAGAAATTGATTGGAATGAGCGGGTCCAAGAAGTCGAAGGCCCAGATAGTGCATTGATCTACATGGCGCGCTTTCATGAAAAGCTGCGTCAGCCAAGAGTATCATCACGTGACGAAGTCAAAAACGAGTCAACCGAACTGATTATCAAAGCGAGCGATTCACCTCCCATCCTGCGAAATCGCTAGCGTGATCAACGTCGTTCAGCGCGGTGTCGCAACCTGCGACTTAATTAGCGCAAGCGCTACTCGATCGTCGCGGCAAATGCAGAGAGTTCCTGTTCAATTACGTCAAACCGCTTATTGATCATATCTCGGGCCTGATCAAGATTCGTGAGTTCGGACGGAGGAACATGCGCAAACATGTACATTTTTATCTTAGGTTCCGTTCCCGATGGCCTGGCCGCTACACAGTTCCCTGGCATACCCAACTCAATAAAGATCAAGTTATCTTTGGGGCCAACGAACGTGCTTTGACTGCCATCCCCGGCGTGGCGCGTAAGAGTCTGGTAATCCCGTAGTCCTGATACTGGGATACTCGCCAGCGTTGTCAAGCGGTTCTTACGAATTTCATTCATCAACGATTGCATACGTCGCATCCCATCGGAGCCCTCCATCTTTATGGTCAGCAATCGTTCTGCAAAGAAACCATACTGCTGGTAGAGCTGATCCAATTTCTCAAATAAGGTGATCCCATTCTGTTTGCACTGTGCCGCTAATTCGCACATCAGCAAACACGCGATCGCTCCATCTTTATCCCGCGCGTGCGTACCGACTAAATAACCATGAGATTCTTCCGTGCCATAAAGAAAGTCATTGGGATCATGTTGGTCGATGACATTGCAAATCCACTTGAACCCGACCAAATTCTGATCGTAACACTGGACACCATAGGCTTCTGCGATTTTCCTCAGCATGGAGGTGGTTACAAGTGTCGTGACGATAAACTTGGACGAAGTAAGCTCCCCTTTGGATTTTTTGGTTTCGAGCACGTAATTTGCCAAGAGGACGGCCAGTTGATTGCCGTTGAAGGTTTGCCATGCGCCCGAAGCATCCAACGTCTGTGGAGCCGCGGCACCCATACGATCGCAATCTGGATCAGATGCCAAGATCAGATCGGCGCCCGTCTGTTGAGCGTGGGAGATCATGGCGGAAAACACCTCTGGGTTCTCCGGATTTGAGACGTGGCCGGGTACGTTCGGAAAATCCCCGTTTGGTTCCCGATGGGGTTCGAAAATTTCAAGCTGATCAAATCCAGCCCGATTCAGCAGCGACTTGACATTGAATTCACCGACGCCATGCAATGGAGAAAAGATGACCCGGAGATTGCGAGGCCCAGCATGACTCAATTTAATGTGTTCTTCCAACAGAGCCGAATCGATTTCCTTGGTGCAAATTTCGATCTTACCTTCCTGCACAGCTTGCTCAAACTTTTCGAATTCGATCTTCGTAACTTGTGCGACTTCGGCGATCACATTCTTATCGTGAGGAGGTATTAATTGCGCTCCGTTTGACCAGTAGACTTTGACCGCATTGTCGCTTGGCGGATTATGGCTGGCTGTGACCATGATTCCGCAGTCGCATCGTTTGAATCGGACCAGAAAAGATAGCTGTGGCGTACTGCGATACTCATCGATAAAAAAGACCTTAAAACCGTTTGCCACCATGATACCGGCGCAAAGTTCGGCGAACTCGCGGGACCGGTGCCGAGTATCGTAAGCGATTCCGCAAGACCAGGGGCCCGAGGGCTTGACCTGTCGGACATAGGCTGCCAAACCTTGTGCGCTCTCGCCAATCGTGCGGTCGTTGATCGCATTACTACCGATCGGATACATTCTGCCGCGGCGTCCGCCTGTGCCGAACGGAATTACGGTCCAGAAAACATCATCCAAAGTCGACCATTTTTCTTCGTCAATATGTTGTGCTACTTGCTTGGCATAATCGGCGTACGCTTCCTGCGTTAGCCAAATCTTTAGGTTTTCCGCCGTGCCTTCAGTGATAAGATGTCGTTCGAGCGCGCTTTGGACGTTGCCGAGCAGTGTGGGTTTGTCGAGCATAATCGGTGTAACTTCCATTGAATTCGATTACCTTTTCTTATGATAGACGGACCAAACGAGCTGAATCAGCAATGCTTAAGCGCAAAACCTGTGTGCAGTCACGCTCGTCTGATGTTGTAAGTTATGGAGCGATAATTGGAAAGTTTAACCGATTCACGTTGCAAATTCACCATGGGTAATCTAGTTTTCCGCGGACGATTCAACATGGCAGAAGCCCCTGGGACAACCGATTTCGCCGATGGATTTTGTGAAAGTCAGCTAGTGCGAGCAAACTTTGCCGTGATCAGTAATGCAGCGGTTGCCTCGATCCGGTTGCTTCGCTTATCATTGCCAAACCTGATTGAAGTTGATTGAAGTTGATTGAAGATACTCGGTTTCTGGTTAATATTCGGGAGAAGAAGAAAAGGTGGAAGAACTCATCATCAGCGTTTCCGGGTTGCGGGGAATCGTCGGCCGCATTTTGGACTGCACCGTGGCAATGAAGTTTGCGACCGCTTTCGCGACGAAACTGGAACCCGGGCCGGTCGTAGTGACTCGTGATGGTCGGACGACGGGTACGATGTTGGCCAACGCAATTTGTGCGGCCCTGAATGGAGTCGGAAGAAATGTGCTGTTTGGCGATGTGGCTGCGACTCCTACCACGGGAATCCTCGTGCGACAACATGGCGCTGCAGGTGGCATTCAAATTTCAGCCAGCCATAACCCCCCCGAATATAACGGCATCAAGCTCTTTGGCTCGGATGGCCGAGTAATCTCGGCGTCGTTAGGTGAGGTAGTGAAGACGGCATTCTTTACGAACCACATTGATTGGGTCGAGCATTTCGATGTTGGCCAGCGTGAGGATTTGAGAGACACCATTACCAATCATCTTGCCAAGGTTTTGTCGACAATCAATGTCCAAGCTATCCGTGATCGAGAATTCAAAGTCTTGTTGAACAGTAATCATGGCGCTGGAAGCGTATTGGCTAAAGCGCTGTTCGATGAACTCAACGTGACAGCGAACCTGATAGGTGGTACACCTGATGGGCTATTTGAAAATCTGCCCGAACCAACTGAAGCGAACCTGCGCGATTTCGCCGAGCTTGCGAAGTGCGGCGATTATCATGTCGCATTCGCTCAGGACCCCGATGCGGATCGCCTCGCAGTAATTGATGAACGAGGACGGTATGTTGGCGAAGAAATGACGCTGGCAATTGTACTCAAACATGCACTCGAACGGCGGCGAGGACCAGTCGTTATCAACTGCGCGACGAGTCGCATGTCAATGGATATCGCTCGGAGTTTTCAAGTTGACTGCCATTTAAGTCCCGTGGGCGAAGCAAATGTTTGCGACAAGATGTTGGAGGTCGATGCCGTTTACGGTGGCGAAGGCAATGGTGGGCCGATCGATCCTTATGTTGGTTACGTTCGAGACAGCTTTGTAGGTATCGCCCAAATTCTTGATCGCATGGCCGCGACCAATAAGAAGATAAGCCAGCTAATCGAGGAATTGCCCAGTTACGCGATTTACAAAACGACCTGCGAAGTGCCTCGCGAACGAATTTCAGAAGCATTGGATCGAATTGAGCAGAAATTTGACGATGCTGTGCCTAGCCGGATGGATGGATTACGCTTGGACTGGGAAGGACATTGGGTATTAATTCGCGCCAGCAATACAGAGCCCATTGTTAGGATTATTGCGGAAGCGAATACTCGAGATCAAGCGGAAAAACTCGCAGACGAAGTGCAGTCGGTCGTGTTAGGCTTGACTTGTAGTAGGTCCCACCATTGACTTTCCATGGCCTTAGCATCGGCATCGTGATCCCTGAATCCGTATTTGAAAAGAGCTGCTTCACTGGCGAATGATTCTTTGCAACGTCGCCATGATCCGTACACGCTTCCGTTAAGATTTGCGGACAAATGCAGTTCACTAGAACAGATAATAATCGAGTTCATCAAATTCCAAACTCGCATCAAAATGGAAAGTTCATCTCTGGCGATCGGTTTGATCCAACGGATAGAAGCAGAGCGGTTGTTGCTTCTGCTGCAGTGGCATGAGGTGGACAAGTTGTGGCGATTTATCGTTGCTGAACAGCTGCAAGCGGAAAGCCCGCGTGAGGCGTTGCGACGGGAAATCGCTTGGCAACTCAACCTCGATCGAAATCGCGATTTTCTTGTCGCGAACATGGCACAGTTGGTCACGGAGGCAAGCGAACAACCGGATGGGGAAGGCCCGATCCAAATTTTGAAATTAGCGTTCTTTCCCGTTCATCTCTACAGTCGTCGAGCAATTCAGCAGATTTCGCACAACCCAAGTGTTCGTTGGTTTTCCAGCCTGGAAGTTCTGAGTGGCAAACCGATTTTGGGAGGTCAGGTTGATCCGAGAGTGAGTGCGTGGCTGCAGCGTTGGAAAATCGTGCAACCGTGGCGTTGACTCGAGTTGACGACGCTATCTAAATTCTTAAGGTAATTTGTGAATTTGCCAGCGTTCGACTGGCTGCGGACGCCAATTGACGACCGGAACTACAAAGTGGGAAAAAGCAATGATCAATTCGCTCGCCAATGCCAACGATTTCTGCTAAAATTCCTGAAGAGACTATTCAGAGAAAAGTTGGCGGAATTGTTCGTATTGTAAATCCATTCGTCACCGCACATATCGGCGTTTTCTGGAGTCACCAGAATCTATGTTGATTCGTTTTTTTTGCTCGAAATGCCACAAAGTTTATGCCGTCAACACAGCGTTGATTGGAAAACGAGCGTTGTGCACGAACTGCAAAAACAAATTGGTCGTGCCTTCGGAGTCGCAGATCTCTGAGGAAGAATATCGCTCGTTGCTGAGCTTTCTAGCAAAGGACAATTCCGCGCCTAATTCACTTTCAACTGGCCAAAAGGATACCGGAACCGGCCAGCGAAAACCAATTCTCCCCAATGCCGACGAGGCACGGTTCGCAAATCAAGGATTGTCGCCAGAGCGAAAGGTCAAGGCGAAAAGAAAAGGGGATTCGATATTCAATGGTCCGCACTCCAAGTCGACAGTATTTTTGACGAACTCTCAAAACGTGGCTCCCATCTTCGATCGAGTTTCCAGTGAACTCGGACCTGAAGACCGACGGAAAAATGAGGTATTGCCAAACGCCTCGATCGCTGAAAAGGTATTGGAATCGCCACCTGACTATCCATCGACTCCGATTATGCCAGCCATGATCGTCGCCGAAATTAAAAACGCTGTCGACACGGAATTGGCGCAGGATGCCTTCATCGACGAATGCCTTGCCGAACGAAAGATGCATCCCAATTTATTTGCGGCAAATTCGCCACGGGACGGGCAACAGCCTAGTTCACTTGTGGAGAGAGCGGATTCCGGTACCAATTTGGGAGAGACGCATGAAAGTGCTCCACTCCCCGGTCAGTCAATTCGAGCAAGTAGCGATGAATTTCAAGCCGATTTGTTCGACCCAGACCGAGAATGGTATGTTTGCGGACCGACGGGCGAACAGTTTGGTCCTGCATCCGTCAAATTGATTCGCAAATGGATTCGTGAAATGCGTGTGAATACGCGAACATTCGTCTGGCGCGATGATTGGACAGATTGGAGAATCGCCGGAACCGTTTTTCCAGAGTTTGCTAAGTCGTCGACAAATGGAAGCTCAGTCCTGCCCGCTCAGGCATCGCAGACACCTTTGAACGAAACGCCTGTGTTGCACATTGGCGAATCCGAATTGGCGACCCGACGCATTCACGAGTTACGCCGTCGTCGGTCGATCCTTTGGGTGACGGGTATGGTCGTCGGATGTCTAGCATTCGCTGGATTGGTAATCCTGCTATTAATTCTTGTTAACGTTTAGGTCAACGTTTTTCTTCGCGCGGTCATCGCACTGAAATAATTCGGTTCTTAAGGTCGAACTGTCAGTTTGAGGTGTGCGTTCTCATAGGCAGCGCGCCGTTTGTTATGGTCAAACTCGCACACAAGCACGAGCGTGCGTAACGAAACCGAATTCAGGAACAATCCTGCGTGAATTTGCTGAACATGAACAGAGCCTTGGATTGAAGGATTTCGTGGCTTCGTTTGGAGCACGCTTGCAACGTCAACTTTTTGGATTTTGGCACGCTTATTGCTGCTTCTTGCAAGATGTGGAAGAGTGACTTCCAAAATGTCAGTTGGTACTCTAGTTAAGGAGAAAATGTTATGTCGAAAACGCTGATCAATCGACCTGAAGGCCAACGTCGCACACCATTTGGTATGGTTCCTTGGTTCAACAATGACGTGTTTGACATCGAAAGGCTTATGAATTCGGTGTTTAACGGGGAAACTGGTTTGACTGCCGAGGCATTGGTTGCTCGCATGGACGTGATCGAAACAGATCACAATATTGAGGTGATGATGGACTTGCCTGGTGTGCAACCAGGTGAAATTGACATTCGTGTTGAAAACAATCTTCTGACGATTCGCGGTGAAAGGACCGAAAACAAAGAAGAAAAAGATGAGAAACGCCAATTTCACCGAATCGAACGCCGATACGGCAATTTCAGCCGAAGCGTAGTGCTTCCTTGCGCCGTGAACGACGCAGAGGCAGTCGCTGAATTCAAAGATGGCGTTCTAAAAGTAGTTCTGCCAAAGACAGAAATGGCAAAGCCTCGCAAAATTAAAGTCAAATAGGTTGGCCTGCAATAACTGCATCGATTTCACTCACATCTTCAATGTGAATTACGCAACATTCGTCGTGGTATCGCACCACGACGTTTTTTGATGCGCTTCTCCAACGCTTTAATTTAATGCGTGCAATGTAATCTAGTTAGCTGAATCTAGTAATGAACAGCCGTATAAACGGTTCCGTATATATATAGGTCCGCCGGATGTCAGAAACTGTGAAGGTGGTCTTCGTTGGTCATTTTAAAGGCGGCTGATTGTTGGAACCAAGATGTTCCTTCCAAATTTTGCTTAAGGAGAATTTCGATGTATAGGTATTTAGCGTTGTTTGCCCTTTGTGGGATGTTAGCTTCGACGGCAATCGGACAAAACAACGATGATCTCAAACTGAAGGCGGGTGATGCTGCTCCAGATTTCAAGGCAACGGCTACTTGTGGTACCGAGATCTCGTTAGCCAATTTCAAGGAAGCTGACGTCGTCGTCGTCGTTTTCAATTGCAATACGTGTCCGGTTGCTATTGCCTATGAAGACCGAATTAATGAGTTTGCAAAGAACTACAAAGATCGCAATGTAGCTGTGGTCACGATCAATAATCATCGCAGCGAAACAGTCGATGACATGAAGAAGCGAGCTGAAGACAAAGGCTTTGTCTTCCCGTACGCTTATGAAGGTTCCGGCGACAGCGCCCGCGCCTACGGTGCCAAGGTGACTCCCCACATTTTTGTCCTCAACTCAGAACGGAAAATCGCTTACCAGGGAGCTTTTGACGATTCACAGAAGAACCCCCAAGAGCACTATGTCGTCGACGCGGTCGAATCTCTGCTGTCGAAAAAGGAAGTCAAGGTTACGTATAAGCCAGCATTCGGCTGCTCGATTAAGTTCAAATAGTCGTGTCTGCATGCGCATGCGAAGCTTGGTCCAGTTCAATTGCTTAGTGCAGAGATTGAAGTTATGGTTTTTCGGGTGGTACGGAGTAAACGTGCCACCCGTTTTCATTTTTTGATAATGACACCTTCGTTTCGCTGAGGCTCAAGTCGATGGAATTTACCACCAAGGCATCGTTATCGCTCACGTGCTTAGTTCTTGGATTGTTAGGTTGTAGTTTTGAGCCTAGTGGAAATCATCGAGTTGATTCTGATGGCGCAACAACTATTGTGAATGAGCAAAACGATGGCCGTACGATCAAGGAAAACGCGGCGCCCATTCGTGAATCACGAATCAGCCTTGAGCTTGAGTCTGCTGATGGTCCGAGTTTTGACGAATGGCTTCAGCAACAAAATGGGAAATGGGTTGTCATTGACTTTTGGGCGACCTGGTGTCCACCTTGTGTCGAAAAGTTCCCGAAGTTCGTAACACTGAGTCGAAAATTTGTTGATCAAGAGGTGCTGTTTGCCTCGTTTAGCATGGACGAACTTGATGACGTCGACAAGGTTCGAACCTTTTTGGCGGATCAGCAAGTCAACTTTCCGAATTTTATAAAAGAGGGATCTACCGGAAAGATTTTTGAACACCTTGGCCTCAGCGCATTGCCAGAAATCAGAATCTACCATCCCAGCGGTGCCGTATTTGCAAAATTCAACGGTGAATTCAGCGTTGATGATGTGCAGAAAGCCTTGGTGGACAATCTAAACGCGGGAAACAACTAGCGCGGTCACGTGTCCTCAGTTTGTTGCGTTCTTCGACGATCCTGAGGAAAGCGTCGTACGCGATGTTGCCTGTTTCGCTGGAGATTGATCTCAAGTTCACTCCACGGTATTTACGTACCAACGTGATCGATGGGTAAGATCAAGCGGAATGTGCTCCCGCGTTCAGGTTGGCTAGTTACCTCGATAGATCCACGATGTGCCTCGGCGATTTTTCGTGCCACAGTCAAGCCAAGTCCCACGTTAAAAATCCCGCGTGTTGAGCGGAATGCCTTAAAATTGTCGCTTAAGCTTTTCTCAGCAATTCCCTCACCATTGTCGATAATGATGATCTCAACCATTCGGGTCGCTTCATCAGATTCAATGCGAATATCAACTGCTGATCCGTCTGTACAACGGCAAGCCTCTATAGCATTCATTATCAGATTTTGTGTAGCCAGTTCGATCAAATGGGGTACGGCCTGAATTGACGGAATTGGCTTCTCCTGATGCAATTTCATGACGACCCCCGCTTCAAAGGCGCGTCTCCGTAACGATTCGATTTGTTTTGCCAGCACTTCCTGAATATCAACTGTCTCGAATTCAGATCGCGTTTCCTTCCCGAAGGCCGCGAGGTTCTTTGATAAGTCTCTAGCCTTTGTAAGGTGGTTCTCAATCAACCGTAATCCTTCCCGTATTCGATCAAAGGATTGTGCCTGTAAACCTTCGTCGATCCATTTGGCTGCGGCTGACACTCCGGATACTGCGTTAGCTAGGCTGTTTGCAATCTTGTTGCAAATGTCTCTCGTTTTGAAATCATCGTCACCGAACTCGCAGCTGACTTGCAAGCGAGCGTTCTCCAACGCGGAAAACGCGAAGTAACCTATTAGAGTCAGATACTTCAAATGCTCGACAGTCAAAATCTCTGATGACTCTTGTGGTCTTGCATCAGGACCTGCATCTGCCCAGACGATACCAATCACCATTTCAAATGCATAAATTGGGATGATGATAACGTTCCCTGACCTTTGGGAATTGTTTGGCGTCATTGCGTCGTCGCGTTGCGATGCCACAGTTACCGATGTTCCAAGAATTGCAAGACGTTCAGATTTTGCTCGCTCGAACAACGAGCGACTAATTGGAGGCGATGATCCTTCAACCGAGGTTCGTGATCGTGTTTGGCAATGGGTGATCAACTCGCGCGTGTCGTCAAATACTATCAGGCAACTTCGCTTGGCAGGTGTGTTACGTAAGACGAGCTGGAGGATCCGGTCGCTCATCATTCCTAAATCGGTGACTCCGCTTACGGCCACGGTTACGTCTTTTAAGATCTGATCAATTTGTTCGTGTGCTGAGACCCTGCCGCTGTTGTCTGAGCTACAAATCAATCTCAATGCATCTTGAGCCGTCATTTCCGTGCATTGCCAATCGCTTGTTTGATCATTCCACAATTTCAGATTCGTCGGAAACTCGTGCGATTTCCGCATGTCCTGCTTTGGAAACAAGTCGAATTGGATTCGTGTTTGGCCGACACGAATTACTTGGCCTGGGAACAAAACGCAATCCTTAACTGCTTGCTCGTCAACAAACGTCCCATTGCAGCTGTTCAAGTCGACGACATGCAAATTCTTGCCATGCAAAGTAATCTCAGCGTGACGTCGGGAAACTTCAGAATCAGTCAGTCGTAAGTCGGCCACTTGGTCGCGACCAATCAGCTTCCGTGCGCCGTCCAATAGCACACGATGCCCTTTTTCAATCCCCTCGATCACTTCGATAAAAAAGAGATCGCTAGGCCCCAGCGAACCATTCTTGACATCGGAACGTTGCTGCGACTGAGAATTTCTGTGCATCATGATGCAATGCGGTTGATAATAATAGAATCGATGACCAACGTAATTGTGACTGACCATCCTCATTTTGTCAAAAGAACCATCTTGCGATAACAATGAAGACTTTGTGCCTTCGCTCCGATTAGCATTGCCGGAGATTGGCAGTATGCAGATTCCGCGGCCATTTAAGGCTTTTGTCAAGGCAACATTGAGGCTTCGCAAAGTCGAAATCGAGCGTATCCGCTGCAAGCGACTTAGATGCGTTTGGACAGTGGCTAATTCACGATCGAAAATTCAATCCCAAACGCTTCCACACTGTCGAAAAACGTTTCTGTTCATCACGTTCACCTGGATTCCTAACGCTTTAGATAATCGTTAGAATTGAGAAGCCGTGACAAACTTAGAGATCGAACTCATATTATTGCCGTACCGATCTCCGGCATTCCAAGGTTTTCAAAATCTTTAAGATCACTTGGTAAACTTAGTCAATTCGATTGGTCGGCAAATCAGTAAACCAGCGGACATGGGCTTTTCGCGTCGATGTTGGACAACGGCCTCGCTCTCAAAATAATTGGACTCACGCATGATGTGATCTGGGTGATCGCGCCGGAGTCGTGGGAACTGGTCTTCGTCAACCAGGCGGCGGAAAGGGTCTTCGGCTTGTCAGTTCCCGAAATTATGCGGGACAAGCATCGCTGGTTAAAGTCAATCTGTGCACCGGATCAGGAGATGTTGCGAGGCAAACTGGAGAGCCTAACGCCGTCACATTCCTTCGAGTGCGAATTCCGTGTTGAAAGTACCCATGGAGACGTCAACTGGATGCGGGGACGCTTTCATCAACTCAGCGAAAACGAATCCGGTAGTTGGATTGTCTGCGTCGCCAAGGACGTCACGGGATTGTTTGAAGCAGCGGTTCAATTGGATGAGACGAAGGCGATTTACTACTCTCTTGTCGAAAGCTTGCCAATTCATATTTTCCGCAAAGATCAGGAAGGACGAATTGTTTTCGCGAATCAGCGTTATTGCGACAGTCAGGGCGCTCCGTTGGACCAATTGATCGGAAAAACAGATTACGATTTGTTTCCGGAAGCGTTGGCCAAAAAGTACCGCGAGGACGATCATTGGGTTATGCAAACTGGTTTAGCTTTTCACGACATTGAAGAGCACCGAAGTGCTGACGGGATAAAGACGATCTTTGTGGAAGTCCTGAAGGCACCCATTATTGACGCTGAAGGTGCGCGGGTTGGCATTCAAGGCATGTTTTGGGACGTAACCGCGAGAAAACGCGCCGAACAAGCATTGCGTGAGGCCAAAGACCTAGCCGAGAATGCGAGTCGAGCCAAGAGCGATTTCCTTGCCAATGTCAGCCACGAAATACGCACTCCTTTAAACGCCATTATCGGGATGACAGAGTTGCTCTTGGACACACCATTGGAGCAAACTCAACGCGAATACTTGTCAATGGTGCAACACTCTGGTGAATCGTTGTTGTCGATTGTCAACGACATCTTAGACTTTTCCAAGATTGAAGCCGGCAAATTAGAACTTGATCATCGAAGTTTTAATCTCGCCGATCGCTTGGGTGATACCGTGCGCAGTCTATCGCTTAGAGCGCATAGCAAACGGCTAGAATTAGCTCTGCGTATTGATCCTCGAATTCCGGCAAACGTGATTGGCGATATTACGCGAATTCGGCAAGTGTTGGTAAATTTGATTGGGAATTCGATCAAATTTACTCCAGCGGGCCAAGTCGTTGTTGATGTTAGCTTAATATCAAGCCACAACGGCAAAGTGGCCTTACGCTTCAGCGTTAAAGACACGGGAATCGGAATTCCATCAGAGAAAATCGGAACCATTTTTGAACAATTCTCGCAGGTTGATTCATCGACAACCCGTGATTATGGGGGCACAGGCTTAGGTTTGGCGATTTGCTCTCGGCTCGTAGAACTGATGCAAGGAGAGTTGAAAGTATCCAGTACTCCCGGCGAAGGAAGCGAATTTTGGTTTTGTATCGAGTTGGCGGTGGATACCAGCATCACCGATGAATTGAGTAATGCAAATTTTAGCAGCCTATCGATATTGCTGATTGAGTCGCATGAAACCACGTCAAATATAATTGTCGAACGATTAAATGCCTGGCTCGTTCGCACCGTCACAAAAGCCACGCTTCAACAGGCACTCGAGTATTTATCCAACTTGACAAACACAGGCGCAAAACCGTTTGACGCAGTTATTGTCGAAGCGCCAAATGACGGTGGAGACGCGTTTTTTCAGACGCTTCAACAGATTCGTGTGGACTGCCGCATCGATCCGATCGTAACGTTGAGCGGTGGTCCACAAGAGTACGCAACGTTACGCGAACGCACTGGCTTAAAATTCTTGTTGCTCAAACCGATCAAGATTTCGGAACTCTACTTGGCTATTTCTGCGTTGACAGGAACGCAACTCGATTCCCATGACGAGCCACCAGTCTCAGTCGATAAACATAGTCTAGGTGACCTTAAAATTTTGCTCGCTGAAGATAACATCATCAACCAAAAACTGGCCGTCGGTCTATTGCAAAAACTTGGTTACACACCGGTAATTGCACATGACGGATCAGAAGCTGTTGAACTGTACAAAACGGGTGAATTTGATTTGGTGTTGATGGACGTTCAAATGCCCATAATGGACGGCATCCAAGCGACGCGAGCGATAAGGAAACTGGAGCCCGCAATTGGAAAGAGGACGCCAATCATTGCGATCACTGCCCATGCCATGACTGGTGATCGAGAACGTTGTATGGACGCTGGAATGGATGAATACATTTCAAAACCAATTCGCTTGCCCAAGTTATTTCAGGCAATGGCCCAGGCCTTGGGAGTCGAATACGCTCAAATCGAATCCTTAGCAATCAATGAAAAGTCGACTCAGTGGGTTAACTGGAGCAGCGCCTACGAAACCGTGGGAGGAGACAAGCCCTTGCTGATGGATTTGGGGAAGGTCTTCATTGATGTATACCAAGCCATGCTCCATGAAATCGTCAGCGCGATCGCTGCAAACGACAATGTGGAGCTGCGTCGATCGGCCCATGCATTGAAGGGTGCCTTGCAACACTTGGGGGCGGATCGCGTTGCCGATGTTGCGTACCAGTTGGAGTCGATGGCCCATCGAGACCAGGTCGTCGAGCCGGAAGTGTTGGTCCGGCAATTGCAAGGGATGGTTGAACACGTGGTTCAAGAGTATAGAACCTTTATTGCCAACTTCGCAAAGCCATGAAGCGACAAACTGAAAACTTTTTTGCACAGCGACGCCGGACATTATGCTGGAGATCCGCTATTTTCTTGGTCAGACAGACATTCAGCGACATTCGATTTAATTGCGACAAATGACCGTTATGCCGCACGCTTTGTCAGTGCGCCTTGATTAATCTTGTTATAAAGAGTCTTCAAGGAAACACCGAGTTCTTCGGCGGCGGCGTTCTTGTTTCCATCGTGCCGATCGAGGGCCGCAGCGATGGCCTGAGCTTCCAGGTCCCGCAAGGTGCCGCCCGATGCAACTAATTTTTGGCCAACAAGCGATCGTGTGCCAAAGTGCCTTGGTAGATCCTGCGGTTTGATTGGGAACTCTTCGCATAAGATTGCTGCATGCTCCAGTACATTGGCCAATTCACGTACGTTACCTGGCCAGACATATGATTGCAGTGCTTCGACGGCTGCCGGAGAAAGCAGTACTTGATCGGGTGGTAAGCTGGGGCAAAAGCGAGCCAAGAGATGCTTGGCTAACTCCGGAATATCCTCACTTCGGTCGCGCAGCGGTGGAAGATGCACTTCGAAAGTATTGATGCGGTACATTAGATCTTCACGGAACTCACCGGCTTCCACCATTGCCATTAAGTTGCGGTGCGTTGCACAAACGACGCGCACATCCACTTTGAACGAGCTATTATCACCGACCTTGCGAATTTCGCCACTTTCCAGTACACGCAACAGCTTCGCTTGCAGCGCTTTGGGCAATTCGCCAATTTCGTCGAGGAAAATGGTTCCGCCGTCGGCCACTTCAAATAGTCCTGTGCGGTTTTCGTCGGCACCGGTAAACGCTCCCTTGCGATGCCCGAACAATTCGCTTTCGATCAAATTCTCTGGAAGTGCTCCACAATTAATGGCAACGAACGGCTTATCGGCGCGCAGGCTTTGATCATGGACGGCTCGTGCCGCCAACTCTTTTCCGGTGCCAGTTTCACCCAAAATTAGGACGGTAGACTCCGTAGGGGCAACTTTCTCAATCAGTGCGCGGACACGCTGCATGCTGCGATGTTGCCCGATTAGTTTAGATTCGCCTTCGATGCGATGCAGGCGGATTTGCAAGGCTTGACAACGCTTGGCCAATTCACGTTTTTCGCCGATACGATTCAATAACGCCTGAATTTCAATCAGTTTACAGGGCTTTTGCAAGTAATCGAATGAGCCGTAGCGAAGGGCTTCAACCGCCGACTCCATGGTTCCTTTCCCTGTCAACACGACCGTTTCGGTCGAGGGAGAAAGTTCCTTAACCTTGGCAATGACGCCAATCCCGTTCATGCCCGGCATGTCCAAATCGACGATCACGCAATCGAAGGTGTTCTTCTCCAAAGCGGCAACGGCTGTCAAGCCATCCGGACAAACCGTGACTTGATGCCCCATTCGTGGTAATTCGGCACGAATCAGTTCTTGCAAATGAGCTTCGTCGTCGGCGAATAGGACTTTAAGGGGTATTGATTTGTTACGCTGCGATTGGCTTTCTGACTTCATAGCTTATCAGGGGTAAAGTAACAACGAATTTGGAACCCATGCCGACGCCAGCACTACTGGGCTGAATTTCGCCGCCATGTTCGTTAACAATTCGGTACGTAATCGATAGACCTAGGCCAGTACCTTGTCCATCTCGACGACGAGTAAAAAATGGCTCAAACAAATGCCGCATGACTTCATCCGTTAAACCACATCCATCGTCCGCAACGATGATGACGGCGGCATCGTTCTCCTCAAAGAGTTCGATCCAAACGTTGCCGCCGATTTCCACGCTATCGAGGGCGTTCGTCAACAGATTTAGCACGACCTGCTTAATTTCCTGCGGATTAATTATTGCGGACACGGTCTCGCGGCGATCAAAATGTACTTGTTTATGCTTGTACTTGCCCAGCGGAGCAACCATTTCAATTACACCCTCGATCAACTCGCCCAACTCGTAAGCCGACTTCGAATTGTCGCCGGAACGAGAATAATCAAGTAACGCTGAGGTGATACCTTTGCAACGAAACGCCTCATCTTGGATGCGCCGCAAGTACCGTTTTAATTCATCGATTTCAGTCTTCCGCTGTTCATCATCGTAATTCGAGTTTGGATCGAGGATATCGTTGACTCGCATTTCCAAGGACTCGGCACTCCAGGCAATCGCGGCAAGCGGGTTGTTAATTTCATGAGCCACTCCCGCCGCCAGAAAACCCACGCTTGCCAGCTGCTCGCTACGGACTACTTCGCGCGTACGCTGTTTAACTTGTTCGTTCAAATTGACTTGGATTTCCTGAAAGTTGCTGGTCATGGCATTCAAGGCTGCGGCCAGCTCTTCCATTTCGTCCTGGGTCTTAAGCGACACGCGATACTCATAGTCACCGTTGGCTACTCGCCGCGATGCATCGGCCAATAGTTCGAGAGGTTGGAAGATCTTGCGATGGAATCGCCACGCCAGCATGCTGATTAAAACCAGCGCGGTCAAACTAAATCCCGCGCAAATAAGCATGGCCGAATGGTAGACTGACCGTGCTTGTTCCGAAAATTCTTCAACGCGATCACTCAGGTAACCAGGTAGTTTGGAGACTTCGGCTTGCAGCTCATCGATACGGTCGGAAAGTTCCGCGCGAACTCCGGGATCCTGCAACCACGCCGAATCTCGCCATAGAAGATGGATTTCCACGAGTCGTTTTTCGATTTCGCGAATCGACTCATCCTCAACAGAGGTATTGGCGAAGGTGTTGGATGAATCTACGTTTTCCAAGACTACGCGGCGATAATCTTCCAAAGCTTGAGAACAGTCGCGCAGGTCCATCCGAAACTCGGCCTCAGCGAATCCCATAGCCACGAAGATATTCTCTTTCGAAGTGCCAATGGATGCAGGTGAGCCCGACTTGGAAAATGTGGCTCGCAAGTCGCTTACGCGCTGGCTCAACTCAGCCGCATGCGGTAACTCCGCTGATCGGGCGCGAATGCTCTTGGTCAATGTGCGATAATTCAAGACGCTGTAGAATCCGGCAGCAGACAACACTGCCACGACAACGAAAAGCTTCGTTACTCCGTAGTAAAGTTGTGTACGGATTCGCCTACGGGAAAGCACCATTGACCTCCATGTCTGGGGCTTTTGTGACCATTTGCATTAATCGATGAGAAGGGCTCGACGCAGGCCTAGATCGGCTGATAAACCTCTGTAGCCATCCTAGCTCGGCAAACCCCTCGTCTCGGATCGATCTTCGTTCCTCGAATATCGACCGGCGGAAAAAAATCCAAAAAAAACTACATTCTGTAAATATTACATTTCCGCAAGTTCCAAATCGTATGCTTTATCATAAAAATGTACAACGCCAATCTTTGAGGAAATAACGCAGGTGAAACCAATGGAATCGCGAAAATGCTTGCATCGCATTTTGCCGAGTCCGCATGGCTCGCTATTTAATTGATTCAGCAGCATTCTCGGGAGCCACCGGAAATTAAAGCTTTCGGTCAAACAACTATATGTCGAGATCTTCCGTTTTGATTTCGTCGCTGATGACTTAAAGTCGAAATACGTCCGACCAATACGATTGAAAGCGAAAATTCACAGATAAAGCAGCGTTAGAAAAGGCGCATCCAATTTTCGAAAACCCTTGTCGGTCAACTGCGAATCGTACGCTTCACTAGCCACAAACCGACCAACATAATGACAATGTTTCCCATCCAAACCGTGAAGGGAGGTACTCGTCCAGCTTTTGCCTGAGATACTCCGAACATGAGTAATGGATAGTAGGCAATTAGAATAGGCAAGAAGCAAAGCGCGAAGGTCGTCCAGAAATCGGCACGCCGCAAATAAATCGCCAAGGGTACTCCGAGTAGCACAAAACACAAACAACTAAATCCGTTCGCCCAGCGGCGCCACGGTTCGGTTCGCAAGCGATGAATTCTTTGCTCGGAGCCAATCAGCGCCTCGCTCCGTTCATCCCACATTGGAGTGGCTAAATCGTGAAAATCGCCGGCACAAAAACCCATCGCTGCCTGCAACGCGAATAACCTTTGCTGGTCATCTAGATTTCTCATTTCAGTTTGCAGTTCCTGGGTCATTGATCGCAAAGGCAAATTCGAGGGGCTTTCTTTACGATCTTTATCTTGGCTGCGCAACGGAATTTCAATCTCGTCATTCGCTAAGCGGATGGTTGCACCGCGTGCCGGATCGTGTGCCACCGCGTCTTTAACAGAAAACACCAACTGTTCTTCGTTCGGGCGAACGAAGATTTTGGCCGTCTTGGCCTGAAACCGCAGTACGCGACGCGAATCCTGGATCTCAATGCTCGGCATGATCAATTCTCCGTTTTCGACACCGTCGACTTCAATTGACAAATTCCCTTTCTTATACACGCGTTCGACAGACAGTACCGAATAGATTGTTTTTTCAACCGCGTTCAAAACGACTCGGTAAGCACCGCTGCGCCCCCAGGAAACGGCGAGGTCATTCAAAAAAACGGTGAAGAAACTTAACGACAACGCGAGCAATAGAGCTGGCCACAAAACCCTAAGCGGCGTTTGACCTGCCGACTTGATGGCCACTATTTCATTGGCGGCCGACATGCGACCGTATACGAGGCATACGGAAAAGAGCATTGTTCCAGGAATTGCGAAACAAAGCGCATTTGGAAGTAGGAAAGGCAATAGCTCGATAATCGTGCCCGGAGTCAAATTCTCGCGTATCGCCTCTTGGACGATCCCCACCAGCATCATCAACCCAGTCATTCCCGCGACCGTAAACGCGAAGACTTTGATAAGCTCAAGCAAAAGATAGCGAGAAATAATACCCATTACATATCGCGGCGCGAGTCCACAGCTTAATCTGACTTATTCTTGAATTACAATCCCAACGTCGTTGACGCGAAATTACTTTGTGCAATGTCTATTGCATTTTCGCCTGTCTCGAAACACAAATCGCACGCTTTAACTTCAGTATTTTCACGCAACTTCCATGATGCGATTCACGCCTTTGAGGCCAAGTCCACCAAAAAACCTTAAAATCAATGACCCTAATCAACGCTCTGCGGGATTCCTGTCAAACTTAGTCAAATCCTGAATTTCATGCAAAGCCGATTTTCCCGCGGTTCTGAAACCGTGGACGACTTTTTCAACAGAAACTGTTGGTGGTCGGCGACAAGGAAAGGAAATTTACCCTAATTCCAACGTAAAGCGAATTTAAACTTGATCACGGTTTCGCAGGGACCTGTTTTCGTGAAATTGGGGAAGCAGGATCGGATCTGAACCCGCTGCGTAAACGATCCTCGACGACGAGGAATCTTGAACTAACCGAATAAATAGAATCATGGTTCCAAGTAATTGACTTGGATTTCACGGATTTCTGGATCGCGATTCGAAGCACTTGTGGCTTTATTAAGGAACCTGTCATATGACTCGGCCATTTACGGATTTTTGGACACAGCCTGATTAAGCACTAGACCAAAACGGTCCGTTAAACTAGAATTTCCAATTCGAAATTGTAATTCAAAGAATCCCAACTTTTGGTTGCCAAGAAGTTAGTATGTACGCGATAATTGCTGACGGCGGACGTCAATATAAAGTGGAAGAGGGTCAAGTGCTCGAAATTGATTTTCGAGATGTTTCAAGTGGCGATTCGCTCACGTTTGATAGAGTATTGGCCGTTTCCGATAGCGAAAACTTTTCATTGGGTCGGCCAACGCTTAATGGTGCAACCGTTACGGCTAAAGTAATTGCTCAGACCCAAGGAGAGAAAATCTTCGTGCAAAAGTTTCGTCGGCGAAAGAACAGCAAACGCCGGACTGGACATCGCCAAGATTATATCAAAGTGCAAATCGAAAAAATCAATGGCTAAAAACGGGCTGTCAGCTTGTTGCAAACAGCTTGGCTTGTTTGGCGTTGGATGCTTTAGGTGTTGAAGTCCTCGAACGCCATTTCTCTAACGCGATTTGCGAAATGCCTACCCTGGACCCGCATTTGTCGTTACGGAAGATGGCACTTGTTTGTCATGGCTATTCCAAGATAGCTGTATGGAACTTTGGACCCGAGTGCGTTCTCAAGCGAGGTTGAATGGAACACCTGAAACGAGGGCCAACGCTTTAGGTCTAATGACTACATGCGGTGTGCTGAGTTTCGTGTCACTCTCGCAGCTCAGAATTACTGTTCTGCCGTGAAGATTTAGGAACTTGGTCGTCGATCGAGTCCGCTATCTCAAAGTCGTATCCATCCGAGCCAGCGGTACAGAGCCGAAATCTCGGGCACGTTGCGGTCATGTTCCTAGATCTTGGGTTTCGATTTAGGCATTCCAGTATTAAGCGATCCAAACAATGTTGGTGGTTCGAAATAGATTCGCCTGATCGAAGCAGCGATTGCACCTTAGTTATCGAGAATACGCTTCAGGCGAATAAGCGATTGATGTCGGCGGAGCGACAATGGAGACCATGGTGGACGGTTCCCCACCATCTCCGTACAGACATTTTTTTGGATTCGTTTTTAGGATACGGTGCATAAACACGCACTTTCTGGATCAACTCAATAAAACAGCCATGGTCCGTCGAATCGGTGGGAAACTAGGTTCCTACAAATGGTCAGCAGAAACTAAATTCTCAACTCAACTTTAATCATAACGGCAAATGTCGATCGAAAAGTATCGCGAAGGAATTCGCAACATTGTAATTATCGCTCACGTGGATCATGGCAAGACAACTTTGGTTGATTGTTTATTGCGGCAGAGCGGTCAATTCAGAGATTCGCAATTAACGGGCGAACGGATTTTGGATTCGAATGACCTGGAACGTGAACGCGGGATCACGATCTTGGCGAAGAATATTGCGCTCCCTTATCGTGACTTGAAAATCAATATCATTGACACACCGGGGCATGCGGACTTTGGCGGCGAAGTCGAGCGAGTCTTACGTATGGCCGACGGTGCGCTCTTGTTAGTCGACGCAGCTGAAGGTCCAATGCCGCAAACGCGATTTGTATTGTCCAAGGCTTTAGAAGTTGGACTTAAACCTATCGTCGTTGTCAACAAAGTTGATCGACCAGATCAACGTGCGATCGAAGTGTTGGATGAAGCTCTGGAATTAATTGTTGAATTAGGTGGAGAGAAGTATTTGGATGACTTCCAGTATATTTTCGCCTCTGCGCGCGATGGATTCGCGACCCCCAGCCCAGAGATGCCCTCAGACTCGATGAAACCCCTGTTGGAAATGGTCTATAATCATGTTCCACCCCCAAAAATCGTGGATGGGCAAGATTTCCAAATGCAGGTAACGACATTAGATTGGTCGGAATACGTCGGAAGAATCGCGATTGGCAGAATTGTTTCCGGACAAATCCAGCCAGGCGATCAGGTCATTATTCATCAGCAGGATGACAGACGAAAACGGGGCAAAGTGGTCAATGTCATGCTATTTGACAAACTTGGCCGAATTGAAGTTGAAAGTGCCTCAGCCGGCGATGTCGTAGCCTTGGTGGGCTTAGAAGAAATCGAAATTGGCGACACCATTGCCGGAAGTGAAAACGTCCCACCGCTTCCTCGGATCGAGGTCGATCGGCCAACCTTGGAAATGATCTTCACAGTCAATAGTTCGCCATTGGCTGGCCGCGATGGCAAATTCGTAACCGGTCGCCAATTACGCGAACGTCTTGCAAGGGAACTGGAACGCAATGTGGCATTGCGCGTACGTAACGCAGAGGGATCGGATGCCTTTGTTGTGTCCGGGCGTGGTGTGTTGCATTTGGCGGTTTTGATCGAAACAATGCGGCGTGAAGGCTTCGAACTGTCAGTAGGTAAACCACAGGTCGTTAAAGAAAAAATTGACAACGAATGGCACGAGCCGTTCGAGATCCTACATGTGGAGGCACCGCCAGAACAGTTTGGCAGCGTTATGGAGTTGGTCGGAGCTCGACGCGGTGAGTTAATCGAAATGGGAAATCGAGGTGACTACACGTTCGCGCGATTTTCGATCCCGGCACGTGGCCTGATCGGCCTGCGCACGAAGTTGCTCAATTCAACGCAAGGCACAGTTGTGATGCACCATCGTTTTGAAACCTTCAAGAAAATTGAAGGTGAAATCCCCAGGCGTCCTAATGGCGTGTTGGTGTCAAACGTTGCGGGCAAGGCCGTCCCCTATGCCTTATTTAATTTGCAGGCCAGAGCCGAGATGATGGTTGCTCCGGGAGATGACGTCTACGAAGGAATGGTGGTAGGGGAAAACAGCCGCGATAATGACTTGCCCGTCAATCCTTGTCGAGAAAAAAAGCTCACTAATGTACGGGCGTCAGGGAGCGACGAAAATATCT
>CALMEE010000123.1 GCA_937862885.1 uncultured Planctomycetaceae bacterium
ACTCGTCGTCCTGGTCGTCCGATTGGTCCAGCAGCTGGCTATCAAGCGTCGAGCCATCCGTGGAACCTTCAGTCAGTACGGAATCCAGCTATTGGTCTTCTGGATCAAGCAGTTGGTTATCAAGTATCGAACCCTCGGTCGAACCTTCCGTCAGCACGGAATCCAGCCTGTGGCCATCTGTTTCCAGTGCCGTACCATCGAGCAGTGGCAGCAGTAGTAGTTCCGGCAGCGTATCGGCCGTCGAGCCCAGTTTTGTTTTCCCGACCGAGTTTCCATAGGAGGATTGAATGCGTCTATTTGTGATTGGATACCCTGGCGATTTAGGAGGTGCCTGCACCGAGCTGTGGCACACCTTAAAAATTTGGCGGAGATTTGGACTCGAAGTTCACCTGCTTCCGTTAGGCAGGCCAGGTCCGAAATGGCGGTCATTGGTAGACGGTCTCGGCTGCGTTACTCACGACGTCCAGCCCGAGCACCTAGCTGCGATTCCTGAATTGCCGGGTTCGCCCGTGATTGGATTCTGCAATTCTGATTTCCTCACTCACGCCCATCGCTTCCGGGCTTTGGACTGCCCGCTGATTTGGGTCAATTGCATGACGTGGCTCTTTGATGCCGAGAAAAAAATCTACACCGAACACGATTTGTTCGACGCCTTTGTGTTCCAGTCCGATTTTCAACGCAGCGAACTAGAGCCGCAACTGGCCACGTTCGGCTACACGCCCGAACGAGGCTTTCTGATTCGAGGGGCGTTCGACCTTGACGAATTGCCTTTCGCACCACGTTCGCATCAGTCTGGCGAAGTATTCGTTGTGGGGCGAATGGCCCGGCCGGACCTCGACAAATGGTCCAGCAACACCTGGCCAATCTACAACGCGATTCAGTATGCGAACAAACGAGCGATCATGTTGGGTGTTGACGAGCGCATTCATCAGAAGCTCGGTCCGACGCCTCCATTCGCCGACTGTTTACGGCCGATGGCGATCCCCGTTCAGCAGTATCTGTCGAATCTGCATTGCCTGATGCCGATTAACGGAGGAGCTCGAGAGAATTGGCCAAGAGCTGGCCTCGAGGCGATGGCTGCCGGAGTGCCAGTTGTCGCACAAAACGAATGGGGTTGGCGCGAGATGATCGTCCACGGCGAGTCTGGCTTTCTGGCAATCAACGATTTCGAGCTTGCTCACTTCGCGGCATTGCTCGCTTATGACGAAGATTTACGGCAATCGATCATCACACATGCCCATCAGTGTTTGCGAGAGGAATTGGCAAACCCGGAGTTGATTTGGAATGAGTGGGTACGCCTTTTCAATTCACTCAATGACGATACTCACCATTCGTCCGGTTCGTACCATCGGCAGATGATCGAGGAGCTGGCCAATGGCTGACGTCGCCGACTACACTCCCAAAAGCAACGAAGCCGAATGGCATATCACCTACAAATGTGATCTGGCCTGTCCAAACTGCAATCGACTTTGCTTCTTGCCACCTACAACGGGCGACATGACCCTCGATGATGCGAGGGAGTTCAACCGGCAGGCCAGAGAAATGGGTTGGTTCCCCAAGATCGTGATTCTCGGTGGCGAGCCTACGCTCCATCGCGACCTGTTTGAATTTATCGACATCGCGAATGAACTGTCGCCTGGTCGAGTCGAGGTCTGGTCCAACGGCTATCGACCGGCAGCCAGGGAGAAATTGGCTCGAATCCGCGAGGAGGGAAAAGCCAAAGTCTGCGAAGAAACCATCAAGGCTTGCGGCAGCGAGGTCCTGCAGCACGCTGATTTCTTCTTGGCACCCATCGACTTTGGCGTCATCAACCATCGCCCTTGCCACAATCATGCCGCCATCGGCTGCGGGATTTCCGTGGATGCCGAAGGCTACGCGGCGTGCTCTATCGGCGGAGCTATCGACAGCGTACTTGAGCTGGGCGTCCGCACCAAGAATCTGAATGACTTGTTTGACGTCGAGCTGGTCCACAAGCAGACATGTTCCCTTTGCGATGTCTGTGGTCGTGAATTGGGCATCACTAGCCATCACATTGCCAAGAGTCAGGTGATGCACGGAACGTTGATGTCGCCGACTTGGCAGAAAGCAGTCAATCGAATCGAATCCCGCAAGCAAGCGTCGCAGGAGAAATCGGAATGAAATTGGCTGCCTTGTGCTGCACCTACTTACGACCGGCGGGGCTTGGACAACTCATCGAGTGTTTCCTGCGGCAGGACTATCCGCGCGAGTTACGGGAACTCGTCATCCTGGACGACGCCGGTCAATATGAAAATCAAATGGGCGAAGGTTGGCGGTTGAATTCCATTCCGCAGCGTTTCAATTCGTTGGGTGAAAAACGCAACGCCTGTGCGGCTTTGGCATCACCCGATGTCGAGGGGTTCTTGATCGCCGACGATGACGACATCTATTTGCCGCATTGGTTCCGCACTCAGGCCAAGGTTTTGAAGCAGGCGGATTGGTCGCGCCCGGGGTTGGTTCTGCTTGAGCACAACGACGGACTTCGCGAAGCCGACACCGGCGGCTTGTACCATGGGGGTTGGGCGTTTCGCAAGTCAGCGTTTCAAAAGGTCATCGGTTACGGGCCGCACAACAATGGCGAGGATCAAGAACTGGCAAGACGGCTAAGCGAGTCGGCAGCAACCGAAATCGACCCCTGCACCTTCGCCCCACCGTTCTACGTCTACCGCTATGACAACGCGAGCTACCATCTCAGTTATATGGACGACCAAGGCTACCGGCAACTAGGGAGCGATCGGCAACAAAATCGAGAGCCGATCGCCGTGGGCTGGTCGCAGGATTGGGCAAGTCTCCCCGTCATTCGCCGCTTCACCTTTGGTCCTCACGTCAATCCGAAGTCCGACCGCACGCCGATAGAATTGATCGGGCCAGTCCTCGAGCCCGGAACCAACGGTCCCCAAAACGGCATGTACGCCCTGCAGAAGGAACTCCGCAAACGCATCGACGAAGGTCTCGACTGGTTGTCGATAAAACCGCTCCCCGTTAGCAAAGGTGCCATTCCGTGGTTCTGGAATTGGCAAGACCGTCGCTACGCTATGTGGTGGGACGCGGAGGGCTTGCCCTTCATCCAAGGCCCCAACATGCTCTTCATCAATTCAGCCACGCCGCGCATCGACCAGGAAGAGTGCGCCCTGCTAGATTCACCGAACTGTTTGATGATGTTCTGCCATAGCGAATGGTATCGTGACCTGATCCTCGCCAATCGCGGGCTGAACAACAAATCCGAAATCGTGATGTGGCCGTACCCCATCGATCCCATGCCCGAGGGACCGCCCCCCGCCGTGTACGACCTATTGATCTACGCCAAAAACGGCCACCGTCCAGGCTTGCTTGAACACCTGGCCGAACTTTACCCCAACCACATCCAATTCCACTACGGCCAATACAAACGCCAGGACCTCATCGAAGCCGCCCGTCGCTCACGGGCCTGTGCGTACCTCGCCGACGATGACCACGGGCCACTAGCCCTCCAAGAAATCCTCCTCACCGGCTGCCCGGCCGTTGGCGTGAGAACTGGGGTTCCATACTTAAAAGACCATTTATTGGGGAAAATAGTAAGGAAGTTGCCCCCAGGCAAGGGTTTCTGTTCATCGAGTGACCTATCACACCTTGATCGATTTATTAAGTCAATTGCCGAGATAAGCTTTCTTAACCGCGACACAATTCGATCAATCGCGAAATCACAATTCAATTGCCATGCAGTCGCCGATGATATCTTGACCCGATTGAATGTACTGCGACACCGCACGACGCTGGCATGAATAACTTACTCCACTTTCTACGGCTTTTGTCGCTGTTTCACTGCGTGATTTTCTTTGCCACAAAAACTACCCAAGGACTAATCGAATAAAGTCTTCGAAGGCCTAGCAATTTTTCGATTTGGACTGCGGCCGGGATGAGCGATGAATTACTCATTCGCCCAAATGGCATCCAGCAACAACCAACCTGTTTCAACATTTCAAAGCCCTGACGCCGCATCGCATCTCGCCACGGGGCGTAGGACGCCGTGTAATGTTTAAAATTGCTTTCTCCATCCGATTTGAGATTTCTGATCAACGCTCTCCATGATCGAACGTTTTGGAAAACTCCAACATACAATCCTCCTTCTCTGAGCACACGCTTTGACTCCAGAATAAACCATTCCTGCTCGACAAGTTCATGAACTTCAATGGCAAGCAACAGATCCATTGAGTTCGATGGGCATGGAAACTGGGTTGACTCCTTATCGACTAGCACACATTTTGCACTTGGAATCCGTTTATGGCATACATCGAGAGCTGTTGCATTGATTTCGGTGCACGTTACCTGCCAGCCGCAATCAAATAGTAGTTTTGACCAACGACCACTCTCGGCACCTATTTCCAATGCGTTTCCTGCAATTTTAGTTTGTCGCAATGCGAACTCAATGCACTGCTGTTCAATTGAGGAAATGTACTGTCCCCAACGACTTGATGCGATCGGTTCCCAAAACACTGCATCCCTAGCCACTTCCGAACTTTCACCATCCATTTTTGACAATTTTTCTTCCAGCATGTTTCTCTCAGTTATCATTGCTCTCAACATTTTTTGAATGCGGCAAAAGTGCCATGGAAGCGTGCTCTAATGTCATCGGGATGCGAACAATGAATTGACTTCTTCATCGTCGCGTAAACCGACCACCGCCACTTTTCCAGCCTCCCAATCAAAGGCAACTGCGCGGACATCGTCGATGATGACTTGTTGCAATTGTTTCCCGCCTCGATTGACGACTTGAATTGGATAGTCGCCAAAATGGATCGGCTGCGATTTGCATTGTTCAAAGACCAGATACACCGTTCCATCGGGACGCTGGCATACGTTGACGATGCAATTACATCCCCCCTCGCCACAAGTACACTCGCCAAAAGGGCATTGGCATGAAGGAAACGAAAGCACCTTGGTCGAAATGGGTGAGGCATTTCCGGGTAATCCCGCTGTTTGTTTTACATGACTGACATAAGTCGGGCGTCCGAGACTCGCATCCGCCTGCGTAAGCGAATACTCGGTCAAATCGAATTGGCTTCGGAGCGCATCAAGTGCGGCACGTGGATCGACGCGAAATTGCTCGATAACGGTTTGAAGTTCAAGTGATGTATGATTCGCATTTGCCCCCGGCGATTGAGCGATAGGTGGATGATTCACGGCTGGCGGAAAAATGAACTTGGCCAACAGAAAAACACTTGCCGCCGTGGCGACTGAAATACCAACCACAAGACTCCACGGTAGCCCGTTTCGCTTCGCACGATTTGCCAGAACGTTACTTGGACTCGGCTGATCGATTTTTGCTGACAGGTCAGAAGCGTTGGCAGCAAGTCTTGACTCAAACGATTCCCAAGCAGGCAAGGCGTTTTTTGGTGGCGAAATCGTTCGGGCAATTTGATTAAGTTTCGTGGTCTGCAAAACCATCCGTGAACAGTGCTGGCATTCTGCGATATGAGCCTGCAAAGCCGCAGTCGAATCAGCCCCCAATTCGCGATCGACGAAAGCCGAAACATTCTCCTGAATAAATTTGCAGTTGATACTCATTGATTAAATCTCCCAACCTAATTGAACCAACTGGTTCTGTAATTCTCGCCGAGCCCGATTGAGGCGCGAGCCGACGGTACCCTCAGGTATCCCGATAATCTCACTGATCTGAGCGTAGGACAACTCATCCAGCACCTTCAGCTCGAACATTCTTCGCAACTCAGGCTGGATTTGATTCATGGCCATCTTAATTATCTCAACGTCTTCTTGTGAATTCATGCCGCGATTGTGGGTGTCCAAAACTTCCGACGGTAGAGATTCAGTGTTTGTTACTTTTTGAACTCGTTTCCGCAAACGCTGCAAGGCTTCATTCACCACCAACCGATGCATCCAGGTTGAGAACTCCGACTCGAATCGAAAAGTCGGCAGTTTGTCGAATAGGCGAATGAAGGCGTCCTGCAACACGTCTTCAGCATCCGACGAGCCGACGATCCGTTTAATTGTGCTCAGTGCTCTATGGCCATAATGTTCATAAATCTGTCGTTGCGCATCCCGATCCCCTCGTGCCGCACGGCGGACGATTTCTTGTTCCAACAGGTTGTCTGGTTCGGGTTCCGACATTTCGTCTCCGTCTGGTCTTTCACAGCATCTTAAGGGAACAGAAATGTCTTGTAATTGGATGCATCTGAGTCGAATTTTCTTCACTTCCACCTGCTGATTTTCAGGGAAACAGTTTTCGACATTGTTTCCATATTTTTTTCTTCCTTTTCAAGAATCTCATTTGATCTTACGTCCGAAACGATAAAAGAGGGCGGGTGTCACCACTTGATCCAGCAGAGTCGAAGTCAACATCCCACCAAACACAACCAGAGCGAGTGGATACAAAATTTCCTTGCCCGTTTGGCCCGCCCCCAGCAACAACGGCAACAGCCCAAACAAGCTGGTCATGGCGGTCATCATCACTGGAGCAAGTCGCTCCAAGCTTCCGCGAATGATCATCGATTGGCCGAACTCTTCACCCTCGTGTTCCATCAAATGCTGATAGTGCGAAATCATCATGATCCCGTTTCGGCTCACGATTCCGATCAACGTAATGAACCCGACCCAATGGGCAACCGATAAAGTCGTCGTTCCAATCCAGATACTTGGCCACTGCCAGAACGGTGAGCCCATGATGACTTCCCATGGCGGTCGATTAACAATCAAAAGAGTGATAATCGACCCCATCGCTGCCAGCGGAATATTGACCATGACCTGCAAGGCGGCTCGCCAGGATCGCAGGCATTTTATCAGCAGCAAGAAGACACCGATCACCGACAGGCTACCGAAGATCAATAGGCGAAAATTGGCATCTTGCTGGGCCTCGAATTGTCCTCCTAATTCGATGCGATAGTCGCCCGGCAGTTTTCGCAAGCGATCTTCAACCGAACTGATTCGTCCACGAATATCGTCCACCACGCTCGTCAAATCGCGGCCCTCTACATTGCAAAAAACCACAATCCTCCTCTGAATATGCTCGCGGTTGAGAGTGTTCGGGCCAGTGGTGTCCAGGACTTCGACGACTTCCCCCAGCGAAACACGCCGCCCTGACGGCGTTTCGACAATGGTCTGAGAAATGATCTCGGGATCGTTGCGGGAACTCTCATCGTACCAGACCACCATGTCAAAATAGCGGTCATCATCCAGAATTTGCGAGACGGTACGCCCTTTGTAGGCCGTTTCGAGCAACTCGGCCACATCGCCGGGAGCCAGCCCGTACCGCGCGGCATCGTCCCGTCGCACTTGCAAGCGAACCTGGCTGACTTCGACCTGCGGTTCGATCTGCAAATCGACCACCCCCGGAACCTCGCTCATGGCGGTAAAGACGTCCTGGCTGGAATCACGCAATTCGCGCAGATCGGTGCCAAAAACTTTGACGGCAATCTGCGCTCGAACGCCTGACATGATGTGATCTAGTCGATGCGAGATGGGCTGACCGATATTGGCCTTGATGCCGGGAATCAAGGTCACTTTGTCTCGAATATCGGACAGCACTTCTTCGTGCGGTCGTCCGTGACTCTCGTAGCCCCATAGATGAAGGACGGGAATTAGACGCAATACTACGGCGAACCAGCCCGATTTGGGGCGATGATGCTCAGCGACTCGCACATCGATCTCTGACGAATTGACACCTTCGGCATGTTCATCCAATTCAGCTCGCCCCGTGCGACGGGAGACGGCGACTACCTCGGGTATCTCCAGCAGAATTTGTTCGGCACGCTGAGCCAAACGCCGACTTTCATCGAGGCTGGTTCCGGGTTCCGCTTGAAAGCTAATCGTAAACGTTCCCTCATTGAACGGCGGGAGAAACTCGCCTCCCATCCAAGACAATGTAGCCAGCGAAAACATGACACCGATCAGCGTGGTGATGAGCACTTTGCCGGAGTGTCGTAACGTCGTCTGCAGGACGCGCCGGAAAACTCGCTTCAAATAACGAAGGACGAAAGGATCTTCTCGTTCCTCCAAAAATTTGGCTCCCGGCAGCAGATACGACGCCAGCACGGGAGTCACCGTCAGAGAGATGGCCAACGACGCCAGCAGCGACACCATATAAGCCAGCCCCAAGGGGGCGAACATCCGACCTTCCAATCCGCTCAGAGCAAACAAAGGAAGGACGACCAGTACCACGACAAGTGTAGCGTAAACGATAGAATTGCGAACCTCGCGCGAGGCATCGTAGATCACATCCAGCACCGGCCGTTTCCGATCCTGTGGTAGTTGCTGGTTTTCCTTTAAGCGTCGAAAAATATTCTCGATATCGACAATCGAATCGTCCACCAAATCCCCGATGGCGACTGCAATTCCGCCGAGGGTCATCGTGTTGATTGAAATGCCAAACCAGTGAAAAATCATAAAGGTCAGAAAAATTGAGAGCGGCATCGCGGTTAACGAGCAGAGACTTGTGCGAAAGTTCCACATAAACACAAACAGCACGATGACGACCCAGACCGCCCCATCTCGGACGGCTTCGGTGACATTATCGACGGCGGCCCGAATGAAGTCGGCTTGTCTGAAAATGCGATTTTCAATCACGACGCCCTCGGGCAATTCGGTTTGCAAACTCGCCAGCACAGATTGGATGTTCTTGTCGAGATTTAGCGTGTCTTCGCCCGGCTGTTTTTGAATCGCCAGGATGACGGCGTCTCCGCCTTCGATGCCATCTTCCGTTTTGACTCGCACGCTGCCATCGCCGCGCTGGATTGGGCCGCCGTAGCGAACATCGGCGACTTCCTTGATCCGGACTGCGCGTTGTCCCCTCCAGAAAATGGGCGTGTTCTCAATTTCCTCTAGCGTCAGGCTTTGACCATCAATGCGAATCAGCGACTCTTGAGGCGAGCGAACCATGATCCCTCCACCGGCCAAGACGTTGGCTTTGCTGGCCGCTTCTGTCAGTTGCTGCAACGATACGTTTTGGGCCGCGAGTCGCGCCGGGGAGGTGATGATTTGATATTGCTTCAGAGTGCCTCCCATGACCGTCACTTGGGAGACACCATCGACGGCCAGCAATCGATTCCGCACTGTGAATTCACCCAACGTGCGCAACTCCATTCGCTGTTGCCAAGCCTCGTCGTCGTTTTGGGGAACGCGTTCGCTGCGCAAGCCAATCAACATGATCTCGCCCATGATCGAAGAGATGGGAGCCATGACTGGATTGACTCCGACCGGCAGACGCTCACGAACAATCTGAATTTTCTCCGCAACGATCTGTCGGTCGCGGTAAATATCTGTTCCCCACTCGAATTCAACCCACACGATCGATAATCCGATTCCGGAAGCCGAACGAACTCGCTTGACGCCCGTGGCACCATTGACCTGATATTCAATCGGTCGCGTCACGAGCACCTCGACCTCTTCAGGAGCGAGACCCGGAGCCTCGGTCATGATGGTTACCGTTGGCCGATTCAGGTCGGGAAAGACATCCACCGGCATCTGGCTCAAATTGAAACCGCCGTAAATCAGCACGAAAAGACCGAGAATCAGCACTAAGCCGCGATTGCGAAGCGAGAATCGAATGATTGCGTCAAGCATGTGGCAGTTTCGCTTCGTTTAATTCACAAATTTGGTCGGGTGTGACCCCGGAAAATAGTCGACAAGCATCGAGACATCGAGATCATTCATTTGAGAGCCGCATATCCCGATTGAAGCTGCTGTGCCCCACGCGTCGCCACGGTTTCACCGGGCTCAAGTCCCTGGAGAACCGTGACTCGCAAGTCATCGGATGGGCCAGTCACAACATAACGCCTCTCGAAAGTTTGATTTTCACGTTCCACGAAAACGTAAGACCTTAGGCCTTCCCGCACGATCGCCGTTCGCGGAATCGCTAAACCGTCGCTATGTTTTCCGGTCAGAATTTCGAGCCGAGCCATCATGCGGTGCCGCAGTGCCAATGATGATGAACGTCTCAATTCGACCCAAATCGCCAGCGTCCGGTCATCACTCGAGATCGCCTGACCGCTGCGAACCACCGTTCCCTCGGCGATTTCATCCGGTGCGGCCACGAATCGCACTCGCACGCTTTGACCGATTTCGATACGGGGAAAATCTTGCTCAGAAACGAAACCTTGTATCCAGGCATGACTCAAATCATGAACCTCGAATAGCGGCTCATCGGGAACCACCACATGCCCCAGAAATTTGTCGAACCCAACGATGACGCCATCGATGGGTGCTTTAATTGGCAACGTCTGGATGAGGCGGCGGTTTTCCAGTAATTCAGCTACCTGTTCTGGCGAGATACCAATCGTGCGCAATTGCTGAATCAGGTTTTCGCGGCGCGTGGTAACTTGGTTGAGTTGGCTCTCGGATTCCCATAACTGTCGCGCTGCAATGGCATCTCTCGCTTCACGCAGGCTGTTGACGACTTCGGCCAATAACCGGGCTTCAATTTCCGACTGCAGCAGGTCAAGTTGCAAGTTCTTGAACGGTTGACTTGATATCTCGGCCAACACTTGCCCCTGAGAAACGACTTGCCCGCGATCAATCAAAATACGCTCAATCGTACCGCTCATCTGGGCGGAGCCGACGCTGCGATGGGTTGGGGGCAGATCGACGATCCCGTCAACGGAAAATGTTTCGGCAACGCTTCCGCTGGTGACAACCTCCGTTTGCAGCCCGATGTCTCGAGCCGACTCGGCCCCGATTTTAAGTACGCCTTTCGCAAAATAGCCGCCAAGTTCGTGCACGCCTTGCGTAACCACCCGATCACCCGGATAAAGGTTGCCACTCAAGACTTCAATTTGCTGGCCAATCCGACTTCCCAATGCAAGAACTTGCTTCTGATAGATGGAGGCAACCTCGGTTTGTTCCTGCTCCACCAGCACAAATCGTTCGGCACCGTCACGCATGACCGCCGAATGAGGCATCACGAGTTTTCCGTCATTGCCTCCGAGCTGGATACGCACTTTACCCGCCATGCCCGGCAGTATTGTCGAGCTGCTGGTAGGGTCAATCGGCAGCGTCGCCCAGACTGTGCCAAAGTGAGTTGATGGGTCAAGATACGAGTCCACGATATCGATGACGGCCTCATATTGAAGTTCCCTTTGTGCCGTCGGCTCAAACACAACACGCTGGCCGATTTCGCATTTTGAAAGATCTTTTTCCAGTACCTGAATCTTGAGCCATACGCGACTCAAGTCGAGTATCTCGAACAGGTGTTCCTTGGGGTTGACGATTTTACCCAGGGACAAATCTGCGTGCGTGACAACACCCGAAATGGGAGTTCGAAGATCCAGCAACAGTTGATGCTCGACCTCCGGCGAAGTGAGTATTCGATCGAGCATTTCCGGCGGTAGTTTCAAAGCGTCCCATTTGGCACGCCCCAGTTGGACGGCCGCTCGATCCTGCAACATTTTGGCTTGCGAATCTCGCAAACGTGATCCAGGAACCGCTCCACTCTGGCTCGCGCTCTCCAGATTTGCAACCAGTTTCTCGGACAACAGAAGTTCTACTTGAGCCGCCCGCAGCTCCAAAACCAATTGTTGCAACTCCAGGCTATCGAGCTTGGCCACGACCTGACCGGCCTCGACGGTTTCACCGGGCTTGACCAGCAACTCGACGATGCGGCCCGACAATGGAGAGGCGATGACGGCGTGCTGATTCCAGGGAACTAGGATCTGACCATAGGTGGCAATCGACTCCTCGACCAATCCCGTAATGACATCTTCCGTTCGCACATCCAGCAGGTCGCGAGAAGATTTGGTCAGCACCATTTTGCCAGTGACAACATCAATCTCCATACCGCGCGTAGGAA
Organism: uncultured Planctomycetaceae bacterium; assembly: GCA_937862885.1. GTDB lineage: Bacteria > Planctomycetota > Planctomycetia > Pirellulales > Pirellulaceae > CALMEE01. Next base: position 11,792 of record CALMEE010000123.1, read on the forward strand.
GCGGTCGGTGCCCCTCGTGAGCATAAACCAATGTCGCAAAAGCGAGTATTAAAACAATGACGATGCGACGCATGGATCACTACCTGCCTGCATTCTGTTGTTTCAACTTAGACACAGTAGCCAACGTTTCCGTGGGCTGACGAAGTGCTTTATTGCGACAGCCCTCGCAGCAAAGAAAAACCGGCTCGCCTTCGATTTCAACCTTGATCGGAGTCCCCATTGAACCGAGAGGACTACTGGTCACAACGGCGCAGAATTTTTGAGCTTCAGCGACGCGACGATCGTCTTCACTCAACTTTGACAATGCCTCCGCGATCTCAGGATCGACATTGTCGGATGTGTTGGCGTCGGATTTCGTAACACCTTCACTTTTGTTTCGACCTTTATCTTGCTGAATATACTCTTCTGGTTCCAGAATGGACTCGGGTTCTTCCTTCGCCATCCGCACGAATTCATCAACGCAAGGTGGGCAACAAAACAGGTACTTCTTGCCATTGACCTGCCAAGCGCATTGCGGGTTTGCTTTCGTGAAAGTCACTGGGCAAATATAATCGCCCGGCTTGGGGTTCATGTCATGCTTGGACATGAAACCTTTGAACTTCGCGCTTGCCGTTTGATTGCCGTTGGCCTTGATATCGGCCTCGGTGTATTTGCCCGCAGCCGTAAAGTACAGCTTTTGCTCTTCTTCGCCTGTTACACCGGCGGGCATGCCGTTGTCGTGAACCTGAACAGCCGTTGTGAATCCGACGCGGAATCGCTCAGTACCGATACGCAGGTTCGGAATCGTCACATCAATGGCCTGACCGATGGCTCCTTCGGGAAGAGTGCCGGTGAATTGAGAAGTCTTGCCGTCGGAATCACCGTCCTGAGGCGTTGCGGACAGGTCAATGGGAATGGCGTCGGTAGCACCGGAAACTTTGACATAAGCCTTGACAGCTTGCACATCAACTTCATGGATCCTCGTCTCATCCGCACCGAGCATGAACAGTCTCAGCACACCATCTTTTTCGACCACGGCTTCGGCGTGGTAACTATCGGCACCAATCGGAATGATAATTCCACCATGAGTGCCCGGCACATGGGGATGCTCCTCGTCCAGATTTGCGGATTTTGTCTGGCTCATTTTGGCCGAATTCGTTGAACTCGACGTGTTAGCTGTTTGACCCGCAGGCTGGCTGCAACCAACCGCAACGACGATCGCAAGAACGGCAATCAGTCCAAATCCCAGCAAATATCTCTTAAAGTTGTTCATTTTTTGTTAACTCCATCCTTTTTTGGCTTGGTAAAACACCTTGGGCAAGGTTGCCCCCCTGCGATTTGAGCCCGAAAAAACCGCCGTACAGTTTGGATGCTAGCCGGATCGAATTCCTTCACTTTTCGGAAGGAAAAAGTCTGATTCCGCTGCAACGACGGCTAAAACTCGAAAGAAAGCTATGAGTTGGCGGCCTTCACGCTTTGATTAGTGTCCACCTGCTAGCAATGCCATGGCGGCCATCCCGACCATTAGCCCATCTTCGACCAATGTCACCGTGGACATGGGGAGATTAAAAACAGTGCCAAGGCAAGCACAGCGGATCTTACGCTTGTTCAGCAAGCTCTCAATGACTCCAATACTGCTGACGGACATCACGACCAGCGTAACAAGATTCGTAGCAAATGGCTGAAAAGCAGTGATGTATGCAATTCCTAGAAGCAACTCGATGAACGGGTAGAGGTACCCATACACAGGGATTCGCCGGGCTACCACGTCATAACTGCGGTAATTGTCCGCAAATCCTTTTAGATCAAGCAACTTAAAAAATGAGAAGGCCAAAAAGAACGCACCCATAAAGTTCCCCATCGCCCGGCTCCAGTTAAAGCCGCCCATCCTTAGTTCGATCAATGCTACGACCGAGATAAGAAACGAAACGAGCAATAGTAGCGGAAAGTAAGTGGTAGCTGCGGCGTCAGCGGACTGATCTGCAGTTGGGGGCATTGGCGAGACAGCGACCTCACCGAGCACTTCATACCCAGCCCGGGAAACGGTCTGACGAACGATGTCAATCGAAACGTCGCCTTCGATCGTCAGGGTCTTGTTGGGCGAGGCAATGTCTACCTCCCATTTGGTCACCCCGGGTGCCTGATCAAGGTATGGTTTCAAAGCTGCGACACAGCTTTCACAGCGCAGATTTGTCTTATATTTTCGTGTGGTATTCAATGGATTGCTCCTGTTCAACTTTTGTCGCCTGATTATGAATTGCTTTTTGGTTGACACCTCCTCGTGTGTCGTCCTAACCTTCAGCAATCTGGGCACTTCAAAACAGCAGACGAATGAGCTGGCTGAGCGTTACACTAGAATTTCGAGATTTCTGCAGACGCGATGGATAATCAGGAACTATTCGCAGGAACTGGCGTTTTTTCTCGAACAAGAGCAGTCGATGCACCCCTCAGCGGCGCATTTGCCGCAGAAGTTCTCGAGCTCATTCCGAAGTGCCGTTCGAGCCCGATGCAGTCGCACACGAGCGTTGCCGGGGGAAATTCCCATTTCATTTGCAAGCGAAGTTAAATTGGCACCACCAAGGTCAACCCGTCGGATCATTTCGGCGTACTCCGTCTTGATCAAAGGAACCATTTCACTGACACAGTCGCAAACTACTTTCTTCAACTCGGCATCGAAACTCGGATCAACGTCGGTCGTTTGATGAGTAATTGCCTCAAGAGCTTTCTGGCCTGCGGCCGAATGTCGATAGTGATCGATAATGGCATTTCGCAATAGCCGATAGAACCACGCCACGGCACTCTCTTCGTCGCGGATTTCGCTTGCTTTTTGCAGTCCCTTGACAAAGGCATTCTGAAGGATGTCTTCCGCGTCCTCTCGTTTACCCAAACGAACCGCGAGAAAATTAAGAAAGCGATCGTGGTTTGCAAGCAGTTTTTCGCAGACCACGTTAGGCGAATGTGCTGATTGGTCTGTTTTCATTCTCCGACTCATTACTTCATTTTTCGGCCAATTTTCTCTTTTTCCGCACATCTTCGCCACGTTAGAGCGATGCACCTCGCGATCGTCATCGTTGAATCCTGCATTATTTCGGATGTGGCCTTCCTTGACAACTGCAACTTTAACTCGCAACATCCGCAAATGCAGGAATAAGATGCCTTTTGGATGGATTTCCTTCACAGCAGCGAAAAAAAATCTCGAAATCAACTGATGTTATGCAAAAGAGGTAATGAATTCACTGATGAAGCGAGGATCTCTTTTGCAAGCTGAATCCACGGGGGAAGAGCACCCTGCAGTACAACAACGACGAAAGGACGGGCTTTCCTGAACCCATTCAACGGGCTACCCTAAACAGAAGCCGAGCCCGAGATGGCTGGTCAGTACATCGTGCCGTATCGTTAGCGACAACCTTTCTTTCATTATTTCATCAGCAGGCCACACTCGGTTGTCGGGGTTTACTATGTGATGCTCAGGCGTCTTTGCAATCCGGCGGATGCCGCTACCGCACACAGCCGCACTAGGGCGTGCCGTTAGAGCTGGCGAAATGCCTGCCATCCAGTGCATCTTTCGGGTTCTCCGAGTGACAAGAACTCAAGCTCTATTCAACTCTGCTGCCACTAGCGTTAGGTCATCGATTGGCGTTCGAGATCGCCGGAACTTTACGAGTACCTGAGAGAAATCGTTGACCAACTGCTGTATGTCTGACGTCGACGACACCTCCATCACTTCGCTGACCCGCTGAGTACCAAACTGATCGTCATCCGGATCAAACATTTCCGTGACACCGTCAGATACCAGAACGATCCTTGTGCCGCTTGCCACGGATACCATTTTTTCCGTGTAGGTCATCGCCGGATCGACACCGAGTAACAGATCACTGTCTTCGAGGCGCTGCACCGGGTTCCCCGGTTGCTGAATGAATGGAAGCTCGTGTCCGGCATTGGCAACAGTGAGTGTCACTTGTTGGCAATCGACCAGGACGACGGCCATCGTGGCAAAATGCCCTTCCATGATGATCTCCGCGTATCGGCGATTAATACGATTGAGAATTTCTGCCGGGCTATGCGTGACTTCAGTCGCTTCCAAGACCAATGCCTTAATCACAGCCGCCACCATAGCCGCAGCCACTCCGTGGCCGGACACATCAGCCAAACACAACAGGCATTGATGTCCGCCCAGTGGAATCACGTCGTAGTAATCTCCACCGACATCTTCAGCCGGCTCAAACAACACGGCGGTTTTTATACCTTTGACTGTTCCATTAGCCGGACGCAAGTGTTGTTGGATGTCGCGAGCCTTCTTCATCTGGAAACGTCGGTCGCGGTCTGCTTCCGCAAGCTGAATCCTCATCGAATTGATCTGTTCCGAAAGGTAGGTCAGTTCTTCACAACCTCGCTGGTCCGCTTCCGCATCCAGATCACCGACGCCAATGCGACCAAGAGTTGTGGCCAGTCGTCGTAGTGGCTTGGTGACGACACGTCGCAGGACAATGTGAACAATCAAGCCTGCTAATGCCCCCGTTATCAGCACCGCGATAACCTGACGTAGCAATTCCGGTCGAGCTTTGCGAAGAACTGATTCTTCTGCCTCGGCGACGTAAATTGTTCCTCGTGGCCCCACGAACTTTGCAACAAGCAGAGAATGCGTTTTGGGAAACAAGTGAACAGGTTCCGCAGCCCCCTCCCGCATTGCCAGAAACATGTCGTGCGAGGCACGACCGTGCGACTGAGCCTGCATTGACCTCCCCTGCCACTCTAGGGCAATGTGGTGTCCGGGAAATTCTGACGAGTTCATTCGGGCACAAACGTCGTCAATCAACCGGAAGATGCCAACGATTTTGAGACAACGTTTGACAGATAATTAGTGTAGCTGA
>CALMEE010000124.1 GCA_937862885.1 uncultured Planctomycetaceae bacterium
TTTCTTGATCCGATCATTCCTGCACTGTGTTGGACTCGCATGGTCGTTTGCGAGCTATTCTAAAGGGCTCTCTTGTCCTGAAATGCTGCGTGAAACTGGATACGATTCTTCGTCGAACATCGATGAAGATAAGAGTCGATTATCTGACATTGTTGACCGAACATCGATCAGTGAACGTTGAGCGCAAATTCAATCGCTGCCGCAAGGATAAGAAAAAGACGAAACAATAAAAAGCCTGTCCTTTAAAATAGGGCACCGCAGATTGCAGCAATGTTTCCGACTTGCCTTTCCCGCAAGAGTCGACGACATAGACGTCGTGTTTCTCATCAGCCCAATCGATGCCGATGAACAATCCGAATTCCAGTTTTGATAAAGTGGACATGGATGCTTCTTTCAAGTTAGGTGGTGATAAACTAAGATAACAGCAAGCCAGTTCTTCAATGCTGCGGAAGCCTTGTAGCCAAGCCTTTTGGGCAATATCTGAGTGATCCGTCTGATTGAAGAAGCCGCAGCACACCCGAAAATCTGTCCTAAGACGTCTTGCGTCGGGCACCTTGATTCGTGGTGTGCTGCTGGCTTACTGGCTTTTTAATGTACATGCGCCGTTTTGGGATTTCACCTTGAGCTTCCCTTGGGCTCCAACTGGCCCCACTCGCTCAACGTGCCCAAAACGGAACCACCGTAGAAGCTACAAGGCGATTAAATATGGACGATGGTTCTTTGCTTATGGTTTTGCTTGTGGTGGATGGAAATTGAAAATGTGCCCGTTTTTGTTATGATTAAACAATTCTACAATATTTCGATGAGGAGCCAAAATCATCAACGAATCTGATTCTATCCCAGACCCGAACCTGAATGATCTCGAGAGGTTATCGAGCGAAGACTCGATGGAAAATTCTGAGCCGCTGGAAATGGCTGATGATGACTCCTCGTTGGACGATGAGGGTTTTAGTGGATCGGTTGATCGAGTCAATCCTGAAAGGTCATTGCTTCTGGCGAAAACCGCTGCTTCGACGGCCGCTGAATTGGGAGGTGAAAACATCCTCGTGCTGGACATGACTGAGCGCACGGCCTTATTTGATTATTTCGTAATCATTACGGGCAGTAGCCGCAGGCACCTGCAGGCCATGGCTGACGAGATCGATCAAGTACTTGAGGTCCAACTAAATGACAAACGTCTAAGTATCGATGGCACAGACAACAGTCGCTGGATTGTGTTAGATTACGGTTCAGTGGTCATCCATTTGTTTGACGAGGACACGAGGGCCTTTTATTCCCTCGAAGCCCTTTGGTCGGATGCACCGAAAGTTAATTTTTCTGCCTGATGCATGTCATTGAAGCATTTGTGAGTTGGCCTGATATCAGGCGAATGATAAATTCACGTTTTCGGTCCGTGCGCGTTCATTATATTGTTGCGCAAACGCAACTGACGGGCAAAAACTTCCTTCTCATTGTTTTTCGTATACTGTATTGCGTTGCCTGATTTATAGACAGTTTTCTGCACACACCATGAATCGGACTCTAGACTTTGAGGCCAGAGCGGTTCATTTCCCAATCCAATATTCGTTGCCGACTTAGTTGCCGAAACGCCATGTTTGGGAGTCGTTGTCGTTCCATACATTAAAATTCAAAGATAAATTTGCTGATAGTCAAAACATGAAAATAGGAATCGTAGGTTATCAAGGAGCCGGCAAGAGTAGTTTGTTTAAATGGCTGACCGGCGTCGAGCCAGACCCGAGTTTGTCACACACATCGCAATTGGCAACGACTGCCGTGCCTGATGAGAGACTTGACAAACTTTCCGAGATTTATCGTCCCAAAAAAATAACTAGAGCCACCATTCAGATTATTGATACACCGGGTCTAAGCCGAGACCAAGAGGGGAATGCCAATAAGCTCGCTGCATTGCGCGAAGCTGGTTGTCTGATCATTGTCGTTGGCGCTTTTGCTGGTGCGGATCCGATGCAGGATTTGGCGGCGTTTGAGGAAGATTTGCTTTTTGCTGACCTTTCGATTGTGCTGAATCGCGTTGAAAAACTGCGTGATTCGGTTAAAAGGCCGAAGCCGACTCGCGAGCAGGAGTTGCAAGAGCTTGAGGCACTTGAACCAATCGTCGCTCATTTGGAGCAAGGTAGACCGTTGCATGAATTTAGCCTCAACGATCGACAGTCGCGAGCGATTCGCTCGTTCCAGTTGCTCACCGAAAAGACCCGCCGCGTCGTGGTCAATCTAGCTGATGATCAGTCTCCCCAAGTAATGCAGCTGTTAGGACAGAAAGCACATGCTTTCGCAATTCCGATGCAGATCGAGTTGGACAGAATGTCGCAAGAAGAACGGCATGAGTTCTGTATGGAAATGGGAATCCAACCGATGGATCGCGATGCGCTGTTGCGAGAGTTCATGCTTGCGTCACAACAAATGGTCTTTTTTACGGCAGGGGAGAAAGAAGTTCGCTCCTGGTTGATCCCGATTGGTGCTACTGCCGAAATGGCAGCCGATTCCATTCACTCTGACCTTGCTCGTGGATTTGTGCGCGCGGAGCGGATGACCTGTGATGACCTGTTTCGGGTGGGGAGTGAACGCGAAATCAAAGTGCAAAATTTGATGCACAAAGAACATAAAGACTACGTGATTCAGGACGGCGATATCCTGCACATTCTAGCCAATACGTAGCCCAAGACGTCTGAGATTTCCAAAGAATCTTGGCAATATCCTCTTCAGTTCCCTGACCCGGTTTTGCCCACTTCGCGCAAACGTCCAGAAAATCTTGGACGGATTGTCGCTTATTCACGACAGATCGCGGATGTGTTATGTTAGGGATCACATAAGTGCGTAAATCGTTCGGCACGTTAATCATGATGTGGTTAAAGCGAAAACACACGCAAATTGTGATGTCCGTGGAATACGGTATGGGAGTTCTTTAGATTAAAGCCAGGGATTGCATGATTACAATGTTTAATTCTTGTCTTGGTTTTTTAGCGGCGTGGGTGATCATTGCTGCGAACGAGCCTTGTAGCTTATTGGCTCTACAAGATGAGTCTGTCAGTGACGTGAGTTCGCCAGCGGAAATCCAAGAAATCGCTGATCGGGAATCGGCATCACGACTGGCAGACGAGACGAGTCCCTATCTCTTGATGCGAGCGAACGACGAGATCCACTGGTATCCCTGGGGAGATGCAGCGGTTTCGGCGGCAAATTCTCAAAATAAACTGATCTTTCTGGTTGTCGGTGCACATAGTTGTTATTCGACATGGAACATGCATCAACGGGTGCTCTCTGATAAGGCTGTGGTTAAGCTGCTGAATGATCGTTTCATCTGCGTTCTTGTTGACCGGGAATCTCGTCCGGACTTGGCGATCGCGTTTACTGCCGTCAAGAACGGCTACAATCAAACCTATTCCGGCGTTACTGGCGATCGAACAGGTTGGCCGTTGACGATTTTTATGACGCCGGAGTCGCGTCCGTTTTTTGGAGCGACTAGCGTCCCGCTGCATGATAACGAGCAAGGATTTCGCGCCGGCTTGCTAAGTATCGTGCGAACTATCGACAAAATGTGGAGTGAGAATCCCGACTCGATTCGCGAGGGGGCTGAGAAGGTGTCGGCAGTTGCCAATACAATATTGCGCATTCGTCGAAGTGGGGATGATGAGCCGGTCGATAATCGCGTTGTCGATCTGGTCAGATCGCAATTGCATCGGCGGTTCGATCCGATTTATGGTGGATTTGACTTTGATCCGCGTGACGATCAGCGTCCCAAGCATATTATGGCTCCGAGACTCTTCTTTCTGTTGCGGCAATTAGAAGAGCATGCGAACCGCGGTAGCCAGAGTGTAGTCGAACAGATTTTGACGCTTACGCTGGACAAAATGTCGATAGGAGCCCTGCGCGACCATGTAGACGGCGGGTTTCATAGATACTCCATCAATCGATCGTGGAGCATTCCCGACTTTGAAAAGACGCTCTATGACAACGCACAATTGGCATTGATATTCGCGCGGGCTTCAAAAGTCCTCGACCGTGATGATTATCGCGCGATGGCTAAGCAAACCTGCGATTTTCTGTTGAATAACTTGCGTTCTCCGGAAGGGGCATTTTATGCTTCGATCAGCTTTGGCAGTCCAACAGAGGAAGGTGAATTTGAGAATGGAGCATATTACCGATGGAGTCCAGATCAGATTAAATCAGCACTTACACCTGAGCAGTTCAGGCGAGCTGAGCAATTATTTGGCCTGGCGGGCAAACCAAATTATGGTGACCGGGACTACGTTTTGTATTTGACGCAAGCACTGAACGAATACGCAAACGTGTTAGGAGTTGAAAGTTCCGTACTCGACATGGAATACAAGTCGATTTTAGAACGATTGCGGTCGGCACGCTCATTGCGTCCCCAGCCGCCTGTCGACAAGACGATTGTTGCTGCTTGGAATGGATTGATGTTGCGCAGTTTGGTCGAATCAGGTACGTTGCTGAACGAAGCTGAGTATTTGAATGCTGCCGAGAAATTGGGAGAATATATTTGGAACGAGACGCAAGCTCAAAATGGACGACTTCGCCGGATCTTGAACAGGGGAGTGAACTCCTCGGACGTTTATGTCGATGACTACGTGTTTGTTGTTGATGGCTTTCTGGCATATTATCAGGCCAGCGGTAATGAACTTTGGCTTGATCGAGCTAAGAAGTTGCAAGAGCTACAAGAGCGGCATTTTTGGAGCGAGGAGCGAGGCGGTTATTATTATTCGATCGCGGATTTGGATCCCATCGTCAATCGATTTCGTACAATTGCCGACCAGGAATTGCCGAGTAGCAACGCAATGGGCGTAAGTAATTTGATGCACTTGTTTGATGCGACGGGTGAAGATCGCTATTTGACGCGTGCAAAGCGAGTTGCGAGGTCGTGCAACGGTGTGCTCCTAACGTCACCCATCTCAGCTGTTTCGCTTCTGGTATGGTTAGAGCGGCTGAGTGATTAACGTGTTGGCCTGCGCAAATTCTAAGGATGCTTCGTAACCAAGGCCTGAAATAGAAGATTCCTCGCAGGATGCACTTGGAGGTGGCAGGGTTTGGCTCCGCATTGCCAACATATTATGTCCGAAGTTGCATCGCTTTTCGGAAACGATTCATTAGTCGTTCGATCCGCGCAGCCGAATCGTTGCGAATGAAAATGGATGTCGCTGCAACATTCGAAAAGAAATTGCGCAAATTGATAGTTTGCCTTTTGAAGGCGCGATCGCATTATTGGTTCACATAGAATTCGATAGGTTGTGGGCGACCGTAGAAGAAGCCTTGACCAAGCTTGAAGTTCATTTGAGTGAGAATTTCATGTGATTCAATGTTTTCGATTCCCTCGGCAAGCGACACAATACCGAGTTCATTCACCATTTTCACGATGAGCGACACGACCTCTTGGCGTTTTGCTGTGGCTTTGTGAATATCGCGGGTAAGCCGCATATCAAATTTCACATAGTCGGGGCGCACTTCGGAAAGCTCATCCAGTCGCGCGCGGCCAACGCCAAAGTCATCGAATGCCAACTTCATGTCCAACTCGTTGAGCACTGCTCGCAGTTCAACAATTTGGGCGGGGCTTGTGATGGCGGCTTCGTGAATTTCCAAGGTGATTGGAGTCTCAGGACAATGGTGCCTTAAGCTTCTGAGCGATTCACACAGCCCATCGCGGGTTAGCTCCAATGGATGCGTATTGACAAAGATGTTCGTGCCTTCCGAAAGTTGTACGGCTTGTACGACGCCGATATGCCGCATCAACTGGCTCAACTCAACCTCTAGGTTAAGTCGAGAAGCGGCTGAGAACATCTCACTGGGAGTCTTGAGACCGAACAGGCGACTGCGGCCTAAGACCTCGTAGCCGATTGTCTTCTGTTCTTGCATTGTGACAATGGGCTGAAAGTAGGGGACAATTCCGCCTTCATTGATTAGCCGTTCAAATTGCATCATCACGAGAGCTCGGTCGCACGCGTCCTCTTGCTTCGTGTGAAAATCAGTGATTTGTTGATCTCGACCGACACGAAATACTAGGCTGGCGAACTGGATCAGGTCCCCCTCAGTTAATCGAGTTTCAACCGAGATGCGGACTCCATTTACAAACGTGCCATTGGTGCTTTCTAGGTCACGAACCCATAGCTGATCATTGACCTGAAAAAGTTCAGCGTGTTCTTTGGACACTGAACCTCCGGGAATAGAGAGATGCAATCCGGAGCGTCTGCCAACTTTGAAAGGATTGGAGACAAGATCAAACCGGCGGATGCCTTCCGATTCTTCAATCTGGCCTGACAGGTACCAACTGATGCTTCGATGCGCGGAGTCGTTACGCTGACCAATGTTGATCAACTCAGGATCGACTACTTGAAATGACTTCATTTTTTCGACCGATTGATGAAATGCAAAAACCCTAGTCAGTACAAAACATTTAGGTATTGGGATCTTAAAAATGTGAGCTAGATAAATTGTCCCACATTGAAAGATTTAGCTTTTGCGTATCAAGGGGACCTCATCCAAAGTATCTTTTTTACGCGGACGACGACTCTGGCTATGAATATTTGGAATAATCAGCATAACGCTTAGATTATCGCACACGTTGCGAAAACGTAACTTATGGTTTACAGCCGAAGATTCGTGTCGAATGGCTTTCAGTAATTTGTCCACTGATGGATATGAGACGCAGCTGTCAAAAAGAATCTTCAATACTTTTGCCCAAACGCCGGTCGCAGTACGACTTGCTTGTGGGCTGGAAAGGAGTAAACCGTGTCCTCGCAAAGCGCCACGAATTTTCACAGTGATTTACTTGCACAGATTCTATCGGACGAGGCCTTTTGTCCAACGGAACCAGCAAGCCTGAAGGAAACAGGCCTGCCGACTCCGTTCGTTGAGTCTTTGATTCTCAAAAGGCTGAGTCTCGTCGGAACTTGCAGTGGGCGGCAGCTGGCAAATCAACTTTGCCTTCCCTTCCAAGGACTGGAAGCAATTTTAGCTAACTTGCGTCAGCGTCAAATTATTGTGCACGGCAGTTCTGCGCCACTAAATGACTATAACTACTCGCTTACTGAGATTGGGCGTGAACGCGCGACGTTTGCTGTGAAGCAATGCGCTTACTCGGGACCGGCACCGGTTACGTTAATTGACTATGTCCTATCGGCGGAAGCGCAATCCATTCGGGCCGAATCCCCTAAGCGAAAGCAGTTGATGCGGGCATTTGCAGACATTTCCATTGATGAAGGACTTTTCGAAAGTCTTGGACCGGCCATCAATTCAGGAGCAGGTTTGTTTTTGTATGGCGAGCCGGGCAACGGAAAGTCAACGCTTGCTCGACGAATCACGCAGTGTTTTGGCCAGGAAATTTGGGTGCCACACGCAATCTATGAAGATGGGCAAATTATTAAGCTCTTTGATTCGGCTTACCACGTCACGGCCGACAATGATGAAGCGAATGAATTCGGAGTCAAGAACTACGATACTCGATGGTTGAGAATCAAACGCCCGACGGTTGTTGTCGGAGGTGAAATGACCATGGACTCCTTAGAAATTCGCCATGACCCGCGCAGCAACGTGAGCGAAGCACCGCTGCAACTCAAAAGCAATGGTGGGTGCCTATTAATCGACGACTTTGGACGTCAGCGAATCGAACCGGCTGAGCTATTGAACCGCTGGATAATTCCTTTGGAAAACCGTCAGGATTATCTGACCCTGGCATCTGGCAAAAAGATTCAGGTGCCGTTTGAGCAATTGATCATCTTCTCGACAAACCTCGATCCGGAAAAACTGGCCGATGAAGCATTCTTACGACGGATTCCATATAAGATTGAGATTCATGATCCCTCTCCAGAGGAATTCCATCTGCTGTTCAAATTGTATGCGAAAAAGATGGGATTCGATTACCGTGCATCCGTTGTTGACTATCTGATCCAAGAACACTATCGGAAAAAGAATCGTCGTTTGCGACGCTGTCATCCTCGCGATCTATTGCTCCAAACGCGGAACTACTGCGTCTACAACAATTGCGATCTCGAGATGCGGACAGAGTACTTTGACATGGCCGTTAAGAGTTATTTCACAACTCTCATGGGACATTAAGCGGGTCGTAGCGTTTATGCATGTTCGCACCGACAAACAGCCGTGCAATTGAAGATTCGTGTGCCACTTCTCTCAAGGAGCCGGTACACACGGAGAAATTGCAACCAATACTTGAATCGTAATGAACAGGCACTGACGTCGCGGAGTTCGCAAGAGACTCAGCATAACCAAATCCATTTTGCATTAGAATTGCCATGTTAAACGCTTCCACGAACCCCATACAAGCGAACGACCAGATACTTGGTTACAAACTGAAGTATTCGATCGGTGCAGGCGGATACGGTGAAGTTTGGGCAGCAGAAGCCCCTGGAGGTTTACTCAAGGCCGTCAAGATCATCTACGGCTTCCACGATGAATCACGCGCGCAACGGGAACTCAAAGCCTTAGATCGGATCAAACGACTGCGCCATCCATTCTTGATTTCCCTGGAGCGAATCGAGGTCGAGAATGGACGGTTGGTGATTGTGACCGAGTTAGCCGATACTTGCCTGCGGGAACATTTCGCCGAATATCGAGATCGAGGTGAACATGGACTGCCCCGCGAAAAACTCTTGGGATATTTGAGCAATGTAGCAGAGGCATTGGACTATATATCTGATGAGCATTCACTTCAGCACTTGGACATTAAACCGGAGAACCTGTTGCTTGTCGGTTCACATGCAAAATTAGCCGACTTTGGGCTGGTTAAGAGTGTCCATGAGTCGCAGCAACATTCGATGATGGACAGTTTGACGCCGACGTATGCTGCACCTGAGCTGTTTGATGGTCGTCCCTCTCGCACAAGCGATCAGTACAGCTTAGCCGTTGTGTACCAGGAGTTGCTAACCGGAATTCGACCGTTTTCAGGTAAGACTACCGCGCAATTGGCGAGCCAGCACATCGGGAGTCGGCCCAATCTAAGTCCACTACCCATTAATGATCAGGCCGTGATAAGCCGAGCCCTAGCCAAGGATCCTGAAAAGCGATATCCCAACTGCCGCTCCATGATCAACGATCTGATGCGCCGTAAGGTGGTGGCCAAAGGGCGACCCGTCAGAGAACTGGGGAAGGTTGACCGTGTTGACACATCCGATGCAACGCAGGACTTCGTATGCACAAAAAATGAGAGCACTGTCGAGCTAAACGGATCAGCCTTGGCCGCTAAAGTCTTTGGCGATCGTGAATTGGAGAAGCTGGGAACTCTGGCGATTGACCCGACGCGGAACAAGATTCGACCAACGATCTTCATCGGCTTGGGACAAGCCGGTGGCAAGATTTTGGCCAAAATCAAAACGCAAATCGCCAATCAGGTTCAAACGGAACGAACAACTCCCTCCATAAAATTCTTGTATATTGACGTCGATCGTCGTTCGTTGTATCAGGCTAGTACGCAATCCTCGCAAGCCAATCGACTTGAAGGCAGCGAAGTGCTTGAAATTTCATTGCGTCCACGAGAAGAGTATCGGAATTGCAAGAAGGACTTCTCTTGGCTTAGTCGTCGATGGTTGTTTAACGTGCCGCGCAGTCAGCAAACTGAGGGGTTGCGCCCAATTGGGCGTTTGGCGCTTGCGGATCATTTTGACGCGGTGTATCGTCAAATCAATGACGTGATCGAATCGGCCAGTGTCATGGAAGCGTTGGCCGAAACGGGGGACTCGCTTGGCGTCGATATTGACTCGGATAATCCAGACGTGTTTATCATCTCCTCGATATCAGGAGGACTTGGTAGTGGAACGTCTTTGGATGTGGCACAAGCGGTCCGCACGATTTTCGCTGAACAAAATATATCGAACGGGAGGTTGTTCGGTGTGTTTCTTAATGCCAGCACACGGGATGCAGCCTCTCAGCAATTGAGTACTGCCAACACATTTGCGTTTTTGACCGAGTACAACCATTTTTGTCTTCATGGCTATCAAGGGGACAAGACCATTGATCTTCCAAAGTTCGGTCCCGGCGCAATTTTCTCGGCGATCTATTACTTGGACTTGGGCAAGTGTATTGACGACAAAGATTATGATGAGCATTTACATAACATCGCACAGTATTTGTTTCTCAATACAACGAGCCAATGTCGAGCATTTTTTGAACAATCGCGAGACGAATCCGAGGGTGATGCCTCCGGCTTGATGGTGCGCAGCTTTGGGTTGAGCAGCGCCTCAGGAAGGTATGGAGGAGTCGTCAATCGAATCGTGCGTAATCTTGCTCAGCGTTTAATCGAGTATTGGAAACAACATTGTGGGCTGAACCAATCGAGTTGCATGCGCGAGGTGGCGAAACAACTTCTCGTTCACAGTGGTTTTGAGAGTTCGCTCCTTGATCGTACTTGTTTGAACATTGAGGAAAGCAATCTGGGAGATCAAGTGCGCATGCGGATTGACGCAGTAGCGAACACAACGGTCTCAGAGTTGGCATCTCATTCCAAATCGCGACTCGATTTAGCCGAGCGTTATCTTGACGCTGTTCAACGCATCGCATTCGGTGAGCCGCATGGGGAAGATGAGCATCCAAGCCTGATGAATGTTCTCGAAGAGGGTACGAAGGGGATTGTATCTAATATTTCCAAGCAAATTGAAGAACACTGCGTTCGATTGACAAATCAACCCGGCATTCGCATAGCGGGTGTTTCGATGGTTTTGTCGAACATGCTCCTGGATCTGCAAAAGTTGCTTGTGAGCTTAGATGAAGGCCAAATTGAACTTGTGCAAGGATATCGTGAAAGTGCCGAGCGCTTCGTACGCTTGTTTGAAAAACGAAATTTTGCCAACCTATCGATCACTGACCTCGAACATGCAGCCAACGAAAATCTACTAGCCGTCCGCATGCAAGTTATTAATCGAATCAAGGTCAAGCTAACACAAAAACTAATAACACACATAAAGAAGTTGACAGAGGTCTATCATGACCTGGGCAAGCAACTCGTATTAGTAAATGAATCTTTTCGCGAAACTGGCACAAGCAATCTAGCTGATTCAGTCAGTGAACGACGAACTTTCGACTTAGTTGGAGATGCAATTGCAGCTATGATTGAGGGGGAATTCGAGTCGATGATTCAGCGAGCCGACATCCAATTCAATCAACGAGATTTGCAGGAATTTTCTGGGTTGTACGAAATGATCGCCGATCGCTCCGCCTGGCTTCGGGAACTGCCGGCGCACATCAGTTCGGTTTGCCAGGCAATCGTCACCGAACGGCTGCGACGAGTTGAGCTAAACGAACTCGTAACGAGCGCAGATATTACTGCCAATGAATTGAAGAATTGGATTGATATCAAGCTGGGGGCAGCTCAACCAACGGCAGCAAATTGTGGTGGTGCAAGTCGCCTGTTGTTAGCCTTACCAGAATCGGCGAACCACGATCGCTTTGTCGAGTTTGTTGCGCAAGAGACCGATTACCAGCCAACAATTATTAAAGCGTTGCTCGGTGATGCCGTATTCTGTTGTGAAGTTCGTGATATCCCATTGGATAGTTTGGCAGCCGCGATGATCAACGATAACACTCAAGTAAAAGAACTTGTGCAGCGTCTGTACAGCCGATCAGACATCAACTGGACACCGTTATCCGAGCACGTATAAACAACGATTCTTTCGTGATGCAAGCTGACGTTTCGTGCCGCCCATAACCTCCATATTCATTACGAAATGGTTCAAGGCGATTAAATGGTCCCCTCGCGTCCAGCCTCACGTTGTCCCTTGCGACGCAAGGTGGCGAGTTTTCCCAGCAAGTTGGACAAACGTCGCTGCAGGGATTCTGAAGCCTCCTTAACGGCTTGATCAACCGTAGCACTTCGGGATTCAACGCTTACGGGTTGATGACCGGCTAAACGGGCCTCGATCATGCAACGGATATCGTCGTCCCCACCCTTGGCGGCACTGTTCTCGTCGGTCAAATGGAGTTCGACACGAGTCAATTGCCCAGCAAATCTTTCCAGGCTAGACTCCAGTTGCGTGATAAGATGGCTGATGTTCTCTTGGTTCGTATCGATTTGGCTGCTACTATTGATTTGAATCTTCATGTATCGAATTTTTCCAAATAATTGTGGCGGTTGTTGTATAACTCAATTCAAATGGATTGCCAGCCCAGGAACTGGTAAATCGCGCATCCAATTTGCCGCAATGCGCTCGCGGCCACTGATTGTGTTGCTTCATTGTATTCCAGGTATCAACTTCAGCAAAGCGGAAGAGCAACGAAAACAAACGGTCCCCTGATCAATACGTTGTCCAACGTCATTTTGGGTGATTATTCTTCACCTCTGAATTTTTATAGGAATGATGCCGCAATCAATTCCAATACCCGCCAAGAATTTGTTCATTCACGGCGATGATTTGGGCAAATTCCCTGGATCGACGACAGGTTTATAACAACCTGAACGTTTACAACGTAGGATTAAAGCATTGAACAAAAACACAATCGGCTCTGGAAACCAGGAAGACAGCAATAATCAAACACTTCAGCTGCGTATGAGAAAGGATTTTCATCGTCGATTGTTGAGGGGCCATGAATGGATTTTCAGTAATGAAATTGACAATGTCGCTGAACTGACTCAACAATCTAATTCTGCAAAGCTGGTCAAAGTGACTAATCATCGAGGCGAGTTCTTAGCTTGGGCAACATACAATCCTCGTTCCTTGATTGCGGCTCGTATCCTTTCACGTACTGAATCCTTTGATTTCAATGCGGACTGGATGTTCGTTCGCCTGCAGGCTGCCCTTCGTCTGCGCGACGAGATGTACACTCAGCCGTTCTATCGATGGGTGTTTGGCGAATCGGATCAATTGCCAGGATTGGTCATTGATCGCTTTGCCAATATTCTGGTTGTTCAAATACTCACGGCCGGGATGTTGGCATTGGCAGATCGCCTATGGGAATCGCTGCGCCGCTTTGATTTTGTCCAGGGAATTGTGGTGCAGCACGGTGGGAGATATAGCGAGTTAGAAGGGATGCCATCTGCGCGATTCACCATTGGCGAACCACCGAATGAAATTGAAATTGTCGAGGGGAACGCTCGATTTCTGGTACCGCTAATGGAGGGTCAAAAGACGGGCTGGTTCTTCGACCAGCGGGAAAATCGCGAACGATTGGGGCGCTTTGGGCATCTAGGGCATGTTCTAGACTTGTTTGCTTACACCGGGGCTTGGGCAATTCAGGCGATGTTGCAGGGAGCTCAATCGGCGACATGTGTTGAGCGATCCATACAAGCCATAGAAGTCGCCGCGCGCAACGCACAACTCAATCGAGTCCAGCTTGAAACGATTGAAGGTGAAGTACTACCAGTCGCCAAATCCTTTTTTGGGCAACGGGAATTTCGGACGATCATTTTGGACCCCCCTGCCCTTGTCAAACGCAAAAAAGACTTCCAATCCGGTTTGCAAATGTATTATCAATTGAACCGTATCGCCATGCGCTTAATGACAAATGAAGGTTGGTTTATCACTTGTTCATGTTCTTATCATATGCCGCGAGAAAAATTGATTGAGATCGTTCAACACGCGGCTCAGGAATGCAATAAACGCTGTCAAATTTTGGAAATTCGCGGACAATCCGCCGACCATCCGCTTCATCCTGCGATGCCGGAAACCGAATATCTCAAAGCGATTTTCACGTATGTGAGCCCGGCGTGAATCCAACTCGATAATCAGGTTATCGAACCCAAATGCGTTGATATAACGGAGGTGTACACGATCCTGGCAGGCAATAACCCAATGGGAATTCACACTGACAGGGATGTTGGCTATGTAGGTTCAGAGGCAAAAAGGCCGCGGACAAGAAGAATCGAGCCGCAGAAAAATAGGGTTCGACGAAGTCGCAATGCGTTTTGCCATAGCGTTCCAAGACAACGTCCTCAAAATACAACGGTTGATAGCGGATGTCGGCGGCGACCCAACACACATCGAAGTATGATAGGCCCCGAAACTCAAGATTGCCGTAGTTGTCTCCGATCAATGCATAAGCTTTATCCTCTGGTCGAATCTCATTTCGTTCCTGAATGTCGACCTCGACCAGCGTCAAGGGCCGGAACAATAGATCGATTTCATATCGATCATTGGATTCTCTTGAGCGCACAGGCGCGACGACGGTGATTCCGGGCGTGAGTTCCTCCATATCTTGACCATAGCCACCGAATTCCAGCCACGCAGCTGAATGAGTTTCATCGAGTTCGAATACTTCGCTTCGCGATAACGTCGACCATCCGTTTGGCGCGTAGTGGTTCCCCGTAAACACGACGGCACGCAATGCTGTCTCGCTTTCCACGTCTTGTTCGAACTGAGTCCTCGCGCTCGCTGACTCCGTGGATTTAACGATCTTTCGAGTTGAAGACTCGTAGCGGCCTTGATTTGGCTGCGCTATGTGGCTCGACTGCGCATACAAGTTGAGTGTTGCAGTGCCTGAAACAAGAATCGCCATAACAACGGGTTGGAGCTGTCTGCAAAAAGAGAATGAGGTCATCATCGTTTGTGATTCTTTGTAAAATCCGTCATCGAAGCGATAATATTTATTCCGTTTGTTAGGATTATCGGAAAATTGACAGATTTAGCTGATCAAACGAATCTTTCGCTTCAAAACCCGAATAACCGTCATAGTTTGAAGTTCACGTAGTGGAAAGATGCTAAATATCGTTAGCGGCGGACGATCGGAGCATCGTGGCTAATCTTGTCGCTTGGATGCAGGACAACGGAATCGCCGAGTGAAAGCCCAGAAATGACCTCGGCAAATTGATCGTTTCGTTGTCCAAGTGTGACTGGGACCAGTTCAGCCCGCCCATTGGACCAACGGAAAACTGCCCATTCATCTTGTTCGCGAAACAATGCTCCGACAGGCACACGTAGAACTTGGTCTACGCGGGCAATTACAATTCGCGCCTCGATTCGATAGCCATCACCCAACGATGTCTGCCGGTTCGAGTCGTCTTTAAAATCAATAATTACGTTGACGCGTTGTTCTTCCACGCCGAGTGCTGAGATTTTCTCGAAAGCCGACGGTTCGACTAAGCGCACGACACCCGGCAACACCTGATGCTGTCCCCATTGCTCGAGATAGACTGTAGCGCCAGGTTGTATCTTTACGGCGTCCGTCGAAAGCACATCAGCCACGACTTCCAAGTCTTTAGGATCGCCGACTTCGACGATGGGTGTTCCCGGTGTTACAATTGTTGAGCTTTCCAAAAAGACTTTCAGGATCACACCGTCAATTGGAGAGAGGATTTCAAAATGTTCGAGTGGCACATCACTGGATTCCGTCCCACTATCAGACTGCACGTGGAGCAAAGCTGCTTTCGCCATCTGTGATTCATAAATGGCGATTTCTTGATCAAACTCACAGGCGCGTTTCGTTTGCAGGCTTGAATTATAGTCAGCTTGTGCGAGTTCAAAGTTCTTTTCAGAAACTGCATTCGTGCGTCGCAATAATTTCATGCGCTCGAATTCCTTTTCTGTTCGTTCAAGCTCGATGTTGGCCTGTTCCAAGCGAGTGGCCGCACGTTCAACTGAGGTTTCAGCGGCAGCAACTCGTGCGCGCGCTTCACTCAGTGTTCTTGCATCCAACAACACGGGATCGCCTGGTTGAATCGACGCGATCAATGTTTCAGAGCAGATGACCGAGTCACCCTCGCGCAGCAGCACCCGCCGCAATCTACCGCCGACTGGTGCGGAAATCACATATTTTTCCTTTATCCGTGTCTTGCCATCTTCGTTTACGGTCACCTCGATAGAACCGGAGTCGATCGCTACTAAATCCACGGCAACAGATCGCGGTTGCCACGCAATAATGATGGCCAAACCCAAGGCGATCACGACCAACAAACCGAAAATATACTTAAACCGCTTCATGTTTGTCTAATCCTTGGTCTTCAATACGGAAACAAGGTCCAATTCGTCGATTTTTCTGCGCACGATCAAACCGGAAACGATGGTCGCCACGATAACTGTGGCGATGGCATTTGCGTACGTTTGCGGACTGATGACAAGTGGAATTCGGTAGAGTTCGGTGTCGAGTCCGAGAGTCGCAACGGCGGCAAAAACATAGCCAATTAAGCAGCCGACAGGCAATGCTACAGCGGTGATAATCGCCAATTCGCCTAGCAATATCGCAGAAACTTCATAGCGTGTGAATCCGATGACACGCAACGTAGCAAGATCGCGACTTTGCTCAGAGAGAGAAATTCTGGTGGCGTTGTACACGACACCGAAAGCAATCACGGCCGCAAACAGAATGTTGAATCCCCGCATAACCAAAAGATTTTCAGCAATCGTCCGTTCAAAACTCTGCAGCATCGCAGTTTTGTCTGTGATTCCGGCGATACGCGGTGTCTCTTTAACCTTCGCGTAGAATTCTGGACGTTTAGCTTCGTCAGACTTGACGAAAACACCGGAAGCCAGCGGCCCCTCACCCATCCAACGATTTAGCGCCTCCAAATTCATGTACGCATTCGTACCGCTGAATTCGCGAATTATGGCCGCAACAGGCAAATGCAAACGCCTTTGTTTTCCCTCCAGCACTTCGACTTCGACTTCAGTCCCTACGCCGACGTTGAGTAGCTGCGCGAGTTTGTCTGATAGCAATAAACCGTCGGGAGGGGGTTTCACTTCAAGCTCATTATCGGCAAAAATGCGGTACAGCTCATTTTCTTCAGCTAATCCCATAATGCCACAACGTCGATGTCGATGGCCATTGCGCAAGCGTACTGGCACGCTACGAAACGGCTCGCATTGCAACACACCGGGCAAGTGCCTGACGTCGTGCACTACCGAAACATGCGCGGGTTCCACAAACGTCAATGTAGCATCTTGCCGTTGCGAAAGGCGAAACATGAAATCCATCATGAAGTTAACCGCGTCCAAGCTGAAACTGCCCAGAATTAATGATGCAACTGCCAAGGCAATTCCTGAACAATTCATTAAGGTCTTGAACAGACTGCGTTCCAGCTTCCTCAGGATCATCCGCACCACATGAGGCAAAAATCTGGCGATGCCGATGCGCTCGACAAGCGTGCTGCGATATTGGGCCGGTGGTTCCGGGCGCATCGCTTCAGCCGGCGGAAGTTTGGCTGCTCGCCGCAACGTCACCCAAGTACCGAGCAGGGCCGCGCCGACGCTTAACGCGGTAACAAGCAATAAGATCCAAGTTTCAACTCGAAAATGAAAAATCGGAAACTTGTAAAATCTGGCATACATGATCGTCAGTGATTTTCCGAGCCAAATCCCGGATACCGCGCCTATCAAGGTGCCGACTATTGTTATCAGCAAGACTAGTTTGAAGTAATGCAACACGATTTGCCAATTGGTATAGCCGAAGGCCTTCAAGGCGGCGATCTGTTCCCGCTGTAAGCCGACAATCCGTGATACAACAATGTTCAGTAGAAAAGATGCAACGAATAGAAAAATCGACGGCGCGACGATTGCGGTTGCCTGCAATTGCCGAATTTCGTCCGATACAAATTGATCTGATACATGATTGAGGCGACCATACGCGCCGCGCGAGCCAAAGCGTTCGAGTAGATCGTCCAGTTTTCGGAGTACTTCCGGTTCATTTGCGCCGCGTAGTAATTTTGCAGACACATGATTGAACGACTGCTTCATATCGTAGGCAGCCTCCAATTGACTCTGCCCCATCCAAAAAACACCAAATTGTTCAGTGTCCGGGAGTAAGCTCCCTGGAGCAATCTCGATAACATATTCCGGAGAAAGCGCTATCCCCACGATCTTCAAACGTTGAAATCGCCCGTTGATGACGGCCGTGATGCGATCCCCAACCCGCAACTCGTGTGCCAAGGCAAACGATTCGGCGACCAAAACTTCTCCAGTTCGATTCGGTTCGATCCAGCGACCTTGGCGCAAGTAGACAGAGTTCAAATTCGGTTGACGATCTTCAGGTATCGAGATAAGTCGTCCGGTAACAGGCCTTGCCAATGATTCAACTGACAAAGTCACATCGACGACGATCCGCAGTTCAACTTGCGCTATGCCTGGAATTGCCTGAATTCGAGACTCCATCGATCGCGGCGCGCGTTTGACGTGTGCGAACACATCGGCGAAGCGATATCGATCATAGTAGGAATCCTTGGAGTCGATAAGGGAAACCATAGCCGTCATCGCCATGGTAAACATAGAGACACCCGCACCAATTACGGCGCAAATCGCCAGCGCCTGTCCACGAATATGCCAGAGATCTCGAATGAGCTTGCGATCAAGGGCTGAAATCATTACGGTTCCCTACTCCGTTCGAGTTCGCTACCACGAAACTTCGGTGGCATGCCTCTTGTGTGAATTCATGCGGACACCTGACACCTGACCATCGGAAAGCGAGATTACCCAATCAGCGATTTCGGCAATCACTGCATTATGCGTGATGACGATTGTACTCGTTCCCAATTCCTGATTGACCTGCTCAATCGCTTGTAAGACCACGATACCTGTCTTAACGTCCAGGGCACCGGTAGGCTCATCGCAAAGCAACACTTTCGGCCGTTTGGCAATAGCTCGAGCGATCGCGACACGTTGTTGTTCACCACCCGAAAGTTGAGCCGGGTAATGATGCCGCCGTTCGTAGAGATTTACGAGACGCAAGGCTTCGTCCGGGGCAAGCGGGTCGTCAACTATCTCCGTGACGAGACTTACATTCTCGCTGGCCGTTAAGCTTGGAATCAAATTGTAGAATTGAAAAACAAATCCGACATTTTCGCGCCGATAGCGCGTCAATGCAGCATCACTGAAGCTCGTAAGCAACTGACCACAATAATGCACCTCCCCCGAGGTTGGAACATCCAGGCCACCGAGGATATTAAGCAGGGTCGATTTGCCACTACCGGATGCGCCGAGCAGTACAACAAATTGCGACTCAAAAATGTCCAAGTCGACCCCGCGAAGCGCATGAACCTTCACGGCTCCCATTTCATAGACTTTTGACAATCCACGAATACGGAAAACGGGGTCCAAATTTGGTGAGTTCGGATGGGAAATCGGTAGGGTTGTTTCCGTCATAAAATCCGTCGCCATTTATTTAATTCGGTTCACTCGCGCCACAAAAGCTATCGAGTCCGTAGTCCGCGCGAATCGTCTCCATCATTGGTGCATCCAAGGACTCATTGAGATCCTGTATTCTAATGGCATTTTTGCTTAAGGCAAAAGGCCACAGCACAACACGCTTCTTGAACGCACGATTTCATATTTCGTATCGATTGGTGAAATTTGCACTGGAACGCGTCTTTCGTAGGTGGCATGCGCGAATTGTGCCGAGCCCGTCACGCCGATGCAGATGTTTGTTAGACAAATTAATTGAGGGCCAGCAGCATGCAGTGCAACGACGTCGTTGCTGACGAGAATTAGTCAGCTGAAGAATTAATGAAGGCTACCGATCAAGTTCAAGTACAGGGAGATTGTCTTGCACACCGCGAAGAATTGTCACACGTTCTTGGATCAATAGGGTGCCCGTCGCAACCTTCAATTTGGCTTCCGCGATCTTGTAATCCACAATTGCTTGAACGTAAATCAACTCGGCAGCCGTCAAGCGTTGTTGCGCGTCCAACAATTGGTCGAGGACCGTTGCGGCAGTAACACCGCTCATCAGGTCACCTTCCACTAATCCGAATGACTCCCAGCGCTGTGAATGTTGACGCAGGTCATTTTCCGCGGCATGGACGGCCTGAATGGCTGAAGCGGCAGTCTGGTATGCAGACTCGAAGGTCCGCAGTGCAACTTGTGCGTCCGCGATCACTTGTTGTACGGTGGCGTCAACTTCGTACTTGATTTGCACTAGTTGAAGACGACGTTGTTGTAAGCGGCTACGTGCGGCGCGATTTTGATAGGGGATCGAAAACTCCATGCCACCGTAGAAACCAGGTGTGGTATTTGTAAATTGCTCGCTCCAAGCTTGCAGAACGCGAGAATTTCCTTCCAAACCACTCACGTAAGTCCCGAAAATGAGTGAAAGTTCCGGCAGCATTTCATTTCGGCTCAAATCTGCCGCAATGGCCGCAGTGCGAGCCCGTTTGATAGATTCTTGGATTTCCGTGCGGTGTTCCAAAGCGGTCGTTACTACGCTCGAAAGTTCAAACGCTTGATGGAATCCAGCGATGCCGGTAACAGGGATTAGTTCCACGTGTGACGAACGATACCAGTCTGGATTGGCTGTTATGCGTCGGATTTCGGTTTCAGCGTTTTGTACATCGCGGACAGAATTTGCTAGTTCAGTGCGTCGCTGTTCGATCGCTGCCTTGGCACGTGTGATCTGAGTTGGCATTGCGTCGAATTCGCTGCGCGCCTGCAAACGATCCAGGATCAACTGTCCGCGTTCCACATTATTGTTACGCAACACTAACGCCGCCCGGGCATAATATAGTCTCCAATATGCGACGATTGCGTCGAACAACTCCTCTTGAACTTCAGCAAAAAAAGTGTCCCACGAAATCCCGTTGACCAACTCGGCAATGACAATCTGGCTGCGGTTATAGACCCGACCTGCACCACGCAATAATGGTTGAGAGTAGTTCAATGACAATGTCGCAGTGCCCTGATTTTGCGGGTCAAAAAACTGGGAATTGTTGTTTTCATGGGCAAGCCTTTGTTCTAGGTCAATCGAGCCTCCGCCAGGTAATCTCTTGCGTAATCCCGTCGAAGCGGACCAAACTCTGGACTCCAAGAATGGATCACCGCCAGTCGTTAACAGATTGCCGACCGGATCGGTCCGGTCATCGTAGCGAGTACGTGCGAAAAGTTCAGGATCGAAAACGGCTTGCGACTCGTTGACTTCGGCTTCACGGATTAGTGGCGTCTGACTTATCGACAAAATTTTCGGCGAGTACCGCAAAGTCAGATACAACAACTCATCCAACGTCAAGGCTTCTTGATCAGGGGCAGTTCCCAGACCCTTTGTGATCCGATTGGACCACCAATGATTTTCCGAAAATACCTGTTGCCCCGCGACCTGTGGGCCTTGAATTTGCGAAAAAGCTTGATGTTCTTGCGGGATTGTCGGCACGATCGAGCCCTCGTGGGGTACTGGCGGTTCAAGCAGGCCCCACTCAAGATTTTTTCTCCAATTCGATTTGGCCAAAATCTCAGAATACGAGGTCGAGCCAAATGCAGGAAACTCGGACGATCTATTTTGGCGATCACCGACGTCCTCGACACTATGGTAATCGTCTGCAACAGGGAGGTGGTTGCGATCGATATGTTGAAGCGTCTCTTTCGCAGGCGTATCAGTGGAAGGAAGATCCCGCAGTCGTTTCTTGCCGTCCGTATTGACGCTCATCGAGTTGACTGGGCTGGGCGTCCCCTGAGCCCATCCATAATGCTCAACGTTGGCCGCGAGGTATAGGAACGCTATGCCTGCAAATATTGCCAACGCGAGGTTATGTTTTTGGAACGGAAGCATACGACAATTCGATTTCCGAACAACTTGTAGTTACGGTTAGTTTAAAAAATCGCATTTTGACGGATCATTCAATAACGTTCTTCGTGGAAATACACACTCGACAATCCTAATTGCATGAATAATCGTTCAAACCGCTACAAATTGACTTTTGATGCGTTCGGCAAATCGTTCATGGTCCAATTTCTATTAAACTTAAAATCGTTAAATCTTACCGAGTTGCTGTTGCGAATTTAATTCCCGCCATTTAGCAAGCTAAGTTTATGAAGATGTGATGCAGGTGTTTTCAAACAAACGCCGCATGCAGCACATTGATTAGCCCTTGAGCATTTGCGGATCTGGTTTCAAAAATCCGTGGAATTGGGGCGTATTCTCTCGTCAAGTTAGTTGATCCCTAAACATGTTTTTGAACCGTATTAGATCGACGTGTCGCATCGCACTCTCGCTCGGATTTATCTGTGCGATTGTGCTGTGGTGCGCCTACGGATTCAAGATCTTGCCGAACACCGAACAACAATTGATCGGGCAGCGAACGGATCTGTGCGAAGCGATTGCCGTACCGCTTGTGATGATGGTGGCGCAAAATGAGCAGGCGTCAATCGAACGGCTGTTCGAGAATATTCATAGTAGAAACGAACAGATTCAATCGATTGGCTTTCGAGGCCAAGATGGCACGCTCATCGTGGATGTTGGGAATCATTCTCGAAAGTGGACTTTGAGGCCGGGCCAAGTTTCGAACCAAGATCAAATGTGGTTGCAGATCAAAGATGAGAATGTGGAGGCATATCGAATCGAAATCTGTTTCTCACCTTTAAAAACTGTGGCAAACACTGGTTTCATGTTCCCATTAAATCTGATTGTGTTTTGCTCCGCAGCATCAGGATTATTGTTTTGGGCCTATCTAACCAGGGTCTTAAAATTCTTGAACCCATCAAAAGTTGTCCCAAACAGAGTAAAGAACGCGTTCGATTCGATTGCAGAAGGGCTAATGCTCATCAATGAACGCGAAGAAATTGTTTTGGTAAACCAGGCATTTTCGGACATGGTTGCGATGTCTACTGAGGAGCTTCAAGGACGTCGCCCCGATATGTTTGACTGGCAGTTTGATGGAGATGCGATTTTCCCTTGGACACTCTGCCTGCAGTCAAAACAAGCACGTAGGGCAGACTATCTTGCGTTGCAAAGTAATCATCAATCGAGGAAGTTCCAAGTCAATACCATGCCATTGGAAGATACAAAAGGGCGATGCAATGGCGTCTTGATTAGTCTTCAGGATATCACGCTGTTGGAGGAAAAGCAGAAGGAACTCAATAAAATGCTGGACCTGTTGCGCACGTCTCGAGATGCAATCCAACGCCAAAACAAAGAGCTGACGACGCTCGCGACCACGGATCCGCTTACGGACTGCCTCAATCGTCGCGCTTACTTCGAAGCTTTTGAAATTCAGTGGAACTCGAGTTCTGGTGAACACTTGTCTGTGGTGATGGTTGACATCGATAAGTTCAAGTCGATCAACGATACGCACGGCCACTTAACTGGTGACCATGTTTTGAAGGGAGTTGCTGCTATTCTGCGATCGATTGTTGGAACTCAAGGCTACGTTTGCCGATTCGGTGGAGAAGAGTTCTCGATTCTGACCTCGCGACTAAGTGTGGAGCAAGTTTCGGAATTGGCGGAGAACATCCGAAAAACGGTCAGTTCAGAACCAATTGCTGGTATCAACGTGACATGCAGTCTAGGGATTTCGTATCGGGGATTTGGTGCGATGGACGTGCAGCATCTTGTGGACCAGGCAGACCAGGCACTCTATGTCGCAAAACGAACGGGCCGAAATCGCGTTTGCCGTTGGGACACATGCACACCGGACCAGCTTGAGAGCGAACTCCAGCAAAAAAGCGAAGTAAACCACCAACTCATGTCGCATTATCCGACAGTTACCGCCATGCTGACTGCTTTAAGCGTTCGGGATCGCAAGTCAGCTGAACATAGTCAACGTGTAGCACAATTGGCAACGGCTTTAGCGGAGGGTTTGCTTCCACCTTCGACCATTGGTGACTTGGAATGTGCGGCGTTGTTACATGAAGTTGGCAAGATCGGAGTATCCGATTCCATTTTGTTTAAGCCAAGCGAGTTGACACACGATGAAAAACAAGCGTTGCGGCACCATGAAAAATTGAGCCTGCATCTAATCCATAGCGCATTGGCCAATCCGCAGCTTGTAGAGTTAATTAGCCTGCGGGGAGTTTCCAACCATCGACTGTGTGAACTTGTAGAAAGTGGCCAAATCAGCCAACAGGCGATTCTTCCAGCACAAATCTTAACGGTATGCGACGTTTTCGACTCATTGACTCATGATCAACCTTATCGTTCCGCTCAAGCTGCTGCTCAGACGATCGAATACTTGTTAGAGTCCGGCGATCATCGATACAACGCGTCAGTTGTGGCTAGGCTTATCAATGTGTTACATGCAGATCCGCACGTCTACAAGTTAAAGAACGACGTGTGCTTAGACAGCCGCGCGGCGGTGATTCTCAGCAGTGAAGCACGCGAACTGCAAATTGCAATCGCTGAAAACCAACGTGAGAAGGTTGCAGAGATTATTAAGCAGGTTGAGGAGCAAGCCAACACCCACCGTATCACTCCATTGATTGCCGCCGCGCAACGGCTTTCCAACCGGTTGTTGGATCCTCATTTGGAGTCCGATGTGCTAATCGAAGACGCTCGGCATGTAATACAAATATGCCGAGCATTACGCGCAACACTCACCGTCACTCCGCAATTTGACGAAGCAGAAACGACTTAGAGGGATTAGTGCGATTCCACCGCGTGGCGCGAACCTGCCAAACATTCGATTCCGGGCGGTTTTACAGGTGGTTCCGAAAGTAGCGGGATTTCCAGTGTGCGAATTTGCCCGCACTTGCGTCCGCTCTCTATTGTCCTGCTTAACGCAACCTATGATTGCTTGATTAATCTTGGCAACATTCGTACCGCAGGGCTGCACGTGACGAGGACACTGAAGCTGAAGACTTGGGGCTCGAAGCATGAGAGATTGTCGGGTGCCGAGTGACTTTTGCAACCGATCAAAAAAATGGTTGACATGAATTCGACAAGAAAGACGGTTCGTGACATCTCGGTGCACAAACAAACAACGGGTAGGATACCCGACTTAGGATGGTGCCCAAAGCGATTAGACAATGGTTTGGAACAGGCTTAAGGCGAATGAGTGTTCGGTGGTGAGAATTATTGGACCGAAGCAAGGACCAATCCGTTCGCTGGTCAGCTCGCGAGTTCGCACGACGGACGAAAGCAACGTGGAGTTGAATTCACATGGGAAAATTGACAGCCTCAATCCAAAACGAGCGGGGCGGAATTAACATACGAAACAAGTTTTTCGACGGCGTTTTTGGGCTCGAATAGACGTGTCTAAATTGATTACAACACGATTTGGGTTAACGATGGGAATGGTCGCGATCCTTTCCACATCGTTTGTGCTCGCCTGCGCCTTGGGTATGGTGCCGGACAAGCAGCAACTACGACGCCAGACACAGCTTGCCTTTGCTGAGTTCCTCGCCCATGCAACCGTCGAATTGGTAACTCGGAATGAGGTCGAAGACCTGAATCGGCGATTGCACGCGGCGTTGGAAAGCAATCCCGACTTGGTATCGATCGGTTTGCGCGACACGCATTCGCACGTATTGATTTGCAGCGCGGGTGACCATTCGGGAAACTGGCAGTTCGCCAGCCATGCACCTATTACGTCTCAGATTCAAATCCCGATCTTCAGCCATGGCGAAGAGGTCGCCAACCTCGAACTGTGCACGACAAAATCATCCACAGCAGGTTCCTTATCAAACTTGATCATTCATCCTTGGGTTACGCTGGGTGTCTTTTTGGTATCCACAACTTTTTTTGCCTACAGTTGCTATCTTCCGGTAGTGCTGCGGCAGCTAGATCCAAAAACATCAATTCCTGGCGAAGTACGGAATGTTTTAGACAATTTGTCCGAAGGACTGTTATTGCTCGATCAATATGGACGAATCATCTTAGCTAATCGTGCCTTCGAAAAGCTATGTGGCCTTAAGCAGGAGGCATTTCTGGGAAAAGAGCCAAATTTTTTTGATTGGATGGATGGTGATTGTCGCCGACCTGTTCAGTTCGCTTGGGAAAAATCTCTCAAGACAGGCGAAACCGTACTGAACGAATATCTACGTTTGCGGACTGGCGTATACCCATTCACAAAGCAGCGGCGAAATTCTAGCACAAGTTCCAACGACAATTCTGCGGCTACTTTCAAGATCAATTGCTCACCGATTGCGGAGCAAGGACAAATCAAAGGTGTCATGGTCTGTTTCGAGAAGATCTCCTCGCCGTACAACTGCAGCGAAGACGCCAAACAGTCTGGGCACGCCAATTCGGCCGTAGTTTCTGAAAAAGGGAGCTTCCTTGCCAAAATGGGGCATGAAATCCGCACGCCAATGAACGCGATTTTGGGTTTCACCGAATTATTGCGTAGGAATTTTGCCAAAAGCAAACAAGAAGAACTGGAGTTTTTACAAACGATTCACGCCAATGGAACCCACTTGCTCAATTTGATTAACGACATCCTGGACTTGTCGAAAATTGAATGCGGCGAGATGGACATTAAGTTGCAAGACTGTTCCATCTACGAGATCCTGAACGATGTTTACGACGCGATGAAATTGCCTGCGCAAGCAAAGGGAATCAATTTTAGCCTGAACTTCCCCGAAACGCTTCCTAGCGCGATAAATTCAGACGCGCGAAAATTGCGACAAGTCGTATTTAACCTAGTCAGCAACGCCATTAAGTTCACCGAAGCCGGTGAAGTTTGTTTGCGAACGACGGTTTCGAAACACCATGACCGACCCATGTTAGAAATCGAGGTGATCGATTCAGGCATCGGCATGACTCCGGACCAGATAACAAAAATTTCTACGCCGCTTAGACAAACGGATGCATACATCAATCTGCGCGAAGGCGGAACCGGCTTGGGACTTTTGATCTGTCGACGTAACGTGAACGTGTTGGGCGGAGACCTTGCAGTTAGAAGCGTGTATGGCAGCGGAAGCGTTTTCAAGGCGACGTTTTCAGTTGGAGACTTATCGAAACGTGACTGGATCGATCATCGCGCGTACCAAGACTCGCGGTTCACCTCGCTGGTTGCAACAGGAATCGATTCCAAACAGGTTCCTGCGTGCAGAGTCCTGGTCGTTGATGATACTAGCGCGAATCGCCGGTTGATTGAGTTGTACCTTGGACGCATAGGTTGTCGAGTCGAACAAGCCGAGAATGGAGCAGAAGCTATCACGATGATTGGCAGATCCGTATTCGATATTGTCTTGATGGACATGCAAATGCCCGTCATGGATGGTTACACTGCGACAAGACAACTTCGTGAAGCGGGCTGTACGTTGCCAATTATTGCATTGACGGCAGCTACCATGCGAGAAGAAGAAGAGAAAGCGTTCGCTGCAGGTTGTTCAGGGTTCCTCGCGAAACCCGTGAAATTCGATCTGGTGGCCGATATGATCAGATTACATGTTGTCGCGCCCACTGAGGGCGGAACTAGATTGCATGAATCAGGCGTAGTGCAACGTTCGCCAAAGCCAAGCACAAGTAGTGAATCCACAGCGGCATACACTATCGATAGTGATGCTGAAACCAACCCACCATTAATGAGTTCGTTACCACTGGAAATAGCTGAGTTTTACGAAGTCGCCAGCGAGTTTGCTGCACATGCTAGGTTGCGGTTCGGGCAACTGGAGAACAACTTGAAAGAGCGAAATTATGAGGCAATTGCCCAGGCCGCTCATTGGTTCAAAGGTTCAGCTGGAACTTGTGGTTTTGACGGGTTTGAACCTGTCTCAGTTGCACTTCAAGATGCTGCCAAGCAGCAAAATGATGAAGAAATTGCATTAAGTTATGCGAAACTTGGCAAATTGTTGCGGCGTATCGCCCTACCTACTCCCTCTCGATCATGTCAGCCCGTCCATTCAAGGATTTAGACGATGTCCACCACCTTCTCATCCACGATTAGCCCTCATGTTCCTAGCGATCTAGGGGTCGGCATTACGGCGGCAAACGGAATCTCGCAGCCAGTTGGTTCCACGGTTCGTCAAGAGAATGCCCAAAACAAGGTGTCGACGATTCTCTATCGCAGCGTCGAGCGAACTAAAGGCGCGAAAATCATGATCATTGATGATGAACCATTGATCATTCGCGTGGTTCGAAGATTCTTGCAGTCAAGTGGCTATAGCAGGTTTATTGAAATCACGGATGCCGCTAGAGCCATCGATTCGATCAGACTGCACCGACCCGATCTAATATTGCTCGACATTAATATGCCTGGAATCTCTGGCCTTGACATACTTAGAAAACGTCAAGAATTGGACGAAGCTATTTTTACACCTGTAATTATTCTATCGGCGGATGCGGACGCAGCAATCAAGCATGAAGCGTTAGAGTTGGGAGCGACAGAATTTCTCAAAAAGCCAGTTGATCCAAGTGACTTGATTTTGAGAGTCCAAAACGCATTGATCGTCAAAGCTCACCAAGATCACTTGGCCGATCAAGCTATTTCGCTGGAAAGATTGGTTGCGCAACGGACCAGAGAACTGGCCCGGTCTCGCGAACAGATCATCCATTGTCTGGCCCGTGCGGCGGAGTTTCGCGATAACGAAACCGGCGAACATGTTGTACGCGTGGGAAAGTACGCGGCCATCATCGCTCAAGAATTGGGATTCGATGAAGAATATTGTCAAAAGATTGAATTGGCAACACAATTGCATGACGTCGGCAAAATCGCGATACCGGACGCGATCCTAATGAAGCCTGGAAAACTAGAGCCGGATGAAATGGCGATTATGATGCGCCATTGCGAACTTGGACTGCGGATGATCGGTCCTGTAGCCGAAACCGAAAATGAAAAATCCGGTGACATCGGTCCGTCTTGCGAAAGTTATGCTTCTCTGCCTTCTCAGCATACTGATTTGCTGAAACTGGCTGCCTCGATTGCGGCAACGCACCATGAAAAATGGGACGGTACTGGTTATCCGCACGGTCTTAAAGGGGAAGAGATTCCGATTGAAGGCAGAATCGCAACCGTAGCCGACGTCTTTGATGCGCTATCCACAAAACGGCCTTACAAGAGCCCATTCCCATTGAAACGTTGCCTTGAGATTATGAAGTCAGAATGCGGGACACGTTTCGAGCCTCGAGTCTTCATGGCCTTTTTGCGTCGATTCAATGACATTATCGAAGTTAGCAAAAAACACGCAGACATCGAACGGTGAACGTGCTTTGCCGCTGCCTGCGGCGTATGTGCGCGTTTCATGTTCTTACCATGCGCGTTGGACGACACGAATAAAGTCGCCAGCGAAGCTCGGTGGTTGTTTCTCCTGTCAGTTCGAATAGCTTTGAAAGCGGATATGGAGTAGAGGCGCGGTACCACTTTGTATTACGCGACCAGCCCTTGTGACCAAGATCACAGCGTACCACTCAACGAGCGCAAATGCCGGTTTTTGTCAGCCGTCCAACTGCGTGGGAACGTGCGACTGTTCGAGCCGCATCGCAAACAAAAACAAGATTGCCCTGCGGTTTCAGTTCAACTTGAGGCGAATATTCCGTCGACTTCGCCGCAAACGAGTTTCGCTATGGCGTCAGATTCCCAAAAATTCCTGTTTGATTCAATTGTGCAATCCGAGATCTGGATCCGGCTCTTTCTGAATCAGCTTGTGTTGTTTAACGCCATTTGAGTTTGTCAGGTCACGAAGCGAGAATTTCTCCGCCACTAGCCTTGCGAACAATATGCCGCTATTCTGAAGCGATGATCACAGGCTCAAGCACGAAGTGCGTATCTTGCGTTTTTTGAGGGCAAGGTTCGCTATTTTTCGCGACCAGGTTTTTGGATTGAGCCATCCCGTTGTGAATTCAATTAACTAGTTTGAGTGTGTGGGACCATCAATCATGATCAATCGACGACAAATGTTGGCCGGTTCGGCTGCAGCTACAACCCTGTTGGGGACCGGCACACTTGCGGCATCGAGCCCCAAACCAAGTGCAACAGACAATTCAAGTGAGGCGCATTCCAAACGCGAGGGCTATCGTAACCGCATCGCTGTTTCGACCTATTCTTTTTGGCGTTACAGGGATGACACAAAACTTTCGATTGCCGAATGCATCGATCTGGCTGGCGAGATGGGATTTGGCGGAGTGGAAATCTTGCATCGTCAAATGACTGATGAGTCACCGGCGGCGTTACAGAAGATCAAACAGCAAGCGTTTCTTTGGGGTCTGGATCTTTGTGGCTTTTCAACGCATCAGGGATTTGTATCGCCGGATGCCGAAGTTCGCCAGAAGAATATCAATGACACCATACATCAGATCGAGTTGGCTTATCAAATGGGCATTCCCACAATGCGTGTCAATACAGGTCGCTGGGGGACAATCCCTGATTTTAATCAACTGATGGCCCACAAGGGCATTGAACCGATTTTGGAGGGATACACTGAAGATGAAGGGTTTAAGTGGGTGATCGACAGTTTAGAGCAATGCCTTCCGGCTGCCGAAAAGTGCGGCGTCACGCTGGGGTTGGAAAACCATTGGGGACTTGGTCGTACGGCGGAGGGAGTGATGCGGATCGTTGACGCCATCGATTCTCCGTGGTTGCAAGTCACATTGGACACGGGAAATTTCTTTGAACGGAGTATGGAACAATTCGAGTTAATGGCGCCCAAAACGGTCTATGTCCAAGCGAAGACATATTTTGGCGGTGGGACTTGGTACACACTGGATATTGATTATCCAGCGATCGGCAAACTGCTACGCGAGCATCGCTATCGGGGTTACATTTCCCTTGAATTTGAAGGGCAAGAAGACTTTAAAACGGCAGTTCCGAAAAGCTTGGAATTGTTACGATCTGTATTTGGTTAGTTTGCCGATCATATGAGTGGGCTAGACACTTTCGACCCTGACCAAGCAGCTGTTAGCGATGGTCTTTTTGGTCTCCCCTTTGATGAGGAGCAGGCCAAAATCATCGTAATCCCAGTTCCATTTGATGCGACGACCTCGTATGGCAGCGGCACAAGTCTGGGCCCCGCCGCAATATTACGGGCATCACGCCAAGTCGATCTCTTCGATGGTCAATTTGGTCGTACTTGGGAGGCAGGCATTTATATGCAGCCGATCGACGACGGAATTTTGCAACTCGCCGAAAGGACCCGGCAGCAAGCCCTTCCCATCATCAACCTTGGCGGAGCCGATGAACGGCATCTGGATCTGCTGGCCGAAGTACGTGCGGCCGGCGATCGGGTAAATGAATTCGTCGCTTTGCGAGTCCAGCAAGTGCTCGACCAAAAGAAGTTGCCGGTAATCTTGGGTGGAGATCATTCGACGCCGTTTTCGGCGATCCAAGCTTGCGCGCAGAAATTCCAATCGATTGGCATTTTGCAAATCGATGCCCACATGGACCTGCGGCAAGCCTATGAGGGATTTCAGTGGTCCCATGCCTCAATCATGTATAATGTTTTGGAGCAGGTTTCCGGAGTCGATAAGCTGGTTCAAGTAGGCATTCGCGATTTTGGTGAACGAGAGTTGGCCTATGCAAAAAATGACGCGCGGGTTCGTGTCTTCTTCGACAATGATTGCTGCTCCGAAAGATTGGCACCGGAAGGCGAATCCGTCTGGACCGCGATTGCAGGCGAACTGCCTGACAATATTTATATCAGTTGCGATATTGACGGCTTTGATCCAAGCCTATGTCCGAACACAGGTACTCCCGTACCCGGGGGTCTGAGTTTTCGCGAGTTTCAGCGGCTGCTAGAGGCAATACGGCAGGCAAAAAAACGAGTAATTGGGTTTGATCTGGTTGAGGTTTGCCCGCAAATGGCTCATGAGTGGGACGCAAATGTGGGAGCACGCGTGCTGTACAAACTCTGCGGACTCGCCAGCCTAAATTTCAGGTGAACCAACTCAAAAGAGTTAAGGTCGTAGCGATTTCCTGAATTGTAAGGGAAAAGCGGGATTGCACAGAACAAATTCGGTTCTGGCGTCGAGATTCGCTATGGAAATTCTCAAAAACCTTCGAAACTCGATAAAAGCAAAGTCTTGAATCTCAAATTTCCGCTTTTACAATAGAATACGTACTATTCTTGATTACGAGGTTGGAAATACCAACGACTGCGCCTCCAGCGTTAATCGCGGACCATCGTGCGGTCTTCACAATTTCAAATAACTAGCCAGACTTGGCAACGGGGAGCATCTAAGTTATGTCGACCAATTACGTGCCGCTTGAACAAGCTGCCAAAATGCTTGGAATGACTGTCGATCAACTTAACGACATGCGATTGAAAAATAAAATTTTCGGCATGCGCGATGGCAACCAATGGAAATTCAAAGTCGACGAGTTGAATCGCTTTGCTGATGAAATGGGAATTAATATCGGCCCGTTGAAATCGGGATTGTCGGATTCGGTTGATTTGCTTGGGGATTCCGGCGATTTGATTCTCGATGACTCCGCCGACATGATCAAATTGGACGATTCGCTCGATGTGTTGAATGACGGTATTTCATTAGGCGATAGTGATATTTCATTGGCCGCCGAATCAAGTGGCAACGTGTTGGGAAGCGGAAGCGATGTTTCGCCGGATAAAGCAAGCGCTTCCGATACCGGGAAGATGTTGGGCTCAGGCGTAGACGACGAATTGTTCGAAGATGACTTGATGTTGCAGGAAAGTGTATCATTCGATGGTAGTTCTGATCTGCCAAGCGACCTTGAGAGCAGCGATCTCATTTTGGATGACAGCGATAGCGATAGTGATGAAGTTGACCTCGATTCGGCGGACACTGGTATTAGCCTAGGGCCAACCGATAGTGGCATCGTGTTGGAAGATGAACCGCTGGAATTGGGCGGTAGCGATATCGACTCGTTGGAATTACCCGAAGACGATGAAGTAGTTTCTTTGGAAGACGCGGTCGATTCTGATTCCGTCGAATTCGGAAGTGCTGATGACGACTTTAATCTGACTCCATTGGAAGATTCTATTGACGAAGATTTTTCGAGCGGCTCACAAGTTATCGCTTTGGAAGATTCGGCCGTTTATACAGACGACTCAGTCCCCACGATGTTGTCCGACGAGGATTTTGCCGCCAAAGGGAACGTCTCGGGCCAAGAGGTATATGGACAAGGCCCTTATGTGGATGCCCAGGCAGCCATGGCGTATGTTCCGCCGGAAGCACCCTATTCGATCTGGAACGTGCTCTCGTTAGCTGTAGCTTTTGTGATTGTTTTGCTGTTAACCATCGTCAGCATTGACTTGGCTCGAAACATGTGGCAGCCCAGTGGCGTTACGTTGAGCAACTCAGTCGTCAATTTCTTTTTGCGACTATTTGGCTGGAACGTCCAAGACTAAAGCTTCGGATCAACAACATTCGTCCTGAAACTTGTTTTGTGCCCCAGGCGTAAAGCGGTCATCCATCGCCGATCGAGTAGCGCGTGCTCAGCGTCACCTTGATGCTGGAAATCCGCCGCAGTCGGCCTTGTCGAAATTAGTTAAAGCTTGACTTGCGCTTTTCCAGAAAAGCCTCAATGCCTTCTCGAGCGGCCTCTGTAGTTCTGGCTGATGCCGTATGCGCCGCGCCGATGCTCAGCTGAGTGAAAAGCTGTTCTCCAATGGTCTCGTTGATGAGTTGCTTTGAAAGCATGATCGATTGGTGAGATCCCAAGGCGATATCTTTGCAAACTTCGTGGGCACGCGCCCAGAGCAGTTCCGCCGGCACGCTTTCGTGAAAGATCCCCATATCGAGGCACTCTCGACAGTTTGCAGTTCTCGTTGACAGGATCAAACGCGATGCACGACCTGCGCCAATGCGAAACGCCAGCAACGGCGCGGCTAACCCGGCCACCAAACCACGTTGTGGCTCAGGAAAACTTACGTAGGCTGTCGGGCCAGCGACGACAACATCAGCCGCCAACAGCAATGCAGCTCCACTGCCGACTGCTCCTCCGTTGACGGCCGCAACAATTGGTTTCGGGCATCGTAACATCGTTTCCAGCAAGGAAAGAAAACCTTCCACGTCTTGTTGCCACTGGTGTTCCGCATCGG
Organism: uncultured Planctomycetaceae bacterium; assembly: GCA_937862885.1. Taxonomy (GTDB): domain Bacteria; phylum Planctomycetota; class Planctomycetia; order Pirellulales; family Pirellulaceae; genus CALMEE01. The sequence goes on from CALMEE010000124.1 coordinate 33,543, forward strand.
CACTATCCAGAGTCTCTTTCATTTCGCGCAAGTCAGTTCCCGAGGAGAATGCGTCCCCACTCGCCGTCAGAATAATGGCTCGCACGTTTTTTTCGGCCTGGAAATCAAGAATAGCCTGTTGCAGCTGCGCGACAGCTTCGCGCCCCAAGGCATTTCGCGTTTGTGGTTGCTGCAGAATGATTGTGCCGCTGGGAACGTCCTTGCGGATGGCTATCAAGTTGAACATCGTGGTCATTAACCTTGCTTTTCGAACGCTGCATCAAAGGCACGCTGACTTGGAGCAAAATCAATGCTGCGCACGAATTCGCTCGCCTCAGCCGCTCCAAATTCGCGATCCATCCCCGAGTCTTCCCATTCGACGGACAACGGCCCAGCGTAGCTAATTTGATTGAGGGCTCGGATAATCTCCTCGAAATTGATGCCGCCTCGACCAGGCGAGCGGAAGTCCCAACCACGGCGGGGATCACCAAATCCCAAATGACTTGCCAAAATGCCACTGCGCCCGTTCAGCGAGATCTGGGCATCTTTGATGTGCACATGGTAAATGCGATCCGGAAATGCTCGAATAAATTCAACTGGATCAACGCCCTGCCAGTGCAGATGGCTTGGATCAAAATTAAAGCCGAATTCTGGACGATAATTGACGGCTTCCAACGCCCGCTGCGCGGTGTAAATGTCGAATGCGATTTCAGTTGGGTGAACCTCAAGCGCGAATTTCACTCCGCAATCGCCAAACACATCCAGAATGGGGTTCCAACGCTCGGCAAACTGGCGATAGCCGTCATCAATCATGCTGCTTGGAACAGGTGGAAATGAATAATTGAGGTGCCAGATACTTGAACCGGTAAAGCCGTTGACCACGGATACACCGAATCGCTGTGCAGCTATGGCTGTCGCCTTCATTTCTTCGCATGCTCGTTGGTTTACACCCTGAGCATGTCCGTCTCCCCAAACATGCGGTGGCAGTATCTCCTTGTGCCGACTATCGATAAGGTCACAAACGGCTTGCCCAACTAAATGCGAGCTAATCGCGTAACATTCCAAATTGTGGCTCTCCAGCAAATCGCGTAACCGCGCACAGTATTCGTCGTCTGTTGTTGCCTGCGCGACGTCAAAATGATCTCCCCAACAAGCGAGTTCGATTCCATCGTAACCAAACTCTTCCGTCATTCTTGCCATATCAACAATCGGCAGGTCTGCCCATTGGCCAGTAAACAAAGTAACAGGTCGTGCCACCAGAAGCTCTCCAGGAAGTTAGGTCATAATTTGGTAAACCGGATCAAGCAGCGTTGGTCCTTCGCACGACTATTTTGGCTAGAAACTGTTCCGGATGCAATCACAGCGAAAATTTGGATTGCTGCACACAGCTTTCTGAACGTGCGATTCAACGGGTCAACTTCCATGAACCGGCACAAAATATCAAATTTTTGTTGCGGTCAACTTCGCTTCCCTCGCTTCCAATCAGTTCTCGCAATATGAGTTACGGCTAGATGCCTGCGAATGAAATCGGATTCATGTCTTGTTTACGATAGTCATTTAATCAACCATGAATTGCGATCCGGCTCAAAATCGTAATATGGAGCTACCGTTGGGACGACCGATCATGTCAAATCGGGTTTACTGGCCAGATCTGCGTCGGCTGCGAGTGGCCAATTGAAGTCGAATAACGTCGCGGAGGCCTATCGGCATTTGGACTGAACCTGCGATTCCAATCGACCATACGACTTCGACTCCATCCGCCTTTTTCCGCGTAAAATTGGTCAGGAAATATCAGATTGTTGAAGTATTGCTCCAGAACATGGGATTGGTTATCGGTTGGGGTTTCTCAATTTCAATTTGAAACAATACGCGAATCTGCTCTGTGCTAGCGGTTGCATCATTTAGGCTCAAAACTCCAACAAAAGACCGACGTTAACGGCGTTGCCGCAATGGGTGTGTTGTTAAGCAATTCACTCAACCGCAAATGAGGCATTAGCTTTTTGGGGCAACCAAATCCACGTTCTTTTGTCTTGTTTGAAGGGTGTTTGTCACCCCCACTTGACCCTTGTTGGAAGCTCAGGCTATGCTTTTTGCTAATCTACTCAATCTGCAAATCCGGCACTTTTTTCCTAGCCCTTGTAGGTTTGACTTCGACTTTGAGTTAGCAAAGTTGATTAGAGGGAGTCTGAATAGGATGGAGTTTTGCTAGAAAACGCGGAAGGAGCCATGTTTTTTGCTTTGAAACAAACAGCGACAATCGTCTTTTGACCCTGAATGGTACGGTTCCCTTCAATCGCTGTTATCTGTAACTTTTTTATGGAGGTTTACGATGATTCGTAATTTGACGTTGGGCCTTTCCGGAATGTTGGCCTTCGGTCTGGTACTGGTTTTCTCTGCCAATAATGTGTCGGCTCAATGCTGTGGCGGCGGCTACAGTGGATACACGGGGTACAGCGGATACCCAGGATACAGCGCGCCAGTTTATCAAAGCGGATGCTGCAATACGTATCAACGACCAGTCGTCGTGCGTCGCGCTTGGAACAACAATAACTGCTGCCCAACACCGTGCTACACCAACCAATGCTATACACCAACGTATTCGCATTGCGGCACGAACCAATGCTACACTGGTTGCAATCCTTGTCAGACCAATTATGCTCCACGCCGAAGCTATGTGGTTTCGCGTCGACATAACAACTGCTGCAACGTTAATTGCAACACCTGCTGTGCAACCTATGCACCTCAAACCAGCTACATTGCATCGCACGGCTGCAATACCGGGTGCTATAGCGGTTGGAATCAAGGTTGTGGCGTAAATTATGTTTCGACGAATTACGCCAGCGGCTGCAATTCGTGCGGCGGCGTCTATTACACATCAGGAATGAGCTACGGCGGTTGCGGTCAGATTAACTACGGCTGCTCAGGATGCGCTGGTCAAGTCATGCAGGGTGAAATGGGTCCAAGCTTTATGGACGGTGTTGTTCCTGCTGATTCGCAATTGCATGAGTCGGCAACTCCCCCAAACCCAAATGACACTTAATTTGGTTTGAGCAAGTTTTAAACTATATTAAGTTTCCGATAAGGTCAGCGAATTTCGCTGGCCTTTTTTCGTGAAAGAATAAGGTACATCCGAGTTTGTAGGTTTGACAACTGATACTCGCCTGAGCTTGAGAACTGACAGAGCATTAGCGATTGAAAAACGCCTGAATCTCGTCGCGAACTTCGCCGCG
>CALMEE010000125.1 GCA_937862885.1 uncultured Planctomycetaceae bacterium
TTTTTTTGCTAGCGTCTACGTTTTTCCTCGGAAAATAAGCCGGACAATCTCCTTGTCCTGCGGATCGTTAGGTTTTTCGCTAAACGACGATCTGTCCCGAAAACCTGGGGCGTTGAACCTCCAGCAGCGGAGCTGCTGGAAGCCTATGCTACCGGTAAATTATTTTCTGCCGCTCGCCTTAGAACTTCGAAAATTCTAGATGCTTTTTTGGCTAATAGTGTGGTGGGTTAATCAAATAGGGGTGTGTGTGACCATGGGTTGTCCCATTCTTCCCAGGACTTCAGGTAGTTCGAATATATTGGATGCTCTTGACTTTTTTCGTTAAGCCAAGCTCTTGTTTCTTTGACTCGACTGCGTTCCTCCTCTAAGGTCAATTTCCCCATCATCAACGCTATACGCAAGAAGACAAAATACGTATCCAGGACATCGCAGCGGCAATAGTTGGCGATTTCAGCCAATTCGCCACGGTTGTACATGTCTTGAACCATATGTCCTTCCACGTCCATCTTGCCGGGTTTACCCAAGATATTCGCCGCAAGATCGAGTCCGCCGGCAAATCGTGTGGCACCAAAATTTGTCAATACATCTTGCAAGTCCAATTGAGCTTCCAGGTTGTAACGATTGCGCTTTTGTTCCCATGACTTGCCGAGAATATTGAACCAGTTTGAAATGTTGATTCCATAGCGGTACGCCGCCATTTCCAAGACTGGAATATCGAAATTGCGCCCGTTGAAGGTGACCAGCGTTGGCATCTCGTAAGCCAACCACCCACGCCAGAAATGTTCCGTTATGATGTGCGGACGAAAGTTCGGTTCGTCCAACGCGACCAAGTCGAGCAGACGGAAATCGCTGGAAATTTTAGCGACCACAACGGCAATGGGAATATGATACGTGTACGGGATAAATTCGCTGCCGTACTTTTCCGTGCGTTCCGCACCATATTTTTCGACCGCTTCTTCGGGAGAAAGTTCTTGGTCCCAATACTTGATCGCATTGACAAGACGACCGTCAGCAATACTTTCGACATCAAATACGAAATAGCTGACTTCGTTCTCACTCATCGTTGTAACTTTCTTTGCGATTTCGATTTCATCCACATTGCGGTCATCGATCGATGTTTGGCGGCATCAAATTGGCCCACATTCGTAACAGATGACAAGGTAGCGTAAACGAAATTATTAGGAAACTATGCCAAAACGAAAAATATCGAGGGGATCGATGAGGAGGGTCGTTTCAGCAGTTACATACGCGCGACCGATGATTGTCGGAATAACGCCACCTGCTGGATGAGGTTCGACAGAGCCACAGAAAACGGTGTCCAAGATTCCAGCTTGTCTCCAAATTGCTCCAGGCTTTAAAAATCCTGCATCGTATAAGCAAGCCAATTTTGCGCTAGTTCCCGTTCCGCAGGGTGAGCGGTCATAGGCTTTTCCTGGACACAGAACGAAATTCTTGCAATCCGCTTGCTGTGGATGGTCAGACGGACCGAACAACTCGATGTGGTCAATCTCAGCTTCCTGCAATCCCGTGATTCCTTGAATCCGTAATGCCTGACGAATTTCCCAGGCGTACGCTGTCAGCTTCTCAAGATTATCGAAACAGATTGGTAGGTCGGCTGGCGCGTCGGTCAAAAAAAACCAATTTCCTCCCCATGCGACATCACCCTGCAACGTCGCACGCCCTTGGATTGTTACCTGCATATCGTTGAGGTGCCGAAAACTTCGGACGTTTGTCACACGCACGCTGCCGTCAGCTTCAAGCGAAACGGTGACGACTCCAGCCGGCGTATCAAAGTCATACTCCCCTGCCCCGATTCGACCTAAGTGTTGCAGCGTCTGGGCCACGCCAATAGTGCCGTGGATACAACCATTGAGATAGCCCACGTTGTTGAAGAAAATGACACCGATCAGACTTGTCGCACGCTCCGGTTGACAGAGTAGCGCACCCACAACGGCGTCATGTCCTCGTGGCTCGCACACCGTAGCTGTACGAACCCAGTCCAATTCTGCCTGCATGAAAGCCCGTTTTTCCAGCAGTGTTTTGCCATTGGGTTCGGGAACGCCAGAGACGACGACTCGCGTCGGTTCTCCAGCTGTGTGTGAATCGATTGCATGGAGGCTCGTTAACTCGTTTGACCAGTTCATAGGGGTAATGATCGCATGCGCCGTTCGTCTGACTGGTGCTGTGGCACAATCATTTCAAAAACGAAATGGCCGGCTGACTGAAAAAACACACGTGAGCAGCTCCCCGGAATGCGCTACAAGCCTAGTCAGATCCAAGGCAGCCTTGAAACGCTGAACGGAAACCGTCTGTACGGGCAAGAGACGGGTTTGTAGCCACCAATCCTACATGGTCAGAGAGTCTTTTCGCTCAGTATTATCGCATTTATAACCGACGACATGGAATGGAACAAGCGAAACGTCCATGCGTTAGCGAACAATACATTTGAAGCGGATGATGCCACCTTTACCAATGTCCAGTGGATTGGTGATCTCCCAGCGTAAGCTGGAAGATCCGGCGTCATTCGGTTCGACAATCAACTCGGCATCCAAGGAACACTGCCCAGACCCGCCAACGTACTGCAACCGCCCGGTAAGATTATCGACAATCGTCACATTACCGATTACTTGGTTGCCGACATTGTCGAAGCGCAAAGTGAACTCAAGTTCTTCCCCTACTTCGGCGGCCATTTTGTTGGCGATCTTTACCAACTGCAATGTTGGTTGATCGAACTGGTTCTTAACGGAAATTTGCTCGGCGAAGGTAATAACTGATTTGCCTTCTATCAAGCGCAGACTGGAGACGGTTGAAAGCACCTCCAAATCTCCACTCCAATTTGCTGCACGTTGAATTCCTTCGGCCAGACGAGCCTTCTCATTGTTTGAAAACTCTCCGTAGCGAATATAGGCCAGGTCCTCAAAAGGTCGGAATTTATTATCAAAAACACCGAGGTGGAGAATGTTGTCGGCAGTAACTCCGCGTGTTTGATTGCGGAAGGCATTTGCCGACGTTGCCAATCGATTGCGTTGCAGTTGTTCATTTTGCTTCGTCGTCGATGAGAATTCTTTGCTATCGGCTCTTCCCAAAATCATGTTGTCATCGATTCTCGCCATTTGCAAATTGCTATGCGTATCCACCAGATTCGTGATCTTGCGAACCGCTCGAAAGCGTGGAGCATAGATCCCCACGCGATTGCTGGGTTGAATCAGCCGCTTGCCGCTAAGCGTATCAAAGTGGGCAATTGTATCTTCAGTATCCAGGCCATTGATTCGCCATTCCGCATCGACCTGGACACGTAATCCTCGGTCGCCGCCATCGATCAAGTACTCGTCTCGCCAAGGCATCAACGGATCATCGAGCGAACGTTCCGGTAAGACATCGCTTGGCGAGAGCATTGGCGCTGGCACAACATAACAATCGTCTTGCCGATTGGGTGCCGCAACGGCACGGTTGACTTCAGCCGGCATTAACTGACGAGGGATCGAACGCTTGCTTGTGCCAGCAGTTTCGGTCTCTAAAAACTCAACCATATCCAGATGTGGTCGGTTAGCCAGCCTGGCAGAAGTTGTTGAACCAGCGGTTGGCGAACTACGATCGCCGACTCTCTGAGCATCGCCCAGTACGACAGTGGAACTGCTTGATTGTTGCTGAGCTGCCAAATCTTCGGATGAAGAATAGCTGAGTATGAAGAGACCAAGGATGATTGCTGCGGTGAATATGCGATTCATGATGACTGGCTTTGCAAAAGTTTTGTGCATCGTACGTAATATTTCTGTTCGGTCTCTGTCGGGGTCAAGTGTGTTTCAGGAGCCTAGCGAATTACATCGACGGCCGTAGATCTATCGGTTAAAGTCTTGCAGGGTTACAGGTTCGGTCGATCGGCGACCCTCTCGATACTGCGTTGCAAATTGTTGAAAGAATTGCACGGGTGGGCCACCGAATGCAAACTCGTTGATATCCAGATTGTCAGGAGTAATCGCGCCGCCGCGAACGATTGCCATCGGCCGCCCCAATTGTTGAGCGACATGCAATGGATCTCGGGCAGGTCCGACGTCGAAATACGGTTGCAGATCGCGCTCTTGTTGTTCTGGGACGGCGAAGTCTGGGTCTTCCAGGTAGACGACTCTGGTTACAATCGCACCGTTAGCGGCCGTTACTAGATCTTCTTCATCCAGATGCACTTCGACCGGGAATTTTAATTCCAAGCCAGCGGGAGGATACATCCGGTTGATAACCTCGACAGAAGGAAAGACCTCCATGCCAGGCTTGCCCGGGATGTTGGTTACCTTGATTCGATAAACGCTTCCGACGAACATGCCGACAACCACGTCATTTGATCCCAGGTCGTGAAATGCACCGCCGTCGAATACGCTGATACTTGCTCCGCCGGGAGCCAAAAGGCGTACAGGCTGCGCGTAGCCGCGCATTTCGGCGCGTCGCATCAGCTGCATGTGACCAATTTGACCCGGTGGCATGGTTGACTCGTAGATGCTGTTGCCGGTCATTTGGGCGTTGGCGGTAGCATGGGGGAATAGCACAAAGCAAAGCCATGCGATCGTTAGTCCAAAAATCAACTTTGCCATAAAGCGACCTCTCGTTTTTTCTAACAAACCTGCGCCGATCAGTGTCGCTGCTTCAGAGTAGGTTTAGTTGCTTGCGGGTTTGCCGGTAAGCGACGTTCTCCAGCAAGATGACTTACTGTTTCAAAAAGAGCCGCGACGGAACGCCCGGCGCGGCTCTGTTGGATGTTCATGCTTTAATGAAGTCCGCGGCATCGCTTAACGGCATCGTCGGCATCCAAAGCCACCACAGTCCGGGCAGTTGTGAGGAACGTTGCCATGGACCATATCAGCTGGTGGCTGTTGGTTCGAATGTGGTGGGCGAATCGTGTGTTCCCGCACCAAAATCGTGTCAGCCGGTCGTGGATAGGTCAGGCCTGGCTTTTGTTTCACATGCACATTGACGTTAGGTGTCGGTCCTGGTATCGCGTGTGCTGTGTGATTATGGATTCCGTAGTGCTGCAATCCAGCAGGGCCACCTAATGGAACGTGTGGCGGTCCAGGGAGTCCGATGGAAGTTCCCGTGTACGGCATGCCGTAGGATGGGCCACTGACACCCGAGATATATTGGGATGGATTGATATACCCACCTGCTCCACCAAAACCGGCCATAGCGGTGTCACCTTGATAGGCACCTGGTAAACCCAAGTCTTTGTTACCCATGCGGATGATCGCCAAGATCGAACCGCGTCGGTCTGCTTCCACGATCGGGTCAACGCCCGGATCCAGTCGCGTGCTGACCAAGGTATCGATGCCTGCCAATGCCAACTCTTGGAACTCAGGAGCCGGAACATAGATCACCTTTGTTACAAAGTTGCCGGCCAACACTTGATCAAAATCTTCTTCCGTGAATTGGATCGGAATCGCAGCATGAGCTAAGTAGGCTGCCGTGCGTGGCGAACCAGGCGCGACTTCCAAAGTCGGATAAAGCTCGATGCCTTCACGTCCGCCGATGTTGGTGAGTTTCAAGCGGTATAAGCCACCTTGTTGGAAATTCTGTCGACCTGGAACAACCAGTGGAGCCGAATCGAAGGCACCAACTTGAGAAACATCCCAATTGACATACATGCGAACTGGTTTATCGAACAAGATTTGCACCGAGGATTGAGCTGGTGTTCCGTAGGCCGGACCTGCGTAACCCATGCCGCCACCCATTGGACCGCCAGGGCTCATCGCCGCGATCACCCCTGGACCGGGACCGCCAACACCGGGACCCGGCTCGTGAAGCATTTGCGCCGGTGGCAAATTGTGAGAAACGGGCAAGCCAGACCGGACTGCTGGCACTTGGCACCCGACCATCCCCGCAACGGCGATAAGCAACGCTGCAGTTGAAAAGTGTGCGTACATGGTTCCCCCCTAACGCTGTGCTTTGTTTTCGACCTCAATCAAAAACGTATTTGGGTCATGAATCTAAAAACGAACTGTTTGGTTGATCAATTGACGTGGACCCGATTATCCTTTGCTCCTAAAATGCAGTTTCGACATGAGGCGAACCAATATTGGCTCTCGTTCACGCAAATGCTGCACCAACACAAACATGCCAGCCAACTCACACAACTTGCGCGCTGGAAGGCTAACTTCTATGTTCGGCGCGTCAAAACAGATTTCTTTGGAAAAATCCGCATAACCTGCACATGATTCGAAAATTCTTGATACCGATCGGATTGTTGGCGGTCGCATTGATAGCATTTGCTTACGCAGAGCAATTGTCGTTGAGCGAATCTGATAGCACGAATCCACAATCGCCCAGCCATCATCAACTCGCGCAGCCATTTCCGCCTACGTACAACGCCGCAGCAATAGGAAATAACCCACAACGATCTTCATCAACCGTCCCAACCGTCCTTGCTAGCCATCCGCCATCGATTAAGAAAGGCGATCAAGTCTCTCGGCAAACTTATGAGCAAACCGCCGTAATTAGCGTCTCGGCGGAAGATGCTGAGGATATTCCTCAAACGCCGTCTGACGCACCTACATCGCCGCCACTCAAGGGTACGCGGCTTCAGTCAACGCCGGTTGGAGACGTTAATCGGTTGCTGATGCAAGCAGCGCGGGCGCTGGAAAACAATACGGCTATCCAGGCGAATCTGCGATATCGAATCAACTTGTTTGACCAAAAACTCAACGGACCCGGGTTCTACGTTCAACAAGGCTCCGGCAGCGGTCGCTGGAGAATGGAGTTGCATGGTAGCTCACCCCAATCAAAATTTCGTCTAGCACACCTTTCTGATGGGCGGTTCTACTATCGTTTTCATGAAGTCAATGGCCAATCCGAACTCGCGTTTGTCGATACGTTTCGGCTAGATCGCAATTCAAGCGACCAGCCCAAGAGTGAACTTTCCGAATGGACTAGCCCTTGGTCACATCTGGGAGGTTTGCCAGCTACACTAAAGCATTTGGCCATTCATTTTGTATTCGAACCGGTGCGATCCGAGACGATAGACGATCGAAGCGTTTACTACGTACAAGGTCGCCTAGACGAAAATGCATTGGCCAAGCATAGCATTCACGAATCAAACACGCCTACTGTTCTTTCTGAGCGCATGCCACAACGCGTTGAACTGTGGCTTGGTCAGGAAGACGATGATTTTGTACTCTTCCCATACCGAATGGTTTTTCACGCCAGCCCAGTTGAAGGAAAACAAACGCTTCGCTCGATAATCCAACTCGATTTCTTCAATCTCAAACAGCTAAAAGCAGTAAACCCTGCGCTGTTCACCGTTGACACCCCTTCCACCGGATCGACCGATTTGACCTCGTTTTACCCAGGGATTCGATAAGGAAGGCCTGTGTGGAATTCACGTCTTCGTGATTCTTAGAGCGAATTGCCAACGACGCTTTTGCCAATAACCACGGCAATTATTTTTCATGACCTAAGTGATGTATTTGGCAACCATTGCGCGCGCAGGGGCAATTCAGAAGTTGGGGCGTAGTTGCGTAAAGATTCAGCCTCAAAAAGAATCTTGTTGACGCATGATCTCAACATGAAAGATAGTCAAAGATATCGCGTGCTTGACCTGAACAAGAACACAGGACAATGTGCGATTGGATAAGACTAGCGGATGATCACTTGTGATTCAGCCGACAACATACGGTAAAGGTCGGCTGCATCTTCTTCATCCAAACGGATGCAACCTCGATTGTCGGCTACGGAATTACTCGAGTGAATACACGTTTGTTCGTCCAACCCAAACCAATAGGTGCCATAGGGGTTAGACTGATCGTTAATTGCGTAGGAACGCCCGTTGGTATCGCGGTAAACGCGGCCTTGGTCCGATTTGGCTATGACGTTAAAAACGCCACGTTGCAGGTCACTTGCATCGTTACCGATCGCCACCGTGAATCGACCGGCATAAAGGTCTCCCAAATAGAGTGTCAGTTCGCCCGTTTGAATATTGACTTCTGCATCAAAGGGGCCCTGCACAACTTTGAGGTTCGTGCCCGGCGTCAATTGATCTGGGCTCGCAATTTCCGAATGATTGATGCGGTAAACTAATTCGGCTGGAACCGACCAGCGCTCAGCGATTGAAAAGATGGTTTCGCCTGGTTGAACCGAATATGGGCGCCCAGTTAAGTGGTGTTCGTTGGAGTAGATCACCTTAAACGCCAATGAATCGAGCCAAGCGACAATATCTTCGCGTTGTTCGTGTCGAGGATTGCTGCGATGAATTTCGGAGAGCAATTTCAACGCCTCTCGATATTTCTCCGCCTCGACTAATTGCCGGATCTTGTTCCAATCGAGGTGGCTAGCGATTGTCGTTGGATTGATTTGATTTTCCGCAGTCGAGTCAGTTGCTGCTGAACGCAACGGGCTCCCTGCGGCATTCGCCTGAGATTCAGTCGGTTTCAATCCCAAATTATCTCGGACGTACGGATTGGTGTCTTGAGCGAGGTTGGGGGCAACTTCGTTAGAAGTTGTTTTGGGAACGATTCCCACCATCTCAGTCTGCGGTTGAGGATTGAAAACGCTTTCGCTGCGGTCCGTCGCTGCTGCAGAACTGCCAGTTACCATTTCATTAGGTGAAACATCTTGGGTATTTGCACTCGCAACCTGCGAATCGTTGTTGGAAGGTTGCTGTGACGACGACGCTAGTGTCGGCGGTGCCAAAGGAGGTGGACTAATTGTTGTGGATCGAGTATCGCTTGGTCTTCCGCCAACTTGTGGGGCTTTGTCTGACTCGTTGAGGGGAGGCGCAGTTAGTGATGACGATTTATTTTGGTTCAATCGAGGCAAGGTCGGCGGTTCGGCATATCGCAAACTGGAATCTGTTTGCCGCTTACTACTCGACTGGGGAGCAGCGACTGACGTAATCTCATCCAATTCTGGGATTTCTAGTTCGATTCCATTTTCCAAGGCAGCTAAAGTCTTCGCGTCTAGAGTCTGGTCCGGGTCTGGAGCGTTGACGACTTTATAAGCGCCATAGGCTACTCCCAGCAGCAGCACGACAACGACTGCATTCTTCATCGAGTTCACGACATCCTCCTTGCGGTCTGACACGAAAATGATTGAACCGTACTTCGACTCACTTGCTCAATGGTTGTTACCGAACTAATTGCCCGCTATCGCAATTTTCAATGATGACAACGTTGCTTGAACCTAATAATTCTGACGCCATTGAACGACTGAATCCGCATTTTTGATTTGGTTGATCAAGGTTTAAGAATTTGCAATCCAACTCGTTCGTCAATAGAAAATCGAGTGTCAAGTCACAGCTCATTTTAGGGGGAGTGAAGGTTGTCAAACCTCCACAATCTCCGATGAAAATTAGCAAGTTCCCCTATGGCCAACCCTAAATTTGTTGTGTTGACAAAGCACTGGACTGTCGAATCGTAGGCAAGTTCGCAAGCGGTCGCCAGATCAATCGTTTGAAGCTAGCGTTGGCTTGTTGGCTAAGAACACGTCCCTCCGCGAGTCATGCGGTTGCCAGCGTAGAAATCGTGGACGATAACGCATGCACGTTTTATCGCTGTCTTGTTGGCCGTGGCAAAGTGTCGTTATGAGTGTGCTTACCTCTTCGGATGAGGGTCCGCCCATTGTTTTCCCTTAGCTGGTCAAGCGACTTGGCCAAAGTGACACGGCGAAACGGTCGACCCGCTAACCGTAATCGGCGTCATTCGGCTGATGCATAATGCGATTCTCAAGTTACCACCGTGCATCGTCATTTATCCGATTTAACGATCGTTGCGAGAACTCGCCGTGAAAGGGCCGTTGATCACACGGTTCAATATGCGGAGTATCGAGCATAACGCTGTTTTGACAATTTTCACGCGGATTTTTTAGATTAACGTGTTTGGTCGGTCAAACTCGAGCAAATGAGTTTGGTATACTGGAAGTTGTGAAATTTGTAATGATCAAGTCATACGCGTTTGTGTTGGCTTGCTTTTTGACAGGTACTTGAATTATTCCTTTCAATTGCGGTTTCATTTGGCAAAGGCTCATTTTTTGGTTGATTCGCTTTTAGTTGGAAGCGGATTGTTCCAAGGAGTGTTACCATTTTTTATCCATTTGAGTTTTTCGATGAATGAAAAGACGATCTTGTTGGTCGATGACGATGAGGTGTTGAGGGAACGACTGCAACGAGCATTTGTGTCTCGTGGCTATCGGGTAGTCGTAGCATTCAATGCGGATCATGCCGAACAGTTATTGCAAAGTGTATTGCCTGATCTTTGCGTCTTGGATCTGAAGATGCCTGGGCGCACTGGTTTAGAATTTCTGAAAACGCTTAAAGAGCGATCGCCGCGTACCAAGACAGTGATGTTGACCGGTTATGGCAGCATTGCCAATGCAGTCGAGGCCATCAAGCATGGCGCCATCAATTACGTACCTAAACCGGCGGATGCGGATGATCTATTGATGGCTTTGAATGAGAAAGATATTGGCCGCCACAAACGAGAGTCCAGCGACGCTGAAATCCCGCAACCATCGTTGGCGGAAGCGGAATGGCAACATATTCAACGCGTATTAAGCGATAGTGGTGGCAACATTTCCGAGGCGGCGCGTAGGCTAGATATTCCCCGCCGTACATTGCAACGAAAACTGAAAAAGATGGCTCCATGACGCTGGCCGTCAATTTTTTGCACCCTGCATGAACTCTCCTGGCGGTCTGACGAACGCCATTGCCAGTTTGACATCGATATGCGAGTTGGCGATGCGGCTACGATTTGGCTGCAGCTGATGGGACTTTGGCATGTGCCTGCAATTGCGAATCGCATTCGCTGGCGTGGTCGAGTGTGATCTCTAGCAACTGATCGACATGATCCACAAAATAGATTTGAAGTTGCTCACGGATTTCAGGTGGTATATCCCGTGCGTCCACTTCGTTCTCTATGGGGAGCACCAAGCGTCGAATGCCGGCGGCATGAGCGGCTAAACTCTTTTCCTTGACTCCACCGATCGCCAAAATATCTCCGGACAAAGTGATTTCGCCCGTCATGGCCGTATCGGATCGGGCTGGAGTGTTCGAATACAAGGAACATAAAGCCGTGATCATGGTCACGCCCGCTGAAGGGCCATCTTTGGGAATCGCGCCCGCTGGTACGTGCAAATGCACGCCGTTTCTCTTGATCTTGTCGGCATCCAATTTCAGTTTATCCGCATGCGACCATAGGTAGCTTTGGGCCGCGCGGGCTGACTCGCGCATGACATCGCCCAACTGGCCGGTGAGTGTCAATCCTGGGGCATCGGGCAACAGCACGGATTCAATATACAAGACCTCGCCACCTGTTTGCGTCCACGCCAAGCCGGTGGCCACGCCGCAAGGCAATCGTTTGCGCTGCGATGTTTCGCGACGAACTTGTTTACCCAACAGATCGTCGAGGTTGTCGCCAGAGATTGTCGGAACCTCCTCGAACGACGCAACCTTCAACGCGATTTTACGCGCTAGCTTTCCGAAGGCGCGTTCAAGTTGTCTGACGCCGCTCTCGCGCGTGAACTTGCGAATCACACTCAGTATCGTCTCATCGTCAATACGGGATTGAGATGCCGCGAGGCCCTTTGCCGATATCTGACGCGGTATCAAATAGCGTTTGGCAATTTCCAACTTTTCTGTCGTCGTATAACCGGACAATTGAATCACCTCCATGCGGTCCAACAGCGGACCGGGAATGGAATCCAGCGTATTGGCCGTTGCGATAAAGAAAACCCGGGACAGGTCAAAGGGCATATCCAAATAGTTGTCGCGGAAGGTGTGGTTCTGAGCTGGATCAAGTATTTCTAGCATTGCAGACGCTGGATCGCCACGCATATCGCGACCGAGTTTGTCGATTTCGTCGAGCATCAACAGCGGATTCATGACCGCAGCGCGTCGAATAGCTTGGATTAATCGGCCCGGCATCGCGCCAATGTAGGTGCGGCGATGTCCGCGCAGTTCCGATTCGTCGCTCAGCCCTCCCAAACTCAGTCGCTCAAACTCGCGACCCAGAGCACGAGCAATCGAATGTCCCAGCGACGTTTTTCCGACGCCAGGAGGACCGACGAAGCACAGCACCGGGGCATGCGAACCTGGGTTGAGCTTCATCACCGCCAAATGCTCAAGAATTCGTTCTTTGATTTCGTCCAATCCAAAATGGTCTTCGTCGAGTATGGCTCGCGCTTTGAGCAAATCCATATCGTCGGTCGTGAACTTGTTCCACGGCAGTTCACTCACCAATTCCAGGTACGAGCGAGTTAACTGGTAATCGGGAGACGAGGGATTGATTTGCTTCAAGCGGTTGATTTCACGCTTTGTTTCTTTGCGGACCAACTCCGGCAATTCCAGCTTCTCCAACGTCTCGATCAAATCGCTGATATCAGCACCGCCAACGCCTTCACCCAATTCCTCTTGAATCGTCTTGAGTTGCTGTCTCAGCAAATATTCGCGTTCTTGTTTGCTAAGTTGGTTGCGCGTCTTCTCAGTGATCTGGTTGCGGACTTGCAAAATGTCAACTTCGCTTTTTAGCAGATTCAATAGTTCATTCAACGCTTCATCGATATCTTTCATCTCCAACATTTTTTGTTGCTGCTCGCTACTGAGTTGCAACAACGTCGTGATCAGATACGTGAGGTGCCAAATGTCCTCTGCCATATTCAAGGCTTCGTATATCTGCTCGGCGCGTTCAGGGTGCGCCAAACGCAACAAGTCGCCAATCAATTGCATGATGGCTCGGCGCAATCCTTCCCTGGCACGGCTTTCTTCAGCAGTCTCCACAATCACGGCGGAAATGGCGGCCTGCAAAAACGGTTCAGAAGTATCAAAAGACTCCAATTGCACCCGCTGTACACCTTGCACAAGCACTTGTGCCACTTCGCCATCGCGGGCCAAGTGCTTGATCACGGCTTTTGTGCCGATCGAATACAAGTCCTTTGGCGCTGGTTCAACGACGTTCGGATCGCGTTGCGTGACCAGCACCAGCATCTTCTCTTCCGTCGCCAGCGCTGCCTCCAACGCCGATAACGATTGCGGACGAGTTATGACCAATGGCGAAAACACAAAGGGGAAGATCGTCATGTTGCGCATCGGTATCACCGGAAGTTTAGATGACGACTCAACTTCGATTCGTTTCGATTTGGCCATGGTAGCTAGGGGTCTCGCAAATTGACTATTTAATTAATATTCCAAACACAATCAAGCAAATTGCAAGAGCCATTACTTTTGGTCCCGCAAAGTTTCACCCAACACGCCGGGGTTAAACTGGTAGAAAGGCAAAATTTGGAGTGGTGAAAGCGTCAGAATCTTCTCATGCCACGCGTTAATCGATATGCACTAACAACATCCCGTCATTTAATTCATGTCGAATCTGTGATGATTCGATATCGTGGGGCAACTCAATCGTGCGTTGGAATTGGCTGTAGTTGATTTCTAGGCGGTGGTGTCTTAAACCTTGTTCTGAAATGTAATCGCGACGCGACCCCTTAATCATGAGCTTGCGACCAGAAACCAAGATATCAATGTCATCTTGCTTCACACCGGCTACGTCAAATTTCACCAACCAACCAGTGGCAGTTTTGTAGATATCTGCTTTGGGTCGCCAACAGCTTTCGTTAAAGCCCTCGGTCACCGATTGCACAACCGAATCAAGCCATTTTGATTGTTTGTCTGTCATCCCGTTACCTCACCACTTTATCGCAGGAAAAAACCGCGGAGGAGTTGCTGAAAACCCAATTTCACCGCTTCTAACGATTGTAGAGGGGGGAATCATTCGAAAGCAAGACCTGCATCTTGGTATCGTCGAGATTATGATGAAATAGCCAGCGACCGCGCGGCGGTTTAATGGTTAAATAATAATCTCGGTGCTGCCTCGTTAGCTGTGCGAATGGTAATTCCAACGAGGAGCCCAGGTCAGTGATTCAAAAGCCATTAGCATTCGGTTTGTCAAACCATTGGCGGGCACTTGCCCGGCAACGTAGCCGTTTCATGCGTCCCTACGTTGTGGCCAATTATCGGATGGTAACACTCGATTTTCGGGTTGCCCTAATATTGTGTACGCTTCCAACCTGCGTCTAGCGAGTTGCCAGCAATAGCAAACTGGATACGTGACCGGCGATTGGAAGTTGACGATACACCGGAAGCGTTCATCATACAATTGTTATTCGCAGACAACCGTGGTTAGCAGAGCGAGCCTAGATCAAAGGTGTGAGTTGGGAAGTGAGTTTGGCATCGAAGCGTGCCTGAGAATACGGTATAACTTCGCAATGCCAAAAAATCGAGGGAGGTGCCTGAACGATTAAAAAATTTTCCGCCTCAAGTATGCTAAGTCATCAGAACGTGAATAGGAAATGGAAAGACCCGCCGAGCGGTACTGGCAAAATCAAGAAGGAGAATCGAACGAGTTGATACGCGAAGCGGAAGTGCGGAAGTATTGCCTGGGCTGCAGTTTTCGTTACAGATGGTTCGCATATGCAGGAGGTCGCCCGACTACGACTTTCCTCGGCAAATTATCAGTCATTTTGTCGCCATGGTTTCCAACCCATGTTGTAGAGTTTGTGATTTGTTGATTGAGCAAGGCGATGGGTTTATGGCGCTAGAATTCCACGCATTACCGACCAGCAGTGAGCCGCCAACAGCGTCCTCGTCCGTTTTCGAACACGAGAAGATTTAATTGTCAAACGAAAGACTTACAAGACTCAAAGAACGACTTGGAGCCTGGGCAGGACCAATTTTTGTCCTTGTCATGCTCGTCGCTGCGCTGTGGCTTCTACACCATGAATTGCGCACGCATACGCTGCAGGACTTCCTGGATGGAATCAAGAAGATTCCGATGTTTTATTTGGTTGTTGCAGTCGTATTGACGATTCTGAACTACGCTATTTTGGTTTGCTATGACTGGTTGGGTATTTGGTATATTCGACACCCGATGCGATTCAGCCGAGTTGCTTTGGCCTCGTTTTTGGGTTACGCCGTCGGCAACAATTTTGGCCTTTTGTTTGGCGGTTCGACAATTCGCTATCGACTCTATTCCTCCTGGGGATTGACGACGAGCGATATTGTGCGCTTGCTGTTTATTCTGGCGATCACGTTTTGGATTGGTCTTTTCGCTTTGTCGGGGCTGGTGTTCTTGATCAATCCATTGCCGATTCCGGCATCCTGGAGTTGGTTGCCGATTTCGGATACACGTCCTGTGGGTTGGGCATTGACGATTGCGGCCTTCAGTTATTTGGCTTTTTGCACGTTGCGCCGCAAGCCGCTCAAGTTTAAGAACGTCGATTGTTCGCCCCCACCGCTTGGCCTGGCGCTAATGCAGTATTTGGTGGCCAGTATTGATCTGGTGGTTGCTGCCGGTGTGATGTACGCCCTATTATCACCGACAGTGGACGTCAGCTTTTTCCATTTTGTCACGATCTTCCTGATGGCGCAGGTCGCTGTGTTTGTTACGCAGGTTCCCGGCGGCATCGGCGTGCTTGAGCTTTCGATAATTGCTTTGCTTGGAAAAAGCGAAGCCGATGTTTTTGGCGCGTTGTTGGCCTATCGCATGATCTTTTTCTTGACGCCAATGTTGATTGGCTTAGTGATGTTGATCGCGCACGAGATTACCGCCAACCGGTCAAAGATTCTGCCCGCGCTAGAGATCGCCACCAAATGGACGCCCGATATCGCTCCGCGCCTCTTGGCGTTCTTGGCGTTCTCGTCTGGTGTGGTTTTGTGTTTTTCAGCTGCTACGCCCACAACCTTAGACCGCATGGAGTGGCTATCAAGCCGATTGCCCATGCCCCTGATTGACTTCTCATACATACTTTTTGGTATCGCCGGTGTGGGCTTGATGGTCGTTGCCCGCGGCTTGACGCACCGCATCGTCTCGGCGTTCTGGATTACTTTGACGCTCTACGTGCTCGCGAGTATCTTTTCGATCCTAGGTGATTTTGGGATCGAAGTCGCCTCGCTAATGGCAGTGATGATCGTGGTGTTGGTTCCATTTCGTCGCTTGTTCTTCCGCGATAACTCCAGCTATCCTGATCGCATCGCTTTGACCTGGCTGACCACCATTTGCGTGGTGTTGGGAGTATCGTTCTGGTTAATGGTCTTTGCATATAAAGGTGGAGATCCCATCCGACTCAAGTGGCTTTGGGAGAGTGGACACGATGCCTTCGCCCAACGTTCGCTACGTGCACTCGTGCTGGCATCGATAGCCTTTGCCTTGTTCGTAACTTCACGCGCAGTGTGGATTTCACTGCGCCGACCGAAACAAGCTTCGAAGTACCAAATCGGTATCGCACGCAGCATCGTAGAAAGATCACCATTCTCGCAGGGCCAAATCACTTTGCTGGGGGATAAACGCTTCTTAATGAACGCTGAGAAGTCGGCCCTCGTGGCCTACGCCGTGCAAGGCAACAGCCGAGTCGTGTGCGGTGATCCGATTGGTCCGCGCGATGAAGCGTTGCAGGTCGCATGGGACTTCTTCGAACTGTGCAAGAGTGGCGATAACGCCCCCGTGTTTTACAATGTCTCGATGGAGTGGTTAGACATTTATGCGGAGATGGGACTGGAGACTCAAAAAATCGCTCAAGAAGCCATCGTCAACCTAAGTGTCTTTGATTTGAAAACGTCGCATCGCTCTGAGTTCAATGCGATTTTGGAACGCGCTGTCCAAGACGGCTACGAGTTCGAAGTACTTTCCGGCACAAGAGTCAAAGAGTCACTCCCCCTGTTGAAGCGGATATCCGATTTGTGGCGACAGGATGGGAACAAACTTGAACATTACTTTTCCGTGCCATATTTCGATATGGAACACGTAGCCAACAATCCGGTTGGCGTTGCCATGCAGGGGGGAGAAATCCAAGGCTTTGCCACGATTTGGTGTAGCGGCGATCAACAGGAGCTATCAATCGGGTTGATTCGATTTCTGCCAGATACGCTGCAGGGAATGCCGGAGTATCTGATTTTGCAAATCATTCTGTGGGGCAAACAACATGGATTCAAATTCTTGAATCTGGGAACAGCGCCAACTCTAGATGAACAGCCGGAATCGGAAGTGCCGCTGAGAGCACAAATCGGAAGTCTGGTTCATCCGCATCAAGAACATGTCTACACCCGGCATGGATTGCGAAATTTCAAAGAGCGATTTGATCCGACATGGTATCCACGCTACATAGCTTCGCCAGGAAAAGGTGTCACGAAAACAGTCCTGGAGGACATCATCAAATTGACCCATCGTCAATGAACGACCGCATCCCCGGTCAAGCACTCCCGTGCATCAAGGCAAAACGGACCGTGCTCAATGCTCGGCGCTGAATTAATGGCGACAACTAGAGGTTCGAACCAACTGGATCGCAGCCCAGTGGTTTCCGAGCGTAAATTAGTTGCCGTTTGCGCACGAAATCACGAAACCGCTGCTGTGAGAAATCCTCGATCTTGCTACGATATGCGCACTCGAAGCAAATTCACGGCGATACGCGGCCAGGAATTCTTGCTCGGTTTCAATGAATCGGATTGCGAATTCGAAACTGCCGTGACCTTCGAGTACGAGTGTCGCAACAGCCTGAGTGCGTGTTTGAAAATTTCAGTTTCCGAGTTTTTTGCCGTTTGCCGATTCCGGCGCTGGGCGAAAATTGCCGCGAATCGATTGTAATATTGAGATCCATTGGAGAATCGAATCGCGCTGGCGGCCGGCACAGACATCCATTGACGCATGACGTTCACCTTGAATGGGATTTGGCAGCACTGATTATCTATGAAACGTAAACAGTTACAGCGGAACGTTGATAGGACACAAAATTCGTTGTTGTCCGTCAGTTTTCAAGGTCTGCTATGGACGAACTTTTTGACGGTCGTCAACGACAACGCGTTCCGCTGGTTAGTGATCGGCATCGGTAAGGATTTTTTCCCGCCGGAAGATCAAGGTTGGCTGTTGATGATCGGTTCGATTTGTTTTATCGCGCCTTACCTTGTATTCGCATCGATTGCGGGCTGGCTGGCTGATCGATTCAGCAAACGTGACGTGATTGTGGTCTGTAAATTTCTGGAGATTGCGATCATGGGTTTGGGTAGCCTTGCCATTTATTTGGGCAATTTCAATCTCTTGCTCGTGTGCACCTTCTTGATGGGGACGCAGAGCGCGCTGTTTGCGCCGGCAAAAGTCGGGACGATACCGGAACTCTTGGATGAGACGAAGATTGCTGCCGCCAATGGATTCTTTAACCTCGCTGCACTTTCCGCCACGGTCATTGGAATGGCTCTGGGCGGTTTGTTGAAAGATACGACCGGCATTAAAGGGCAAGCGAATCTGAGTACGTCGGCACTGGTATTGGTAGGCATAGCGGTTGTCGGGACAATTTTGAGTTTGGGGATTCGTCGAATGCCGATCGCAAATCCGCTTGCGCGGTTTCCTCGCACGCTGATTGGCGAGACCTTCCGTGACCTCCATAAGCTCTGGAAGAACGGCCCCCTGTTCCGCGTGGCGATTGGCATTTCGTTCTTTTGGGCCGTCGGTGCTCTGGCGCAACTGAATATTGACCAATTCGCATTTGAAAGCGGTGCCTTATTTGAGCGTCATCGAACCCCGTTGTTGATTTCCTTGGTTTTGGGCGTTGGTATCGGCAGTGTTATGGCGGGGTTATTGTCGGCAGGGAGGATCGAGTTGGGGTTGGTTCCGTGGGGGGCACTGGGAATATCCACCTTTGCGATCGGTATCTTCTTTACTCCAACCGATTTCATTTCGTATCCGGTTAAGGTCAATGCCGCCTATGTGTGTGTTTGTGCATTGCTGGCGTTTCTGGGAATTAGCGCGGGGCTGTTTGATGTTCCGCTTGCCTCCTATTTACAAAACCGCAGCCCCTTGCAGACACGGGGAGCCATACTTTCCGCAGTCAATTTTATGTTGTTTGCAGGCATGATGTTAACATCGTTTTTGTTTTATGGGATGCGCGCTCCGACCTATCCAGCAAATTTCGCTGATCTTCCCGAGCAATATCAAACCTACCAACTGACACCTGCGGAGGTTTCGACACTTGACCGTGAAGTTGATGCCTTCAAGCAACATCTGGAAGATAAGCAAGAGCGTCAGCCGGAATATGTGAAAGGTGTGGTTGACCAAATTCCTGATCCACGGCTGCGCACAGCGTTACTCACACAGTTGTTGTGGGTCGATATGTCGACGGCACGCGAGCGAAAAATTGAGTTTTCACGCCAAGCTTACTACGATGAGTTTTCCGATGACGCCGACAAGTTGGTGGTCAAACATGTTTACGAAAAGTCAGCACGGCAACCTTTGCTCACCACGCGCCAGGTGTTCTTGGTGCTTGGGTTGTTGACGCTCCCTATTTTCTTCTACGCGGCCCTCAAGCTGTATTTGGAAATGACGCGGATTGTTATGTATTGGGTCTTGTGTCTTGTCTATCGCGTAAAGGTCACCGGTTACCAGAACTTGCCGCACGGTCAAGGTGTCGTTTTGGTGGGCAATCATTCGACCTGGATTGATGGAGCCATCTATCTAATTTTAGTGCCGCGTCGGATTCGCATGATTGCCTGGGCCGGAAACTTCAAGAGCCAGCTCATGCAAAGAATTGCCAAGTTCTGTCGGATCATCTTGATTACTGGTGGCCCTAAGTCGATCGTGCGAGGGCTGAACGAGGCGCGACTGGCACTGGGCCAACAGGAAGCTGTGGGACTGTTCCCCGAAGGCACAATCAGCAAGACTGGACAGATTCTCGACTTCAAGCCAGGCGTCATTAAAATTCTGGACAAGATGCCGGTGCCAATTATCCCGGTTTACGTCGACCAGTTCTGGGGAAGTATATTCACGCATGCAGGCGGCAGAACGTTGCGACCTTTTCCACGCTCGCTTCGCCACCCGCTCGTTTTTAATATTGGCCAGCCGATTACCGATAAACATGCCCTTTTTGCAATTCGACAAGCCGTTATGAACTTATCAGCAGATTCCGTCGCCCATCGTATTTCTCCATTCGCCGCGCCGATTTCAACTTTTATTTCGCGGTGCAAACAACGCAAGTTCAAGCTGAAAATCGCGGACTCAACGAATGCGCAGTTGACTGGCGGGACGTTGTTGATGAAATGCGTTATTCTCAAACGGCTGTTGAGTCGCTTGGTGTTGGACCCTGCGGAAAAACATGTTGGCGTGCTGATTCCGCCAACCGCTGGTGCATTTGTTGTCAACATGGCGTTGGCACTGGATCAACGTATTGCCATCAATCTGAACTATACCGTTTCGTCAGCCATCATGAACGAGTGCATTCGACAAGCGGGCATCAAGCACGTTCTGACCACACGCAAAGTGATGGAGCAATTTAAATTCGAACTCGAATGCAACGTGGTGTATTTAGAGGACTTTAAAGACAAAGTTTCCTTGCAGGACAAGGTTGCCGGAGTCGTGGCGTCCTACGTTACCCCCGGTCTACTGTTGAATCGTTGGTACGGTCTACACCACATTAAACCGGATGATGTACTGACGATCATCTTCACATCTGGCTCAACCGGTATCCCCAAAGGCGTGATGTTAACCCACCAGAACATCGCCACGAATTTAGATGCCATGGATCAAATCGTTCATCTCAAGAAGAGTGACGTCGTTGTAGGGATCTTGCCCTTCTTTCACTCGTTTGGTTACATGGCAACCATGTGGGGCGCGGCCAGCCTCAATATCGCCGCTGCCTACCACTTTAGCCCTCTCGAAGCAAACCAAATTGGCAAGTTAGCGGAAAAATACAAAGCGACTCTGCTCCTGGCAACACCCACGTTCTTGCGAGGATTTTTGCGGAAATGTACGAAACAACAATTCGCCAATCTGGATGTCGTCGTGACAGGGGCCGAACAATTGCCGGTGGAACTGGCGGATGCGTTCGAAAACAAGTTCGGAGTGCGCCCCGTGGAAGGTTATGGCGCGACGGAACTTTCTCCGCTGGTGTCTTTGAATGTTCCACCCTCGCGGTCGATGGAAAAATTCGCTATGGATTGCAAGGAGAAAACGGTAGGAAGACCCATTCCCAACGTCGCGACCAAAATAATCGATGTCGACACTCAAGCGGAACTCGGGGCGAATCAATCAGGCATTTTGTGGATCAAAGGTCCCAATGTCATGAAGGGATATCTGAATCAGCCGGAGTTGACGGCCCAAGTCATCCAAAATGGTTGGTACAACACCGGCGATATGGCCATGGTGGATGATCAAGGCTTCATCCACATTACTGGACGCATTAGCCGCTTCTCCAAGATTGGCGGAGAAATGATCCCGCACATTCGCATCGAAGAAGTGTTGTGCGGACTACTTACTGAAGATGAGCAATCGGAAACGAAATTGGCGGTGACAGCGGTCGCCGATTCTCGCAAAGGGGAACGCATCATTGTTCTCCATAAACCGATTAGCAAGACTCCGGCAGAATTGATCACAGGACTCAACGAAGCTGGTCTGCCAAATCTCTACATTCCCAATGAAAATAGCTTTATTCAAGTCGAGGAGTTGCCGTTGTTGGGAACTGGCAAGCTCGATTTAAAGGCACTGAAGCAATTGGCCGAAACGTTGGCCCAGGAAGCGACTTGAGAAACGTCCTCTCCGCTGTTATAAGGTCGCCTACCATGCAAATCGGCTTTCACCTACTCGACGGCTTCCATTAGAAAGCCCAGCGACGCGCAACATGTTGCTGCATAAACGTGAGTGCTTGTGCTGCCAATTGATCTTCCGTTGCATACATGCGCCGCCAAATTTTTGTCGCCGCCGCCAACTCGGGTAACGCTAGACCGAACGCTTCAACTGTTAACCAACCATCGTAGTTGATCTCGCGCAGCGCATCGAAAGTTTCTTCCCAACGCACATTTCCTTGTCCTGGCGTGCTGCGATCGTTTTCTGAAATATGGACATGCGCAATCCAATCGCCGGCAGCCCGAACGGCAGCGGCCTCATCTTTTTCTTCGATGTTAGCGTGAAACGTATCGTACATGATTTGACAATTTGGATGATCGATGGCTTCAACAAAACGCACGGCATCGGCATGGGTGTTGAGCAGGTACGTCTCAAAGCGATTGAGGCATTCCAAAGCCAAGGTCACGCCTGCCTTGCCAGCATACTCTGCCACGGGGCGTAGCGAATCGACGCCCCAATTCCACTCATCTGTCGTCGGGCCCTGTCCGGAAAATTCGCCCAACGCTGAGTGAAAAGGTCCAACCAAATGAGTTGCCCCGATATCGACGCAACAGTCGATTGCCTTTTGCGTCAACTCGATACTGCGTTGACGTACGGTTGCATTAGGGCTGATAGGGTTATCCTCGGCAGTGCGAATCGTCACTGCAGTCCGTTCCAGCCCGAGGTCATTCAGTCTTGCGCCCCATTGCCGATAGTCCAAGTCGAGGTTGAAAATCGGAACTTCAATTCCGTCATAACCGATCTGTTTGAGCCTTTCCAAAATCGGCAAGAGTCCTTCGTTAAGTTCACCGGTCCACAACAAGACATTCATGCCGAATTTCATATTTGTTTACTTTCGAAAATAGATCCCAAGATTTATGCTTTGCGTTTCTCGCCACACGTCGGCGATTATAGTCAGCGCCAGCAGATGGTTCCAGTGACTCGGATTGCTTCAAAAATCGCATGCGTCACTTGCTACGCAGGATTCAAGCACGAGGCGTCCGCAACTCATGTGATTCGTCAGTCCCAGAACTGAGCCGCTGAATGGACGGTGCCTGCAAAACCGGTGCGAGCAGCAGATCACTCGATGAATTAACGGCGTCGCGCGCCTGGGCGATCCAGTCAACCGCAAATTCGGGCAGAGGATTTAAGCCTACACCGCGCAAAATCCGATTGACGCGATAAAGTACGCCTGAATCTTCGAAATAATCATAGAGGTACGCTTCCTGCAAAAATTTCGGAAAGAAACCGGCCAAATTCACCGTCGGTTGCGAGGCGATTTGATTCACACATTGTTGTACGGCCATCGGATCAACCTGCCCGATCACGTGGTAGTACCGATCAAGACTTTGGGGGATTTGCGAAGCCACGACGGAGTCGAGCAACATCTCGATCACGATATGTGCAACAAAGTGCGGGCGAAACCCAGCATCGTCACCCAACATATTTCGCAATACCAAGGCTAGTTGCAGATTCATCGAGACGAATTCCTCACCGGTATGGAACAAGGCGTCCTCCCGATGATGCTGCACAATTCCCGATGCCAATTGCTGCAGAGCCGGATCACTGGCATCCAAATGTTTTGTCGCCGAGCGTTCTCGCACGCGAACTTTTCGGTCAATCATCGCCAGCCAATCGGGGACCGCGGTGCCCACAAGAAAATAAGCGTCGTCCAAAAAGCGGAACCCGTGTGAAAAACAATTCATATTGAAGTCAAATTGACCTTTCGCTCGCGCAGCGTTATAAAATTCTGCCTATAATCTAACCGGGAAATGAAAGACGAACTACCGATGAACTTGGGCTAATTGAATCTAACGTGCCGCCGTCGAACAAACAACTTCTTATGTCTAATAATGAACCTCGGATTTCCGATGGCGAAAAGTTTTGGATCGGAGCTTCGCTTCGTACAAAGGCCCTGGTAACTCCAACAAAAAAACTGATTCGGTCGATTGCCGTCGAGTCGCGAAATGTTTTGGAAATCATTGACGAAGTTGATCTTGATGTCGCCGGCACGCCCAGGCGGGTTCCGCGTCAATTCGGGATTCCTGATGAATGGCGTACTTGGTCTCTATTGATGTTAGTCGAACACCTCACCAGCTTTGACGCGGAAATCCTTGAGATCATCAATTCATTATGCGAAGGGGTTTCGCCATTTCTCGCTTTTCGCTTAAGCAATTTGACTCCAAACGAAGACGTTGGCGAAGAAGTCGTCGATGAATTCCAAACAATGGCCCGGCACCTACAAAAAACGTTGTTGCACAACCTGCCACTTCGCTCGCTGGACACGCATAACCATCCGCAATTTGGGCCACTTAATGTGCATCAATGGCTCAGCTATTACGCGATTTACCACCGCATCTACCGCCGCTACGCGCGCAAGATAACGACGGAATTCGGCATCACCTAAAGGCGCCACAAATCGCATGAGTCGCTGACTTTCGGGGAAATGTACACGTCACTCAGTCAGCGCCCGGTCACAATCTTTAACTGATGCGGTAACGTCACCAAAATTTGCGGCAGCTCTTGGTGAATGCTAATCAAGCCGTCGGTCACAACGATGGAGCCTTCGTACAGACTGGCGATTTTCGACGGGTCCTCTGTACCCCACTTAAAAAAGTCTCGGATGTCGATGACTGCTTTGAAACACACTCGATGATCGTTGCCGAAGTTAAGGATGACTTTATTTCCTCCACGTGGAATGTAAACCGATGCCACCGGGCCGAGCACAGCGCCATCTTTGCCATCCTGTTCGATAAGTTGCCGCAAATCTTCGCTCGGGATGATTGCGACGTTTTTCAAATCGTTGCGGCGGATCCGAGTCGGCACATTAAATGGCGATTTGGCTTCCAAAGCAGGCTTGTGCACGGTGCGAACTTTGTTGAGCGAAGTATAGCGGTCCTCATCGATCGTATTCTCTTGCCAAGCAACTGCCTGCAGGCTGGTGAGGCAAAGTAGGGTCACGGCGACAATCGCTACAAAAGGTCGAATTCGATTTCTATTCATCGGTCTCACATCTAACGTAAAAGGCTTTCAATTTCTGTGTTTGTTTGGAAAGACCTGGGTTTTTATGGTTAAGGGCGAACACGGTTGCAGACCGGGTTGTTGCACCAACATGTGTTTTGCGGATTTGCGCCACCTCCGTTGAGTTGACGAGAAATCCTGGTGGCGAATTCAGGCGCGATCCCAAATGAATCTGCGTGTCACAACTCGTTCGGTTTATAAGATCGACCCAGCATGCTAGTCCTGCACCACCCAAGTTCGTTCTTTTTTTCTTATTTACAATTACTGATCTACAATTGCCGGGGCCGGAGGTTTGGCATCGAGGGGGGGTACGGCCCCTGGCTTCACCCGCTCTCCCTTCACAGTAAAACTTTCATTGCGTTCGGGAGCGGTTGCGTCTAAACCCATTTCACGGGCTTTTTCAGCCAAGCCAGTCGAGCGATCTTTGTCACCGTGAACGATGTAGGTGGGCCCGACCGCTTCAAACTCAGACAGCCACTCCAAAATTTGTTCCCCTGTCGCATGGGAAGAAAACCCGCTCACTCGATCTACTTCGAGTTCGACATTGACTCTCACTTGCCGATTGACGGTGCGTTCTTCGACAACTTCTTGGATATTCAACGTCACGTCCCGGATACCATCCAACAATTGGCGACCGACCGTGTTTGGCGCTTGGTAGCCTGGAATGAACAAAGCATTTTTCGGGTTGTCCGCCATAGCGCGCAGGTGTTGTGGCGATGCGGCAAACGCCAACATCCCGCTAGTCGCAATGTAGATACTGGGAGTTCCCCCATGCGCCTTGACAAAGTCTCGCACGCGGCCTTCACGATACTTGCCCATATAAAATAGGGTCCCGTGTTTTTTGACAAAGTTGCGAGCTTCATCGTCATAGTAGTCTTGATACGCGTGGTAGATCAAATTTGTTTTGTGGATCGTGCCAGAGTCGCAATAGATGGGAATATCTTGCGACACAACTCCATCTTGCATCAATCGCTGGATCGTAAATATCAGCATCTGCGATTTGTGCAGCGCGAACGTTGGAATCAACACGTCACCCCCGCGTTCGATAACCTCATTGATCCGCTTGCCAAAGTCTTCGTAGTTAATCGTGCTGCGCGCCGAAGGGCCGTACGTGGATTCGACCAGCACGGCATCGGCCGTGTAATGCTGGGTTGGCGGAAAGAGAATTGGTCCATTTTCCGGTCCTGTGTCGCCGCTGAACAGAATCTTGCGACCATCCACCCAGACTTCGATCATCGCGGAACCGAGGATATGACCTGCATCAGTGTAGCGAACCGTAAGTTTGTCGGCTTTAACCTTGCGATTGTAGGGAACTACTTCCAGCAACTCCAACATCTTGATGGCGTCTTCCAGCTCAAACAACGGTTCGATGTCGTCTTCTCGCGGTGGTGCGCTGCTGAAAACTAATTGGGTAAGATCCCTTGTTGCATCGGTACAGTAAATCTTTCCGCGGAAACCTTGCTTGTACAACAAGGGCAAGCGCCCGTGATGGTCGGCATGCGCATGGGTTAACAGCAAGGCTTTAACGTCTTTTGGGTTGAAGGGAAACTCCCGGTTCTCGCGGTCAAAATTCTCGATATCGGCAGTGAACATGCCGCAATCGACAACATACAGACCATGCGATGTCTCCAATAAGTGGCAAGAGCCGGAGACTTGTTGTGTTGCACCATAAAAAGTTATCCGCGGGAAATCATACTGCGGCGCAGCTGCACAGTACCGCGCGATAACGGCCGTCGACGGAACCGCCGCCGCGTATCGAAGAAAATCACGTCGTGTTGTCATGGCAGGTATTCGTTAGACTCTTAATTTTCGTTTTGTTTGACACTTTTCTCATCGCACATTGGTAACGCCCATGATTCATAGGGGGCGAAACGCTCTTTCGATACGGCTTCTTCTTCGTAATCAGCGCATGCGGTACTCGTACTCGTACTCGAAATTCTCACCACCGTCGAATAAACTTGACATCAAGTACGCGTACTTCTTAATTTGGGTTCGGGTACGATGTTCCGAGCATTTATTTCTAGCGGTTGGCGAGAAGTGACTTTCGTTTCCTGATCGCAAAGGTTATGTTCGGCGAGAAACCAGCGAATAGTTGCCTGCGCACTCATTACCGAGTCCCCGCGAGACTCAAGCCGACGCCACGTGGTAATAATGCAGCATGCATGGTCCTCACTTGCCGTTCGCCCGTAATTGTAGCAGGTTTGTTCGTGACCGTGCATGTGCGAGTGTCGATTCTAATGCATAAAACATGCGATCCGTCAGGTAATCCAAATATCTGTGGAAACTCCAACGATTGCTAGGGAGCAATTACGCGAATCTTCCTGATATCCAGAGGTGAATTTGAATCGACTTGTCCGATTCGTGCTTGTTTCATCAGGACGGGAGATTGCCCTTGAACCTGAGCCCCTAAAATATTCCAGCAATGTCAGGTCTAAAAAAGTAACCGTTCATGCGTTGCGGTTTTTCAGAATTGGAATCAATCGATACAGGCTCTTTTAACCGTTTGCCGCAGGCGTTCGAAGGCAATTAGGGTTTTGTCAAAATCCAGCGTACGCCTGCGGCTAACGGTTAAACGACCTAAAAACCCTGAACGGTTACAACAAAATCACGCTAAAACATAAAATGCGAACACCATTTGCGGACAGTGATAATGCGTGGTCGGGGACTCGAAAACCTAGTCGAGGAGCATGAATCCATGGAACAATTTGTAGGTACAATATGCGAACGATGGGTTGTAGCTGATTGATTTGTTTCGGAGGCCGGTACATAATTTCCAAATTGGTAAGTCGATTGTGCAATTACCTTCGATCCTTGGTTGCACAATAGGTTGAATGTCAACATTCCTTGATACGGAGCTAGAAAATGCTGCAACAAAAGAATGTGATTCGATTGGCAGTGTGTGTTTCGCTGGGCTTGGTCGCTGCGGCATCCGCCAGTCCACAAGACACAGAAATCAACGATTCGGCGTTGGTTGAACAAGCGAAACAGCTATCTGCATTGACCGGCAAACCGATCTTTGCCATCGCCGGAAGCAGTTCTTGACAACCCTGCGTGGCATTGGGTGAACGCTTAAGTAGTGATGCGAAACTCAAGGCCCTGCTTACACAGTTTGTGTATCTAAAAATTGATGTATCGACTCCTGATTACAGTCTCTGGATTGCTGAACACAAGCCCGAACGAGGTGCGATTCCACAAGTCTACATTGTCCGCGCGGATGGACATGAGATCTATAACCAAGTGGGAGCCCCTGAAACTCCTGCATTGATTAAACTGATGGCGGATGCTTTGGCCGAATCAGGGATCAAGCTATCGGAGAACGAGGCCAAACAAGTCACCTCGGCCAACGAATTGGCGATGTCTCACCTACAACAGGGTGACCATCTCGGTGCGTTGGTGGCGTTGAGCAAAATCCCCAATGCTTTTCGCGATGAGATTGTCTGCTACGCCAGTCCCGTTATCAAAATGCGTGAACAAATCGGCGTGGCGAGCGAAGGCATCCATGCCAAGATCGATGGTATGACTCAGTTGATTGGCGATTTTGCAAACCTTGATTTGTCCCAACAGATTGAGGTTGTCGAGGATTATCAACAGCTGGTCAAGCATTTGAAACAAGTCAAACCGTTGGCGAGAGCACTTGCTAAGTTGCGTAACGTTGCCAACAAGCAAGTCCACATGAAAATCCTACACGACGATTTGACCTCATTGAAACAATCTCAGATTTCGTCAAAGCCATTGCCTGCTGAAAAACTGGACGAACTTGTAGCCCGTTATGAGAATACAAGCCTGTGGCCGCAAGTAGAGGCATTGTTGCAGAAAGCGCAATCAATGTCTGCGACTGCAGAGTCTACCGGGACTCCCAGCCTCGTTGAATCAGAAATGCGCGTCTGGACAAGCGCCAATGGCAAGTTTACGGTGAGGGCGCGGCTGGTAGCTGTTTCCGATGACGAGGTACAGTTGGTTAAGCAAGATGGCGATCAAGTTTCAGTTCCATTGAACAAGCTTTCAGAATTAGATCTCGCTTGGTTGAAGAGCGTTCGCAGATAATCGTGCCTATTCGGTGTGAACTTTGCATCGCGTAACTGCCACCATCAGGGCAAACCGAATCGCTTCTGCTGCAAAGTCAGCAAGTTTGTAAGCGCTCCGTACGCTAGGATGCCTGGTCCACGACGTTTTGCTGCGAAGCGTTGGCCATAATCAAGTTGCAACAGACCATTGGAATCGAAGATCTGTTTGTGCTCGTATAATTGCCACTGACTGAAACGCAAATTTCAATCAGAGAAACCGTTTCGGTGCGCAAACCACATTTGCTGTAATCAAACCACCCGCCAGGGCGACGGCAACGATGCTCATGGTAAACGCCGTCTCCACGCCTTGCACGCCTTGCCGATCAATGAAGGCTGCCACGCTCAAATATCCCAAGCTTCCCGGTACCAACATCAAGATGGCTGGTATTTGCGGGATCAATGACGGGCGGTTGTACCGCCGCGCGTAGATGTTCGACAAGAGTCCGATGACGCTTGCGCCTAAAAAAGCACCCCACTCAGCACCATAGGCTTGTTGGGAAAAATCGGCTGCCAAGAATCCGAGCCAAGCGACTGAGCAAATTTGCAACCAATCTTGAATGCGGGCTTGAAACAAAACAATGAAGCAAAACGGTGCGATGAACACAGCGACGTACTTCACCAACGCAGGAAGTGTCGTGGCCGTCACCTCAGCTGGCCTTAATGAAGCGCCAAGCCGCCATGCCAACGCCACACCGACCGCCAGTGTCAAGAACACGACTCCCGCCCCAGCCAATCTCGAAACACCGCTAGAAAGGTGTCGATTGGCAAGCTCGGTCATCGCAATCGTCACCGACAGGCCGGGAAGTAAGACGATCAGCGAACCCAATGTCGCGACCCGATCGTCTAGCGGGAAAATGAACCTGGAAACTAATAGCGATAAAATCGCGCAACCAAAGGCCGCAAGTACCTCCAATAACCGCTCACCCGGCGCCAGCCAGTTCAGCCAAAGTCCCAGCCCATGTACCAAAAATCCTAGCATGGCCGCGATTGCCAGTTCAGCCCATCCACCCCCCAGAAATGTCGTCGCACAGGCCGAGGCGACTGCCGTTGAAACGGCAACCAACCACTCCGGGAATCGATGCGGTGCCGTTTCAATTTGCCGAAATTCAGCGGCTGATTCGTCCAGCGTGCATTGCCGACGTTCCAGTCGTTCTAACGCTTCATCGAATTCAGCTAACTTACCGAGTTCGATAGGTCCCGCATCGACCCTCATTAACTGGGCTCTGCGTTCTTCATGTTGAAACGAGACAAAAAGCGATGTCGGCGTGTACAAAAAATCGGCTTCAATGCCCAATGACCGCGAAACGCGTTTCATTACCCCTTCGAGTCGATGCGAGGGGGTTCCGTAGCGATGCAACAATTCGGCGGCCCTAATCAACAGGGCTCTTTTCTTTTCCAGATCGAGTGCGGCGTTATCGATTTCTGTTTCCATGGTCATTTATTCAATCAACCACAACGGTCCAACACGATTTTTCAGTTCTTTGATTCAATTGTGCCATGATTCGTTTTTTTAAGCATCGAGTTGTCTTGAGCGATGCGTATGATACATGTACTGGCCTCAGTTCTTCAGCTTGTTGATCTATCTCCACTTGAATGATCCTGGCTTGCCTACTGCCGAAATGCTTCGAGAGCCGTTCCATACAAGCGACTCCCCTGAGATTTCCCCACAAATCAGCGACACAGTGATTCCCACGTGGAGTCACTTGAAACCTAACGTTATTTGTGTTGCCAATTCAGCTCACAGTGATACAAGCATAAACGAAGTTAGTTTCCAGTTGGGAGCCCTCTTGAGTTTTTTAGAGATCCATGGCTAGCCGGCAATAGCAAGCCATCGTTTTTCTATCGACGACGATGAGCATTGCCACGATATAACAGTCATGGCAGATGTTCCGCTGTGCCGCACAACGACCTGACTAGGGCACGACCTGATTCAAGCACAAGGGAAGATACGATTCCACTTGTTCCTATTGCTGCACGGGAAGTAGCCAAAAAATTTTCGTTCGTCAGCTTGTTTGCCGAATTGCCAACGAGAGGAGAGAATTGGCCCATTTTTGCACTGATCGCACGCAAGCAGGGATTGTGTTTTCGCTCATGCTTGTTTGCCAATTCGAATTGCTGCACAGGCTCCAGACGGTTTTTTTCCGGGAGTAATGTGTTGTTGTTCAATTGAGTGGACCAGACTATTCTATGAGTTCAGAATACTTCGCCAGGCCGTAATCCCTTTTCAGCATTCGAAGCCGAGAGATGATCGCGAAATCTATCATGAAGCTTGCTGCGATCAGCAATTCAAGAGCCACACTATGGCTTGTGGTTGCTGGCATGATCGGCTTGCGGCTCTATTTGTCCGCCGGTGACGAGATCGTGCCGCAAGAGAATGACTCGTATCAGTACGCGAAGACCGCCCTCTACTATATGTCGGGTACGAAGGATGACATCTTGCCAACGCATCGCCCGGGTCTGCCGATCTTGGCGGCAACCGTAACCAACTTTGGCTTGCCGTACAAACTATTTTTGGACCTGTTTTTTGTATCTATCGTTTGTTACGCAGCATATGCCTTGCAGTCTCTCTGCAATTCACGATTGTTGGCATGGTTATGTGCTACCTTCTTGATGTTCTCACCATGGTTTATCAACCACTCGCAAGTGTTTATGACTGAACCATGCGTATCGCTGTTGATGTTGATTTTAGCTGCCGCAGTAGTACCTTGGTTCAAACACGCGCCACGATGTTGGCGATGGTATTGGGCCAGCGTACCAGCCGCGGCGGCGGTATCGATAACGCTGTTTCGCAACGAGTTATGGGTAATTGCTGGGTTCTTCGTGGTTTTGATGGGTGGATTGTTCTGGTATCACTGGCGTGATTGGCGAAAAATGCCGTTCCAACAAGCTGCTCTGGCTTGGGCCAGCGTTTTTAGCCTAGTGATTTTGCCTTGGGTCATGATCAAGGCGGTTGAACAAATTCATCTGCGGCAATACGGATTGAAGGCCCTGTCCGTAACGGAGACTCCTGGCTTCAATGCCTTGCTCAATGCATTGTACAGAATTGAGCCAGAGGAAAAAATTCGATTTGCACCTGTTACGTTCGAGAGCATGCAACGCGCTTGTGAAGTCAGCCCAACTTTGAACGCCTATCGAGTTCGGTTCCTCGACGTCACATCCCATAATTTTCAGCAGGCGAAGACGAGCCTGGACCTAGATGGACAAGTAGGCACGTGGTTGAACTGGCATTTGTATTGGATTTTTCAAGATGATCACAGCCCGGACAACGCGATGCAACGTGCCGCAGATGAGATTGAATCGGCTCTGCGCGATGCTCGGCTTCCAAGTCGCGCGGCAAAATTCCCCGTGGACCCGCAGTTATCCGCATGGCTTGCAGCGACCCCGGGTCTGGTAGCAACGGCCGTATACCACAGCCTTTTTCCCAACATGTTCTACCCTGACCGACAACGATTGATGTCTCAGTTGTCCAGAATGGACTCGAATCGTCGCAACTGGTTTTATGACGCATTGTTGGTTCGACGCGGGACAGCATCCGAAAACATCGTACGGATCCACGGCAGGCTATCGTCGCCTGAATCGAAATTCGTGCGAGTGCGACTGCGGAAACAAAACAACTTGGTGTTGGAGTTGGTCCAGGTAGTGATGCGTGACAAGTTTTGCCAATTTTATTTCCAATTCGACTCCGACCTGATTGACGAGGGGGAGCAAATGAACTTGGAATTCATTACGGGAGGAAATCGTAGCGAAACGACGCGGGCTTATCACGTGCCACGCTTTGTGGGGAGTCAATGGATCGAAGTCGAACTCGATACGCCAGAGCAACATGAAGCTGAAAAATGGCAAATTACCCGCTCAGAACCCGGAACCCGCTTTCGCTCGAATCAAGAAGTCGTTCAAGCGATTATTCCTTGGTATTTTCCAGCCTTCGGTCTGACGCTACTGGCGAGTTGTCTTATCGGTATTTTTCACGCTGAAAGACATGCCAAATTAGGCAAGCGAACACTGGTTGTGATTATCGTCGCGGTTGCCTTAGTTGTAGTGCGCTGCGTATTTTATGCGTTGTTGGAAGCCTGGACTTCGTGGGGATTAGCGCGGTACGTTTGGCCGAATCATTTGCTCAGTGTGTGGGTGACCGTTCTTGTGGCATTTTATGTTGGATCGAAAATCGGTTTGGGCATGAGAGTATTCAAAAAATTCTCCGCGCGACCCGATGCAACTGCTCCCAGTCAAGCTGACTGAGCGCCAGAGACAACACCAGAGATAATGCACGCGCCTCGCCGGAAAGGGTCTGAACCCATTTGGGATAGGTTCGCGTTTGGATCAACGGCGATTCATACGCAGGATGCTCACGTAAAAGCTGTTAAGGCTCAACTGCACACCTAACGTCAGCAGCAAAGCGGACACGATCACGATTCGCATCATCTTACTGGGATCTAACTCGCCGAAACCGCCCGCGCCCCACGTCGATGTCGCGATGATGGCACTGATCAGACCTCCCAAGGTCAATGTGACTCCGGCGACTAAACCTTTTTCTAAAGTGAACCACGACAAAAGTCGTTCGAACTTGACGTCTGGCGGTAGAAGTCGCTGATCAATGGCGAACAACTTGGTGAGCACAGCAAACAGGATGGCTTGGAACCCCAAAATCACCGCGATTGCCGCGTATAACATAGTATGGATATCAAGTTCGACGGCACCCAGATGGACCGGACCCGTCACTAAGGCCAGGACCCCGCTGGCTCCCAACAGCATTAGAATAATGCCGGGAATAAGAAACAGCCAGCGAGGACTGTACAGCAATAAAAACCGCAGGTTGCGCCAGCCGTCTCGCCAGCTGCGCAGATGAGGGGGCCTGCTTCGTCCATCTGGGCTCAGTGTTGTCGGCACTTCCGTGACTTTGAAATTTCCCAGCGTTGCCTTCACGACCATTTCGCTGGCGAATTCCATACCCGTGGTCCGCAAATCCATGCGCTCCACGGCAGTCTTACGAAAGCCGCGCAAGCCACATTGAAAATCGCGAATACCACTGCGGAAAAACAACCGGCCGATAAAGCTGAGCACGGGGTTCCCGAAATAATAGTGCAAAGCCGGCATCGCTCCAGGTTGGATGCCCCCGGCAAAACGGTTCCCCATCACAAGATCGTAGCCTTCGCGCAGCTTGTGCAGAAATGGCTCGAGTGCCGAGAAGTCGTAGCTATCATCGGCATCACCCATGATGATGAATCGGCCGCGAGCCTGCGCGATGCCACCGGCTAAAGCCGCGCCATAGCCTCGTTCACTGACGGAAACTATCCGCGCCCCGCATTGCTCGGCGATTTGTTGCGAGCCATCGCTGCTTCCATTATCGGCGACGATAACTTCGCCGAGAACATCAAGTCCTTGCAAACATTTTTGGGCTTTGCGAATGCATACTTCCAACGTCTCCGCTTCATTCAAGCACGGCATCAATACCGTAAGCTCAATTGCGTTGTCGCCGGCCGCTACGGTTTCTGGTTTGGGTCTGATGTTCATGCAGTCAAGGAATGTGAGGGATGGGACGCCTATTTTTGCCGTTGTAGAGTTCTGCGTACTCCGACCTATTCAAACTCGGTCAATTGGAATTGAGGCGTCATTCATTCTACCATGCAAGGAAGTCTAGTATTCGCCGGTTATGACAGTTATTTCAATTGTCATGCCGCCAAAAACTCCAGACTTCGAGAATCGGAGTTCTTGTCCGTCACAATCATTACGAATCGACTTCCAACCACTTTCGATTTCGATAAGGAAGTGGCACATGGTGCACCAACGTCAAGGTACCAATCACTACGGCTTTCTAAAGAGCGATGTTGTTGCTCGCCTCGGCACGTTG
This sequence comes from uncultured Planctomycetaceae bacterium, assembly GCA_937862885.1. Taxonomy (GTDB): domain Bacteria; phylum Planctomycetota; class Planctomycetia; order Pirellulales; family Pirellulaceae; genus CALMEE01. Next base: position 34,536 of record CALMEE010000125.1, read on the forward strand.
CTAAACAACGGCGGTTTGCCTTGATCGCGGATCGCGGATCGCGGATTGCAGAATGCGGATTGCAGATCGCGGATTGCCAATCTGTAAATTGACTCGGAGCACGTCGGCCGTCGCTGCCCATGCCTGTCGTCTCGGCGGTGAGAGTCGTGGTTCTGGCCCAGCTAAATCTGCAACGGTCGTGAGTCCACCGATCATGCAAAGGTCGCGGCACCTTCATAAATCGCGAGACATTTCTTTCAGGCATCACGGTGGCAACAATATGTAGGGGCCGCATTAAACACGCCGGTTCTTCGCGAATCTGCCATCGATCCGTCAAATCGTTGCAGGACAAAGCTCTTTTGAAGAGCCTGTTTGTTAAATGATCTTCATAATACATTCATGATTTGTTCATATTCCCTACGCATGAATCGAATATTCGAACAGTAGAATCCGACGAAAATGCTGGAGCTAGGTTGCCCAGCGAGACAGTTCGATTCCTTTTTACTGAAGGGTATTCAACATGATTAGGAAATTTGCTTTAGCGGTGGCAATGGTGTCTGCCTTCGCTGTCGGCTTGAACGCCGATGTGATTACACAATGGACATTCGAAGGGGATGTATTGACGCCAGCAACCGGAGCGGGGACTGCCTCTTACATCGGTGGCACTGCAGCAGCAGGAGCCGGAGAGTTTGCAACGGGGAATGGCGGAGGTCGCGGTTGGAACACAAGCAGCTATGCAGCACAATCGCAAGAGAATGGGTTACGCGGCGTTGAGTTCTTGGCGGGAACCGCCGGCTACTCTGACATTGTTTTGGAATTCGATCATCGTGCTAGCGGTACTGGTTCTCGTTGGGCTCAGGTGTCGTACACTTTGGACGGCGGCGCTAATTGGACTCCGTATTGGAATAATGGTGGTGGTTTGTCTCCCCACGATACCTTCTATTCGTTCTCAGTCGATTTCAGCAGCGTAATTGGAGCCAATAACAATCCGAATTTTGGCGTTCGTGTTCTGTCGATTTTCTCGCCGAACGCTTTTGATGAGAACGCAACCAACTCTTTTGGAGCCAATACAGCTTACCAACGAGCAAACGCGCAATCTGGACCTCCCGGAACAGGCATTGGAACAGGCACCTACACTGCTGCGGGCACTTGGCGATTTGATAATGTGACATTCAATGGTACCGCCATTCCAGAGCCCTCCATGTTTGGAGTACTGGCACTTTGCGGAATGATCGGGTTAGCTCGCCGCCGCAGCCGATAGTTGCTCGCATTCAAAACACCCGCTGACCGCCAGCCTTGATTGACGTTGACCTACGTGCAGTACCGACTCGCGTAGGTCGCGTGTTTTCTTGAACCACCAAAGAACGGAATTGCCCGCCAAAGATCATCGATGTCCCTGGCCGTTTGATTAGCCTAGCGTCAGTTA
>CALMEE010000126.1 GCA_937862885.1 uncultured Planctomycetaceae bacterium
ATGCCAAAGCTCCCAATCAAATCCATGAAAAATACCGCAGCAGACCTCGTATTTTTCCTGCATCACGGCGACCGCTTCCTCTTGGTCGATGGCCGTTCGCCCCGAACCGCCACTGTCGGTATAAGTCGCCAGCGCCTGTTTCAGTTCGTGAGCCAGCCCCAGGTAATCGACGATCAGGCCACCAGGCTTATCTTTGAAGACCCGATTGACCCTCGCGATGGCCTGCATCAGTCCGTGGCCTCTCATCGGCTTGTCGGCATACATGGTGTGCAGGCAGGGGGCATCGAAACCGGTCAGCCACATATCGCGGACGATCACGACCTTGAACGGGTCTTTGGAATCTTTGAATCGTTTGGCCAATTCCTCGCGACGCGATTTGCTGCGAACATGCGGTTGCCAATCCGATGGATCAGCTGCCGAGCCTGTCATGATGATCTTGATGATTCCTTTATCGTCATCGTCATGGTGCCAGTCGGGCCGCAGCTTGATGATGGCGTTGTACAGGTCGACACAAATACGGCGACTCATGCACACCACCATCGCCTTGCCGTCCATAGCCTCCAGACGACGTTCGAAGTGATTGACCATGTCCTCGGCAATCAGAGCGACGCGCTTTTCCGCACCAACCAAAGCTTCGAGTGCTGCCCATTTGGTCTTGAGCTTCTCTTTATGATCGACCTCCTCACCCTCGGTGGCTTCCTCGAAGTCGGCATCCAGTTTGGGTCGCTCCTCCGGCGCGAGCGTTAGCTTAGCCAAGCGACTTTCGTAGTAGATCGGGACGGTCGCCCCGTCTTTGACCGCTCGCTCGATGTCGTAAACGCTAATGTAGTCACCGAAGACGCTGCGAGTATTGGCGTCGGCCAATTCGATCGGCGTTCCCGTAAAGCCGATGAACGATGCGTTGGGCAAGGCTTCGCGCATGTGCCGGGCAAAGCCGTCAATGAAATCGTACTGGCTGCGGTGAGCTTCGTCAGCAATCACCACGATATTGTGTCGGTCGGACAGCAACGGATGCTGGTCTTCGCCCGACGTCGGAAAGAACTTGTGGATCGTGGTAAAGATCACCCCACCCGATCCTGTCTGCAGCAGTTCCCGCAAATGGGCCCGGCTTTGGGCCTGCACAGGGTGTTGCCGCAACAGTTCGTGGCATTTGGCGAACGTCCCGAACAACTGGTCGTCCAGATCGTTGCGGTCGGTGATCACCACCAGCGTTGGGTTCTCCATCGCCGGATGCAACACCACGCGTCCGGCGTAGAATGCCATCGTCAAGCTCTTGCCCGAACCCTGCGTATGCCAAATGACACCAACGCGTTTGTCACCAGGTTTCCCATCGCTTTGTGGGCGAGAATAATAGGTGCCATCATCTTCGTGAACGGCCGTCTGCTCCGTTGACGGGACACTTGCGCGGATCGTTTCCTGCAGCGCCAGATTCACCGCGTGGTACTGGTGGTAGCCGGCCATCTTCTTGATCAGCACGCCTCCGCCGGCATCCTCGAACACGATGAAGTACCGCACCAGGTCCAGCAGCCGCCGTTTTTCAAAGACTCCTTCCAACATCACCTGCAATTGCGGCAAGCGCGTGTCGGCCAGTTCCTCTCCCTCGATGGTTCGCCACGGCATGAACCGTTCCCGGTCAGCGGAGATCGTGCCGATGCGGGCCTCCACGCCGTCGGAGATCACCAGCGCCGTGTTGCATTGGAACAGTGAGGGAATCTGCGCTTTGTAGGTCTGCAATTGATTAAAGGCGTTCCAGATTGTCGCTGACTCGTTGGTCGCATTCTTCAATTCTAGCACCGCCAAAGGCAGGCCGTTGACGAACAGTACGATATCTGGACGCCGTTCGTGTCGATCCTCGACCACCGTAAACTGGTTGACCGCCAAGGACTCATTGTTCTCGATGTCCTGGTAATCGATCACTTGCACCAAATCACCGCCCAGTGATCCATCCGCCCGTTGAAACTCGACCGGAACGCCATCAACCAGATACTTATGAATGATCCGATTGGCGGCGACCAGCGACGGAGCATCTGGCCGCGTTAGCTTACGAAATGCTTCTTCGATGGCATCTGCTGGCACTTGTGGATTCAGTCGCGCGAGCGCCTGCCGCAACCTCCCTTCGAGCACCACTTGAGAATAAACTGCCCGCTCCGCACTTGGCTGATCCGGGGCAATTTCCGGGCCTGAAAGCACGCCGTACCCCAGCCCCTCCAACCAACCGAGGGCGGCTTCTTCGACAACGGATTCGGTAAACTTGCTCACACGAAATCCCTCGTTGATCAGTGGCAGGAAGCCGAGACGCTATCAGGGATCGGCTTAAACGCCTCGCCTGAACATGGCTCAAACCCATTGGGCCAGCAGGCGTGCATCCGAACTAAAAGTCGTTGCTGCCATGGGGCGTCCCGATTCACCTGAGCGACAAACAATTCGATGAAATCCAAATCACATTGACCGCACAACTCCACAACTTCTGCGGCGAGATACCTGGGAACATAGCCTAGCATCGCGCGGTCGGTATCCGTACGGAGTGCAGCCGCGTTTTCGTCATACGGGTTTTGCAGGTCGAGCATCAAATACAAACGCTCATCTGGTTGAAGAGTTTCAATTCGTTTGAGGCTCGCAGCGCTCATCCAGCGCAGACCATGAACGAAGAACTTATTGAAATAGCAACCTTCACCGTCGGGTACAGGGCACGGGAATACTTCCACCGAATCCGTCGCTTTTTTGCCTTCTGTGACGCCAAGAATTAAAATTGGGTCGGGAGAAGAATCAGCGGCAAACCCGCCCCAGCGCAGGAAGTTTTCATACTCTGGGCGTTGCTTTCCCAGTAGTCGGTTGGCAAACAGGGGAAACAGTTCGTTCGATTCGTAAACCTCGTTCAGGTGAGGCATCTCCGAAAACGGATTGAACCCGTCGAGCGTTTTCGCACCTTGGGTGTAGAAGAAACGATAGGTTCCGTTCTCGTGTTCAAGTCGTCCTACCGGTCCCCATCCTTGATGCTGTTCCGCTTGATTCCGCCAGGCGACAAAAAGTGCTGTTTTCATGGGATATCCAACTGTGCAATGCGTTTTTTGTTTTCGTTCAACAATTCTACCGTAAAGCGTTTGGCGATTTTCGACATTCGGTACTCGGGAATCCGATCGATAATCTCACCGATTCGAATTTCTTCGACGGCCAACAGCCTATTTCTCCAGGCCTGGGCAGCTTTTGGCGATTGAACCCCAAATTCCCGCAGACAATCCAGCGTTCCCATCGCTCTTTCTGCATTCGTATCGGCATAGCAAGCGGATCGAGCACGAGTGACGTAGGCCTCAATCGTGCGATTTCGATCTCGCGATACCAAGCGCTCGTGTCGTTCTTCGTCGGTCAGCAAACGAGCTAATGCGGCTCCATGGTCGAAAGTCGGCGAAAGGAGCAGTTCACCCGCCTCATTACGAATCGCCCCCCAGTTGCCATGATGCCGATCCTGATTGGCTATCCAGGCATCAAGCATAATATAGCCAATAAATACATCCAGGGCTGATTGAATCGTGCCATCGGGTTGCCATCCAGGCGGCGGATTCAAATCTTTCAATACGTCAACAATTGCCGCAACAGTATGTTGACGGACTTTATATTTGGCCTTTTCGCTGCGCGGGTAAGAGTCATCGCGTTCGAACAAAAGCTGGTTACCCAATACCAACGACAGGGGAGCGGGTGCGATGTTTTCGCAGATCACTCCTGGGCGTTTTGGTTGACCCGCTTCGTACTCACAAGCGAGTTCATAATGCACGTGGGGTAGATTAATCAATTTACAGAGGTGGCAAGTAATCTTTTCCGCCCAATCCTCTCCTGTCCCTCGATCTTCGGCCTTGAACAGTAGCCGCTTGCCAGCAGTATTGAACCACCAAAACTTAGGTTTCGTGCCCAGTGTTTCGACATCGTCGGCATCCTCCAGGTTCACCGGGAACACTTCAAACGGCTGAAGTTCCATCATGCAGGCCCTCCAGTGAACACATTTGTTAACCACTCGCTGTTCAGCAGGTTGGAGTAAAAGGCTAAAACGCAGAGGCGCAGAGAGCGCGGAGGGCAAGAAATGAGAATGACTCTGTGCTCTCTGCGCCTCTGCGTTTTTAAACTCCTGACTGTGGTCATGTTCCGCGTCGCCATCAAACCGCCCTCCCCACGATCCGTTCGGCATCCGGCACCCGCAACTCGCCGGAGATCAACTTCGGCAAAAGGGTATCTCGCAGGGTTGCGAGGGCGCGGGATTCGTTCTCACCGGCTTGCAGTCGATCTCTGATGGCCGAAGTATGTTTGGTGAACGCTAAGAGCGGTGCCTGGGTTGGGATGCACAGTTGAGTTCCATAGGCAATGTTGCGATTCAACCCGGGCACAGCGGAATCCGCAGCCAATGACGCCAGTTTCAATGAATCCAGCGCGTGTACAAGGAACGTCAATGGAATCTCTGAACTCGTAGGGACTACGTAAAAAGTAGTATCGATGGGGAAGAAGTCCGTGTTTACCCAAGTAATGATTCCGGGGTTTCCCTTGCGTCCAACAACGATTCCTGGGCCTTTCACCAGCGGCTCACTGTGAACGCCGACCTGACCATTTGATCCCATAACGGGCACCATGCCGGGCTTGCGTTGATCGGCCTTTAACGCTTTACCATATGCGAACTCGCAAACATCTTTGGCCGTCCCCACGCGCCAGCCGGCGGGGATGGGGCCGAGGGGGGAGTCTTCGAAGTTTGAAGGGAAAAGTTTGAAGTGTGAAGGAAAAGCCGAATCGTCGATTTCACCCTTCACCCTTCGAACTTCACACTTCTTCTTCACTGGGTCGAAATCGACGAACCAGCTCTGGAAGATCGCCCGCGCCATCGCCTCCAGCG